>DATJLU010000068.1:0-34971 GCA_035509275.1 Allostellaceae bacterium | reverse complement strand
ACGCCCTCCTGGCGCCAAAGAGCGCCGTCCCTCCGGGTTGCACGTGACGGTGTGAGAAATCCGGGCTAGGCCTCGTTCCGAACGGGTTCGCGCAGGGTCAAAGCGAGCGGCAGCGCCGCCACACACAGCGCGGCCATGACCCAGAAACCGCGCGCGCCCAGATGCGCATAAAGCGGGCCGCAAGCGAGGGTCACGACCGCGGTGGCAGCGCCAATCCCGAGCGTGCCGTAGAGGGTCAGCGCGGTCGCTATCAGCGGCGGAGGAACGATCTCCGCCAAAAGCCGCATCGCGGCAAGATGCAGCAGGGCAAAGGTAATGCCGTGCAGCGGCTCGATCAGCATCATCGCCGGCAGCCACGCCGTGGCGCCCATGACGCCCCAGCGCAACACCCCGGCCGCCGCAGCCAGCGCCGCAGCGCGCGCCACGCCGAGCCGGTCCAAAAGCCATGGTCCGAGGAGCAGAAAGACCAGTACTTCCGCCGCGACCTGTTCGGACCAGAGCAGGCCCGCGACATCGGCCGTGATGCCCGCCGCTTGCCACCGGATCACGGCGAAAGCATCGTGCATGGCGTGACTGCCGAGGATCAGCGCCGCTACGAGAACCAGGCGACGGAAAGAAGCGAGCTGGAGCAGCGGACCAAGACCGTGCGTTGCCGAAGGCCGCAGAGTCGCCGCTTCGAGCGGCGGCAATAACGGCGCTGTGGCGGCTGCACCCGCCGTGGCCGCGAGCAACAAGGCGCTGAGCCAGACAATGGCGCCGACGCCGAAGCCGCTTACCGCCCAGCCCGACACGAGCGTGCCCAGGATGAACGCCGCCGAACCCGCGCCGCGCACGGGGCCGTAGGTAAAGCCGCGCCCGGTTCGCCGCGGCGCCGCAGCGACCAGCGCCAAGGCGTCACCGAGCGGTGCCAGTGGCGCCAGCGCCGACGCTTGCAGCAGCGCGACCACGAGCACCGGCCAGACGCCGGACACTGCCACGTAAGCCGGCGCCAGCAGGGCCGCGACGAGCGCGCTGAGCGCGAGGACGGCGCGGCGCGCGGCGCGCCGATCGGCGATCCGCCCCGCTGCGGGCCCGGCGACCAGACGCACCGCGGTGCCGGCCGCCAGCACGAGAGCGATCTGCTCAGGACCAAGTCCGCGGCTCCCGAGCAGCACGGGGAAATAGGGCGATTGCACGCCAAAGCTGGCGTAAAGCGCGCTGTAGAGGAGCAGAAACCGCAGCAGCCCGGTATGGGCCGGAGACATCATGTCCTCCCATCGCCGCAACGGTGGAGCCTAGCCGCTGTTGCGCAAACCCGCGGCGATGCCGTTGATCGTGAGATGGATGCCGTGCACGACCCGCTCCTCCGTCGTGCCGGCGCGGTGGCGCTGCAGCAGCTCGATCTGAATATGGTGAAGCGGGTCGATATAGGGAAAACGATTGCGAATGGAGCGGGCGAGCAGGGGGTTGCGCTCGAGCAGCGTGTCCTGCTCGGTGATCGCCAGCAGCGCGCGCACGCTGTCGTTCCACTCGGCGCGCAGGCGCGTGAAGATGGCGTCGCGCAGCGCCGGGTCCGGCACCAGCTCGGCATAGCGCGATGCGATCGCGATATCGCTCTTCGCCAAGACCATGTCCATGTTCGACAGCGCGGTGGTGAAGAACGGCCAATCGCGGTACATCGCCCGCAGCATGTCCATGCCGCCTTCCGGCTGGGCGCTCAGCCAGTGCTTCACCGCCGTCCCGACGCCATACCAGCCGGGCAGCATCACGCGGCATTGCGACCAGCTGAAAACCCAGGGAATCGCCCGCAGATCCTCGATGCGCGCGGAGCCGGTACGCGAGGCCGGGCGGCTGCCGATATTGAGATTGGCAATCTCGCCGATGACGGTCGATTCGCGGAAATAGCGGTCGAAGCCCTCCGTCTCATAGACCAGGCCGCGATAGGCGCGGTAGGCGTGGTCCGAGAGCTCATCCATGGCCTTGAGGTAGTCCGCCGGAGGTTCGGCCTGGTGCGCATCGAGCAGCGTCGCCTCCAGCGTCGCCGCGGCCAGCGTCTCCAAATTGCGTCGACCGACTTCGGCATTGGAATATTTGGCCGCGATCACTTCGCCTTGCTCGGTGATGCGGATCGCACCCTGCAGCGCGCCCGCGGGCTGCGCCAGAATCGCTTGGTAGCTCGGCCCGCCGCCGCGGCCGACCGAGCCGCCGCGGCCATGGAAGAGGCGCAGTCGAACCTCGTGCCGCCGAAAGGTATCGATCAAGGCGCGCTCGGCCTTGTAGAGCTCCCAGGTCGAGGTCAGATAGCCACCATCCTTGTTGCTGTCGGAATACCCCAGCATCACCTCTTGCAGATTACCGCGCGCCGCCAGCAGCCGCCGATAGTCCGGCAGCGCGAACAGCCCCTCCATCACCGTGCCGCAGCGCTGAAGATCGCCGATGGTCTCGAAGAGCGGCACGATATCGAGCGCCAGCACGGGCTCGCGCGGCCGCAACAGCCCCACCTCCTTCAGCAGGACGGCCACTTCGAGGATGTCGGACACGGCATCCGCCTTGGAAATGACGTAGTGCGGAACCGACAGGCTGCCGTAGTGCCGCTGTCCCTCGGCAGCGGCGCGCAGGATGGCAAGCTCGGACACCGTTTCCGCCGAATAGGACAGATGCGGCGAGCTCAGCGGCCGCGGCGATCTGATTTCGGCGAGCAGCAGGGCGATACGGGCGTCCTCGTCGAGCGTCCGGTAATCCGCGCTCACGCCAACCATGGCGAGAAGCTCGGCGATGACGCGCTCGTGCACGTCCGAGTTCTGGCGCAGGTCGATCGGCGCGAGATGAAAGCCGAAGACGCCGGCACCGCGGCGCAACCGGCGCAGCCGGCCGCGCGCCAGGGTCGACGAGCCGTTGGTGGTCAGCGACTGCGAGAGCGCGTCGAGATCCGCGAGAAACTCGCCGGCGCTGGCATAGTCCGGTGCTGTGCCGATGGCGGGTCGCGGCGGCTCGACGCCGCTGAGCGCGCGCGCTGTTGCCGCGAGGCGAGCATAAATGCCGGCAAGGGCGCGCCGGTAGGGCTCATCCTGACGTTGCGGCGATCGGTCGGGAGACCGCTCGGCCAAACCACGGACGGCCTCGGAAATCCGCACCATGCGCCCGTCGAGCGACAGCTCCCCGCCCAATTGATGAACTTCCTCGAGATAAAAGCCGAACACGCGCTCGCTCTGCAGGCGCAGGGCTTGGCTCAGCACATCCGCGGTCACGAACGGGTTGCCGTCGCGATCGCCGCCGATCCAGCTGCCGATGCGCAGGAATGAAGGCACGTCGAGCCCTGCCCAGTCGGGCGCGATCGCCTCCAGCTGATCTTCGAGATCGGCATAGAGGCGCGGCAGCTCGCGAAAAAAGGTGTGATCGTAATAGGCGAGGCCGTTCGCGACCTCGTCGAGGATGCGCAGCCGCGTTCCGCGCAGGATGCTCGTCTGCCACAGCGTGAGAACCGCTCGGCGCAACGCCGTTCGGTTCTCGTTCAGCTCCTCCGGCGTAAACCGCACCCGATCGCGTTCGTCGAGCAGCCGGGCGATCTCCATCTCGCGCTCGATCGAGCTTTGCCGGCGGATTTCGGTGGGATGGGCGGTCAGGACCGGGCTGCACAGCGCGGCGTTGAAGAACGCCTGCAGCGCGTCGCGCGAAACGCCTGCATCCCTCGCGCGGGCCAGCGCATATCCCATGGTGCCCTGGCGCGGCGCGGCGCTGGCCATCGCATAGGCCCTGGTCCGACGGATGTGGTGCTGATCCTCGGCGATATTGGCCAAATGCGAGAAATAGCCGAAGGCACGGATGATGCGGATGGCCTCGTCGTCCGGCAGGCCGCGGATGATCGTTTGCAGCTCTTGCCGCGCCGTCGCTTCGGCATCGCGATGGAAGCGAAGCGCGGTCTGCCGGATGCGCTCGATGGTGAGGAAGACTTGATCGCCTTCCTGGGCGCGCACGGTGTCGCCAAGGATACGGCCGAGCAGCCGTATGTCGTAGCGGAGAGGCGCATCCTTGTGCGTGGTCGGCCGCGGCTCGTCCATCTCGGGGAGGTTGTAGCTCATCGGCTTCGTGCGCGTCGACTGGGGGTGTGCCTCCCGGTCCCCTGAGCATTCGCCGGGCCGGCGGTTGCAAAGAAGGCGCGCCCTAGCCGCTCCGTCGTCCCTCGGCTATCGTCCGGGCGCTCAACGAGGGAGGAATGCGCCCGTGGCGAAGACCTATGAGATCGCCGTGATTCCCGGCGATGGGATCGGCAAGGAAGTGGTGCCGGAAGGGATGCGCGTACTCGAGGCGGCGGCGCGCCGCTTCGGCTTCGGGCTCAAATGGCGGCATTACGACTGGAGCTGCGAGCGCTACGCCAAGACCGGCGCGATGATGCCCGCCGACGGGCTCGATCAGATCAAGGACATGCAGGGCATCTTCCTCGGCGCCGTGGGCTATCCCGGCGTTGCCGATCACGTCTCGCTCTGGGGCTTGTTGATCCCGCTCCGCCGCGGCTTCCGGCAATACGTCAATCTGCGCCCGATCCGGCTTTTGGCCGGCGTCGATTCGCCGCTCAAGAACCGCAAGCCCGGCGAGATCGATTTTTACGTCGTGCGCGAGAACAATGAGGGCGAGTATTCCGAGATCGGCGGCCGCCTTTATGTCGGCACGCCGCTCGAAATGGCGATGCAGCAGACGGTGTTCACGCGTCAGGGCTGCGACCGCATCATGCGCTTTGCCTTCGAGCTCGCGATGAAGCGCAAGAAGCATGTGACCTCGGCGACCAAGTCGAACGGCATCATCCACACCATGCCCTATTGGGACGAGCGCTTCGCCGCGATCGCGAAGGAGTATTCGGCGGCCAAGACCGATCAGTACCACATCGACATCCTGACCGCGCATTTCGTGCGTAACCCGCATTGGTTCGACGTGGTGGTGGGCTCGAATCTGTTCGGCGACATCCTCAGCGATCTTGGCCCGGCGGTGGTCGGCTCGATCGGCATCGCGCCCTCGGCCAACATCAACCCCGAGCGCGAATTCCCCTCGATGTTCGAGCCGGTCCATGGCTCGGCGCCGGATATCTACGGCAAGGCGATCGCCAATCCGATCGGCCAGATCTGGTCGGGGGCGATGATGCTGGCACATCTCGGCGAGACCGCGGCGGCGGACGCGATCGAAAAGGCGATTGCCACAGCGCTCGCCGATCCCTCGGCGCCCAAGACGCCGGATCTCGGCGGCAAGGCGAAGACTGAGGAGCTGGGGTCGGCGATCGCCGCGGCGCTGGGCTGACTCGGCGATGACCGACCGGTATTTCGACGATTTCGCGATCGGCGAGCAAATCGTCACGCAAGGCGTGACGCTGACCGAGAGCATGATCATCGATTTTGCGCTGCGCTACGACCCGCAGCCGTTCCATCTCGATGTCGAGGCGGCTCGGCAAAGCAATTACGGCGGCCTCATCGCCAGCGGCTTCCACACGCTCGCCTTGGGTTTCCGCATGGTGATCGAGACCGGCGTCTTCCGCGCCGCCTCCATGGGTTCGCCCGGTTTCGACGAGCTGCGTTGGCTGAAGCCGGTGCGGCCCGGCGACACCCTCCACACCGAGATCGAGGTGATGGAGAAGAAGCCGTCGAGCTCGAAGCCCGATCGCGGCATCCTGCGCATCGCCTATCGCATCAAGAACCAGAAGCAAGAAGCGGTGCTGACCTTCCTGTCGATGCATCTCCTCAAGCGGCGCGAAGGCATGCGCTGAGGCCCCGGCCATATCCGAAACCGCCGGGCTCAGCCTTGCCGCGGCGCGGTGCTGGCATTGGCGCGGAGCGCATCGAGACTCACCGGGCCGCCGCCGGCAAAGACCAGGTAGAAGAACACGAAGCAGAAGAGGATCGCGGCGTCACCGCCACTGAGCGTGGGGAAGGGGCTCTTCGGCACATGCGCCATGAAATAGGCGACCGCCATATCCCCTGAGAGCACGAAGGCGACGACGCGCGTGAAGAGGCCAATGATGAGCAGGATGCCGCCGACGAGCTCGATCCAGCCCTGGACCAGGAGAAGCGTGGGGAGCGGTCCGGGGTGCGGCGAAGGCGGGAAGCCCAGGAGCTTCTGCGTGCCGTGCTCGAGGAAGATCAAAGCGGCGACGATCCGCAGCAGCGACAAAGCGTACGGCATCCACCGGTTCAGGGACTCGGTCATAGAGCGCTCCAAAGTACGTTGGATCCGCCTGCCCCACCGGACGGCAGGCGGATCCCTTGTGCCGTCAGGCGCCGGCGTCGTACTCAGTCGAGATGTCCTTGCCCGTGTAGTCCGGCATATAGGCCGCCGAAACCAGGCTCACCACCGCGCAGGCGGCGATGTAGATCGCGACCGCATAGCCCGAACCGTAGGCGGCGAAGAGCGCCGTGGCAATGATCGGGGCGGGACCGCCGGCAATGACCGAGGCGAGCTGATATCCGAGCGAGGAGCCGCTATAGCGCAGGCGCGGCGTAAACGCCTCGGCGATCAGCGCCGCTTGCGGCCCATACATCATGTCATGCGGGATCAGCGAGATGACGATGGCGATGAACACCGCCGAGGGAATTGCCGTGTCGACCATGCCGAAATAGAGGAACCCGAACAGCCCCATCACCGCCGCGCCGATCAGATACATCTTGCGCCGGCCGATCCGGTCGGAGATGTGGCCGGAAAGCGGGATGGTGATGAACGAGACGAGCGAGGCGACGAGCACGGCGGAGAGCACGAGGTCGCGCGACAGCTTCAGCGTGCCGACAGCATAAGCGAAGATGAAGGCCGTGAAGATGTAGAAGGGCGCCTGCTCTGCCATGCGCAGCAGCGCCGAGAGCAGGATCTCGCGCGGCTGCTTGGCGATCACCTCGACGATGGGCGCGCGCTCGATCTTTTGCTCGGAGACGAGCTTCTGGAACACCGGCGTCTCGAGGATGCCGAGTCGTACCCAGAGCCCGATGCCGACGAGGACGATGCTCAGCACGAAGGGGATGCGCCAGCCCCAGGTGGCGAACTGATCGCCCGACCAGGTGCTGAACGCCAGGATCGCGAGGTTGGAGAGGAAAAGCCCCGAGGGGACGCCGAATTGCGGCCAGGAGGCGACGAGGCCGCGGCTGCCATGCGTGCGCGACCATTCCATCGCAATCAGTACCGAGCCGCCCCATTCGCCGCCGACGCCGATGCCCTGGATCACGCGCAGAATGGTGAGCAGGATCGCGCCCCAGATGCCGATCGAGGCATAGGTGGGCACGAAGGCGATGAGGAAGGTGGCGATGCCCATGCACATCAGCGTGGCGATCAGCGTCGCCTTGCGCCCGATGCGGTCGCCGTAATGGCCGAAGATCGCGGCGCCGATCGGCCGGCCGACGAAGCCGATGAAGTAGGTCCCGAACGCCGCCAGCGTCGCGCTCAGCGGATCCTGGTTGGGAAAGTAAAGCTTGCCGAAGACCAGGCCGGCCGCGGTGCCGTAGATGAAGAAATCATACCATTCGATCGTCGTGCCGATCGTCGCGGCGATCACCGCCTTGCGCAGCTGGGCGGCGTGCTCGCTATCCGACAACATTCGGTCCGATGTCGTACTGACCATATCTCGCTCCTCCCCCGATTAAGGCGCTTGTCATTAGCCTGCTATAAATAACCGATTTTCCGGCAGTTTTCGATATCGTCCTGTGCTCGGCGCCGGCCGTCTGCGGCGTGGCGCCGCAATTCCGCGCCGATGCGGTGATTGACGCGGTGCAGCATTCTCCTTACGTTTTGCGGCGGGACACGGCCCCCCAACGGGTCGCATCTATTCTGCAAGGAATAGCGCCATGAAGCCGCTTGTTCGGCCGCAAAATCCTCATTTCTCCTCAGGACCCTGCGCCAAGCGCCCCGGCTGGAGCCTGGATGCGTTGCACGGCGCGCTGCTCGGCCGCTCGCATCGCGCCAAGCCGGGCCGGGCGAAGATCGACGAGGTCGTCGAGCGCTCGCGCGTGCTTCTCGGCATTCCCCGCGACTATCGCGTCGGCATCGTGCCGGCCTCCGATACCGGCGCGATCGAGATGGCGATGTGGTCGCTCCTGGGCGCGCGCGGCGTCGATGTCCTGACGTGGGAGAGCTTCGGCGAGGGTTGGGCCACCGATGTGGCAAAGCAACTCAAGATCGCCGACCTTCGCCTGATGCGCGCCGAGTATGGCGTCCTTCCCGACCTCGGCAAGGTCGACGGCGACCGCGATGTGGTCTTCACCTGGAACGGCACGACCTCCGGTGTGTGCGTCCCGAACGGCGACTGGATCAAGTCCGACCGGCAAGGCCTCACCCTCTGCGATGCCACCTCGGCGGCCTTCGCCATGGAGTTGCCCTGGGACAAGCTCGATGTCGTCACCTGGTCCTGGCAGAAAGCGCTGGGCGGCGAGGCGGCGCATGGCATGCTCGTGCTCAGCCCGCGTACGGTCCAGCGGCTCGAGACCTACACCCCGCCCTGGCCGCTGCCGAAGATCTTCCGGCTCACGTCCAAAGGCAAGTTCAACGAAGGCATCTTCAAGGGCGAGACCATCAACACGCCGTCGCTGCTCGCGATCGAGGATGCGATCGACGGGCTCAAATGGGCCGAATCGGTCGGCGGCCGCCCGGCGCTCATCGCCCGCGCCAAGGGCAATCTTGCGGCGATCGCCCAATGGGTCGAACGCACGCCCTGGATCGATTTCCTGGCGCAGGAGCCGGCGATACGCTCCTGGACCTCGGTCTGCCTCAAGCTGGTCGATGATTGGTTCCAGCGCTTGCCGGTGGATGCGCAGCGCGCCGCGGTGAAGCGGCTCGAAGCGCTGGTCGATGCCGAAGGTGCCGGCTGCGACATCGCCGGGCACCGCGACGCGCCGCCGGGTCTGCGCATCTGGTGCGGCTCGACGGTCGAGCGCGGCGATGTCGAGGCGCTCCTGCCATGGCTCGATTGGGCCTATGGCGAGGTGCGCCGCGCCGCGGCCGCCTGATCGCCGCCGGCATCACCTCTTATCCGCGAAGGACAGATCTCGCCATGCCGAGAGTCTTGATTTCAGATGCATTGTCGCCGCGCGCCGTGGCGATCTTCGCCGCGCGCGGTGTCGACACCGACGTGAAGACCGGGCTCAGCGCCGATGAGCTCAAGAAGATCATTGGCACCTATGATGGCCTCGCCGTGCGCTCGGCCACCAAGGTGACGAAAGCGGTGCTGGAGCACGCCGCCAACCTCAAGGTGATCGGGCGCGCCGGCATCGGCGTCGACAATATCGACGTTCCCGCGGCGACGCAGCGCGGCATCGTGGTGATGAACACGCCCTTCGGCAATTCCATCACCACCGCCGAGCACGCCATCGCCTTGATGTTTGCGCTGGCGCGGCAGATCCCGGCCGCCGACCGATCGACCCAGGCGGGCAAATGGGAGAAATCGCGCTTCATGGGCGTCGAGCTCACCAGCAAGGTGCTCGGCATCATCGGCTGCGGCAATATCGGCTCGATCGTCGCCGACCGCGCCGTTGGCATCAAGATGAAGGTGCTGGCCTATGACCCCTTCCTCTCGGCCGAGCGCGCCGTATCGCTGGGCGTCGAGAAGGTCGAGCTCAACGAACTGCTGGCGCGCGCCGACTTCATCACGCTGCACACGCCCCTGACCGAAGCAACGCGCAACATCATCGATGCCAAGGCGCTGGCGCGCACCAAGAAGGGCGTGCGCCTCATCAACTGCGCGCGCGGCGGCCTCATCGTCGAGGAGGATCTGAAGGCGGCGCTCGACAGCGGCCATGTCGCCGGCGCGGCGATCGACGTCTTCCCGGTCGAGCCCGCCAAGGAGAGCCCGTTCTTCGGCCGCGACAATGTCGTCGCGACGCCCCATCTCGGCGCCGCCACGACCGAGGCGCAGGAGAATGTGGCGCTCCAGATCGCCGAGCAGATGTCCGATTATCTCACCACCGGCGCGGTGGTGAACGCGCTCAACATGCCGTCGCTGACCGCCGAGGAAGCGGTCCGGCTCAAGCCCTATGTGAAGCTGGCGCAACAGCTCGGCAGCTTTGCCGGCCAGCTCACCACCTACGAGCTCAAGGGCATCGACATCGCCTATGAGGGCCACGCCGCCGAGCTCAACGTCAATCCGCTCACCGCCGTCATCCTCACCGCGATCCTGGTGCCGCAGCTCGACACGGTGAACATGGTGAACGCGGCCGTCATCTGCCGCGAGCGCGATATCCGCGTCAGCGAGACGCGCGTTCCCTCGCTCTCCAACTATCAGACCTTGATCCGCGTCACGGTTTCGACCGAGCGGCACACGCGCAGCGTCGCCGGCACGCTCTTTGGCGAGGAGCCGCGCATCGTCGATATCGAGGGCATCACCATGGAAGCCGAGCTCGGCGAGCACATGCTGTTCGTGCGCAACAAGGACAAACCGGGCTTCATCGGCAACCTCGGCCACACCATGGGCGAGGCCGGGATCAACATCGCGACGCTCCATCTCGGCCGCTCGGCCCCGGGCGAGGACGCGATCTGCCTGGTCGAAGTCGACGAAGCGCTCTCCGACGACGTCCTCGAATGCGTACGGGCGCTGCCCCACGTGGTCCAGGCGCGGGCGATGCGGTTTTAGCGCGACGCCAAAGGCGTCGTCGCTGGCGGGTCAGCGGTTGCTCTTGCAACCGCCAAAGCCCGCACCGCGGGTAATTTGTCACAATTCCGTTTGCCGCTCCGGCCTAAAACCGCTATCCCGGCGGCATGACCGAGATGCTTCATCCGGCACTGCTGCCGCAGGGCCTGCGCGATCTGCTGCCGCCCGATGCCGCCATCGAGGCCGAGATCGTCGGCCGCCAGATGGCGGTGCTGGCGAGCCACGGCTACGAGCGGGTGAAGCCGCCGCTGGTCGAGTTCGAGGACAACCTCCTCGCCGGCGCCGGGGCTGCGATGGCGACCGAGACCTTCCGCCTGATGGACTCGATCTCGCAGCGCATGGTCGGCATCCGCGCCGACATGACGCCGCAGGTAGCGCGCATCGCCACCACCCGCCTCAAGAAAGCGCCGCGCCCATTGCGGCTCTGCTATGCCGGCCAGGTCCTGCGGGTCAAAGGCAGCGAGATGCGCCCCGAGCGGCAGGTCGGCCAAGTCGGCGCCGAGCTCATCGGCTCCGACGAGGTCGCCGCCGATGTCGAAGTGATGAGCCTGGCGGCGGCGGCGCTCGCGGCCAGCGGCGTCACCGGCCTTTCGGTCGACCTCACGCTTCCCACGCTGGTGCCCGCGGTTTGCGCCGGATTCGGCGCCGCCGGCACCGCCGACGCGCTGCGCGGCGCGCTCGACCACAAGGATGTGGCGGGCGTGGCCGAAGCCGGCGGCGCGGCGGCGCCGCTGCTGGTGAAGCTGGTCGCCGCTGCCGGCGCCGCCAAGAAGGCGATTGCGGCGCTGCAGGCGATCGACCTGCCGCCCGCGGCGGCGGCCGAGCGGGCGCGCCTCCTGGCGGTGGTGGACGCGGTGCAGCGCGCCGCGCCGGGCCTGGTCCTCACCATCGATCCGGTCGAGAATCGCGGCTTCGAATATCACACCGGCGTCAGCTTCGCGCTCTTTGCCCGCGGCGTGCGGGGCGAGCTCGGACGCGGCGGGCGCTATCGCACCGGCAATGGTGCCGGCGAGCCGGCCACCGGCTTCACCCTTTACACCGATACCGTGCTGCGCGCCGTGCCGCAGCCGAAGCCGATGCCGCGGCTCTATCTGCCGCTGGGCAGCGACCCGGCGCTGGCGGCGCGGCTCAGAGCCGAGGGCTGGGCGACGGTGGCGGGGCTGATCGCGGTAACGGATGCGGCGGCGGAGGCGAAACGGCTCGCCTGCGCCCATTGGCTCAAGGACACGGAGATCGTCGCCCTCTCATGAGGCGGCGCGGGAGCTGATCGGAACATGGCAAACGTCGCGGTGGTCGGCGCCCAATGGGGTGACGAGGGCAAGGGCAAGATCGTCGATTGGCTGTCGCAGCGCGCCGATGTCGTCGTGCGCTTCCAGGGCGGCCACAATGCCGGTCATACGCTGGTGATCGGCAATGTCGAGTATCGCCTCAGCCTGTTGCCGTCGGGCGTGGTGCGCCCGGACAAGCTCTCGATCATCGGCAATGGCGTCGTCATTGATCCCTGGGCGCTGCTCCACGAGATCGAGCAGATGCGCGAGAAGGGCATCACCGTCACGCCCGACAATCTCAAGATCGCCGAGAATGCGACGCTCATTCTGCCCTCGCACGCGCAGATCGACCGGGCGCGCGAAGCGGCGCGAGGCGAGAAGAAGATCGGCACCACCGGCCGCGGCATCGGCCCGGCCTATGAGGACAAGGTCGGCCGCCGCGCCATCCGCCTCTGCGATCTCGCCGACCCGGCCAGCCTCAGCGAAAAGCTGGACCAGCTCCTGCTGCATCACAACGCCTTGCTGCGCGCGCTGGGCGCGCCCGAGGTCGAGCGCACGCCGCTCTTCCAGGCGCTGCTCAAGATCGCGCCGCAGGTGCTGCCCTTCGCCGACACCGTCTGGCAGCGGCTCGACGAGGCGCGCCGCGCCGGCAAGCGCATCCTCTTCGAAGGCGCCCAGGGCGTGATGCTCGATGTCGATCACGGGACATATCCTTATGTCACCTCCTCCAACACGCATCCCGGCACGGCGGCGTCGGGGGCCGGGATGGGACCGGGCGCGGTGGGCTATGTCCTCGGCATCACCAAGGCCTATACGACGCGCGTCGGCAGCGGTCCGTTTCCAACCGAGCTGAGGGACGCGATCGGCGAGCAGCTCGGCGCGCGCGGCAAGGAGTTCGGCGTCGTCACCGGGCGAAAGCGGCGCTGCGGCTGGTTCGACGCGGTGATGGTGCGCCAGGCAGTGAAGGTCGCCGGCATCACCGGCATTGCGCTCACCAAGCTCGATGTGCTCGACGGCCTGCCCGAGCTCAAGGTCTGCACCGCCTATCGCTGGCGCGGCGAGCTGCTGCATCATCTGCCGGCCAGCGCCGCGCTCCAGGCCGAGCTCGAGCCGGTTTACGAGACCGTCGAGGGCTGGAGCGAGAGCACGCGCGGCGCGCGCTCCTGGGCGCAGCTCAACGCCTTCGCGATCAAATACATCCGCCGCATCGAGGAGCTCATCGAGGCGCCGGTGGCGCTCTTCTCCACCAGCCCCGAGCGCGACGACACGGTGCTCGTGCGCGATCCCTTCGAGGATTGAGAGATTCCTAGATCGGAGGAAGAAGCACGTTTTTCCTCCGCTGCGGAGGCGGGCAGGGCGGGGGGCCTGCGCCACGGCCCTTTTGCCTTCTTCTGGTGGGGGCGGGTGGCGACGACGCTGGCCTTCCAGATGCAAGCGGTGGCGATCGGCTGGCAGGTCTATGACATCACCGGCAGCGCGCTCGATCTGGGCCTGGTTGGGCTCGCGCAATTCATTCCGGGCTTCGCGCTCTCGCTGCTCGTCGGCCACATCGCCGACCGGTATGACCGCCGCCTCATTCTGCGGATCTGCATGGCGGTCGAGGCGCTCGCCACCCTGGCGCTGGCGCTCGCCAGCCTCTTCGGCGGCTTGACCGTGGGCAGGCTCTTTGCGGCAATCTTCGTCATCGGCGCAGCGCGTGCGTCGGAGCTGCCGACCATGCATGCGCTGATGCCGCAACTGGTGCCGCCGCAGCTCATTCCGCGCGCCGCCGCCGCTTCGGCCTCGTCGAACCAGACCGCGATCATCCTCGGTCCGGCGCTGGGTGGGCTTGCTTATGCCGTGGGTCCCGCCCTCGTCTACGCCCTCGCCGCGGCCGGCTTCATCGCGGCAAGCCTGCTGATCGCCGCGATTCGTATCAGCTTGCCCGCGCCGCCGCGCGAGCGGCCGAGCCTGGCTTCGCTGTTCGGTGGCGTCGCCTTCGTTCGTGGCCATCCGGCGCTGATGGGGGCGATCTCGCTCGATCTCTTCGCCGTGCTGCTGGGTGGCGCCACGGCGCTGCTGCCGATCTATGCCCGCGACATTCTCCGCACCGGGCCCTGGGGCTTGGGCCTGCTGCGGTCAGCGCCGGCCTTGGGGGCGCTCGCCGCCTCGCTGGTGCTGGCGCGCCGGCCCCTCGGTGGCCGTGTCGGGCGCAAGCTGTTCATCGCCGTCATCGCCTTCGGCCTCGCCACCTGCGTCTTCGCTCTCTCGACCTCGTTCCCGCTGTCGCTGGCGGCGCTTGCCGCCCTCGGCGCCGCCGATTCCGTCAGCGTCGTTATCCGCTTCTCGCTGGTGCAGATCGAGACGCCCGACGCGCTGCGCGGCCGCGTCAGCGCCGTCAATTCCATGTTCATCGGCGCCTCGAACTCTTTGGGCGAGTTCGAGAGCGGCGCCACCGCCGCGCTCTTCGGCACCGTGCCGGCGACCTTGCTCGGCGGCATCGGCACCATCCTGGTGGGGCTGCTGTGGCTCCGCTTCTTCCCGGCGCTGTTCCGGCTCGATCGGCTGCAAAGAGCTGAGGCGACCGCAACTCGGTAACAGCATCGTCACGAACTTATCGCGAAATCGCGATATTTCTCCCGATATTATGCAACCCAAGGTCGGGCGCCCAACGCTTCGGCCGCGATCGATCGCCCGGGGGAAATAAACAACATGATGGTGCTCGTCGAGGGTCGGCATGCCGGCCGAGTGCGTCGTCGTGCGCTCATTGGCGCAGGCTTTGCCACCTGTCTCACGGCGGCGAGCCTGCTCTGGCCCGGCGAGAGCGATGCCGGGCAGCTGCCCGCCTCGGCCTTCCAAGCCTACAACCCCGCCAACGCCGCCAGCATTCAGCCGGGGCCTTTCGCCCTCTACACCGTTCCCGTCGCCTCCCTGGCCGCGACCCAGATCAACCTCGGCTTTGCCGAGGTCAACGCCAAGACCGCCGCGTTCAATCTCGAGGGGACGCTGGCGCAGCTGGACGCGGACCTGATCACCGATATCGAGCCGGTCGTGATCGGACCGGGCGGCGTGCTCTACCAAACCGACGGCCACCACACCTTCCGCGCCCTGCTTGATTCGGCCTGGGGCGCGTCGAACCCCAATGTCTATGTCAACGTCATCGCCAATTTCTCCAACCTCACGACGGCGCAATTCTGGGCGATGATGGAGCAGGAGAACCTGGTCTATCCGGTGAATGACGGCGTCTTGCAGAGCGTCAATTTTACCACCGGCGCGCCGCTTCCGGGATCGCTGCTGGGAATGACCAGCGACGTCTATCGCGGGCTCGAATACTCGATCCTCAAGAACAAGAGCTCCAAGCTCTTCAAGACTCCCGCGAATATCACCGGGGCAATTGGCGCCGCGACCCCTGGCCTCGACAAGACCGCGGCCTTCTATTCGGACTTCATCTGGGCCGATGCCTATCGCGATGCGAATGACGGCCTCGGCCTGCCTTACCTCTCGCCCGGCGACATCGCGCTCGCGACCAAATGGAACCTCACCCCCACCAGCACGACGACGCTGCCCAATGTCGGCACGGTCACCGTCGCGCAGCTGCCTGGCTACATCCTGCCCAGCGGCGGCAGCATCGCCATCACCGGCACGATCAGCAACGCGACGCTCGCCAACGGCACCCTCGACGGCAGCCAGACCGGCACCTTTGACGAAGCGACCAGCTTCGCCTCGTTCAACGGCTTGCGCGGGCTCGATCTGGGGCCGGTGACCATCGGCGCCAATGCTCCCGGCTTCGTCATGCAGCTCGGCAATGACCTCGGCGGCACGGTGACGCTGAGCGGCAACAACACCTATACCGGCGGCACCACCATCCTTGCCGGCACGCTGATCATCACCGGCGACGCCTCGCTGGGCGCCGCATCGCCCGCCAACCCCGCGATCTCGCTGAGCAACATCACCGCCGGCGTCCAGGCCGCGAATGGCATCGTCTTCAACAGCCTGACCGAGGGCAACGGAACGATCCAGATCGGCGCGACCGCTTCGCCGGGAACCAATTCCTTCTCGACCGATCGTCCGATCGCTGTCGACGGTGAGGTGGCGAACATCAACCTCAATGGCAATACGCTCACACTCACCGGACAGCTCTATTCGGTCGGCGCGATCTCGGAGGGGATCAGCAATGCGACCGGCGACGGCGATCTCACGGTCGAAGACAATTCCACCAATGCCAATGGCAAGCTGATCCTGGCGCCGGCCAGCGGCAGCAATCCAAATTTCTATGGCAACCTCATCATCACCAGCGGCACTTTGGAGGTGTCGAGCGATGCGGCGATGGGCAATACCAGCGGCCCCTCTTATGAGATCGGACAGATTGAGCTCAATGGCGGCACCTTCCAAGCCGGCGCCAGCTTCAACTCGGTCCGCAGCCTCTTCCTCGGCGGCGGCAGCACCTACGATACCAACGGCTTCTCGACCTCCTTCGCCGGCACGATGACCGATGTGCAGCGCACGCTCACCGTCATCAACAGCGATGCCGGAACCGCCGGCGCAGTGACCTTCGGCGCGCTCGATATCAGCGCCACCGCCACGCTCGCCATCAATGGCGGCAGCGGGTCGACCTCGACCACGGTGACTTTGACCAATGGCATCACGCGCGAAGGCAACGCCACGCTGCTGCTCAGTCCGGCGAGCGGTGCGCTTGGCACGCGCGAACAGCTCTTCTCCACCGTCGCGCCGACGCTCACCAACGGTATTGCCGCGCCGTGGATCATTGTCGACAGCGGCGGCAGCGCCAGCACCAACCCCTACAGCTTTGCCACCTATGGCGCCGACGGTTATGTCGCTACCGTCGGCAACAGCACCAATATCGCCACGGCGACGAGCAGCAGCGTGGTGCAACAAAGCAGCAGCGCCACGCTTACTGCGAATGCCCAGGCCTACGCCCTTAACCTGCAGAACGGCAAGACCATCACCGCCACCGGCGAAACCTTGACCCTGGGCGATGGCAGTGATCCCGCGGGCCTCATCCTCAACGGCACGACGAACATCACCGGCGGGACGCTGGCCTTCGGCGGCAGCGAGGCGGTGATCTTCGCCAAAGGCAGCAACACCATCAGCTCCGCAATCATCGGCAGCGGCGGATTGACGCTCGCTGGCTCCGGCACGCTGACGCTGAATACGGCGACAGCCGAGACCGGCCAGGTCACCGTCGATTCCGGCACCCTCGTCCTCAACGCCGCCAATGCGCTGGCGAGCGCCGCCGATGGCGTGCTGCTCTCGAACGTCAAGTCGAAGCCATCCGCGGCGGATCTCACCATCGATGCCAACAATACGCTCTCTGCGCTCAACAGCGTCGGCAACAATAGCACAGTGACGATCGGCGGTGCGTTCGTGCTGACCATCGGTGATACGCAAAACCTCGACTCAACCCTGTCGAGCACCATCACCCAAAGTGGCAGCACCGCTCAGGCGGGCGTGCTGACCAAGAACGGCTCCGGGCTCCTCGATATTTCCGGCGCGTCCGTAAGCCTGGTCAGCGGCAGCACCGTCATCGTCAACGGCGGCGCGCTGCGTATCGGCAACGGCGTCTTCTCCACGACCAGCACCAATGGCATCGTGCTCAACAACGACAGCGAGCTGCAATACTCCGGCAATGGCGGATCGGCGCTCAATAACCCCATCTCCGGCGACGGTATCTTCCATGTTGTCGCCGGCACGGTGCAGCTTACCGGAACCAATACCTATACCGGCGGCACGGTCGTCGAGAGCGGCGCGGTGCTGGACACGACGACGGCCAATCTGCCGACCGGCGGCAACATCATCAACGCCGGCGGCACTGTGGTCTTCGACCAGAACACCAACGGCACCTTCACCGGCGTGATCAGCGACGGCCAGGCCTCGGGCGGTCCCAACAACCCCAACAGCATCGCGGCGCTGGCCAGCGGTCCGATGCTCTCCGGCAGCCTGATCAAGGACGACAGCAGCAGCACTGCGATCACCGCCAGCAACAGCAACCTGACGCTCGACGCGGTGCAGACCTATTCGGGCTCGACCACGGTCGAGGCTGGTACGCTGACGCTCGGCGTCGCCAACGCCATCGCCAACAGCAGCGGCGTCGATCTCGGCCGCGTCGGCGGCGCCATCACCACCGGCGGCGTCGCGCAGACCGCGACCTTGGCGCTCGGCGCCAACAACCTGATCAACGGCCTGAGCAGCGAGGCCGCCAATGCTACCTTCGTGTTGCTCAACAGCTACGCGCTCACCGTCAACGAAGCGGGCGGCAACATGTCGACCTTCGGCGGCGCGATCAGCGACAGCGGCGGCGCCGGCGCGCTGGTGAAGCAGGGCACGGGCATGCTCGTGCTCAACGGCACGAGCTCGGTCGGCAACACTACGGTTGGCGCCGGTACGCTCGCCATTGGCGACATCAACAATCCCGGCGCGAGCCTCACCAGCGCCGTCGCAGTCGGGTCGGCCGGCACGCTGATCGGCCATGGCACCGTCATCGGCACCGTCGCCAATAACGGCACGGTGGCGCCGGGCGGGACGATCGGCACGCTGTCGATCAATGGCAGCTACACGCAGGCACCCTCGGCCACGCTGGCGATCGAGCTCAATCCGACCGCGAGCAGCACGCTCGCGGTCAGCGGCACGCCGGGCAAGGCGAGCCTGGCGGGAACGCTCTCGCTGCTGCTCGATGCCGGCAGCTATGCGCGCGGTACGAGCTATACCGTGCTCACCGCCAGCGGCGGCGTCTCCGGCAGCTTCGCCACCGTGACCAGCCCCAACGCGTCGCTGGTGTTCACGCCTCTCTACGAGCCCGACGCCGTCGATGTTACGCTCTCGAGCTTCGCCTATGTGACGCAGAATGCCGGCCAACAGACCTGGGCGAACGCCTTCAACAATGCTCCCATCGGCAGCCCGCTGGCGACGCTCGGCAATGCCATCGGCAACCTGCCGGCCAGCGAGCAAGCGCAGGCGATCGCTCAGGCGGCCTCGCATGCCACGACGGCAACCAGCGCCGTGACGGTGACCAGCATGCAGGCGATCCAGGGCGTGCTCTCCGGCCGGGCGATGGGAGCGACACCGCAGCTTCCCGGACCGCAGAGCGCCGCGGCTGATCCGGCCGCCGACGCCTCCGCGCCGCTCGGGCCTTTCACCATGTGGACGCAAGGCCTGGGCGAGTTCGGCACCGTGCAAGGCGACAGCAATGCGCCCGGCTTTTCCAGCAGCGTCGGCGGCATTGCCGCCGGGCTCGAAGCGCCGGTCGACGTCCAGACCCGCGTCGGCGTCGCCCTCGGCTATATCAGCAGCAGCATCTCGGTCACCGACATGCCGCAAAACGGCCAGTTGGACGCTTGGGTTGCGGGCGTCTACGCCGGAAGGCGGGTCGGCGGCTTTCTGTTCGATGCCAACCTGGCGGCGGCCTATGACCGCTCGACCACGATGCGCGTCAATTCGCTCACCGACGGCTCGACTTCCAACGGCTCCGCCGATGGCTACGCCGTCGGCTTGGGGGCAGGCGTCAGCCATCCGCTCGGGCTCGCCTATCGCATCGTGCTCGAGCCGCGTTTCGGTTTCGATTACGACCATGATCACCAGGTCGGCTTCACCGAAGGCGGCGGCAATTTCAACGACCTGCAAGTCGCGCCATCGGACATGGACACGCTGCGCACCACGCTGGGGACGCGGCTGTCACGCGGTTTCGTGGTCGGGGATGGCGGTGAGCAGCTGGTGCCGGCGCTGAGTGTCGGCTGGGGACATGAATGGCTCGACGCGGAACCGCGGCTGACCGAGGACGGCGTGACCACCTTGGGCGTCAATCCCGGCCGCGACGCGGCGCTGCTCGGCACCGAGGTGAGCTACAATCCGCGCGCCGCGCTCTCGCTTTACCTGCGTTACGATGCGACGCTGTCGGAGCGCGAGACCGACCACGCGGTCCGCGGCGGCATAAGGTTTTCCTGGTAGCGCACAGCCTGGGCCAGTCTCGTCGGCACGGTGCGGGCTTCCGCGGTTGTAAGAGCAACCGCTGACGCCCGCCAGCGACGACGCGTTGCGTCGCGCTAGGTTATCGCTCGGCTGCTGCCGCGCGCGGCCGCTGCGCGCCGGCGACGTATTCTTCGACGATGGCGTTCAGCTCGTCGAGCTGGCCGGCGAAGAAGTGATCGGCACCGGCGATGACGCGGTGCTCGATCTGGATGTCGCGCTGATGCATCAACTTTTGCACGAGCTTTTGTACCGGCTCTTGCGGCACGAGCTGGTCGCGGTCGCCGACGATGATGAGGCCTGAGGCCGGGCAGGGGGCGAGGAAGCTGAAATCGAACAGGTTGGCGGGCGGCGCTACCGAGATGAAGCCGTCGATCTCCGGCCGGCGCATCAGCAGCTGCATGCCGATCCAGGCGCCAAAGGAGAAGCCGCCGATCCAGCACGCCGAGGCGTTGGGGTTGTAGGTCTGCAGCCAATCGAGCGCCGCGGCGGCATCGGAGAGCTCGCCCTCGCCGCGATCGAAGGTGCCTTGGCTGCGGCCGACGCCGCGGAAGTTGAAGCGCAGGGCCGAGAAGCCGCGCCGGACGAAGGCGTGATAGAGCGTGTAAACCACCTTGTTGTTCATCGTCCCGCCATGCTGAGGATGCGGGTGTAGAAGGAGAGCAATCGGTGCGTTGTTCTCCTTCGAATGGTGGTAGCGGCCTTCCAGCCGGCCTTCCGGCCCGTTGATGATGATGTCAGGCATGCCTGCCGCCTGCCGCCTGCGGCACCGCCGCCAAATCCCAGTGATGCACTAGGTCTTCCCCTGTCGAAGCGCTCGGCATTCTCTGGTTAAACTTGACTAAATCACTAGGTCAACATATATCGCCGATATCGCGGTTTGCCGTCCGAGGGGGTACCGGTTCGGCGGCGGGACGCGATAGCGGCGGTGATCCAATCTATATAGCACAGCGGGTCCCATGGTTTTCAAAAACCTGCGCGAAGAGATCGCAACCATCCTCGAGCACGACCCCGCAGCGCGTTCCTCGCTTGAGGTGGTGCTGTGCTATCCCGGTTTCCATGCCCTGCTGTTCTATCGGCTCGCGCATTGGCTCTGGGTTCGGCGCTGGCTTGTGCTGGCGCGGTGGATTTCGACCGTCGCCCGCACCCTCACCGGCATCGAGATTCATCCCGGCGCCAAGATCGGCAAACGCCTGTTCATCGATCACGGCATGGGCGTGGTGATCGGTGAAACCGCGGAGATCGGCGACGATGTGACGCTCTATCAGGGCGTGACGCTCGGCGGCACCAAGCTGCACCGCGGCAAGCGCCACCCCACCATCGAGGACGGCGTCATCGTCAGCGCCGGCGCCAAGGTGCTCGGCGGCTTTACCGTGGGCAAGGGCGCGCGCATCGGCCCGAACGCCATCGTCCGCGGCGAGGTGCCGGCGGGAGCGCGCGTCGTGGCGCCGCGCTCGACCGTCCTGGCGCGCGAGCACCGCGACGTGAAGCAGGAGCTGCAGCCGCAGGAATTCGTGCCCTATGGCACGCCGGGCGACGACATCCCCGACCCCGTCGCCCGCGCCTTGAACGGGCTGCTCGACGAGGTCCAGGGGCTCCGGGCACGCGTGACGCAGCTTGAGGCCGAGCTCGAAGAGCAGCCGGAGCCGCTGCTGAAGACGGGCACCGGGCCGACGCTGGTGCGGGGCGAGGAGGAATAGGGCAATGCGGCTCAGTACCAAGGGACGCTACGCCGTGATGGCGATGGTCGATCTCGCCAAGCACAGCACGGGCGAGCCGATCGCGCTCGCCGAGATCGCCGAGCGGCAGGAGATCTCGCTCTCCTATCTCGAGCAGCTTTTCGCCCGACTGCGCATTGCCGGTCTGGTGAAGAGCGTGCGCGGCCCCGGCGGCGGCTATCTCTTGGGTCATCCGGCGCAGGAAACGCGCATCTCCGACGTGATCCTCGCGGTCGACGAGCCGATCCGCGCGACGCGCTGCTCGCCGGGCGCGCCCGTCGGCTGCCGCGGCAGCAAGAGCCGATGTCTTACCCATGACCTCTGGGAGGAGCTCGGCAACCAGATTCATCTCTATCTCAGCTCGGTGTCGCTGGCCGATGTCGTCGAGCAGCGCGTGCTTGGCCGCAGCGGCGCGCTCTATTGCGAGCAGCGCTCGACCTCGATTGCGGCGCAGTAACCGCCCACATCCGATGCCGCGCACCGCCTATCTCGATTGGAACGCCACCGCGCCGGTGCGGCCGGAAGTCGCCGCAGCGATGGCCGAGGCGTTGGCGCGTTGCGGCAATCCCTCTTCGGTGCACCGCTTCGGCCGCGCCGCGCGCCAAGCGCTCGAGGCGGCGCGCGCGCAAGTGGCGGCGCTGATCGGCGCCGCGCCGGCAGAGATCGTCTTCACCAGCGGCGGCACCGAGGCGAATCAACTCGCCTTGCGCGGTCTTGCCGGAAGGCGCCCCTTGGTCTCCGCGCTCGAGCATGATTCCGTGCGCCAGGGGGCGCGCGCGGCGACGCTGGTTCCGGCGACCGAAGCGGGCATCGTCGATCTCGCCGCACTCGAGCGGATGCTCGCCGCGGAGCCGCGTCCGGCGCTGGTGTCGCTGATGCTCGCCAATAACGAGACCGGTGCTATCCAGCCGGTGGCGGAAGCGGCGACGCTCGCGCATGCCCATGGCGCACTCCTCCATTGCGATGCGGTCCAGGCGGCAGGCAAGATCCCGGTCGAGATGCGGGCGCTGGATGCCGATCTCCTCAGCCTTTCCGCACACAAGCTTGGCGGGCCGCAAGGCGTCGGCGCGCTCGCGATCGCCGATGGCGTCGCGCTCGCGGCGCTCCAGACCGGGGGCGGTCAGGAGCGCGGCCGCCGCGCCGGCACCGAGAATCTGCCGGGGATCGTCGGCTTCGGGCTTGCCTGCCGCATCGCTGCCGAGCGGCTCGGCGACTATGCCGGCGTGGCGCGGTTGCGCGATTGGGCGGAGCGGCGGCTCGCCGAGATCGCGCCCGAGGCGCCGATCTATGCCCGGCAGGTGGCGCGCCTTCCCAACACGCTGGCGATCGGCATGCCCGACGTTCCGGCTGCGACCCAGGTGATGGCGCTCGATCTCGCCGGCGTCATGGTCAGCGCCGGTGCCGCTTGCTCCTCGGGCAAGGTGCGGCGCAGCGCCGTGCTGGAAGCGATGGGGGTGCCGGACGAAGCGGCGGAGAGCGCGATCCGCGTCAGCCTCGGCTGGAGCACCGAAGAGGGCGAGATCGACCAGCTCGTGGAGGCCTGGGGCGCGCTTTACGCGCGCAGCCGGGCGAACGCCGCATGACCGCCTCCGTCGCCCGCCAGCAGCGCCGGCCGAACGCCGCGCCGATCTATCTCGATTATCAGTCGACGACGCCGGTCGACAAGCGCGTGCTCGAGGAGATGCTGCCCTGGTTCACCGAGAAGTTCGGCAATCCGCATGCGGTGACGCACGCCTATGGCCGCGAGGCCGAAGCGGCGGTCGAAGCCGCGCGGGCCGAGGTGGCGGCCCTCATCGGCGCCGAGCCACGCGAGATCGTGTTCAGCTCGGGCGCGACCGAATCCAACAACCTCGCGATCAAGGGCGCGGCGCGCTTTCACCGCGCGCAGGGGCGCGACCGCATCGTGACGGTGGCGACCGAGCATAAATGCGTCATCGAGAGCGCGCAGGCGATGGCGCGCGAAGGCTGCAAGGTCACCGTGCTGCCGGTCGACGCCAAGGGTTTCGTCGATCTCGCCGATCTCTCGGCAGCGATCGACGAGCGCACCGCGGTCGTCTCGGTGATGGCGGCCAACAACGAGATCGGTGTGCTGCAGCCCTTGGCCGAGATCGGCGCGCTGTGCCGGTCGCGCGGCGTCCTCTTCCACAGCGACGCGGCGCAAGCGGTCGGCAAGGTGCCGGTCGATGTCGAGGCGATGCAGATCGACCTCATGTCGATCTCGGGCCACAAGATCTACGGGCCCAAGGGCGTGGGTGCGCTTTATGTGCGCCGCCGTCCGCGCGCGCGCCTCGAGCCGCTGTTCGATGGCGGCGGCCAGGAGCGGACCTTGCGCTCGGGTACCTTGCCGACGCCGCTGTGCGTCGGCCTTGGCGCCGCGGCGCGGCTCGCGCGCGAGGAGATGGCGGAAGAGGCGGCGCGGCTGCTGGCGCTGCGCTGGCGCTTCCTGAGCGGTCTCAAGGCGCGGCTGCCGGAGCTGCAGCTCAACGGCGATGCCGAGCGGCGGCTGCCCGGCAATCTCAATCTGAGCTTTCCCGGCGTGCCGGCCCTCGCCTTGATGGAAGCCTGCCCGAGCCTGGCGCTGTCGACCGGCTCGGCCTGCACCGCGACCGAGATCGAGCCCTCTTACGTCCTGCGTGCGCTCGGCCTGCCGGAGGCGCTGGCCGGCGCTACGGTGCGCGTCGGGCTTGGCCGCTACAGCACTGAAACAGAAGTGGATTTTGCGATCGATACGCTCGCCTCGGCGGCCCGGCGGCTGGCCCGGGGCGACCGGATGACAGGGGCTTCGGCGCCCCCCACATAAGGGGCGGCGGGTTGCCCGGCACGGGGCCGGCGGTGTATCCAGGGGTTGTGGCGAGGAGTGTGGCGATGGCGTTGAGGCAGGCGATGACGGTGACGGAGGCGGCGGCGGAGCGCATCCAGGCGCTGTTGGCGAAGCGCGGCAAGCCGTCGGTCGGCATCCGCGTCGGCGTGCGCAGCCGGGGCTGCTCCGGCCTCACCTATACGCTCGAATATGCCGACGAGAAGGGCAAGTTCGACGAGATCGTCCAGGACAAGGGCGTGACCATCCTGATCGATCCCAAGGCGACGATGTTCATCATCGGCACCGAGATGGATTTCGTCGAGGACAAGCTGCAATCCGGCTTCACCTTCCGCAATCCCAATGAGAAGGGGCGCTGCGGCTGCGGCGAGTCCTTTCACGTCTGAGCGATGAAGCTGTTTCAGATCGAGGAGCCCGACGGCTCGCCGCCCGCCGATGCGCCCGGCATGGCCGTCGGCATCGAGCTTTCGGCGACGAAGGGTGCGGCGGTGGCCGTCGCCATCGGCGGCAATGCCGAGCTGCTGGCCGGCGCCGACGGCGAGAAACGCATCGCCGCGGCGCGGCTCGACGATAAAGCGGCGCTGGCCGAGCTTTTGCTGCAGCTGCGCGAGCGCGCGGAGAAAGCGATGGCACGGCCGGTGACGCATGCGGTGGTGGCGCTCGGTGCGGACGAGGTGCTTCAGCGCGATGCGCTCGCCGGCGCCGCCGAGGCCGCGGGGCTCACCCTGTTGCGGCTCGTCGATGCCGCAACCGCGGCGGCGCGCGCCGCCGGCGCTGCGGCGGCGGACGCGCCAGCGCTGGGCGCGGCGATCCAGGCCGAGGATGACGCAGCACCGTTGCTGCGCTGAGGGAGCAGGGGTGGGGTAATGGCGAAAATGGTGTTCATCGAGCGCGACGGCACGCGGCGGGAGGTCGATGCCCCGCTCGGCCTTTCCGTGCTCGAGATCGCGCACAAGCACGGCATCGACATCGAGGGTGCCTGCGAGGGCTCGCTCGCTTGCTCGACCTGCCATGTCATCATCGATGCCGAATGGTATGAGCTGCTGAAAGAGGCGAGCGAGGACGAGGAGGACATGCTCGATCTCGCCTTCGGCCTCACCAAGACCTCGCGGCTCGGCTGCCAGATCATCATGACCGAAGAGCTCGACGGCCTCACCGTCACCCTGCCGCAAGCAACCCGCAACCTGCTGAACGGCTGAGCGAAGTGATGATCACCACGGAGACGGTGAGGCACAGAGGAGGGGGCTTGTTCCGGCGCGCTTCGCGCGCCGATCATTTCTTCTCTGTGTCTCTGTGCCTCTGTGGTGATTCTCACGGGAGAGAGCAGCCGTGAACCGGCTCGACCTTGCCGCCGGCGCCCGCGTCGTCGTCGCCATGTCGGGCGGCGTCGACAGCTCGGTCACCGCCGCGCTGCTGGTGGAAGCGGGCTTCGATGTCGTCGGCATCACGCTTCAGCTCTACGATCACGGCGCAGCGGCCGGCCGCAAGGGCGCCTGCTGCGCCGGGCAGGACATCCACGACGCCGCGCGCGTCGCCGAGCGGCTCGGCATTCCGCATTACGTGCTCGATTACGAAAGCCGCTTCCGCCGCGGCGTGATCGAGGAATTCGCCGATGCCTATGTCGCCGGCGAGACGCCGATCCCGTGCATCCGTTGCAACGAGACGGTCAAGTTCCGTGATCTGCTGGCGACGGCGCGCGATCTCGGCGCCGCAGCGCTCGCCACCGGCCACTATCTCCGCCGGGTCGCGGGACGGGATGGGCCCGAACTGCACCGCGCTGCGGATGAGAGCCGCGATCAGAGCTACTTCCTCTTCGCGACAACGCAGGCGCAAGCGGACTTCCTGCGCTTTCCCTTGGGTGCGCTTGCCAAGGACGAGACGCGCGCGCTGGCGCGGCGCTTCGATCTGCCGGTCGCGGCGAAGCCCGACAGCCAGGATATCTGCTTCGTGCCGAGCGGCGATTACGCGGCGCTCGTGGCGAGGCTTCGTCCCGGCGCGGTCGAGCCGGGCGAGATCGTCGATGAACGAGGCACTGTCCTCGGCACCCATCAAGGCGTCATCCATTTCACCATCGGCCAGCGTAAGGGCCTCGGCATCGCGAACGGCGAGCCGCTCTATGTGCTGCGCCTTGAGCCGAAGGCGCGGCGCGTTGTCGTCGGCCCGCGGGCCGCGCTCGGCCGCCGCCGCGTCTTTCTGCGTGACGTCAATTGGCTTGGCTCCGCGCCCGATGCCGATGGGATCGCGGTGAGCGTCAAGCTGCGCTCGGCCCAGCCGCCGCTGCACGCGCGCCTTCGCCTCGACCCCACCGGCGGCGGCGAGGCAGAGCTGGCGGAGCCCGCTTTCGGCGTCGCGGCGGGCCAGGCCTGTGTTGCTTATGATGGCACGCGGCTCTTGGGCGGCGGCTGGATCCTGGGCGCGGCCTAAGTCCGGTCTCTTACATCGGCACGCCCGTCAGCAGGGTCTTGACCGTGCCGGCGAGCCCGCCCAGCAGCAACAGCACCGCGGCGATGAAGCCGATGGTGAAGCCGGGGCCGCGGGCGGCGGGGTTGCGCCGATAGCTGACGACATAGACGATGCGGGCGGCGACGAAGACGAGCCCGATCATGCCGCCCCAGAGCGGCGAGACCGCGAGGCTGTAGATCCAGAGGCTCGGCAGGAACAGGACGAGCTGCTCGAGCGTGTTCTGCTGAACGCGAAAGGCGCGCTCGAATTCGGGGTGGCCGGTGACCGCCGGCGCCGCGACGCCGTAGCGGCCGCGCGCCATGGCGCAAGCGGCGATCGTCCAGACATAGACGAGGAGCGCCAGGCAAGTGGCGAGGGCAGGGTAGAGGTGAAAGCTCATGGGGTGAGGCGCTCCCTTCGCAGCGGTGTGCGGCCGCGCTTTGCTTGACGCGGCGCCGCGCTTTTCTTATATCGCTTCCTTCCCGCGGCGGGGTAGCTCAGCTGGTTAGAGCAGGGGAATCATAATACCCAGGTTGATGCCGGTGGATAACCGTCATAAGCCATTGAAATACGGTCTAAATTCTCCGCGACCTTCCTTGATGGCCGGAATTTCCTGCCCGTTTTTGCCCGTCGCAACCCTTTGATTTCCCACGGTTGCCCGATGGGGCGTTTTTGGCTTTCCCACATTTGCCCCACATGGCACCCCACATGGCGGGCGACCTGGTCGCTCGCCCCACATGAACGGCCGCCCGCTGGCGGCCGCCCCAGGGGCTCAGCGGACCATCTCGCCGCGGTTGCGCCGCCGGCGGCGCCCCTCTTCCTGCCGCTCGCCCTCGCCGATCTCGCGGGCACCGTGGCCGCCGATGTGGTCGAGGTAGCGCTCCCGCCAGCGCTCCGGCGGGACATAGCGTTCGACCTGGTCCGCGCCGATGATCTTGGCGAGCTTGTTTGCCCTGTAGGAATTGACCCGGAGCTCGCTCTCGAGCGTATCGAGCTTTGCGAGGATGGCTCCCCTGGTGATTTCGTCCGCCCTGGCCTGCGTGGCGGTGGAAGCCATGAGCGCGTCGACCTTCTCCTTGCCCTTCCCGGTCTGGAGCTTGTCGTATGCCTTCCTGAGCTCGGCCTTTGCTCTTTCGAGTCCGACCTCCGCATCCTTCCGCCTCTTCTTGGGGCCATATCTCCGCGCGATGTCGTTCTCGCAGTGCGCGCGGGTCACGTTTAGGGTTTCCTCCTTCAGGATCGACCTCTCGGCGTCTTCTTTTGTGAGCGCCTTCGTCCACGGCCGCTCGAACTGCCGGCGCAGGAGCGAGACTTCGCTCTCCTGGTCGATGACGACGTCCCGCAGCTTGAGATATTCGTGATCTTCGGGGATGGAGCCGCGGCCTCGGAGCCAGGGCATCTTCACCTCGTCCATCTGGTTGGGGCGCAGCGGCCGGTCGGCTTCGTGATAGCCAGCCCTGATCTGGCCGGTCAGCCTCGTTTCGCGTGCGGCGAGACCCTTCTGTTCCGCGATGGTGCGATTCATCTGCTCTTCGATCTGGCGCTGGGCGGCCTGGACGCCCTCTCGCTCAATCCGGTTCTTCGCCAGAAGGTCGTCGACCTCCCCGCGCCGCGGCCCATTCCGGAGGGCTCCGAGCTCCCGGCTCTTTTCGGCGTCAGCCTCCTTGAGCGCCTCCTGGGCGCCCTTCTTTTCCGCCTTGGTCTTGGCCCAGCTCGCCATCGCCTGCGCCGCGCTGATCTTCGCGTTCTGTTCGCTGAGGAGGAACTCCTCGCCATCCTCCCGCTTCATCTGGCGGACGACCGGGAGGTCATAGCGCCGGCTGTCGAGGGCGTGGATCTCGCGCTCCGCCGCGGCGATGCGATCTCTGGTCGCCAGCAGCTCGAAGTCGATAGGCCGCGGCTCGCGGCTTCCCTTGCCCGACTTCGGGATCCAGTTCATGCGCGCGGCGTCTGCCTTCCGCCGCTCCTCCGCCCTGACCTGCGGCGACATGGATTCCGGGAAGTTGGCGACGACCTTTTCCCGCGCCGTCCGCTCGTCGACCGGCCGCCGGTAATTCCCGGCCGCGTGCGGGAACCGCTCGGCCAGAACCTCGCGAACCTCGCGGGCGCGCGCGTGCTGGTTTTGGCTGGCCTTCGCCATCGCGCGGGCGAGCGGGTCGTCGGACTCCAGGACAATCCTTTGAACGGGCGCCTCCGAGACTCTTGCCTCTGGCTCCGGCGCCGCCGCCGGCGTCGGCCGATCCTCCGGCTTCGCGGCCTTGTCTTCGCTGTAGATCCGCCCGAATTCTTCGGCCGTGAGGTTGGCGACGAGCCGTTCCTGCGTGATACGGTCCTCGGCCGCCTTCCATGCCGGATCCGAAGTGGGCGGCAGGTTTTCCGGATCGAGCCCGAACCGGCGCAGGAGCTCGGTGCGCTCCTCGCGGTTGAGGGCGTCCATGTCCCGGCCCTCGGGCTGTTCTTTCGGGCGCTGCGAGACGGCCTCTGCAAGCGCTCTCTGCAGCGGGTCGTTGGCGGGGGCGAGCCGGGTGTCCTCGCCCCGGCGCTCCGCCGAAGCCGCGGCGTGGCGCGCCTGCTGTTCCCGCCACTCCTGATCCGCGTCCGGCGGCGGGGGCAGGTCCCGCTCCTCTTCCTTCAGGGCGATCTGGATGTCGAGATCGAAGGCGCGCTCGGCGTTGCCGGCCGAGGCGGCCGCCTCGCGCCGCTTGCGGAGTTCGGCGATCTCCTTTTCGTATTCGGCCCGCCGCTTCGCCTCATAGTCGCGGGACACGAACTCGGCGATCTCCGCCTCGTTGGCGGGCGGCGCGGCCGGCGCGGCGGGTTGAGACGCCGCCTGGCGCCCGTGCTCGGCCTCGATCCGGGCTGCGCCCCTCTGTGCCGCGGCGGCGGCCTCGGCGACCTTCTCTCGCGCCGCCTCCTCGGCGCGTTCGCGCATGCGCTCGCGCTCGGCCCGTTCGGCTTCGAGGCTGACGATCTTGGATCGCTCGGCCTCCTCCTTGGCCGCGCGGTTGCCGGCGCGGTCCTGGATCGACTCGATCTCGTCGAGCGCCTTGCGCTCGCCCTGGCGCTTGATCTCCTCCTGCTGCATCTGGAGCGAGAGGTCGTCCCAGGAGCGAAAGCTGTTCGTCGAGACCTTGTCGCGGGTCCGCCCCATCTGGGCGGCCATCTTGTCGAGGTCCTCGGTCATCTCGCGGCCGGCGAAGAGCTCGACTTCCTCGACGTGGCGCGTCCACTGGACCAGCGTCAGTTTGCTTTGCGCCATGCTCGCATCGTGGAGGATCGAGACCTTCCGAATCGTGGCGCCCTGGGCCCGGTGCACGGTTCCGGCGTATCCCAGGGACCAGTCCTTGATCTCGGCCGGGTCGAATGAGATGACCTTCCCCTCGGACCCGTCCAGCTTGACGCTGATCTTCCCCTCGGCGACCGCGGTGACGGTCCCATAGGAACCGTTCAGCAGCCCCAGGTGCTTATCGGTCTGGTGGCTCTGCCAGCGGTCACCGACATGGAGCTGCACGTCGAACTCCTGGGGGCCGGCGGCGAGGTTCCGCACCGTCTTGTAGGTCAGCGCCTCCCCCAGCTCGCCGTGCTTCTGGCGGTAGCCCTGAATTTCCTCGGAGATCGCCCGGACGTCGGCATTCCTGGCCGCCACGATGAAGTGGTTCGAGAGTGCCGTCTCGGGGTTGTGGAGATGCCACTGCATCCACTTGTGCGCCAGGGCCTCCCGGGCGACGGCCTGGTCGCGGGCGTAGGTGATGGCCCCGAGGTCGTCGTAGATCTTGAGTCCTTCCTTGATCTCACCGCGGCTGAAGTGCTTGCCGGCCGCCCGCATCAGATCGCGCTCCTGGTCGGAGGTCCCGCGCTGGCGAACGATCTCTTCAAGCTTGGCGTGGGGCAGCTTGCCGACGATGTCGGCATGGATGCCGCCCCGCCCGACGGCGTCGAGTTGGCGAGTGTCGCCGATGAGGACGATCTTGGCTCCCGTCCGCTTGGCCTCGGCCATGATCTGACTGTAGGCTAGGGAGTCCGCCATGCCGGCCTCGTCGATGAAGACCACCGTCTTCGCCGTCCATGTGCTGTTCTTGACCTTCCAGGGCTCGAGCGAGTCCTCGTCGTTCTTCTTGAGGAGCGCCGAGTGGATCGTCGAGGCCGTCTCGAAGCCGTCCTCGCGCATCGCGAGCGCGACCTTATTGGACGGCGCCATGCCGACCGTCTCATATCCGGCAGCCTTCAGGATCTCGCGGGCCGTCTTCATCGCGGTGCTCTTGCCGGCGCCTGGCCGGCCCTCCACGACCACGAGGTCGGTGCCGCCCGCCATGAGGCGGATGGCGGCCTTCTGTTCGTCCTTGAGGCCGCTGCCGTGCTTCTCGATCGAGGCAGCGTCGGCTGCCGCGATGCTGGCCTCGATGAGGTCGGCAGAGACGGCGTGGGTAGTCCTGGCGTTGAGGTCGACCGCCGTCCGGAGGATTTCGCGATCCGCCTCATAGACGTTTCTGGCCGTGTAGAGACCCGTATGCTCGCCCGTGGCGGGGTCATAGAGCTTGACGACGTCGGGGTGCGCCACAACGGCCTCCGCGGCGTCCATCACGGTAGCATAGGGGAGGCTGTGCTTCGTCAGGTAGGTCTCGAGCTCGCGCACAGAGAAGGTCGCGTCGCCGAGGGTGAGGGCCTTTATAAGCCTGTCGGGCTGGACCGCCAGCTCCTGGGCCTCCCACATCGCCTGCAGATTCGCTGCGGCCTTGTCCGAGTCCGGCATGCGGGCGTTGCCGATATGGACGCCGGGCGCGAGGCTCGGCGGCGGGCACCAGTAGGGGAGCCCGCGGCGCTCGAAGAACTGGTTCTGGAACCGGCGCCAGCGCTCGTGCTCCTGCTCCCGGACGTGGGCCTTCACGCTCCCGTTCTTGAACTTCTGGAACCTGACCTCCGGGTCGCGGTAGGGCTCGCCCATCCCCTCGGTCGTGATGACCCGGTGGGTCACCATGACGTGAGCGTGGAAGTTGGCGTTGTCCACGTCCGGCTTGTGGATCGAGTAGGAGACGGCCAGGCCCTTCGAGGTGTATTCCTCGCGCAGATACTCCTGGAGGAGCTCGTGCTGCTCGTCGGGGGTGAGCTCGGCCGGCAGGGCGATGATCTCGTCCGAGCAGGCCACCCGGTTCTCGGCGAAGCGCTTCCCCTTCCGGCCGGGACTCTTCCGGTCGGTGACCATGCACGCCTCTTCGGTCTCGACCCAGATCTGCCGGCCGTGGTTTTCGAGGTAGCGCGCCGGCGGCTCGCCGACGCCGAGGCCGTCGGGGGTCTTCACCTGGGCGGGGAGGAGGACGCCCCGGAGCGCCTCGCCGGAGCCGCCCTCGAGGACGTCGTCGGCGGCGTGGCTCCAGGAGTAGCTCTCGGCGACCCTGATGCCGGTGAGGGTCTCGCGGGCCCGGAGGGTGTCCTCCAGGTCGAGGCGCATGTTGTAGGCGAACTTCTTTTGAGCCGACGAACTTTTGCCTGCGGCGACGCCAATCGCGGTGGGCCGAATCGAGGTCCTGCGATGGAACGGGCTGGACATTTTGCGGAGATCCCCCGGCCCCGCCGGAGCGCGATGATGAAGTGCCCCTGGCACTTCATAGATTGCGCCTGACCTTCGCTTCGCTCGGTCAGGTGGAGGCCTAGCTCCGACTTCGCACTCCCGACCTGGAATTTCAACTCTGCCTCTCCTAATTCCGTTTTTGGGGGCTTCACGGCTCAAACCCGTTCAGGGGCCGCAGAGCGGCCCTGGGGCGAATCTCAGAGTCGCCGCCGCCCCGTCCCACTTGAGCGTTCCCCGATGCCTCTAGACCCCTCTCTCGACTCCCTCGCGGACCCGGCTCTGGCAGCCGCCGCGTCGGCCGACGCCGCGGCTGACAGCCCATCCCTCACGGCGCCGAAGCGGTGCCAGCCCCGGACGCTCGAGGAAGCGCTCGCGCGCACCCGGGCACAGAAGCTCCGCGCTGAGCAGAAGGAGAAGCGCCTCATGGAGAAGCTGCGACAGAACCGGACCCGAGAGCTCATCCAGCTCGGTGGTCTGGTCCAAAGCGTCCACCGGCTCGACGACATCCCGCTACCCGATGAGGTGATCGCCTACGCTATAGACGCGATGCTCCGGACCCAGCGGGACCCCTCCCGCAAAGACCAGCTCAAGGATTTTTTGATCCGCGGCGAGCGAGTGATTCAGCGGGTCGCCCGCGAGAAAGAGCTCAACCGTGCTGCCGCGAAGACTGTCAAGGCCAACGCGGCGAAGATGACCGACAAGGGCCTGACCCCCGGAGCTGGCCTCCCGCGGTCCGAGGATTGGGCCAAGCACCCCGACCGCGCCAGAATCCCCGATGAGCGCCTCCTCGAGTTCTTCTACTTCATCTTCGACAAGGCGCCGCCCGACACCCTGATCGCCGACCTGCGGAGCAGGAACTTCCGCTACGCGACCCTCGGCGGCCGGCCGGCCTGGCGCGGCTACTGGAGCCCCGGCATCACCGAGGACGTCCAGCAGAAGGCACCCGGCTTCCAGATCGATGCCTTCTTCGAAACCGACCTCCCGGCGCACCTCGTGCCCGACCTACTCCGGAAGAAGACGCCCGCCTAAGACGGAGCCGTTTCTGGCTTTGCCAGATGAACCCGCTCAGAAGGCGGCGGCTTCGGTGTCGGGCCTGGGCAGAGACGAGATCAGTAAAACAGGTTTTCTCCCTACACCGACACGGTGGAAAGAAACGGGTCGCCAGAGATGGGTAGCCAGATCGATAGAGACGAGGATGGCCAGAAAGCCGCGGAAAGCACCACGCTGACGATCGGCGGACTGCGGCTGACGACGCGGCTTCAGACGGGCGCTCCTGGCGCGGGCTGAAGGCTGTGGCTCTGGGAGGAGGCCACGGTCGACGGCAGAGAGCCTCGGCCTCACCTCTATTCGCGATGGCGGCTGTCGTGGAATCGCGTACGCTGCGATCTCGAGCGCGTCAGAGCCAAAATTGCGCCGAATAAAAGGCTGGCCGATTGGGCGCCTTCCCCTGGCGCAAGTCGTCCGGACAGCGATCCGGGCCATCGAGTCCAAGGCCTCGTCCCCCCGATCGGATGGCATTTACCATCCCGAAATGTGTCAATGTTTCCCTATTTCCGCGAGATCGTTTTCGGCTATTCTCCCGGGCCGCAAGCGGCCCCAGGAGGACATGGAGCAGTGGCAATGGGAGGCGGGGTGGAGCGCGAGACTGAAGTTGCACCGGAAAGAGCCGCAATCGACCATCGACAGACACTGGTTAATGTTGTCATCGAAAGCTGGCGCTTCGCCCGCGTCTTCGGGCGCGTCTTGACGAAGCTCGACGCCGGCGAGGCGCCCCGGTTTCTAAGCCAGCTCAAGTACTATCTGAAGAGCCTCGAGGACAACCTTGAGGCCGCCGATCTCAAGATCGTCAATCTCGAGGGCCAGCCCTACGACCCCGGGATCGCTGCAAGCGCCCTCAATATCGGCGACTTCGGACCCGACGATCGCCTCATCATCAATCAGATGGTCGAGCCCATCATTATGAGCACGGACGGCCTCGTCCGCGCCGGGACCGTTATGCTGCAGAAGGTCGAGCGATGAAGCACTACGTCGGGATCGACCTCGGAACGACGAACAGCGCCATAGCCTCGTTCGACGGCGAGAATGCGAGGCTCTACCTGAGCCCGGAGCAGCACGAGGTCACGCCTTCGGCCATCTTCATCACAAGCCGGGGCAGCAAATATGTCGGGAAGCGAGCCTACGATCAGGCGGCCCACAATCCCGACAATTCGGCGACGCTCTTCAAGCGATTGATGGGAACCAGCACGCCCATCCGCCTTCCGGGCGTCAACCTCACCATGAGCCCGGAGGAGTGCTCCGCAGAAGTCCTGCGGGTCCTTTTCGGCTATCTCCCTGAGGAGATTCGCAACGATACGGAAACGGGGACGGTCATCACCGTGCCGGCGGCCTTCAACCAGATGCAGAAGGACGCCACCATGTCGGCGGCCGAGATGGCCGGCATCGGCAAGGTCGCGCTCATGCAGGAACCTGTCGCCGCCGTGATGAGCGTCATGCGGCAGCGGAAGACCGACGGCATCTTCCTCGTCTATGACCTCGGTGGTGGCACGCTCGACATCGCCATCGCTCAAAGCACCGCCGGCCGGGTGAACCTCATCGGCCATGGCGGCATTCAGATGTGC
>DATJLU010000067.1:0-5121 GCA_035509275.1 Allostellaceae bacterium | reverse complement strand
ACGACCTTGGTCGGATCGATGATGCCTGTTTTCAGCATGTCGACGTAGTCGCCGCTCTGCGCATCGTAGCCGCGATTGGTATCGGTACTCTCGAGCAGCTTGCCGACGACGATCGAGCCGTCGACGCCCGCGTTCTCGGCGATGAGGCGAACCGGCATCTGCAGCGCGCGCCTGACGATGTCGACGCCGACCCTTTGGTCGTCATTCGCGGTTTTCAACTTGGCGAGCACTTTGGTCGCGTAGAGGAGCGCAACGCCGCCGCCCGGGACGATCCCTTCCTCGACCGCAGCGCGGGTCGCGTGCATCGCGTCTTCCACCCGGTCCTTGCGCTCCTTCACCTCGACCTCAGTGGCGCCGCCGACGCGTATCACAGCCACGCCGCCCGCAAGCTTCGCCAGGCGCTCCTGCAGCTTCTCGCGATCATAATCTGAAGTGGTTTCCTCGATCTGGGCGCGGATTTGTGCCACGCGGCCCTGAATGTCCACCTTTTTGCCGGCGCCGTCGATGATGGTGGTATTTTCCTTTTCGACGCGAGCGCGTTTGGTGCGGCCGAGCATATCGAGCGTAACGTTCTCGAGCTTGATGCCGAGATCCTCGCTGATCATCTGACCGCCGGTCAGGATGGCGATGTCCTCGAGCATCGCCTTGCGACGATCGCCGAACCCCGGCGCCTTCACCGCCGCGACCTTGAGGCCGCCGCGAAGCTTGTTGACGACGAGCGTTGCGAGCGCTTCGCCTTCGACCTCCTCGGCGATGATCAGCAGCGGCTTGCCGCTTTGCACGACGGCCTCGAGTAGCGGTAACAGGCTCTGCAAGGTCGAGAGCTTCTTCTCGTGAATGAGAATGTAGGGATCCTCGAGCTCGCAAACCATCTTGTCGGCATTGGTGATGAAGTAAGGCGAGACGTAGCCCCGGTCGAACTGCATGCCCTCGACGACGTCGAGCTCGGTCTCAAGGCTCTTCGCCTCCTCGACCGTGATCACGCCTTCGTTGCCGACCTTCTGCATTGCTTTCGCTAGCATCTGGCCGACCTCGCGATCGCCGTTGGCTGAGACCGTGCCCACCTGGGCGATCTCGTCGTTAGTCGAGACCTTCCTCGAGCGCTTCTTGATATCCTCGACGACGGCATCTACCGCCATGTCGATGCCGCGCTTCAAATCCATCGGGTTGAGGCCGGCAGCAACGGCCTTGACTCCCTCGCGCACGATCGCCTGCGCCAGCACGGTGGCGGTCGTCGTGCCGTCACCCGCCTGGTCGCTGGTCTTGGTCGCCACCTCGCGGATCATCTGCGCGCCCATGTTCTCGAACTTGTCGGCGAGCTCGATCTCCTTGGCGACGGTGACGCCGTCCTTGGTGATGCGCGGCGCGCCGAACGATTTGTCGAGGACGACGTTGCGGCCCTTGGGGCCGAGCGTCACCTTGACCGCGTTGGCCAGAATGTCGACGCCGCGCAGCATCCGCTCGCGCGCATCGCCATGGAATCTGACTTCCTTAGCAGCCATGGTCCTTCACTTCCTCTTGCTTCTGGGGGTGGTGGGGAAGGGATCAGGCGACCTTCTTGGCCTTCGAGGGCTTGCCCTCGATGATGCCCATGATGTCGCTTTCCTTCATGATGATGAGCTCTTCGCCGTCGAGCTTGACCTCGGTGCCCGACCATTTGCCGAACAGCACGCGGTCACCGGCCTTGACGTCGAGCGGATGAAGCTTGCCGTCCTCGCCCCGAGCGCCCGGGCCGACGGCGATGACTTCGCCTTCCTGCGGCTTTTCCTTGGCGGTGTCGGGAATGATGATGCCGCCGGAAGTCTTCTCCTCCGATTCGATGCGGCGCACGACCACGCGGTCGTGCAGGGGACGGAATTGCATGCGGGATCCTCCTCGGGAATGTGGTCCGACAGAAAGGGGTTCGGGCGGTCTTGTTAGCACTCTGCGACCGTGAGTGCCAGCAAAATAGGCCCGCTGTTTCGCGCTTTCAAGGCCGTCGGGGCGTGGCGCCGCGGAAAAAATTGCTAACGCCGGGGAGGATCCGGGGGGCCGGGGGAGTGGTGGGCGCTGTAGGGATTGAACCTACGACCCCACCCGTGTGAAGGGTGTGCTCTCCCGCTGAGCTAAGCGCCCGAAGAGGCACGGTGTACGCGTCGGTGCCGGGCGCTGTCAAGCAAGCGGGCCTATCCCGTCATTGATCCCCGGCCGAGAAGGCGTCAGGCTGCTGCGATGGTGGGATCGCGGCGGGGGAGGCGATGGCTGGCCTGGGGTAGCCTGGCGGCGCTGGCGCTGCTGCCGTGGCCGGCGGTCGCCGCGCCCGCGCCGCTGGCGCTGCGCTATGAGGCCTATGTCGCCGGCTTCCCGGTCGTCAGCTTCGCCTTCCGCCTCGACGAAACCGGCAAAGCCTATGCCCTCGACGGCCAGGTGAAGACGGTCGGGCTGCTGCGCCTCTTCTACCGCTTCGATCTCGCCACCGACAGCACCGGCACGATTGCCGCCGGCGCCCTCAAACCAAGCTTCCATGAGCAGCAGCTGCGCATCCGCGGCCATGACCGTACGGCGCGCCTCGACTATCCCGGCGACGGTACGGTGAAGACATCGCTCGTGCCGCCGGTCGATGCCGGCCGGCCGAAGCCGACGCCGCAGCAGACCGTAGAGACCCTAGACCCGCTCAGCGCCATCCTCGCCATCGGCCGCAGCGTTACCGCGACCGGCCGTTGCAGCGGCCGCTTCCCCGTTTATGACGGCCGCCGCCGCTACGACCTCGTCCTCGCCGATGATGGCACGGCCCGCCTCGAGAAATCGGCGGACTATGGCTATGCCGGCGAGGTCAGGCGCTGCTCTGTCGCCGCGGTCAAGATCGCGGGCTTCTCCTGGGACCAGGATTACTCGCCGCACACCACCGATGGCCGCGTCTGGTTCGCCGCCCCCCGCCCCGGCGCCCCGGCCCTGCCCGTCCGCATCGAATTCGGCAGCGGCTGGGGCTTCGTGAATGTCCGCCTGACGAAAGTCGAGTAGTTTCAAGTGGTCGGTCGTCAGTTCTCAGTTGTCAGTTAATGTGAAAGTTTCACTTTAGACCCTGCTGATAACTGACGACCGACAACTGAAAACTACCGACCACTGACAACTTCTAGGGCCTGCGGCAACTCATCAAAGCGGTCGATCATCGCATCGGGGCGCAGGCCGCCCAGCGTCGCGAGGCCATAGCCGTAGCGCGCGAAGACTGCGGGGACGCCGGCGCCGTGCGCAGCCAGCACATCGTTGCGGTGGTCGCCGATCATCGCAGCCGCTTCGGGCGGAACGCCCAGCCGCGCCAGCGCCGCAAGACAAGGACCGGGATCGGGCTTGTGTGTCGGCAAGCTGTCGCCGCACAGCATCACCGGGAAGAACCGCGCCAGCCCCACCCCTTCAAGCACCAAGCGCGTTGCCTGCTCGATCTTGTTGGTGCAGATGGCAAATCGGACGCCGCGGGCGGCGAGCGCTTCGAGCCCCGCCGCGACCCCGGGGTAGGGCCGGGTGAGCGTCGCCGCATTGGCCTCGTAAAGCGCGACGAAGCGGCGCAGCGCCGCGTCGGCGGCAATCTCCGGGGCACCGCGGGCGGCGAGCACGCGCTCGACCAGCTTGGCGACGCCATCGCCGACCATGCCGGCGACCTCTCGGGGGTCGAGCGGGGCATGGCCGAGCTCGGCGAGAAGCCGGTTGGCGGCCGCTGCGAGGTCGGGGACGCTGTCCACCAGCGTGCCGTCCAGGTCGAAGAGGAGAGCCGTCTGCTTCATCTTTGTTCACAAATCTTTACTCGCCGCTGTTATCTTCTTATGACAGGTTTTGGCCGCGTGAGACACCGATGAATCCGCCGCTTTTCTGCTTTAGCGCGACGCCTCGCCCATGACCCATCCCGACCTTGCCGTGCTGGTGCTCGCCGCCGGCCAGGGCACGCGCATGAACTCGGCGCTGCCCAAAGTCCTGCACCCGATCGCCAACCGCCCGATGATCCAGCATGTGCTGGCCGCCGTGGCGCCGCTCGCCCCGGCGCGCACCATCGTCGTCATCGGCCCCGGCATGGAGGCGGTGGCGGAGGCGGTTCGCCCGGCCGAGACGGTGGTGCAGGTGACGCCGCGCGGCACCGGCCATGCGGTGATGTCGGCCCGTCCGGCGCTGCAGGGCTTCACCGGCGATGTTCTGGTGCTCTATGGCGATGCGCCGCTGATCGATACCGCGACCTTGCGCGCTGTCCTCGCCGAGCGCCGGCGCGCGCCCGCGGCCGCGGCGGTGGTCGCCGGGATGCGCCCTGCCGATCCCACGCCCTATGGCCGCCTCGTCATGGCGGGCGACCTGCTCGAAGCGATCGTCGAGGCGCGCGATTGCACGCCGGCGCAAGCCGCGATCGGCCTCTGCAATGCCGGGCTCTGGGCGATCGACGGGAGGCTGCTGTTCGAGCTGCTCGACGCCATCGGCACCGATAATGCCAAGGGCGAGTATTACCTCACCGACATCATCGGCGTGGCGCGCCGCCGCGGCTTGCCTTGCCGCGCGGTCGAGGCGCCGGCCGACGACATGGTCGGCGTCAACAGCCGCGCCGAGCTGGCCGAGGCCGAAGCGCTGATGCAGCGGCGGCTGCGCCGGGCGGCGATGGCGAATGGCGTCACGCTCACCGCGCCCGACACCGTGTTTTTCAGCGCCGACACACGCGTCGGCCGCGACAGCGTGGTCGGGCCCTTCGTCGTCTTCGGTCCCGGCTGCAGCATCGGCAGCGGCGTCGAGATCCCGGCCTTCTGCCACATGATCGGCGCCACCATCGGCGATCACGCCAGCATCGGACCGTTCGCGCGGCTGCGGCCCGGCGCCGATCTCGGCGACCACGTCCATATCGGCAATTTCGTCGAGGTGAAGAATTCGCGGCTCGATGCCGGCGTCAAGGCGAACCATCTGACCTATCTCGGCGACAGCCATGTCGGCAGTGGCACCAATGTCGGCGCCGGCACCATCACCTGCAACTACGACGGCTTCGCCAAGCACCGCACCGAGATCGGCGAAGGCGTGTTCATCGGCACCAACACGGCGCTGGTGGCGCCGGTCACGGTCGGCGCCGGCGCCTTCATCGCCGCGGGCAGCGTCATCACCGAGGATGTGCCGGCCGAT
>DATJLU010000066.1:0-5736 GCA_035509275.1 Allostellaceae bacterium | reverse complement strand
CGTCGTGCGCGAGACCGGGGGCCGGCTCGGCATGATCACGCCGCTCACCCATAATTTCTGCGAGAGCTGCAATCGCGTGCGCGTCACCTGCACCGGCACGCTTTACATGTGCCTCGGCCAGGAAGATGCCGCCGATTTGCGGGCACCGCTGCGCCTCTCCGCAAGCGACGAGCCGCTCGAGCACGCGATCCACGCGGCGATCGAGCGCAAGCCCAAGGGCCACGACTTCGTGATCGACCGCCGTCACCTCGGTCCGTCCGTCGGCCGGCATATGAGCGTCACCGGCGGTTGAGCACCGCTTCCCCCGTCCCTTCCACAACCCTCGCCTCCGGATCCACCCTGTGAGCAAGCTCGGCAGCATCGCCTTCGTCGCCAGCGAGGCACCCGCCGCACAAGCAGCGCTCGCCGAGCTGGAAAGCCGCTATGGCAAAGCGGCGCCGGAAACCGCCGACGCGATCGTGGCGCTCGGCGGCGACGGCTTCATGCTCGAGACGCTGCACCGCTATCTCCAGCGCGGCGTTCCGATCTACGGCATGCATCGCGGCAGTGTCGGCTTCCTCATGAACAACTACGAGGCCGACGGTTTGCGCGAGCGCCTCGCGCGCGCGGCGCCGGTCCGCATCCATCCGCTCGCCATGCAGGCCGTCGACGCGTCGGGCGGCGAGCATCTGGCGCTCGCCTTCAACGAAGTCTCGCTGCTGCGCGAGACGCGCCAGACCGCCAAGCTCAGAATCACTATCGACGGCGTCGTCCGCGTCGACGAGCTGAGCGCCGACGGCATCCTCGTCTCGACCCCGGTCGGCAGCACCGCCTACAATTTCTCCGCTCATGGGCCGATCATCCCGCTCGGCGCCGGCGTGCTCGCCTTGACGCCGATCAGCGCCTTCCGCCCGCGCCGCTGGCGCGGCGCTTTGCTGCCGCATGCCGCGCAAGTGCGCTTCGACATCCTCGAGGCGGCCAAGCGCCCGGTCAGCGCCGTCGCCGACTACACCGAGGTGCGCGACGTGGCGATGGTGGTCGTCCACGAAAACCGCGAGGTCGCGCTCACCATGCTCTTCGATCCCGAGCACAACCTCGAAGAGCGCGTCCTGAAGGAACAGTTCATATCCTGAAATCCCCTCCCCCCTTGAGGGCAGGGTCTCCGTGCCTCCGTGGCAAATCCTTTCCTGCCGCCGGCGCGGCGACAAATGCGATCGCCGTACCTGGCGCCGCCCTCTGGCGCCGCACCCCGGCGTCCGGCATAGTGATGGGAACCAAAGGAAAACCCGTGCCCGAAGCCAGCCTCTCCAGCCGCGACCTGATCGAGCGTCTCGTCGCTTTCGATACCACCAGCCGGGAGTCGAATCTCGATCTCATCGGCTTCGTGCAGGACTATCTCGAGGGCTGCGGCGTCGGCTCCGAGCTCGTCTACGGCGCCGACCGGCGCAAGGCCAATCTCTACGCCACCATCGGCCCTGCCGACAAAGGCGGCATCCTGCTGTCCGGGCATACCGATGTCGTGCCCGTGGACGGCCAGGCTTGGGAAAGCGAGCCCTTCAAGGTCACGGAGAAAGACGGCTGCCTCTTCGGCCGCGGCACCTCCGACATGAAGAGCTTCATCGCCGTGGCGCTGGCGCTGGTGCCGGAGTTCGTCGCGCGGCGGCTCACGACCCCGCTCCACCTCGCCTTCACCTATGACGAGGAGGTCGGCTGCGTCGGCGTGCGCCCGCTCATCGCCGCGCTGAAGCAGCGCCCCATTCGCCCGGCGGCCTGCATCGTCGGAGAGCCAACCTTGATGCGGCCGGTGATCGCGCATAAGGGCAAGCGCAGCCTGCGCTGCCACGTCCACGGCCTCGAATCCCATTCGGCGCTGGCGCATGAGGGCGTCAATGCCGTCGAGGCGGCGGCGGAGATCGTCGCCTTCCTCAAGCGCATGGCGCGCCGCAAGCGCGATGAGGGGCCGTTCGACAGTGGCTTTACCCCGCCCTACACCACCGTCCATACCGGCGTCATCCATGGCGGCACGGCGCTCAACATCGTGCCGCGCGACTGCAGCTTCGACTTCGAGTTCCGCAACATCCCCGCCGACGATGCCGATCTCCTCTTCGCCGAGGTGAAGCGCTATGCCGAGACGGTGCTGCTGCCCGAGATGCACAAGGTGAGCCCGGAAACCGGCATCGCCTTCGACCAGCGCAACGCCGTCACCGGCCTCGACATCGCGCCCGATCATCCGCTGGTGCAGCTGATGCGCTCGCTCACCGGCGCCAATGCGCTCGGCAAGGTCAGCTTCTGCGCCGAGGCCGGCCTCTACCAGGACGCCGAGATCCCGACCGTGATCTGCGGCCCCGGCTCCATCGACGTGGCGCACAAGCCCAATGAATACGTCGCCCTCGACCAGATCCGTCAGTGCGAGAGCTTCATGCGCCGGCTGGTCGACCACCTCGCGCATTAGGCAATCGGCCTCATGCCCGACGAGAGCTACAGGATCGAGCTCAGCCCGCCGGATCTCTCGCCTTACGCCGCCGGCAATACCGGCATCCCCTACGTTACCACCTTCGACAGCGGCCGCGCCGGACCGCATGTCGTGGTCAACGCGCTCACCCATGGCAACGAGATCTGCGGCGCGATCGTGCTCGACCGGCTGTTCCGCGACGGCGTACGCCCGGTCGCGGGCAAGCTCACCTTGAGCTTCGCCAATGTCGCCGCCTATCTGACCTTCGATCCTGCCAATCCGACGGCATCGCGCTTCGTCGACGAGGATTTCAATCGGCTGTGGGACCCGAGCACCCTCGAGGGCGACCGGCAGAGCGCCGAGCTCCAGCGCGCCCGCGCGCTGCGCCCGCTCGTCGCCGCCGCCGACCTCCTCCTCGACATCCACTCGATGCAGCAGGCGACGGCGCCGCTGATGCTCGCGGGTCTGACCGACAAATGCCTGCAGCTCGCCCGCCGCGTCGGCGTCCCGGAGTTCGTCGTCCGCGACGCCGGCCACGCGGCCGGGCCGCGCATGCGCGACTACGGCGCTTTCGCCGATGAGCGCGCGCCGGCCGCCGCGCTGCTCGTCGAATGCGGCCAGCACTGGGAACAGCGCGCGGCGGTCGTCGCGCTCGACACCACCCGCCGCTTTCTCGCCGCGTCCGGGATTCTGCCCCCGGCCGAGGCCGCAGCGATCCTGGCAACGGCCGCGCCGCCGCAGCGCGTCATCACCGTCACCGACGCCGTCACCATCGCCAGCGATCAGTTCGCGTTCGCCGAGGCCTATCGCGGGTTGGAGATCATCCGCCGCGCCGGCACGGTCATCGCCCGCGACGGCGGCCGCGAGATCCGCACGCCTTACGATGAGTGCGTCCTGATCATGCCGTCGCGCCGCCTGCTGCGCGGCCAGACGGCGGTGCGGCTCGGCCGCTTCACCGGCTGAGCCGGGGCGAGCCCGTGGCCGCCGCGCGCCCCGCTTTCGTCCTGGCCATCGATCAGGGAACCACCAGCACGCGGGCCGTGCTGTTCGACGCCGACGGCCAGCCGCGCGCCCAGGCACAGCAGGAGCTGGAACAGCACTATCCGCAGCCGGGCTGGGTCGAGCACGATCCCGAAGCGATCTGGCAGGCGACGCTCGACACCGCGCGCGCGGTGCTGGCCGAGCGCCGCCTCGCCGCCCGCGACATCGCCGCCATCGGCATCACCAATCAGCGCGAGACGACGGTGCTGTGGGAGCGCAGCACCGGCCGGCCGATCGCGCGCGCCATCGTCTGGCAGGACCGGCGCACGGCGGCACGCTGCGCCGAGCTCGTGGCGGCGGGGCATGGCGAGCTGGTGCGCGAGCGCACCGGCCTCGTCATCGATCCCTATTTCTCCGCCACCAAGCTCGCCTGGATCCTCGACAACGTCTCCGGCGCGCGCACTCGCGCCGAGCGCGGCGAGCTCGCCTTCGGCACCGTCGACGCCTTCCTGCTTTGGCGCCTGACCAACGGCGCCGTCCACGCGACCGACGCGACCAACGCCTCGCGCACGATGCTCTACGACATTCGCGCCGGCGCCTGGGACGAGGGGATGCTTCGCCTGTTCCGCGTGCCTCGGGCCATTCTGCCCGAGGTCAGGGACACCGCGGGCGAGTTCGGGACGAGCGCGCCCGAGCATCTCAGCGCCTCCGTTCCGATCCGGGCGATGATCGGCGACCAGCAGAGCGCGCTGATCGGCCAGGCCTGCGTCGAGCCCGGCATGGTGAAGGCGACCTACGGCACCGGCGCGTTCCTCCTCATCAACATCGGCGAGGCGCCCGCGCGCTCGCGCCACCGCCTCTTGACCACTGTCGCCTACCAATGGCGGGGGAAACGAACCTACGCCCTCGAAGGCTCGATCTTCTCCGCCGGCGCGACCGTGCAATGGCTGCGCGACGGTCTTCAGATCATCGCCGCGGCGCCGGAAGCGGGCGAGCGCGCCGCTAAGGTCGCCTCGACCGAGGGCGTCTATTGCGTCCCCGCCTTCGCCGGGCTCGGCGCGCCCTACTGGAGCTCCGACGCCCGGGCCCTCCTCTGTGGGCTCACCCGCGGGACCTCGCGCGACGTGATCGCGCGCGCGGCGCTGGAAAGCGTCGGCTACCAGACCCGCGACCTCATCGAGGCGATGGCGGCCGACGCCGGCCAAGCGATCGGCGTGATCCGCGTCGACGGCGGCATGGCGGCGAGCGACTGGACGATGCAGTTCGTCGCCGACATGGGCGCCGTCCCGGTCGACCGGCCCGCCAATCTCGAATCGACCGCGCTCGGCGCGGCCTTCGCCGCCGGCTGGCAGGCGGGCCTCTCACCCGGGCCAGAATCGTTCGCCGAGCGCCGCCGCGCAGACCGAGTCTTCACGCCCGCGATGGACGAAGCGACCCGCGAGGCGCTCTACCGCGGCTGGCGCGAGGCGGTGCAACGGGCGCTGTGAGGACTCCCCTTGCCCGCCAGGCTGGCTCCGCTCCTCGCAATCATGATGCTCGCCTTTCATCGCCTCAAGCCTTGCGCTAGGCTCCAGCGCATGGAGACACCCGCCGTCTCTTGCGATGAGCCGGCGCAACGGGACGCTCTTGGGAGGGACCATGGAAACGAGACGCATCAAGGCCCGGAACGGCGAGGGCCTCACCTTCACTGTCGTAGGCTTGGGCAGCGGCCCGATGGGCGACTTCTTCGAGCTGCTCGACGAGAAGACGGAGATCGCGACGGTCGAGCAGGCGCTTGCGAGCGGCGTGAGAGTGTTCGACTCGTCGCCCCATTACGGCAACGGACTGGCGGAAAGCCGGGTGGGCGCTGGCTTAAGGCGCGCCAAGCGCGACGAGATCCTGGTGTCGAGCAAGATCGGCCGCATCATGGACCCGTTCACCAAGCCGCCCAAGCCGCGCAGCGACGTGGTGTCGCCCGGCTTCGCCGGCGGACATCCGCACGCGCCGCGCTTCGACTATTCCTATGACGGCGCGATGCGCTCGATCGAGCATTCTCTCCTGCGCATGGGGCTCAACCGGCTCGACATCGTGCTCATTCACGATTGCGACGTCTGGACGCATGGCAAGGAAGAAGCGCCGGCCCGCTTCAAGCAAGCGATGGACGGCGCCTATCGCGCGCTCGACAAGCTTCGCCATGAAAAGGTGGTGAAAGCGATCGGCTTTGGCATCAACGAAGCCGACACTTGCGTCAAGTTCGCCAAAGCCGGCGATTTCGATGTGGCGATGATGGCCGGGCGATATACGCTGATCGACCAGACCGGTTTGCCGGAGTTTCTGCCGCTCGC
>DATJLU010000065.1:0-22950 GCA_035509275.1 Allostellaceae bacterium | reverse complement strand
AAGCGCGATGTCGTCATTGCCGCGATCGAGGCGCGGATGCGCGCGCAAGCGGCGGCGGAGGAGGGTCTCTCCCCGCCGCCGAGCGCGTGAAGAAATCGAAGCCGACGAAGTGATGCTCTGACGCCGCGTGGATTCCCGCTTTCGCGGGAATGACGGAATACTTTGATTTTGCTTTAGAATTCGTCGCCCCCGCGAAAGCGGGGGTCCATTTCTGAGCCGCGCGATGTCAGCGAAAGCACCTTTGCGTGCGCTTCCTTCACACGCTCGAAAGCGGGCATCCCTGAGGTTCAGCTCCGATGAACGGAGCGCATGGCTCTGGGTCCCCGCTTTCGCGGGGACGGCGGGAGAAGATGCTGCTCTCGTCGCGTGGGCGAGGACGGATGTTACGCCGCGCTGATTCGGCCGAGGAAGTTGGCGATCTCCGCCCGAAGCTGGCCGGCATGGCGGCCGAGCTCGGTCGAGGCGCTCATCACCTCGCTCGCCTCGGCGCCGGTTTCTTCCGAGGCGCGGGTGACGCCGCCGATATTGGCGGTGACTTCCTGCACGCTCTTGGCCGCCTCCTGGACGCTGCGCGCGATCTCGTGAGTGGCGCTTCCCTGCTGGTTGATCGCGGTGGCGATGGCGGTGGCGATGCTGTTGATCTCGCCAATGGTGTCGCTGATGCGGGCGATGGCGGCAACGGCATCGCCGGTGACGCCCTGGATCGAGGCGATCTGGTCGGCGATGTCCTCGGTTGCCTTCGCGGTCTGGGCGGCGAGCGTCTTCACCTCGCTGGCGACCACGGCAAAGCCTTTGCCCGCCTCGCCGGCGCGCGCCGCCTCGATGGTGGCGTTGAGCGCGAGGAGGTTGGTCTGCTCGGCGATGCTCTGGATCATCTTCATCACCTCGCCGATCCTTCCCGCCGCCTCGGCGAGGACGCGAATGGTCCCTTCGGTGCGCTGCGCCTCGCCCACGGCGCGGCCGGCGACGTCGGTGGATTGCGTAACCTGTCGGCCGATCTCGCCCACCGAGGAAGACAGTTCCTCGGTGGCGGTGGCGACGGTCTGGACGTTGGACGAGGTGTGGGTCGAGGCGGCCGAGACGGCGGCGGCCTGACGGCTCGTTTCCTCGGCCGTGGCCGAGAGCGTGCTGGCGGTGGCGCTCATGCGCGAGGCGGCGCCAGCGAAGGCTTCGAGCGCGCGTTGCGAACTGCGCTCGAAATCGGCAATGGCGGCGGCGATTGCCGCCTGTCGCCGCGACTTCTCTTCGATATCGCGGCGCTCGCGCTCGGCAGCGTGCGCCTTCTCCGCGGCATTTTTCTTGAAGACGGCGAGCGCGCCGGCAAGCGCGCCGATCTCGTCGCGGCGCTCGCCGTGGGGAATGGCAATTGAGAGCTCGCCGCGCGCCACCGCCAGCATCGCCGAGACGATCTCGGCGATGGGGTGGACAATGCGGCTGCGAATGACGAAGAGGCCGGCGCCGCCCAGCGCCAGCGCCACGATAAGAAGAGCCGCGTCGAGCGCGAGGCTGCGCGTCGCCGCGGCGTCCGCGCGCTCGGCATCGGCGCTCGCAACCCTGAGCGCGGCCTCGGGCAGGCTGGCGAGCAGATTGAGGATCCGGTTGGAGCGTTGAACGACCTCGTCGGTGGTAACCGGCGACGGCTGCTTGGCGCTCAGGGCGCGGCGAATGGCGGCGTAGAGCGGACGGTACTGGTCGAAATACTCCGCTTTGATCTGCTGGGTGATGCGGATGAGCTCGGGAGGAGCGCCGGGACGGGAGGTCAAGTCGCGCACCATCTTCCAAGCGGTGTCGATCCGTGCCGCGTGATCGGCGATCGCCGCGTCGAGCTCCGGCGTAAAGCCGTTGCGCTGGATCGCCTCGACATAGAAGTTGCGCTCGAAGCCGGTGTAGTCGCGCACCGTCCAGCCCATCTCCTTTACCTCGATCGCTTCCGCGATCAAGGGATCGACCAGCCGGATCTCGGTGGAGAGCTGGTTCGACATGGTCTCGAGCTGGTCGATGAGCGCGGTGGCCGCGGTGTTCCAGCGGTCGGCGATGCCGGGACTGCGCTGCTCGAGCGGCAGCAAGAGGTCACGATCGACGTCGTGGCGCACCCGCTCCACCTCGGCGAAGGCGGAGCGAAGCTGCTGTGTCTCCCCGGCGTGGACGCAGGTGATGGCGTCGCAGATGCGGATGAGCGCTTCGAGAGCCGGCGCGGATTTGGCGCGAAGCGCCGCATTGGCCGCAATGAAAGCCGCGTCCGCCGGCGCCTTCGCCACGAGATCGAGCCGCGTCGGGCCGCGCTCCAGGCGGAAATTCTGCAGCGCCGCGAACACCGCCTCGCCGGCGCGGCCGACCTCGACCGCACGTTCGGCGGCATGGCGCCGGGCCAATGCCGACCACATGTCGTTCGCTGTCACGCCGAGCAGGATGAGCAGCGCCGCCCCGAACAGAAGCTGCATCAACACGCTGATTCGCAAGGACGGCACGGCCAATCTCCCGCATTTTTTCTCAGACCAGCGGGGGTATAACGGTCGTTGTTAAAGAAGCCATAAATCGCCACACTTCGGACAACGCATCCCCGGTATTCCCGATGGTCGGGTCTGGTGGCAAGGGCCGGATAAACCGCGCGAAACTGGAGTGCGTCTCAAGAGAGACAGGCCGTTGCCAGAGAAAATTTCGCTTAAAACTTTGCGCGTATCTTCAACGAGACCGGCGTGATCGGCGCAACGGAACCACGCTCCAGTGTCAAAGGCGACGCCGGTCGGGCGGCAGGCCGAGAAGCACGCGGCCGCATACCTCATAGTTCGAGGCATGCATCGAGATGTGCTGGGACAGCGTGTGCACGTCGCGAAAGCAGCGTTCGAGCGGGCACGCCGCATAGATCGAGCTCCCGCCGCCGGCGCCATAGGCGAGATCGACGGCCGCGGCCGCCGCCGTGGCGCAATGGGCGCGCGCCAGCCGCAGCATTGCTGCGTGCTTCACCGCAATCGGGCGTCCGGCCTCTGCTTCGGCCCAGGCCTCTTCGACCGACTCATAGAGCCACGCCCGCGCCGAGCGCAGCGCCGCTTCCGCTCGTCCGATATCGGCCTGCACCGAGGGTCGCTCGGCGGGACGTGCTGCGAACCCGGCCGAGCGCTTGCCCTGGGCGAGCTCGACCAGCGCATCGATGGCGGTGCGCGCGATCCCGAGCGGCACCGTCGCCATCGTGCTGTCGAGCAGCGCCTGCAGCGGCAGGCGATAGAGCGCGCCGTCGACCCGCGGCGGTGCGTCGAGCGATATCGCATGCGTCTCAGGCACAAAGAGCCCGTCCACGGCATAGTCGTGGCTGCCGGTGCCGCGCAAACCGCCGACATCCCAATTGTCGATGAGCCGCCCGTGCTGCGCCGGGAAGAAGACGAGGCGCGTCTCTTCCGTGGCGCCGGCGTCGGCGTCGACGGTGCATCCGCCGTTCCACCAGGTCGCATGCTGGATGCCGCTGGCGAATGACCATCGTCCGCTCACGACATAACCGCCCTCGACCGTGCGCGCCCGCCCGGCCGGGCGGAGCGCGCCCGCCACCACCGCATCCGGCGCGCCATAGATTTCGCGCGCCGTCGCCTCGGGCAGCAGAGCCGCCCATACGCCATAGGTCATGCCGATCATCAGCGTCCAGCCGGCCGCGCCATCGGCCGCCGCCACCGTCTCGACGACGCGCATCGAGGTGATGGGATCGCTCTCGAGCCCGCCGAGCGCTTTGGGAATGTAGAGCCGAAACAACTGCGCCTCGTGCATCGCCGCCGAGAGCGCCGGGGGGAGACGGCGCAATCGCTCGATCTCAACCCGTGCGGCGCGGATCGCCGGAGCGAGGCGTTCGGCGGCGGCGATCAGCGAAGCAGCGCCGGCCGAGGGAGCCGGCAGCTTCATCTTGCCATCCGGGAGCCGGGGGCCATCTCGACCTGACATAGGGTCATGGCCGGATTCAGCGAATTGGCCGGGCGAGGTCAAGTCGGCCTGGTGTTGCCCGCCATGCGCGCGCCTTCACCAGAGGTGCGCGGGGGCGGGGGCTCAGAACAGCTCGTCGACGCAGGAGCATGCCGCGGATCGTCCCGCGTTCGTTCCGAGTGTCGGCTCCCACACGCTGCGTGCCTTGACCCCCGCGCGACTCGTACATGTGGAGTGCGTCAGACCCCCTGTCAATGCGAACGCGACACGCGAATTCGACGCTAAGGGCGATCTCCGCATCGAGGACGGCGAGTTTGGTGCAACGCTTTAGAGACCGGTGGTGATGTGAGTAGGGGGCGTGCCGCTCGACGAGCGAAGGATGCCGGTGAAGCCACCAGGGTCTGCGCCTTGCTGTTGAGCAGCGTGATCAAGCCGGAAACCCCCTGGCGCTCGAGCACCGAGGTGAATTGCGAGCGCAAGGTCGCCAGCTGGCTGATCGCTCCGGTGAGATAGATGTCGCCGACCTGCCAGTCGCCTTCATGCTGGCGCATCAGATAGTTCATGCTGACCGGCTCGCCGTTCGATTTGACGATGCGGCTCTCGACGATGGTGCCGTAGGGCGTGTTCCGCTGTCCGGTGACCTCGAATTTCTCTCCGGAATAGCTGGCGAAATTGTCCGCGTAGGTGGCAGCCATATAGCGCGCGAAGGCCTCACTCACCTGCTTCTTCTGCGCATCGGACAAGGTGTGCCATCCCGGGCCGATGGCCATCTGCGTCATATAGGAGAGATCGAAATTCTGCCGGATCGCCGGCGCGATCCGCTCGTATCGGCCGCGGATGCCGAGTGTGGCGCCGTCCTTCATCGCGCCGAGCAGGGCGCTGTAGAAGCTCTGGATCGTCTCCTGTGGCGCCGATGCGGCAAGGCTGCGCGCCGACGATCCGGCGACCGCGATCAGCGCGACAAGCGCGAGCGCCGCCAGCCGTGCCGCGCGCCGCGGCGGCCAGTCTATCCGGATCGAGCGCTCGCCGAGCGACATCGCGCTTCTCGCAGTCAGCGCCAGTAAAGGCGTCGGACAACAATAGCCCGGCATCTGCTCCGCTGGCGAGACGAAAGGGTGGTCGCCGCGCGGTGACGCGCGGAGTCGCGCGACAGCGGCGCGCAAGTTGAAATGCTGCGCCGGTCAGCCGTCGTGGTGATGATGATGCGGCGTGCCGGTCGCGTGCGCATGCGCGTGCGCCGACGCGGCGTGGTCATGCCGGGCGTAATGCTGGCGCAGGAGATCGCGGCCATAATCGTTGCCGTTGGGCGTGCGCACGACGGTATGGATGTGGTCGCGCGACGGCTTGTCGTTGTCGTAGACGATGCCCGACTGGTGGTCGAACTCGGCGAGGATGACCGGCGACAGGATGCGGTAATAGAAGGGGCTATGGTCATCGACCGGGCCGATCCAGGCGAAGTGCGTGGCGTCGAGATGGCGCTTCACCTCGGCCCAGCGAATCTCGGCGTGCCCCGGCCGAAGGCGCCCGGTATAGAGGCCAAGCAGCGCTTCGAGGCGTTCGCGGCCTTCGGGCGGCAGGTCGGGATGGCGGATGCCGGCCGGCTCGATGCGGCGGTTGTCCTGGAACGCGGCGCTGAGGAGTTCACCCGGCAGGTCGTGACCGATCGTCGCCTGCTGCCGCTCGCCCTCCGACAAAGCAGCCATCAGCGCGTGGCCGCCGGCCTCCTCTGCAGCGAAGACCCGCGTTCCCTGGTATTGGCCAAAGCGCGCCAGGACCGGCTCCGACCCCATGAAGCTCGGCGTCATGACGAGCTGGTCGTCGAGCACAAAGGCGTTGAGGTTGAGGTGATGACCGTCGATCTGGAAGCCCCACGGCGCTTCCGCCGAAGGCGTGCCGAAGATACTCACCCAATAGAACCACTCGCTGTATTCCTCGGGCTTGCCGGTGATTTCGAGCGCGTGCTCGTTGAGCCGCATGATGTCGCGGGCGAGTTGGTAGCCGGCGGCGCTGAGGCTTTCGCGTATCAGGCCGAGCCCGGCCTCACGCTGGTCATGGCCGAGATCGGCGAGGCAGACGCCGTGGCGCATCAGCCAGGGGTGGATATTGCACCACTGCCGCCACGCGTCGTCGCCGATCGCGAAATGCGCCGCCGCTTGACGCTGCGGCGCCGAAAGGCCGGCCAGAAAGGCGCGCCCCGCCGCGACGAGCGGTGCCAGCGAAACGCCGGTCTTGCCGGTCGCGAAGAGACCCGGCGCGATCGTCCCGTCCGGCCCGGTGCCGATACCGTGAAACGGCTCGGCGAGGCCGGCTCTGGCGCGGTCGACCATTGTCTGCAGGCGCGGCGGCACGTCGAACGGCCGGATCGCCGGCGTCGGCGGACGCTGCCGCAACGCGAAACGCGCGCTCTCTCCGGCCATGCCCGTCCTCCTCTTCGACCCCTTGGCACCGTACAGTGCCGCCACCGCATCAACAAGGACCGGTGCCGGCGATAGCCCCGCTCCAGGCACCCGGTGCCCGGCCCGCAGCGCGTCCTGCCTTGCCGAATCCGAAGCCAGGGGTCAGAGTGCCTGAGCTGGGTTGGGTTGGCGAGACGACTATGGCTGAGGCACAGCGTCCAAGCCGGATCGACGTCCATCATCATTTCTACGCGCCCGAGTATCTCGCGGTGATGGGCGACATGGCGAAGCGGCCGGTCGTCCGCGACTGGACGATGGCGCGCAGTCTCGAAGAGATGGACAAGAACGGCGTCGGCACGGCGATGCTGTCGCTGTCGCCGCCGGGGCTGCATCACCTCGGCGGAGAGGAGATGCGGCGTCTGGCGCGCGCGATCAACGAGCACGCGGCGACACTGCGCTCGACCCATCCCGCGCGCTACGGGCATTTCGCCTCTGTGCCGATGCCGGACGTGGACGGCACGCTTGCCGAGATCGCCTATGCCCTCGATACGCTCGGGGCGGACGGCATTCAGCTCATGACGAGCTATGGCGAGCGCTATCCCGGCCATCCCGATTTTGAGCCGGTGATGAACGAATTGAACCGGCGCCGGGCCCTGGTCTTCGTCCATCCCCTGGCGCCGGTGTGCTGCGCGCCATCGCTCAAATGGATTCAGCCATCGCTGTTCGAGTTCACGCAGGACACCAACCGCTGCGTCTTCAGTCTTCTGTTCACGGGAACGCTGGCGCGGTTTCCGGACATACGGTTCCTCTTCTGCCATTCCGGTGCCGCGGTTCCGATCCTCGCCGGGCGCGCGGCGGTGATGGGATTCGCGCGCGATTTTGCCGATCAGATGCCGCACGGCATCGATCATGAGCTGCGCAAGCTCCATTACGACGTGGCGCTCCAGGCGAACCGGCCGGCGCTGGCCGCGCTCTTCGCCTATGTGCCGATGTCCCAGGTCCTGCTCGGCAGCGACTATCCCTTCGGCACCTCGGCCGACGGCATTCGCGGGCTCGAGGAATATGGTCTCAGCGCCGTCGATCTCCATGGGATATACCGCGGCAACGCCGAACGCCTGCTGCCGCGACTGAAGGCATAGACCGCGCCGCCTCGTGCTTGATCGAGGAGGGGCGGAGAGGGGAGGCGAATGAGCCCGTCGGGCGATGCGGCGAAGGGCATCGGCCAGCCCGTGCGACGCAAGGAGGATTTTCGCCTCCTCACCGGCCGCGGGCGCTTCGGCGATGACGTCATGCTGCCGCGGATGGCGCATGCGGTGTTCGTGCGCTCGCCCCATGCGCATGCGCGCATTCGCTCGGTAGAGAAGCGTGCCGCGTTCGCGACGCCGGGCGGGCTCGCCATCCTCACCGGCGCCGACTATGTCGCCGACGGGCTTCGGCCCATTCCACACAATGCCGGGATCATGCGACCGCCCGACCTTGCCGTGCGCGTCCGGGGCTCGGGGCCGATCGCGACGCCGCATTGGCCGCTGCCGGTGGAGACGACACGCTTCGTCGGCGAGGCCGTGGCGATGGTGGTCGCCGATACGATCAGCGCGGCCAAGGATATCGCCGAGCGGGTCGAGATCGACTACGAGCCTCTGCCGGCCGTCACCCGCGCCGCCGATGCGGTGAGGCCGGGCGCGCCGGTGCTGTGGGACGAGGCGCCAGGCAATCTCTGCATCGAGATCGAGGCCGGCGATGAGGCTGCCACGGCGGCTGCGTTCGCGCGCGCCGCCCATGTCGTGCGCCTCGAAACCCGGGTGCAGCGCGTGACCGGCGTCCCGCTTGAGCCGCGCACGACGATCGCCGACTACGACGGCTCGAGCGGACACTACATGCTGCACAGCGGGACCGGCCGCGGGGTCGTCAAGGCGCGGCTCGATCTCGCCCGGGCGCTCGGCGTGCCGGCCGAGCAGGTGCGTGTGCGCTGCGATGAGATGGGAGGCAATTTCGGCACGCGCAATTTCTTCTATCCCGAATGGGCCTTGCTCGCTTGGGCAGCGCGCCGGACCGGGCGGCCGGTCAAGTGGACGTGCGAGCGCAGCGAATCCTTCCTCAGCGACTATCAGGGTCGCGACCTCACGGTCGAGGCCGAGTTGGCGCTGGACGCGCAGGGGAATTTTCTCGCGGCGCGCAGCTCGAACTTGAGCAATCTTGGGGCCTATGCCGCCGCCTTCGTATCCCTGCAGAAAGGAATGGGCCTCCTCTCGGCGGTTTATGATGTCCCCGCCGCCTATGTCCGCGGCCGTGGCGCCGTTACCAACACGGTGCCGACGACCCCCTACCGCAGCGCCGGCAGGCCTGAAGTCATCTTCGTCATCGAGCGCCTGATCGATCTGGCGGCCGATCGGCTCGGGATCGATCCGGCGGCGCTGCGCCGGCGCAACATGATCGCTCCCTCAGCTCAGCCCTACCGGAATCCGCTCGGCCTCACCTATGACAGCGGCCGCTACGCGGAGGCGATGGAGCGCGCGCTCGCGCTTGCCGATTGGCAAGGGTTTCCATCCCGGCGCGCCGAGGCCCGTCGACGCGGCCGATGGCGCGGCATCGGCCTCGCCAATTATATCGAGATCACCAGCGGGGCGCCGCGCGAGCGCACCGAGATCACGGTGCTCCCCGAAGGGACGGTCGAGCTGGTCATGGGGACGATGGCGTCAGGGCAAGGCCACGAGACCAGCTTCGCGCAGCTGGTCACGGAATGGCTCGGAGTGCCGTTCGAGAGCATCGTGTACGTCGCCCACGACACCGACCGGGTGAAGGCGGGCGGCGGCTCGCATTCCGGCCGCTCGATGAAGCTCGCGGCGACCATCATCGGCAAAGCGACGCGCGAGATCATCGACAAGGGTCGAAAGATCGCCGGTTTTCTGCTTGAGACCGGCGAAGCCGACCTCGAATTCGCGGCAGCCGGCTACCGCGTCGTCGGCACCGATCGCGAGATCGGCCTCTTCGACGTCGCCGCTGGCGCGGCCAGGCGCGCGGACTTGCCGGAGGAGTTGCGCGGACCCCTCCGCGGCGTCTCGGACGAGACCTTGCCGGTGGCGAGCTTCCCCTATGGGGCGCAGATCTGCGAAGTCGAGGTCGATGCCGAGACCGGCGCCGTCGAGATCGTCGGCTACGTTGCCATCGACGATGTCGGCCGCGCGGTCAATCCGCTGATCCTGCACGGACAGACGCATGGCGGCATCGCCCAGGGGGTTGGTCAGGCGCTGCGCGAGGATGTCCACTACGATCCCGTGAGCGGCCAGCTGCTCGCGACGAGCTTCATGGATTACGCGATGCCGCGTGCCGGCGATTTCCCCGCCTTTGTGACCGCGCTGAGCGAGGTGCCTTCGCCCACCAACCCGCTGGGGGTTCGTTCCGGCGGCGAAGGCGCCACGACGCCGGCGCTCGCCGCGGTGATCAACGCCATCGTCGACGCGCTCGCCGAGCTCGGCGTCTCGCACATCGAAATGCCGGCGACCCCCGAGCGCGTGTGGCGTGCCATCCGGGCGGCGCGCCAGGAGCGCTAAACAGAAGCGGATCGCGGCGTCTGCGCCTGCGAAGGTGCCGAGCGGCTGGTGAAAAAAGAGACCGGACGCCTTTGAGCTGAGCGTCCGGCCTCCGTGGTTTTCGATCGGCCCCGACGCGTTGACGTCAGCGCCGTGGGTTTCTTTTAATTTCAGCTACTTGTGGTCACACGCTGTAGTACATCAGGAACTCGATCGGGTGCGGCGTGTGCTCGAAATTGTGGATCTCTTCGTATTTGAGATCGATGTAGGACTCGATGAAGTCCTTGTTGAAGACGTCGCCCTTGAGCAGGAAGGCGTGGTCGGCGCGGAGATGCTCGACGGCTTCGCGCAGCGAGCCGCAGACCGTCGGGATGTCCTTCAGCTCCTCGGGCGGCAGGTCGTAGAGGTTCTTGTCCATGGGATCGCCGGGATGGATCTTGTTCTGGATCCCGTCGAGCCCGGCCATCAGCATCGTGGCATAGGCGAGGTAGGGGTTCGCCGCCGGGTCGGGGAAGCGCACCTCGACGCGCTTGGCCTTGGGGCTGGAGACGATCGGGATGCGGCAGGAGGCCGAGCGGTTGCGCGCCGAATAGGCCAGCAGCACCGGCGCCTCGAAGCCGGGAATGAGGCGCTTGTAGCTGTTGGTCGTGGGGTTGGTCAGCGCGTTGATCGCCTTGGCATGCTTGATGATGCCGCCGATGTAGAAGAGCGCGGTATCGGACAGATCAGCATAGCCCGAGCCGGCGAAGAGCGGCTTGCCGCCCTTCCAGATCGACTGGTGCACATGCATGCCCGAGCCGTTGTCGCCCTTGATCGGCTTCGGCATGAAAGTCGCTGTCTTGCCATACTGATGCGCGACGTTCTGCACAACATACTTGTAGATCTGCATGTGGTCGGCGCAGCCGGTGACGGTGCCGAATTCGAAGCCAAGCTCGGCCTGGCTCGGCGCCACCTCGTGATGGTGCTTCTCGACCTTGAGGCCCATATCGGCCATCACCGAGAGCATCTCGGCGCGGATGTCGCTCTGCCCGTCGACCGGCGGCACCGGGAAATAGCCGCCCTTGATCGGCGGCCGATGGCCGGTATTGCCGTCCGGGTATTTCTTGTCGCTGACATAGGGGCCTTCGTCGCTGTCGATCTCGTACATCGCCCCGTTCATGCCCGCCTTGTAGCGGACATCGTCGAAGATAAAGAACTCGGCCTCGGGGCCGAAAAAGGCCTTGTCGCCGATGCCAGTCGAGGCGAGATAGGCCTCCGCCTTCTTGGCCATCGAGCGCGGGTCGCGGCCATAGGGCTGCCCGGTGAGCGGCTCATGCACGTCGCAAACGATGATGAGCGAGGTCTGCGCCGCGAAGGGATCGAGGACCGCGGTGGCGCAATCCGGCATCAGCAGCATGTCGCTTTCATTGATCGCCTTCCAGCCGGCGATCGAGGAGCCGTCGAACATCACGCCGCCGGCGAGGAAATCCTCGCTGATGGTGCGAACATGATGCGCGAGGTGCTGCCACTTGCCGCGCGGGTCGGTGAAGCGGAAGTCGACGTATTTGACGTCGTGCTCCTTGATCATGTTCATGACTTTTTGAATGTCGGACATAGCCTCTTTCCCTGTCGTTGACTGGTCCTTGGGTTGGCCCGGAGCGGACCGTGAAGACCGGTGGTTCTAGCGCCGGTCGCGGTTACGCATCAGATCGCGTCTTTGCCCTTCTCTCCGGTGCGAATGCGGATCGCCTCGTCCACAGTGGTGACGAAGATCTTGCCGTCGCCGATGCGGCCGGTATGCGCGGCGTGCTGGATGGCTTCGACGGCGCGCTCGACCAGCGCATCCTCCATCACCACTTCGATTTTCACTTTCGGTAGAAAATCGACGACGTATTCGGCGCCGCGATAGAGCTCGGTATGGCCCTTCTGCCGGCCGAAGCCCTTGGCCTCGGTCACGGTGATGCCCTGGATGCCGACCTCGTGCAGCGCCTCTTTCACCTCGTCGAGCTTGAAGGGCTTAATGATCGCTTCGACCTTTTTCATCGCTCCCCGCCTTCGCGCCGATCGCGTCGGGCTCGGCGCCAGCCGCCGAGCCGGAATTCACGCTGGCTTAAGCATGAGCCGTGCCAGAGGCGCTGCGCCGCAACAGGCCGAACCTAGCCCGAATCGCGCTGCCTACAAAGAGAGATTTCTGCTCAGAAATTGAGCAAAGTGCCGCGGAGACGGGCAGGGGCGTCGAAGCGACTAAGCCCGCTTTGCCCGCGCATTGTCCTGCCGCCCGAGCCAGCCGCGAATGCGCTCGACCGCCTCTTCGAGCGCGGCGAGGCTCGCGGCGTAGGAAAAGCGCAGATAGCCCTCGCCGAGCGCGCCGAAACTGGTGCCGGAGATGGTGGCAACGCCGGTCTCGTCGAGGAGGCGCCCCTGCAGGGTGCGGCTGTCGAAGCCGGTGCCGCCGATGTTGGGAAAGGCGTAGAAGGCGCCGCCCGGCGTCGCGCAGCGGACGCCCGGCAGCGAATTGAGCGCATCGACGATGTAGCGCCGCCGCTCGGCAAACGCGGCCACCATCTTGCGCGAGGGCTCTTTGGGACCTGTTAATGCTGCAATTCCAGCGTATTGCGTGGCGGAATTGACGCAAGAGTGACAGTTGATGGCAAGCCGCTCGGCGGCAGCGAACAGGCTCTCCGGCCAGACGCCGTAGCCCAGGCGCCAGCCGGTCATGGCGTAGGTCTTGCTCCAGCCGTCGAGCAGAATGACGCGCTCGCGCAGCGCCGGGTAGGTGAGGAGGCTGACATGCTCGGCCCCGTCATAGACCATCTCGCCATAGATCTCGTCGCTGAGGATGGCAACATGGGGGTGGTCCTCGAGCCCGCGGGCGAGCCGGTCGAGTTCGCGCCGCGGCACCGCGCCGCCGGTCGGGTTGGCCGGGCTGTTGAGGATGATCAGCCGCGTCCGCGGCGTGATCTTGGCCAGCACCTCTTCGGCATTGAAGGAGAAGCCGGCCTCCTCATAGAGCGGCATCGCGATGGGCGTCGCGCCGGAGAAGCGGATGACGCTCTCATAAATCGGAAAGCCGGGATTGGGGTAGATGATCTCGGCGCCGGGCTCGCCGAACATCATCATGGCGAAGAACATGGTGACTTTGCCGCCGGGGACGGCCAGCACCTGGTCGGGTGAAACCGTGACGTTATGGCGGCTGTGGAGATCGGCCGCCACTGCCTCGCGCAGCGGCAGGATGCCGTTGGCGGGGGTGTAGCCGTGATGGCCGTCGGCGAGCGCTTTGCGGCCGGCCTCGACAATATGGGCCGGTGTTGCAAAATCCGGCTGGCCGATGCCGAGATTGATGATCGAGCGGCCTTCGGCCTCGAGCGCCTTGGCGCGCGCCAGCACCTCGAACGCGCTTTCGGTGCCGAGCTGGGCCATGCGGCCCGCCATCGTCAACATGCGGCGATCCTCCCGTTCATTGCCCCCTATATCCCCGATCGGGAGCCTTCTGCCAAGGGAGGGCGAGAGGGGTCAGTAGGCGACGGAGCCGTCCGGGCGGTAGAGCACGGAATAGGCGCAGATCATGTCGACATGGCGGCCGTCGCTTGCCAGCGGCAGCAGGATGTTCTCGATCATGTCGAAGTCGCGATGGACCCAAAGCCGCGGCTTGCCCTTGCGCCGGTCGGGCACGCCGCGCTCGACGACGCGGCGGTAGCGCGAGGTGAACTCAGGGCTCTCCATCATGCCGGGATGCGCCTCGTCGAACCACAGGCCGGTCACCTCATGGCCGATCGCCTCGACGATGCCGGTGCCGGCGAGACGGTAGCGCATGCGGAAGGGCTCGCGCTGAATGTCGAGCAGCCAGATGCCCGGGAGCAGCCCCGGCACGTCGACGGGATCGAAATGGCGGCGGCCGGGCAGCAGCCCACCCGCCGGGCGAATGGCACACCAATAGCCATAGAGCCGCGTCAGACGCGGGTTCCAGCCCGTCGTATCGAGATCGAAATCGCTGTCGGACGGCATGGTGCCCTTCCTGGCGGCACACATGCTAGACGACAGCGGTTAATAAACCGTCGCACGGCCGACAGCGTGGCCACAGTGAATCGATGTGATCAACTCTTGGTGCGATTGTTTCTTGCGCGGCTGAGATCGGCGGCGGTGAGGTCAGCCCCATCGAGCCGCGCGCCGGCGAGATCGGCTTCGTCGAACTTGGCGCGGCGCAGCGTCGCGCGGCGCAGATCGGCGCCGTCGAGCTTGGCGCCTTCGAGGTTGGTCGCGATTTCGACGCGCTCGGCGCCGACCCCTTCGAGCGGACCGAGATCCGCTCCGGCGAGGAGCGCGCCGCCGAGATGGGCATGCGTCAGTATCGCGCCCCGCAGATCGGCGCCGCTGAGATTGGCGCCGCGCAGATCCGCGAGCGAAAGATCGCACGCGGCGAGCAGCGCGCCTGACAGATTGGCGCGGCGCAGCGCCACATGGGTGAGCTCTGCCAGCGCAAGATTGACGTTGCGCAGGTCATGGCCGCTGAGATCCGTGTCGCTGAGCAGCGCGCGCTCGCCGTCGCGGCCGTCGCTGTCGATCCATTGCGCGTGCAGCCGCAGCAGCTTCGCGAGCTTCTCGGCGGCGATGCGGCGAAGCGCCGCGCCTTGCAGCTCGTGGCGGCCGACCGCATCGGCCAGCGCGCCGGGATCGATGATCGCGCCGGTGATGTCGACGCCGCGCAGCTCGGCGCCGTTGAGGTTGGCGTCGGTCAGCACCGCGCCGCGCATCACCGCGTCGTTGAGCTTGGCATCGCGCAGATCGGCGCTGTCGAGATTGGCGCCGGTGAGGTTGGTGCGGCGCAGATCGGCGCCGGTGAGATCGGCACGGCGCAGCACGCTGTCGGTGAGCTGCGCCATGGAGAGCGCCGCGCCGGCGAGCCGCGCGCCGGAGAAATCGGCGCCCTTCGCCTGGATCGACTGCAGATCGGCGGGCTGCGTCTCGTAGCTGGCATCGGCGGATTTCGCCGCGCCGGGCACGGCGAGCGCGCCCTCGCGGAAATCGGCCTCGTTGAGCCGCGCCCGCTCGAGCCGCGCGCCCCAGAGCCGGGCGCCGCGCAGATCCGCCTTGCTGAGATCGGCGCCCTCGAGGCTCGCAAGGCGCAGATCGGCGACGAAGAGATTGGTGCGCTCGAGCCGCGCGCCGTCGAGCTTGCAGCCTTGCAGATTGGCGCCGGTGAGATCGGCGCCGGAGAGGTTCTCGTTGCTGAGGTCGAGGCCGCTCAGATCGTGATGTGCGAGCGCCGCCGGCCGGCCGCCCCACCAGCCTTCGACATAGCGCCGCTGCGATTGCAGGATGCGCTTCAACTGCGCCGCGGTGAGCCGCGTCTTCGCCGGTGTCGCGCCTGAATTTGCCGATGCACTCATGCGCGCGAGTGTCGCTCAAGACGCGGCGAAAATCTCGCCCGTTTACATTGAAAGCAAGCAGTTGGGAAACCCGCTAAAGCCGCGGCGAAACCACCGCTCCGGTATGCGCTTTGTCTTGCCTTCGGCCGCCGTTCCGGGGCGATAATCAGCCTCGTGAAGGTGCGGAGTTATCTTGGAGTTGTCGCGCTTTGTTGCATTTCGAAGTGCATACCCTCGCCGACGAGCGCTGGCTGATCGACGGCATCTTCTCCGAGAAGGAGACGGCGATCGAGGATGCGAAGCTGCTGCTGCAGCATCAGCAGGCGCTCGATGCCGTGCGCGTGCTGCGCGTCGAGGAGAAGCGCGAGGGTTTCATCGAGGCGACCGTCTATATCGGCGCGCGGCCGCGGCGCCGGCGCCGCAAGAAACGCAGCGCAACCCTTTGGTACCTGTCGCGGGCAATCGCGCCGACGGCGCCGCGATCCGCTCCCCGCTCGTTCGCGCCCGCGCGGCCGCGCAGCGCGGTCCCCGCGCTGGTGCTGCTGACCGTGCTCTCGCTCGCGGGCTTCAGCGTGCTCTTCGCCCATCACTCGGCCGAGCGGAATTGGGTCTGGGTCTTCGACCGGCCGGAGGCCCAGCAACAGCATGATCTGCACAACCCCTGGACCAAGGTCTCGCTCCCGGCAGAACGCGCCCTGGCGCGCTGAAGCGCTGCGGCAGTAGACATCTCGACATCGCTCTGCGCTGAGCGCGCGCCTATTTCGACGGCGTGTCTTTGCTATTCTTGTTGCTGTCGGACGTATTGGGCGGCGGCAGAACCGGCATGTTGCTGTGTCCCTTCGGTTCGATCACCGGCATGTTGCTGTGTCCCTTCGGCTCGATCACCGGCATGTTGCTGTTGCCTTGGCCGGACGAGCGGCCGGTCGAGGGCGGTTGTGCGGGTTGGCCTTGCGGCGCGTTCTGGTTCTGGGCGTGCGCCAAGGGAGCAACACTGACCGATACGAGAGCGGCGGCGAGAAGGTTTACGGAAAGCCATCTCATGGCGGCATCCTCCAGCCATTGCGGTAGGCTGCGTAAGCGCGGTGACTGGCATTCTACTCCGACATCGCGCGACGTCGTGTCGAGTTTCCGAAGGAGGCCGAGACATGAGCACCCTCCAGCATCTCCGCCCGGAAGGACTGCTGCACAATCCGGCGTTCTCGCAGGTCGTCATCGCCTCGGGGACGCGCACCATCTTCACCGCCGGACAGGTGTCCATCGATGAGCGCGGTGCGCTGATCGGTGCCGGCGATCTCGCGGCGCAGACAGCGCAGGCGATGCGCAATGTCGGCCTCGCCCTCGCGGCCGCCGGCGCCAGCTACACCGACGTGGTGAAGATCACGACTTACGTGGTGAACTATAAGCCCGAACACCGAACCGTCATCGGCAGAGCGCGCGCGCCCTTCTTCGCGAACGGGGCGCCGCCCGCGAGCACGCTCGTCGGCGTGGCGGCGCTCGCCCTGCCGGAGTGGCTGGTCGAGATCGAGGCCGTTGCGGTCGTCGACTGAGGCTTGAGCTGTCGCCTGACAGGCTGCCGCGAGCGCGGGAAAATTGGGGCGAGTGACCGGATTCGAACCGGCGACATCCAGAATCACAATCTGGCGCTCTAACCAACTGAGCTACACCCGCCGTCGAGCGTGCTCCTACCGCGCCGGGGCGGGCGGCGTCAAGCCGGGGGATTGCGGACGCCGCCGGGAATTGGCACCGTCACGGGGCAGCGCCAGGAGGAGAGCCATGCCGCATCGCCGAGGCGTGCCCCAATGATGCGCAACGCCGACGCGCTGGCGCTGCTGACGCCGGCGGAAATGGGCGCGGCCGACCGCGCCGCGACGGCTTCCGGCATCCCCGCGATCGCGCTGATGGCAACCGCCGGCCGCGCCGTGGCCGAGGCCGTGCTCGGGCGTTGGGCGCCGGTGACGGTGGCAGTGCTGTGCGGGCCTGGCAACAATGGGGGCGACGGCTTCGTCGCCGCGCGCCATCTGGCCGAAGCCGGCTGGCCGGTGCGGCTGGGCCTGCTCGGCGAGCGCGACGCGCTCCGCGGCGAGGCGGCGCATCACGCCGCGCTCTGGCGCGGGCCGGTCGAGCCGTTCAGTCCGGCGCTGCTCGACGGCGCGGGCCTGGTCATCGACGCGATCTTCGGCGCCGGCCTTGCGCGCGATGTCGAGGGCGTGGCGCGGACGGTGATCGAGGCGATGGCGGTGGCGAGGCTGCCGATCGTCGCCGTCGACGTGCCGAGCGGGCTCGACGGCGCCACCGGCGCGGTGCGGGGCACCGCGGCGCCGGCCGCGGTCACCGTGACCTTCTTCCGCAAGAAGCCCGGGCATTTGCTGCTGCCGGGCCGCGCCCTCTGTGGCGAGCTGGTGCTGGTCGATATCGGCATTCCCGCGCGTGTGCTGGCGCCGATCGCGCCCAAGACGCATGAGAACGATCCCGCGCTCTGGCGCGCGGCCTATCCCTGGCCGCGCATCGACGGCCATAAATATGTGCGCGGGCATGCGCTCATCGCCGGCGGCGCGGAGATGACCGGCGCGGCGCGGCTCGCGTCGCGCGCGGCGCTGCGCGTCGGCGCGGGCCTCGTCACCGTGGCGGCGCCGGACGCGGCCTGGCCGGTCTATGCGGCATCGCTGACCGGCGTCATCGTGCGCCGGGTCGCCGACAGCGACGGCTTTGCCGCGCTGCTCGCGGATGCGCGGCGCAACGCCATCCTTGTCGGTCCGGGGGCGGGCGTCTCGCCGGCCACCCGCCAGGAGACGCTCGCGGCACTCGCGGCCGGGCGCAGCGTTACGCTCGATGCCGACGCGCTGACCGCTTTCGCCGAGACGCCGCAGCAGCTGTTCGGCGCCATCGCCGGGCCGGTGGTGATGACGCCGCATGAGGGCGAGTTCCGCCGCCTCTTCGCGCTGGAGGGCGACAAGCTCGCGCGAGCGCGGGAGGCGGCCAGGCGGAGCGGCGCGGTGGTGCTGCTCAAAGGCGCCGACACGGTGATTGCGGCGCCCGATGGCCGCGCCGTCATCAACGCCAACGCCCCGCCCGAGCTCGCCACCGCCGGCAGCGGCGATGTGCTGAGCGGGCTGGTAACCGGACTCCTGGCGCAGGGGCTCGATCCCTTCGATGCCGCTGCCGCCGCGTGCTGGCTCCATGGCGACGCCGCTGCCGCCTTCGGCCCCGGGCTGATCGCCGAGGACATCGTCGACGCCCTGCCGGGCGCGCTGCGCCGGCTCAAGACCGCGAACTGAGCTTCCGCCCACCGTCGCGCGCGAGAAGGGTGATTGGGGATAAGTGGATGAAGGGGGATGATGGGGACGAGGAGGTTGGCGCCGAAGGCGCCTTTCCTATTTTTATCCCCCTCATCTCCCTTGATCCCCCTCATCCCCTATTCCCAATTCTTTCGTGCGACGTAGATCATCCATCGGGTCGCTTGTTTGCATTTTTTTGACGATCCGATGTCATGAAATTGTTCTGGGGGCGCGCGGTCTTGCCAGCGGGCGAGCCGGATTGTATCCGAGGGGGCCATGAGTGAGCGCAACAGCTTTCTTGATACCGTCGTCGACCGCACGCTGGGCAATCTCCGCTCGCTGCGTACCGCCTGGCGCGACATTGCCGCCCAGGCGCGTGGCGCGATCAGCGGCGCGCCGCGGCCGGAATTGTCGCGCGATGATGCCGAGCGGCTGCGCAAGCAGCTGCGCGATTGCCTCGACGACCGCGGCGGCGTGGTGCGCAGCCGCGCGCGGGCGGCCGATCTCGGCCGCACCTATCTGGCGCTGAACGGCACCGGGCGCGAGCGCTTCCTCAAGTTGCTGGCGGCGGAGTTCGATATCGATCACCAGGCGGTGGCCGCCCTCGGCGAGCGTCTGGTGCGCGCGAACGAGAATGCCGAGCGGCGCAAGATCGAGCGCGAGCTGCGCGTCGCGCTCGAGCCGCCGCGCATCAAGCTGCTGACCCATTTCAATGCGCTGCCCGAGGGGGTGAAGTTCCTCGTCGACATGCGCGCCGAGCTGATCGGGCTCGCCGCTCACGACGCGTTGCTGGCGGGGCTCGAGCGCGATTTGAAGGGGCTGCTGGGGAGCTGGTTCGATGTCGGCTTTCTCGAGCTCACCCGCATCACCTGGGATGCCCCGGCCGCGCTGCTCGAGAAGCTCATCGTCTATGAGGCGGTGCACGAGATCCGCAGCTGGACCGATCTCAAGAACCGGCTCGAGGCCGACCGGCGCTGCTTTGCCTATTTCCACCCGCGCATGCCCGAGGAGCCGCTCATCTTCGTCGAGGTCGCGCTGGTGGGCGGCATGTCCGACAATGTTCAATCGCTGCTCGACGAGGCGGCGCCGGTGGGCGATCCTGGCGAGGCCGACACGGCGATCTTCTATTCGATCTCCAATTGCCAGCGCGGGCTTGCCGGCATCAGCCTCGGCGATTTCCTGATCAAGCGCGTCGTCGACAGCCTCGCCGCCGAGCTGCCGCATCTCAAGACCTACGCCACTCTCTCGCCGGTCCCGGGCTTCCGCGCCTGGCTCGACAAGCGCATCCCGGAGGAGGGGGAGGGGCTGCTGACCGCTGCCGAGCGCAAGGCGATGCAGCAGCTCCTGCCGGCGGAGCTGGCGACGCAAGGCTTGGGCGAGCTGCTGTCGCGGCCGCGCTGGCATGCCGAGGAGCCGGTCGCTCAGGCGCTGAAGGCGCCGCTGCTGCGCCTCGCCGCCCGCTACCTCATGACCGAGAAAACGCCGCGCGGCCGCGCCCTCGACCCGGTGGCGCATTTCCACCTGACCAACGGCGCCCGGATGGAGCGGCTCAACTGGCTCGCCGACCTCTCTGCCAAGGGGCTGCAGCAATCGGCCGGCATGATGATCAACTATCTCTACCGGCAAGCTGAGATCGAGGGGAATCACGAGGCCTACACCGGGGACGGGCAGGTGGCCGCCTCGGTGGCGATGGCTCGGTTGACCAAAAGCTGATTTACTCAACGGGATCGACGATTCGCCGGAAAATCTTGCCAGAAAAGGATAAAATCCCGCGCGAAAGGCCAGTTTTTTGTTCTTGATTAACTTTTACCCCCTAGCGTCAGCGTTGAATTCCAGCTGAGCCGCAGGGCAGCGATGTCGATCTTCAACCTCTGGGGGAGCAAGGGCGAATCCCAGGCCACGGTCGAGCCCGGCAACCGGTTCTGCCGGCGGCGGCGGGACCATGTGACCGAAACCGCAACGGTGCTCGAGCTCAGACCCGACCCCTTCGGCATTCCCCACGTCCACTTCACCTTGGCCTTCGAACAGCCCTCCCAGGGCTCCGTCTACGAAGGCCTCCGCGTCCTCGCGCTCCGCACCTTCGTCGACGCCTATCCGGAACGGGTCGCTTAGCTCTAGGCGAACTCAAGGCGAACGCGAAGCGTTCGTCCGCGGCGGCAGCAGCGGTTGCGGAGCAACCGCGAGAGCCGCACCTCTCTGACTAGCCTCCACCCCCTCACCTTCCCGCCGCTTTGCGGCGGGCCCCTCCCTCTCCCACAAGGGGAGAGGGGTAGCCATTCTCCATCGGCGGTCTGCACCTTATACTCATCAGCGGTACCCGGCCCCTCCAGGAGCCTGTCATGGCTGCACCCGCTGCAGTGTCCCGTCCGGCGCCGCTCGCCAAAGCCGATCGGCTGCGCCTGCTGCAGGAGCTCGAGCGCAAGGTGCTGTGGCTCTCGTCGTGGACGATCCATCATGCCAATCACCTCCGGCCGAGCCGTGACGGGCTCAAGGTCGGCGGCCATCAGGCGTCGAGCGCTTCCTGCGTCACCTTGCTGACGGCGCTCTATCTCGACGTGCTGCGCGCCGCTGACCGCGTCGCGGTGAAGCCGCATGCGAGCCCGGTCTATCACGCCTTGGCCTATCTGCTGGGCCGCCAGACGCTCGACAAGCTGCAGAATTTCCGGGCGCTGGGCGGCGCGCAGTCCTATCCGTCACGAACCAAGGACGGCAGCGACGTCGATTTCTCGACCGGCTCGGTCGGCCTCGGCGTCGCCATGACCAGCTTCGCCGCGCTGGTGCAGGATTATGTCCGCCTCAAGGGCATGCTGCCGGAGATGCAGCCGGGCGGGCGCATGGTGGCGGTGGTCGGCGATGCCGAGCTCGACGAGGGCAATGTCTTCGAGGCGATGCTCGAAGGCTGGAAGCACGATGTGCGCAATCTCTGGTGGGTGATCGACTACAACCGCCAGAGCCTCGATGCGGTGGTGAGCGACCGGCTGTTCAACCGCATCGACTCGCTGTTCAACGCCATGGGCTGGCGCGTCGTCACGCTCAAATACGGCAAGAAGCTCGAAGCGGTGTTCGCCGGGCCCGACGGCGCGGCGCTGCGCGACTGGATCGACGCCTGCCCCAACTCGCTCTACTCGGCGCTGGTGTTCAAGGGCGGCGAGGGCTGGCGCAAGCATCTCGAAGGCGATCTCGGCCATCTCGCCGGCATCCGCGCCTTCCTCGCCGCGCACGACGATGCCAGCCTCAACAGGGTGATGACGAACCTCGCCGGGCACGACATGGAAACCGTGCTCGACGCCTTCCACGCCGTCGAGGACGATCTGCCGACCTGTTTCATCGCCTACACGATCAAGGGCTTCGGTCTGCCCTTCGCCGGCCACAAGGACAATCACGCCGGGCTCATGAACGAAGCGCAGATGGCGGGCTTCCAGCGCGCCATGGGCGTGCCCGAGGGACGCGAATGGGACCGCTTCGCCGGGCTCGAGCTTCCCGCCGCGACGCTGGAAAGCTTCCTCGCCGAGGTGCCCTTTGCCGCGTGGCGCGACCGCCGGATCGCCGCCGCAGCGGTGCCGGTGCCCGACGCGCTGCCGCTGCCGCAGGCGCCGCGCATGTCGACGCAGGAAGGCTTCGGGCGGATTCTCAACGATCTCGCCGGCGGCGACAGCGAGCTCGCCGCGCGCATCGTCACCTGCTCGCCCGACGTCACCGTCTCGACCAATCTCGGCGGCTGGGTCAACCGGCGCGGCGTCTTCGACCGGCGCGAGCATGCCGATGTGTTCCGCGACGAGAAGGTGATCTCGGCGCAGCGCTGGCAGATGTCGCCCCGCGGCCAGCACATCGAGCTCGGCATCGCCGAACACAACCTCTTCCTGCTGCTGGCGGCGCTCGGTCTTTCGGCGCCGCTCTTCGGCACGCGGCTGCTGCCCATCGGCACACTCTATGATCCCTTCATCAATCGCGGCCTCGATGCGCTGAACTATGCCTGCTACCAGGATGCGCGCTTCATGGTGGTGGCGACGCCTTCGGGGATTACGCTGGCCCCCGAAGGCGGCGCGCATCAGTCGATCGGCACGCCGCTCATCGGCATGGCGCAATCCGGCTTGTCGAGCTTCGAGCCGGCCTTCGTCGATGAGCTCGCCGTGCTGCTGCGCTGGGGCTTCGCCCATCTCCAGGCCGCTGACGGCGGCTCGGTTTATTTGCGGCTGTCGACCCGGCCGGTGGAGCAGCCGCGCCGCGCCGTCGAGGCGCTTGCCGGCGATATCGTCGCCGGCGGCTATTGGCTGGTGCCGCCGGCGCCCGAGGCCGAGCTCGCCATCGCCTATACCGGCGCGGTCGCGCCCGAAGCGATCGCAGCGCATGCCGCGCTCATCGAGGACATTCCCGGCGCCGGACTCCTCGCCGTCACCTCCGCCGATCTCCTCCATGCCGGCTGGCTCGAGGGCAAGCGGCGCGGCGAGGGGAGCCATGTCGGCCGGCTGCTGATGCCGCTCGCCGCGGATGCGGCGCTCGTCAC
>DATJLU010000064.1:0-10524 GCA_035509275.1 Allostellaceae bacterium | reverse complement strand
GGTCATGGCCGCGCTGTGTGTGGCGGCGCTGCCGCTCGCTTTGACCCTGCGCGAACCCGTTCGGAACGAGGCCTAGCCCGGATTTCTCACACCGTCACGTGCAACCCGGAGGGACGGCGCTCTTTGGCGCCAGGAGGGCGTCGCCGGGACGCTTACGATGCTCGCATCGCCGCGCGTCCCGGCTCCTACCCTGGCGCCAAAGATCGCCGTCGCAGCCCGTGACGGTGGGAGAAATCCGGGCTAGAGGGGAACGGGAGTGGGTCTCTTAGCGGATCGCTGGCAGTTGCTTGGGGCCACCCTTGACTCCGGGCCGTCGCTGCCGCGATGCTCACGAGTCGGGGCGCGAGGCCGGGCGGGGTTGCCGGGCGAAAGCGTCAGGAAGAACGATCGCCACGGCGTAGGCATGCCGGATTTTCCGGCGGGCGCCGAAGGTGGCTTTCGCGCGCTCGCGTCGGCCTTGTGCGCGGCGGAAGGGGGGACGAAGGGGTGAGTTCGTCGATGCCAGAACGGCAGGGGCTGTACGATCCGCGCAACGAGCACGACGCCTGCGGCGTCGGCTTCATTGCGCACATCAAGAATCGTAAAAGCCACGCCATCGTCGCCAACGGCATCCGCATCCTGCTGAACCTTGCGCATCGCGGCGCGGTCGCGGCCGATCCGCTGGCCGGCGACGGCGCCGGGCTTCTCGTCCAGCTTCCCGACAAGCTGTTGCGCGCCGAGGCCAGGCGTCTCGGCTTCGCCCTGCCCAAGCCCGGCCAATACGGCGTCGGCATGATGTTCCTGCCGCGGAACGCCGCCACCCGCCAGACTTGCGAGGAGACGCTCGAATACTACGTCGCCGCCGAAGGCCAGCGCGTTCTCGGCTGGCGCGACGTGCCTGTGGACAGCTCGGTTCTCGGCGAGAGCATCAAGCCGGTCGAGCCGGTGATCCGCCAGATCTTCATCGGCCGCGGCGCCAATTGCCCCGAGCTCGACGATTTCGAGCGCAAGCTCTTCGTCATCCGCAAGCAGACGCATCTCAGCATCCGCGCGCGCAAGCTGCCGGAGCAGAGCGCCTTCTACATCGCCAGCCTTTCGGCGCGCACCATCATCTACAAGGGCATGGTGATCCCCGAGCGCCTCGCCCTCTACTACAGCGATGTCGGCGACAAGCGCTTCGAATCGGCGCTCGCGCTGGTGCATGCGCGCTTCTCGACCAACACCTTCCCGTCCTGGGAGCTGGCGCATCCCTTCCGCTATCTCGCCCATAACGGCGAGATCAACACGCTGCGCGGCAACATCAACTGGATGCTGGCGCGGCGCCATTCCATGACCTCGCCACTGCTCGGCGGCGATCTCGAGAAGCTCTGGCCGCTGATCGGCGACGGCAACTCGGATTCGGCGACGCTCGACAATTGTCTCGAGCTGCTCATCGCCGGCGGCTACTCGCTGCCGCATGCGCTGATGCTGATGATCCCCGAGGCCTGGGCCGGCAACGAGCTGATGGAGCCGCAGCGCCGTGCCTTCTACGAGTATCACGCGGCGCTGATGGAGCCGTGGGACGGCCCGGCGGCGCTGGCCTTCACCGATGGCCGCCAGATCGGCGCCACCCTCGACCGCAACGGTCTGCGGCCGGCACGGTTCATGGTGACCGATGACGACCTCGTCATCATGGCCTCCGAAGCCGGCGTGCTCGACGTGGCGGAAGCGCGCATCGTGCGCAAATGGCGGCTCGAGCCCGGCAAGATGCTGCTGGTCGATCTCGAAGGCGGCCGCATCATCGATGATGACGAGCTGAAGGCCGAGATCGCTTCGGCCCAGCCCTACCAGCAATGGCTCGACGAGACCCAGATCAAGCTCGAGAGCCTGCCCGACGAGATCGCGCCGATGGCGCCGCCGCCGGGCGTGCTGCTCGATCGCCAGCAGGCCTTCGGCTACACCCAGGAGGACATCAAATTCTTCCTGCGGCCGATGGCGCTCGCCGGCGACGATACGGTGGGCTCGATGGGGCGCGACACGCCGCTGGCGGTGCTGTCGCACCGGCCGAAGCTGCTGTTTGACTATTTCCAGCAGCGCTTCGCCCAGGTCACCAATCCGCCGATCGATTCGATCCGCGAGGAGCTGGTGATGTCGCTGGTCTCGCTGGTCGGACCGCGGCCCAACCTGCTCGACCTCGAAACCGGCGGCAAGCATATCCGCCTCGAGCTGAAGCAGCCGATCCTGACCAATGTCGATCTCGAGAAGATCCGCCGCATCGAGGACAATACCGGCGGCAAGTTCAAGACCTATACGCTCTCGATCTGCTACGACGCCGAGGAAGGCGCGGCCGGCATGGCGCGCGCCGTCGAGCAGATCTGCAAGCGCGCCGAAGACGTGGTGCGCGCCGGCCACAACCTCCTCGTCCTCTCCGACCGCGCGCTCGACGCCGAGCACATTGCCGTGCCGTCGCTGCTCGCCGTCGCATCCGTGCATCACCACCTCATCCGCGGCGGGCTCCGGACCGAGGTCGGCCTCGTCATCGAGACCGGCGAGGCGCGGCAGCTGCACGATTTCTGCCTGCTCGCGGGCTACGGCGCCGAGGCAATCAACCCCTACCTCGCCTTCGACACCATCGCCTCGCAGCGCCAGGAGCTCGGCGAAACCGGCGAGGCCGAGGCGCATAAGCGCTACATCAAGGCGGTCGCCAAGGGCATCATGAAGGTGATGTCCAAGATGGGCATCTGCACCTTCCAATCCTATTGCGGCGCACAGATCTTCGACGCAGTGGGTCTCTCTTCCGCCTTCCTCGACAAATATTTCGCCGGCACGGTGTCGCCGGTCGAGGGCGTCGGCATCGACGAGATCGCCGAAGAGACGGTGCGGCGCCATCGCCTCGCCTATGGCGATGCGCCCAATTACCGCAACGCGCTCGATCCCGGCGGCGAGATCCTGTTCCGCGTCCATGGCGAAACGCATATCTGGACGTCGGAGACGGTGTCGCTGCTGCAGCATGCGGTGCGCAGCGGCGACTATCGCCGCTTCAAGGAGTATACGCGCAAGGTCGGCGAGCAGGATGCCGGCGTCATCGCCATGCGCGCCCTGCTCGACTTCAAATGGGCGGAAAAGCCGGTGCCGATCGAGGAAGTCGAGCCCGCCGCCGAGATCGCCAAGCGCTTCTCCGGCGGCGCCATGTCCTTCGGCTCGATCTCCTGGGAAGCGCATACCACGCTTGCCATCGCCTTGAACCGGCTCGGCGGGCGGTCCAACACCGGCGAGGGCGGCGAAGACGCGGCGCGCTACAAGCCGCTGCCCAACGGCGATTCCATGCGCTCGGCGATCAAGCAGGTCGCGTCGGGCCGCTTCGGCGTCAATGTCGAATACCTCGTCAACGCCACCGACCTGCAGATCAAGATGGCGCAAGGGGCGAAGCCCGGCGAAGGCGGGCAGCTCCCCGGCCACAAGGTCGATGACTGGATCGCGCGCGTCCGGCGCTCGACGCCGGGCGTGGGGCTGATTTCGCCGCCGCCGCATCACGACATCTATTCGATCGAGGACCTGGCGCAGCTCATCCATGATCTGAAAAACGCCAACCCGGCGGCGCGGATCAGCGTCAAGCTCGTCTCCGAGATCGGGGTCGGCACGATCGCGGCCGGTGTCGCCAAGGCCTATGCCGACCATGTCACCATCGCCGGCCATGAAGGCGGCACCGGCGCCTCGCCCTTGACCTCGATCCATCACGCCGGCGAGCCCTGGGAGATCGGCCTTGCCGAGACGCATCAGACGCTGGTGCTGAACGGGCTGCGCGGCCGCATCGCCGTCCAGGTCGATGGCGGGCTGCGCTCGGGCCGCGACGTCGTCGTCGGCGCGCTGCTCGGCGCCGACGAGTTCGGCTTCGCCACCGCGGCGCTGATCTCGGCCGGCTGCGTCATGATGCGCAAATGCCACCTCAACACCTGCCCGGTCGGCGTCGCGACGCAGAATCCCGAGCTGCGCCACCGCTTCGTCGGCAAGCCCGAGGACGTCACCAACTTCTTCCTGTTCATCGCCGAGGAAGTGCGCGAGCTGATGGCGAAGCTGGGCTTCCGCACGGTCAACGAGATGATCGGCCGCACCGACCTTCTCGAAATGCGGCAGGGACTCAACCATCCCAAGGCGCGCCTCCTCAACCTGTCGCGCATCCTGCATCAGCCGCAAGTCGCGCCGGGCACGGCGACCTATCAGTGCGAGCCACAGCACCATCGCCTCGAGGGCGCGCTCGACCACAAGCTCATCGCCAAGGCGAAGCCGGCGCTGGAGAAGCGCCGGCCGGTCACGGTCGAGCTGCCGATCCGCAACGTCCATCGCGTCGTCGGCGCCATGCTGTCGGGCGAGATCGCCAAGCGCTTCGGCGATGAGGGCCTCCCCGACGGCTCGATCCATGTGCGCTTCAAAGGCACCGCCGGACAGAGTTTCGGCGCTTTCCTCGCCCGCGGCGTCACGCTCGAGCTCGAAGGCGCGACCAATGATTACTGCGGCAAGGGCCTCTCCGGCGGGCGCATCATCGCCTACCCGCCGCATGACAGCCCGCTCGAGCGCCATCGCAGCATCATCGTCGGCAATACTGTGCTCTACGGCGCGGTGAACGGCGAATGCTTCTTCAGCGGCGTCGCCGGCGAGCGCTTCGCCGTGCGCAACTCCGGCGCGGTCGCCGTGGTCGAAGGTGTCGGCGCGCATGGCTGCGAATACATGACCGGCGGCACCGTCGTCGTGCTCGGCGAGACCGGCACCAACTTCGCCGCCGGCATGAGCGGCGGCATCGCCTATGTGCTCGACGAGCGCGGCGATTTTGAGCGGCGCTGCAACCTCGCCATGGTCGAGCTCGAACCGATCGTCGCCCAGGATGACGCGATCGAGCTGCTCGAGCATCGCGGCGGCGATCTCGAGGCGCATGGGCTGGTCGACATCACCCACAGCCTGACTCAGGCCGACGCCCTTATCGTGCGCCGCCTCATCGCGCGCCATGTGCGCTACACCGACAGCCCGCGCGGCAAGGCCATCCTCGCCGCCTGGGATCAGTACGCGCCGAAGTTCGTCAAGGTCATGCCGATCGAGTATCGCCGCGCGCTGCAGCAGCTTCAGGCGAAGACGCGCGCCACCGAGCGCCCCGAGGTGAGCGTGGCGGTGGGAGACTAGCCGGCATGGGCAAGCCGACGGGGTTTCTCGAGTTCCAGCGCCGCGAGCGCGGTTACGCGCCGGTGGCCGAGCGGGTGCAGCATTGGCGCGAGTTCGTTCGCGCGCTGCCGGAAGACGAGCTGCGCCGGCAGGGCGGCCGCTGCATGGATTGCGGCACGCCGTTCTGCCATCACGCCTGCCCGGTCAACAACATCATCCCGGACTGGAACGATCTCGTCTTTTCCAGCGACATGCGCGCGGCGCTCGACGTGCTGCACCAGACCAACAATTTTCCGGACGTGACCGGGCGCGTCTGCCCGGCGCCGTGCGAAGCCGCCTGCACGCTCAACCTGATCGAGCAGCCCGTCACCATCAAGACGATCGAGCACGCCATCGTCGAGCGTGGCTGGAGCGAAGGCTGGATCGAGCCGCAGATCTCGCCGCGCCGCTCGGGCAAGCGTGTCGCCGTGATCGGCTCCGGTCCCGCCGGCCTCGCCTGCGCGCAGCAGCTCGCGCGCGCCGGCCACGTCGTCGCGGTGTTCGAGAAGGCGCCGCGCATCGGCGGGCTGCTGCGCTACGGCATTCCCGATTTCAAGCTCGAGAAGCAGGTTATCGACCGCCGCATCGCGCAGATGCGTGCCGAAGGCGTCGAGTTCCATCCCAACTGCCATATCGGCGTCAACGTGCCGGTCGAGAAGCTGATGCAGGGCTATGACGCCATCGTGCTGGCGATCGGCGCCGAGCATCCGCGCGACCTGCCGGCGCCCGGCCGCGAGCTCACCGGCATCCATTTCGCCATGGAGTTCCTGACGCAGCAGAACCGCCGCGTCGCCGGCGAGAAGGAGCCGGACAGCGAGGCAATCCTGGCGACCGGCCGCGACGTGCTCGTCATCGGCGGCGGCGATACCGGTTCCGACTGCATCGGCACGTCGAACCGCCACAAGGCGCGCTCGGTGAGCCAGCTCGAGATCCTGCCGCTGCCGCCGCAGCACGAGACGAAGCTCACCACCTGGCCGGACTGGCCGATGAAGCTCCGCACCTCGAGCTCGCAAGAGGAGGGCTGCCACCGCGATTTCGCCGTCACCACCAAGGCGTTCCTCGGCACGGACGGGCGCGTCTCGGGGATCGAGGCAGCGCGGGTCGACTGGGTGGGCGAGAATGGCCGCATGACCATGCGCGACGTGCCGGGCAGCGCGTTCGTCATCAAGACCGATCTGGTGCTGCTCGCCATGGGCTTCGTCCATCCCGTGCATCCCGGCGCGGTCAAAAGCATCGGCGTCGAGCTCGACCCGCGCGGCAATGTCAAAGCGACCGATCGCGACTATGCCACCTCGGTGCCGAAAGTGTTCGCCGCCGGCGACACCCGGCGCGGCCAGTCGCTGGTCGTCTGGGCGATCCGCGAAGGCCGCCAATGCGCCCACGCCGTCGACGAATTCCTGATGGGCAGCTCGGATCTGCCGCGGTAGCGGGCCTGCGCTGCGGCGTCACCCCCCACCCCTTCCTCCCCCTCAAGGGGGGAGGGGGTTTTCATTTCCACAAACGAAGAACGAGCGATCGCATCGAAGAATGCCCTCCCCCCTTGAGGGGGAGGTTAGGGAGGGGGGAGTTGCCCGCTCGCTGTCCCCGCGAGAGACCAGACCCCACTCCATTCCGGGCCGGGGGCTTCGGCGCGGAAATGGGAGATGCGATTTAGAAACACGCGGCTCGGCGCATCGTCGGAATCGATCGCGAGGCAGGCCTCGAAGCCGCTGCGCGCCGTCTCCCAGTCCTTGCTGCGATAGGCCGCGAGCGCCTGGGTGAAGGCGTCGCGCAGCCGGAGCCGGTCGGGCGCAACCGCGGTCTTGCGGCCGAGCAGCTCGAAGATGCGCTCCGGCTCGGACTTGCCGGCGAAGCGTACGGCATCGATCTCCCGCGTCTCGACCGCGGCGGCCGCCAGCCGGCTGGTCGCTTCGCCGACGAGAATGTGCGTGCCGTAGATCTTGTTGGCCGCCTGCAGGCGCGATGCCAGGTTCACGGTGTCGCCGATCACCGTGTAGTTGCGCGTCTGCTCGGAGCCGATGCTGCCGACCACCACATCCCCGGTGGCGATGCCGATGCGGATGTCGATCTCCGGTATGCCGCGGCGGAGCCCCATGAGCTCGGGCAGCTCGGCACGGAACGCTTCGAGGGCGGCGATCTGCTCGAGCGCGGCAAGGCAGGCCAGCGCGCCCTGCTCTTCGCGGCTGGTGAAGGGCGGCCCCCAGAACGCCATGATCGCATCGCCGATATATTTGTCGATGATGCCGTTGCTGTGCCGGACCGGATCGGACATCAGCGTCATGTAGCGGTTGAGAACGTTGACCAGCGCGACCGGGGTCAGGCCCTCGCTGAAACTGGTGAAGCCCTTCATGTCGCAGAACAGGATCGTCATCTCGCGGCGCGAGCCCTGGACATTGGTCAGCTCCGGCGCGTCGATGAGCCCCTCGACGATGCGCGGGTCGACATACTTGCCGAAGAGCTCGCGGATCTTCGCCTTGACGCGCAGCTCGGCCACCATGCGGTTGAAGGAGCCGGTGAGTCGGCCGATCTCGTCATGCGAGGTGATCGGGACGGTGATGTCGAGCGCGCCGCCCTCGACCGCGGTCGTGCCGGCGACGAGGCGGCGCACCGGGCGCACCAGGCCGAGGGTCACGGCGGCGGCGAGGGTGAGGCCGAGAAGCCCGGCGATCGCCAGCAGCGCGAGGCCGATCTCGACGACATGGCGCTGATAGGCGCGGGTGCCGACGATCGCGGCGCTGGCGAGCTGGCGCATATCGCTGCGCTCCGCCTCGAGCTTGGCGTCGATGTCGTCGCGCCACTGGTTGAGCGCGACCAGCAGCTCTTGGGCTTTCGCCTTGTCATGAGCGCCGGCCGCGGCCAGCATCTCGGCCAGCACGCCTTCATACTGACGCCGGTCCTCTTGCAGCGACTCGACCCGCTCATCGAGCCGTGCCAGCGCGACATTGTCGTCGAAGTCGAGGGGATCGGCGATCTGCTGGTTGATATGCCGGCGCGCGGCGGCGATCAGCCCGTCGCTCGCCTTGCCGGCCGTGGCGACGCGCGCCCGCAGCTCGTCGACGTTCTCCCCCGCTTCCTGCCCCACCAGGAGCGCCAGCAGCAGCCGGCGCGCATAGGCGGATTGCTCGACCGAGCGAATATTGGCTTGCGCCAGCGCGACATAAGCCGGGAAATAGTTGCGGTCGATAACCACGAGCTGCGCATCGACGGTGCGCGTCATGCGCATGCTGAGCAGCGCGGCCGCCGTCATCAGGACCAGCAGCCCGACGGCAATACCGAAAATCTTCATCCCGATGGTCAGGCGCATCGGAGCGATTATACCTCGCCCGCGCGTTTTACCCCCCACCCTTCCCTCCCCCTCAAGGGGGGAGGGGGGTCATTTTCTCGAAGCGCATGCTTGCGCACGCAGTTGACGCAATGCATCCCGGGGCCGAAGCTCCGGCCCACCAGGAGGAACCCCATGGCGAAACGGCCGGTCGAGCCCAAGATCATCAAGCCTGAGGATATCGACCCGCGGCATGATTGGCAGCGGCCGATCCCGGCGCTGGGACCCAGCGCGGTCGATTTCGAGGAGCGCGTCGATTTCCGCCGCCTGCACCGCTACCGCCTCGCGCGCACGCGCCAGGCGCTGGCGCAGTCCGGGCTCGGCGCGCTGCTGGTCTTCGACCAGTACAACATCCGCTACATGACCAGCACCGTGATCGGCAATTGGGCGCGGGACAAGCTGACGCGCTATGCGCTGCTGCCCGGCAGCGGCGAGCCGCATGTCTGGGATTTCGGCTCGGCGGCGAAGCATCACCGCCTCTACGCGCCCTGGCTGCACCAGCATAATTGCCATGCCGGCATGCTCGGCCTGCGCGGCGCCGTCCATCCCAAGATCGGCTTGATGCGCAAGGCGGCCGAGGAGATCAAATCGATCCTCGACGAGAACGGCGTCGGCGACATGCCGGTCGGCGTCGATGTGGTCGAGCCGGCGATGCTGTTCGAGCTGCAGGCGGCCGGCATCGAGGTGCGCGACGGGCAGCAGATCATGCTTGATGCGCGCGAGATCAAGAGCGCCGACGAGATCGCGCTGCTGAACATGTCGGCGGCGCTGGTTGACGGCACCTACCAGACCATCGCCGAGCATCTGAAGCCCGGCATCCGCGAGAACGAGATCGTGGGGCTCGCCAACAAGCGGCTCTACGAGCTCGGCTCCGACGATGTCGAGGCGATCAACGCCATCTCCGGCGAGCGCTGCAACCCGCATCCGCACAATTTCACCGATCGGCTGATCCGGCCGGGCGATCAGGCCTTCTTCGACATCATCCAATCCTATATGGGCTATCGCACCTGCTATTACCGCACCTTCAATGTCGGCCGCGCCACCGCCGCGCAGAAGGACGCCTATCTGCGTGCGCGCGAATGGATCGACGCCTCGATCGCCACGGTCCGGCCGGGCGTCACCACCGACAAGATCGCGCAATGCTGGCCCAAGGCCGAGACGATCGGCTTTGCCAGCGAGATGGAAGCCTTCGGCCTGCTCTTCGGCCACGGGCTCGGCCTCGGCCTGCACGAGCGGCCGATCATCAGCCGGCTCAATTCCTTCGACGATCCGGTCGAGATCAAGGCCGGGATGGTGTTCGCGCTCGAGACCTATTGCCCGGCCAGCGACGGCTATTCCGCGGCGCGGATCGAGGAGGAAGTCGTGGTGACGCCCAACGGCGCCAAGGTGATCACCCTTTACCCGGCCGAAGAGCTGCCGATCGCCAACCCCTATTGAGCCCGGCGCCGGAGCAAGAATCTCCAATAGACGAGGCCAGAGGCGCGGTATTGTGGCCGCGAGGCGGCGGCTCAACGGTGGCAAGACAGGACCCAGAGAACCGGGCGAAGTTCTGGATCGACGCCGAGCTCAGCGGCGTCAGCCTGCTGCGCGCCGCTTTCGGCACGCTCTCCTTTGCGCCGCATGTCCATGACGAGCTCGTCATCGCGATCACCGAGGACGGCGCCGGACGATGCGTGACGCGCGGCGTCGCCGATGTCGCCACTTCGCGGTCGATCATGGTCTTCAACCCGGGCGAGCCGCATTCCGGCGGGGTGGCCGGCGCGACGGGGTGGCGCTACCGCGGTCTTTATATCGGCGGCGGCGTGCTGAGCGATATCGGCGAGAAAAACGGTCATCCCTATTTTCGCGACAGCGTGGTCAGTGATCCGGACCTGGCGGCGCTGCTGGTGCGGGCGCATCGCGCCCTCGAGGTGCGCGAGATCCGGCTGATCCGCGAGAGCCTGTTCCTCGCCGGCGTGGCCAAGCTGTTCGAGCGCCACGGCGAGCCGCGCCCGAAGCGGCGCGAGGCCGGGCGCGAGCAAGCGCCGGTGCGGCGTGCGCTCGACTACATGCGG
>DATJLU010000063.1:0-46404 GCA_035509275.1 Allostellaceae bacterium | reverse complement strand
ACGAAATGTTCTGCGCCGGCATCGCGCGCCCGCAGCATCGCCTGCACCACCGTGCCGTTCGCGGCACCGTTATCCGCGGCGATGACGACGCTGCTGTCAGGTCCGCTCAGCATCGGCTGCAGCACCTTCGCCAAGTCGTCGATGGTCACTGGCGTCCGGTTGAGCAGAATGTCGCCGCCGCGCGTGACCGTCAGCGTCACCGGCTCCTTGGCCTGGAGCGGTGTCGTGGTGCCGCGCGGCAGGTCGACGGCGAGCGAATGCAGATTCTGCAGCGAGAGGGAAGCCAGCAAAAACGTCGCCAGCAGGAAGAACATCACGTCGATCATCGGGATGATCTCGATGCGTCCCTTGCGCCGCGCGCGCGACTTACGCAGCTTCACGGGCGTCCTCCCGTTGGTCGAGCCGGATGCGGTCGATGAGCCGTGTGCCCAGCCGCTCCATTTCGTCGAGCACCTGCGCTTGGCGCTGCGAGAAATAGTTGAAGGCGAAGAGCGCGATGAGGGCGATGAAAAGGCCGAGACCGGTGGCGATCAGTGCTTCGGCGACGCCGCCGGTGACGCCGCCGGGATCGACCAGCCCCTGCTTGCCGAAGAGCTTGAAGGCGCGGATCATGCCGGTGATGGTGCCGAGCAATCCCAGCAGCGGCGCCGCGGTGACGATAGTCTCGAGCACCCAGAGCCAGCGCCCCAACGCCTTCTCGACGAGGCTGGCCTCGTCGGCAGCGCGCGATTCGACCCACCAGGCGGGTCGCGTGCGATTGTCGAGCACGGCGCCCACGAATCCCTCGAAGTAATTCCGGCCGCCGAGCGCCGCCGAGCGCCGCGCCAGATCCTCCCAGGAGAAATCGTAACTCTCGGCCAGCGCGGCCAGGCTCGCCGGCAGGCGCGTCCGCCGCCACAGCACGAAGCCCTTTTCCAAGATGACGATGGCGGCGAGGAAGCCGAGCCCGATCAGCGGGTACACCATCGCCCCGCCGAGCTGCAGCGTGGCGAAGAAATCGGCCGTTATGCGCAGGGTCGTTGCGAGAGTGTCATCCATTGCCATTGCGATGCTCCTCCGCCCGGGGAGAGCATTCGAGCCGTGCCACGCTTGCGCTGCCGCCGCTCGCCCGCATATGATAACCGTACCGTACTGTACCGTACGGAACCCGTCAATGAGGTTTGTTGCCGGTGCGTACGAGCCGGTACGTTCATCCGAGACCTGTCCGCGGCGTCCGATCGTCTGGCAAGCCTTGGGCGAATGCGCTAGCTAGGGGTCATGTAGCATTGCGCCCCTGCGGAGGTGTCGGGTCGTCGATGAAACGGACGGGGCGGACAGCGGAAAGCGGTGTCGCGGGGCGCGCGGGCGATGCGGCACGCCGTGGCGAGATGCTCGATGCCGCCTTTAAGGTGTTCGCCGACAAAGGCTTCGGCGGCACCACCATGCTCGACATCGCACGGCGCGCGCAAGCCTCCAAGGAGACGCTCTACGCCTGGTTCGGCAACAAGGACCGGCTGTTCGAAGAGCTGCTGCGCGTGCGTCTCGAGCGGATCGGGGCTCGTGCGACGCCGTCGGCATTGCCGCAGACGGCAGACATACGGACGCGGCTTGCGGCTTTGGCCCGGCAGCAGCTGGCGACCTTCACGGATCCGGAGTACATCGCGCTCTTCCGCATCTTCACCAGCGAAGCGCCGCGCTCGCCGGCGCTGCGGCGCATCATCCGCGACATGCTGAATCGCAAGGCCCTGGCCGACGTCATGGCGGATTATCGCGCCCGCGGCTGGCTCGATTTCGACGCGGAGCCGGAGCAGGTCGCCGCGATCTTCCTGCGTATGATCGAGAGCAACTGGGTTGGCTTGTTGTTCTACAAAATCATCGATCGCGTGCCGGAGAGCGTGATCCTGGCGCATGCCGAGCTCGTCACGCGGATCTTTCTCGATGGGCTTGCCCCGGCTACGAGCCGGCGGGCGTCCCGACGGCGGTCCGCGCCAGAGGCGCGACGCGCGATCAGCCCACAGACACCTTCACGCTGAGCTTGATGGTGCTGTCCTCGGCCTGGCCGTAGCCGGCGCTGCTGGGACGGAAGCGCCAGCGGCTAAGCGCCTGATCGACGGCGCGATTCAGCGTAGGGTCGGCGATGGGCCGAGTAATTGTGATCTCTGTCGCGCCGTCGCGTGCGACGTGCACTCGCGCGACCATCATCCAATCGCCCTTCTGCGGCAGCAGCGCGGCCGGAACTTCTGGCAGCGGCGTGTCGATCGGGACGGCCGGTGAGCCGCTCCGCAAATACCGGGCCGGATCTTCCGTCTCCAGCACTTTCACCTTGATGGCGACGCGAACTGCCGGCCGCGTCTCGTGCACGCCGCGTCGGGCAAGGATGAGGCGTTGCTCCTCCGGAGTGAGGTCGGCAAGCCGCGTCGGCACTACAGCCTGGCTCTGCGGGTGGGCCAACCGCGCCATATAGCTCACCTCGACAGCCGCGGCGGGCATGGCCGCAGCGAGCGGGCTGCCCGTCGTATCGAGGGCCGTCCAGTCCTCGGCCGAAGGCATATTCCTGCCCGCGCTCGCGGCGGCGTGAAGTACGCGGTTATAATTCCACTGTTCAGGACCGTAAAGCGCTTGGGCAACGTTCTCCCGATGCGCCAGGATCAGCGCGGTCTCCTCCGGGCTGAGCTCAGGATCGATGGCGGCTACCGGGGGAGAAGCGGCCATCGGCGGCGCGTGCTCTTGAACTGACGCCGACGCGACCGCCACCGCTGGCGAGACAGGCGACGCTGGCAGCACCCGCGTTCGGAGTTTGCGCACCGGCGGCGTCGGCTTGCGCGGCGGCGGACCTGGCGCATCTGCAGCAGCAAGCGCGAGCGGCGGTCCGGGGATTGGCGGCGGCATCTCCACCACGACGGGCGGCGGCTTGGGCGCCGGCGCGGAGGTCGGACGTGTGGCCTTGCCGGCCGTGTCCTTGCGATCCGCAGGAGCCGGGGCTGGCTTCGTCGCCAGCAGGGGACGAGATACCGGCAGCGCTGGCATCGCCGCATCGGTTCGTACCGCCCGCTGCTGGCATGGCGAGAGGATGACCAGAAAAGCGCCCGTCAGCAGCCAGGAAAGCCACCGCCACGACCGTGAGCGCGGGCGCCCGGCGCCGGAGAGACGCAGGCGGAGAACGATCTTTCGCCTGAGCTCCACGACCGGCCCGTCGGGCGTATCATCGAAGCGTGCCGACATCGCTTAGCTGCCGTCAACCGTCGAAAAACCGCGGATTCCTGAACCAAGCAAGCTTGCACCCGTGCGTGCCGGTTGGCAACGAAGGACCCTGGGCCTGCTGCGCGGACAGGGCGCTGAAAGCAGCGGTGCGGGCTTGCGGCAGAGCCGATCAGTTCAGGCTGGCGAGCAGCACCGCCGCGTCTTTGAGATCGGGTGTATCGAACCCCTCGGTGAACCAGCCGAAGATCGGCGCCAGCACCGCGCGGGCCTCTTCATGCCGTCCCTCGCGTTGGCGCAGCCGGGCGAGGCTCGTTGCGGCGCGCAGCGCCAGCGATTTCGCTTGCTGCCCGCGGGCGAGATCGAGACTCGCCTGCAGCAGGGGCTCGGCGGCACCGGCATCCTGCGCCGCGAGCAGCTCGGCCTTTTGGCGGAGAACGTCGGCGCGCCAGAATGGCTGCCCGCGGATGAACGTCTGGTGCTCGGCGACGTCGAGCTGCCGAAGCGCTTCGGCCGGCGATCCGGCACCGAGCTCCGCCTCGGCCAGCATCGTAGTGAACAGCCCGGCCCAAAAGGTCGAGGTGGCGCCGTAGGCCGTCACGGCCCGCCTCAGTTCGGGGAGCCCGTCTTCGCCGCGTCCCCGCGTCGCCAGCGCCCAGCCATGCATGATCTCGCCGATTGCCTGGTAGAGCTGCAGGCCGTGCTCGCTCCCGAGCGCGATGAGCCGCTCGCCGCAGTCGAGAGCCGTTGCCACATCGCGCCCCAGGTAATGAACGACCGCGGCCCACATCAGCGCGTGCCCGAGGCTCGGTGGATGCGACAGGGTCGCGGCGAGGTCCAGGCCGTCGTGGACGCTCCGGGCCGCCTGATCGGGATATCCGAGGAACCACAACGCCACCCCGCCCTGGCCATATCCGCAGACCGCCGGGTCGTGGCCACCATAGACGAGTGCGTGGTGGCGATGCTGGTCTGGGTCGTAGAGCCGCAGGCCCAGCCGGGCGTGCTCGCGCGCCGCGGCTAGCCGACCGAGCCGCATCACCGTCGCCCAGGCGGAGTGATGCGCTTGCAGCCGCAGTGCCGGATCACCGAGTCCTTCCGCGACCCGGGATAAATCCTCGGACAGAGCCTCAGCCTCCCCGGCCAAGGGCTCCCTCTGGTTGTTGGCCGAGAGCCAGCAGCCCCAGAGCGCGGCAAAGCGCGCGCGATCGTCGTCGAGCTCCTCGGCAAGGGCGCGGGCGCGCTGATAGGCCGCCCGCGCCTCCGGCGCGCTGAAGCCCCGTAGGGAGAAGGCGGCCGGACCAAGCGCCAATTGCAGCGCTAGTTCCCGACGGCGATGCTCCGGCGTCTCCGGCAATCCCTTGAGACCGGCGAGCCCGCGGGAGAGATGCGCAATCGCCTCGACATTGGCCGACCGCCGCGCCGAGCGCTGACCCGCTTCGAGCCACCAGGACGCGGCCGCATCGGGGTCGCCGGCTTCGGCGAGGTGGTGCGCGATGAGCTCCGGCGCCCGCTCGGCGATATCTTTGTCGCGCGCCTGCATCGCAGCCGCGATCCGCGCGTGCAGCACCTGGCGCGGCCCGCGCAGCAAGCTGCCATAGGCGGTGTCCTGCACCAGCGCGTGCTTGAACCGGTAGTCGGCGGCGGGGGCGACGCCGCGCTGGAACACGAGACCGGCGGCGACGAGCCGGCCGAGCGCCTCCTCGGTTTCGGCGGGGGCGCGCGGTGCTGCGGCGAGCAGCAGCTCGTGGGAGAAATCGCGGCCGATCGCGGCGCCGGCCTGCGCTACCTCGCGCGCCGCCGCGCCAAGCCGGTCGAGCCGCGCCATCAGCGAGGCCTGCAAGGTCGGTGGCACCTTGAGCCGGGCACCGGGGATCGACGCGATGGTCGAGCGAGCCGCATCCGCGCCGGCGGCGGCCTCGAGCACGACCTTGGTCACCTCCTCGAGGAAGAGCGGCACGCCGTCGCTGCGCTCGACGATCTCGTTGACGATATCGGCGGGAAGCGCCTCAGCTTTGGCGAGGAGCTCGCGCACCAGCGCCGCCCCGTCGCGCCGGCCGAGCCGCGACAAGGCCAGCACCGAGACATGCGGCTGCCCAATCCAGGGCGGCTGAAACTCCGTCCGGAAGGTCGCGATGAGCAGCACCGGCAGGCGCTCGGCCACACCTATTGTGCGGTCGAGCAGCTCGCGCGTCGTCGGGTCGATCCAATGCACATCCTCGAACACCATCAGCACCGGCTGCCGGCGGGCGAGGCTTTTGAGCTGTCGCAGCAGCGCCGCGAAAGTCAGCTCCTTCTTGCGCTGTGGCGGCAGCTCGAGCAGCGGTGAAGCCGCAAGGCTCGGAAGCGACAGCAGCTCGGCGAGGAGCGGCAGATCGTCGGCTCCCGCGTCCCCGAGAAGCGTCGCGAGCTTTTGCAGCTTCGTCGCCGGTGGATCCTCGCGCGTGAAGCCGGCGGCGCGTTCGAGCTGGGCGGCAACCGGATGGAGTGCGCTGTCCTGGTGATGTGGCGAGCAGAAATAGCGCAGCCGTACAGCAGCCTCGCCGGCGATGCGCTGGGTCAGCGCCTCGGTGAGGCGCGACTTGCCGATCCCAGGCTCGGCCGAGAGCAGCACGACGCGGCCTTCGCCGGTCTTGGCCTGCCCCCAGCGTCGCAGCAATAGATCGAGCTCTTCGGTGCGGCCAACCAGCGACGTCTCGCCGCCGCGGAACGCGGCGAATCGGCTTTCGACGCCGCTCTCGCCGAGGACGCGCCAAGTGCGTTGCTTTTCGGCAAAACCCTTCAGCTCCTTGGGTCCGAGATCCATCACCTCGAACAGGGCCCCGATCTGCCGGCGTGTTGCATCGGCGACGATCACCGCGTTCGGCTCGGCGAGGGCCTGGAGGCGGGCCGCCAGATTCGGCGTCTCGCCGACCACCGCCTGCTCCTGCGCCGCGCCCGAGCCGAGGAGGTCGCCGACCACGACGAGGCCGGACGCGATACCGATGCGCACCTCGAGCGTCGGCGGCATCGGGAGCGGCAGATGCGCGATCCCCTCGGCGATAGCGAGCCCGGCACGCACCGCGCGCTCGGCGTCGTCCTCATGCGATTGGGGATAGCCGAAATAAGCGAGCACACCGTCGCCCATGTACTTGGCGACGAAGCCGCCATGGCCCGTCAGCAGCTCGCTGACCCGGCGGTGATAGGCGGCGATGATCTCGCGCAGATCCTCCGGATCGAGCCGGGAGGCAAGCTCGGTCGAGCCGACGAGATCGCAGAACAGGACGGTGAGCTGACGCCGCTCGGCCAGAGCGGAGGAAGGAGCGGGTGAGGCGACCTCCGTCGCGCTGCGCGCCGTTGCGGGCGGCGCCGGATCTTGACGGAGCGCCGCGATTGCAGCGAGCAGCTTGCGGCGGTGCCCGATCGAACTCACGCCCAGCCCGGTCAGATCGTCGGCCGTCAATTCGCGCAAAACCGCGCCGTCGATGTCGTTGTCGCGGAACGCCGGCGCGTATTGCTCGAGACCGAGTTCCCTGAGCCAGTCGGTGACAGAGATAACCAAATCGCCGGTCCCCGTCAGGGCAGCGTCCGTCGCCCTGTGAGTAAAGTCCCTACTCGGCCGCCGCCTCTGCCGCTTTCGTCCGCTGCGGCATCTGCCGCAGCAACGCGGCCGCCGCATCCTCGACCGCGGTGCCGCGGAAATAATCGGGGTTCATCGAGAGGTGCAGCATCGCCGGGTTGACGAAGGTGAGGTCGCGGAAATTGTCGGCCGTCAGCAGCTTGGCCTCGACGAGGCTCCAGGCTTCGGTAACGATGCTCGCCGCGTCGAGCACGTCCCAATGGCCGATATCCGAGCCGAAGACCGGCTTCAAGGTCGCGCCGAGCGGATTGAGCCGGCGGTTGAAAGCGACCGACACCATGCGGTCATCGGCCTCGCAGCCGAAATAGAAGGGATCGACGAAGAGTTGGCGCAGCTGGCGCAGCTCGGTCAAGGCGCAGGCCGCGAACTCGTCGAAATTCTCGGGCCGGTCGATCATGAAATTGCCGTGCGGATTGGCGCGGATGCGCTCCGGCGCAAGGCGCGGACTGCCGAAATCGCGGAACAGCCGTTCCAGCAGGTCGAGATCGAGCAGCGATGGATCGAGGTTCTTCGCCATCGCCTCGATATTGCGCTTCTCCCAGTGCTCGACGATGTCGTTCAAGAGATTGACCGCCCAGCCGACGCCGCCCTCGAGGAAAGCGAAGGAGAGCTCCGGGAAGCGCCGCGTGACGCCGCTGAACAGCAGCGAGCGGCAAAAGAACTCGGCGCCGGCGGCGAAATCGCCGAGATGGTTGAAGACGTAATTGCTCGGCGAGGCGCGGTAGCCGATGCCGCGCGAGGAGGTGTGGCAGACCGGCGTCACCTTCAGCTCGATGCATTTGCGCCAGAACGGGTCGTAGTCGTGCGGCGAATCCATGACGATGGAGCGCGTCGGCTGCGGCGGCGACAGGAAGGGATCCTTGCCGGTCGCCACCCGCCCGGGGCCGCGCAGCTCGGTGCCGATCATCACCGCTTTGTGGCCGAGCTCCAGGACCGCAAATTCGAGCTCCTCGATCGCCTCCTGCGGGGTATAGGTCGGGATCACCGCCACCGGCCGCATGCGGTCGCGCACATCCCTGAACATTTCGGCATAGAGCATGTTGAGGGCGCGGCAGCTTGCGCGCCGCGCCGCCTCGTCCTGAAGATAGACATGGCTCAAGCCGCGCGTCGTGTAGCAATGCGCGAAATCGATGCCGAACTCGTCCATGCGCGAGCGGAAGTAGCGCGGCAGCTGCGCCATGGCGCGGTCGGCGGTATGGGGCCCGGAGGGCAGCCCCCACCAGAAGCCGCGGACGGTGGGGCCGTGATGGGCCCGCGTCGCGTTCACGATCTTGACGATGTCCTCGCCGGCGATCTGACGCACGAAATCGAGATGCGCGAAATCGCATTCGACGATATGCGCGTCGGCGTCGATGACGGGATGGTTGAGCTTGGCGCGGACCTCGCCGCCGGGGAAGCCCTCGAAGGACATGGCCTTTCCTCCCTTGTCGTCTTTGTCACCGACGCTACCACCGTCCGCGGCGCGCGTCACGCGATGCCGCTCCGGTGGACGCGGATCGGCGCCCCGGCGCGCCGCTACATCGCCAGCAGCTTCTTTTCCCACTCGGCGTAATAGGCCTCGGGCGGCTTCGTCAGCAGGGGGTAGCTCGCGCGCAGCATGTCCTGCACCACCGCATCCTTGCTCCAGCCGAGCTCTTCGAGCGCCGGGAGGGTGATGCGCTGGGTCGCCTCGATCACCGCCTCGTCGAAGAGCGTTGCCGGGTCGGGGGCGGCGTCCATCGCCTTGCCAGCGACCAGCATCTCGTAGATGTGCCAGACATTGGGCATCACCGGCAGGGCGTTGCGCGCGAAATAAGGCATGCGCACTTTGTCGCGCAGATCTGCGTCGATGCCGAGATTGGCGTTGCTCGCTTCCCGCGCCGCTTCGGCATGGTCGCCGATCCAGCGGCAGAAGCGCAGCCACGCTTTCATCACCTGCTTGGCCGCGTCCGGATAGGCATCGACGAAGTCGCGCCGCATGGCAAGCGTGCCGTAACCGATATAAGGGATGAAATCGGCGGTGTTGATGAGGGTGCGCGCGCCGAAGCGCTGCTCGGCGATGGCATCGGCCGGTGGCAGCGCATAGATTGCATCGACCAGGCGCTGGCTCAGCGCCTGCGGCTGGTTCGTCGCCGGCACCACGACGATCTCGACATCCTCGCGGCCGATGCCATGCGTCTTCTTGAGCGCGGCGAGGCCGAGTTCCTCCAGGCTGCCGCGCTGATGCAGCGCCAGCTTCTTGCCCTTGAGCTGCTCCACCTCGACGATCGGCGAATCGCTCGACACCATGATGCGGCTGAGAGGCTGTTCCGGCGTGCCGATGGCGCCGAGCGCCGGCTGCATCAGCGGCAGCCCACGCCCGGCGGCGATGATTGCGGGACCCACGCCGATGTCGCCCAACGGGAGGCTGCCGTCGATCAGCGCCTGCATCACCGCCGAAGCGCTCGGCGCGTGCAACAGCTCGATGCTGAGACCGTCTTCCTTGAAAAAGTCAGCCTCGCCGATGAAGGCAGTGACCTCCGTGTTGTAGGGCAAAGTGCCGATGATGATTTTCTCGGGCATGGCGGGCGCCGCATCGGCGATGCCGAAAGCGCGCGTGCTCGCCGCCAGCGCCAAGGTTGCCGCGCCGACCTGCAGCAATCGGCGTCGGCCGACCGGCCCGGTGCTCGTCATCATCTCGCTCCTGCCGGCGATCATCGAGCGCCGCTGCCGAGGGTTTCGCGCAGCTTACACCCAAGCGCCGCGCCGCGCCTATCACGCCGCGGCGATTGACCGGCCGTAGCCGCGCGCTTACGGTCCGCGACATGGCAGAAGCGGCGCCCGGACCGGCATTATGGGTCGAGAGCGGCGGCAGCGGCAGTCCGGCGCTGCTGTTGCTGCACGGGCTCGGCGCTAATGCCACCGTGTGGGAAGCGCTGCGTCCGCTCCTCGCCCAGCACTGGCGTGGGCGCTGGCTCGCTCCCGATCTTCGCGGCCATGGCCGGTCCAGCCACGGTGTGACCTACAGCCTCGGCGCCCATGCCGCCGATGTCGCGGCCCTGCTCGACCAAGGCGAAGAGGTGGTGGTGCTCGGCCATTCCATGGGCGGCGCCATCGCCATGGCGCTGGCCAGCCAATGGTTCGGCGTCGCTGTCCGCCAAGTCATCGCCTTCGGCGTCAAGCTGGTGTGGACAGCGGAAGAGGTGGCGAAGGCGCAAGAGCTGGCGCGGGCGCCGGCGCGCTGGTTCGCAGGTCGAGCAGAGGCGATCGAGCGCTATCTCCGCGTCGCCGGCCTGGCCGGGCTGGTCGCGCCCGACAGCGCGGCGGCCGCAATCGGCGTGGTCGAGGCGGGTGGCCGGTTCCGCCTCGCCGCCGATCCCCGCAACGCCGCCGTGGTCGGCGTGCCGATCGAGAACGTGATCGCCGCCATGCGCGCGCCGCTCCGCCTCGCCGCCGGCGCCCGCGATCCGATGGTGACGCTGGAGCAGATGCGGCGCTTCGATCCTGCGGCCGTCTTCCTCGAAGGCCTCGGCCACAACCCGCATGTCGAAGCGCCGGAGCGGCTGTGGCGGCTGGTCGAGGCGGCGCTCGGTTAAGGAAGCGCCGACGGCCGGGCGGAGGCCGCTTCAAGGCGCTGCGGGACGAGGAGCGCCAGCAGGTAGGCCCCCGAGCTCAGCAGCGTGATCCAGAAGGTCGGCGGCGCGTCGGTAATATAAGCCAGTACGATGCCGGCCCAGGTCTCGGCGAGCGCCAGCAGAACGGCGAGGGCGACGCCGGATTTGAGGCGCGTGGTGAGGCGTTGGGCCGCCGCCGCCGGGCTCACCATGAGCGCGAAGACCAGAAGAACGCCGACCACCTGCGCGGCTTCGGCGACGGCGATGCCGACGATGAGCAGAAACAGCACCGAGACGAGGCGCAGCGACAGGCCTTTCGCTTCGGCGAGCTCGGGCTCCAACGTGGCGAAGATCAGCGGGCGCGAGATCACCGCAAGGCCGAGCAGGCTGAGCACGGCGAGCCCGGCGAGCGCGCGTAAATTCGCATCGCTCACCGCCAGCACATTGCCGAAGAGCAGCGCAGTCGCCTCCGCGGCATAAGCGGTATAGAGATGCAGGAAGAGCACGCCGAGGCCGAGCGACAGCGACAGGATGACGCCGACGGCGATGTCGCGGCCGCGCAGCCGTTCGCCGATCAGTCCCATGGCGGTGCTCGCCGCCAAGGTCAGAGCGAGCAATCCCCAGAACGGCGTGAGCCCGAGCAGAAAGGCGCCGGTGGCGCCGGCGAAGCCGACATGGGAGAGCGCATGCCCGGCGAAAGCGAGATGGCGCAGCACCAGGAAGTAGCCGACCGCGCCCGCCACCAGCGCCACCACCAAGCCGGCCGCGAAGGCGCTGCGCATGAAATCGTACTCAAGCATCGTGGCGATGGGCATGCGCCTCCACCTCGCCATGGGCGGCGACGACGATGATCCGGCCGCCGACGTGCAGCACTTCGATGGGCGCCCCATAGAGCTGCGACAGCGCCGCGCTGTTGACCACTTCCTCCACCGTGCCGAGCTTGGCCCGGCCGCCGCCGAGATAGAGCACGCGGTCCATGGCGCCGAGCAGCGGGTTGAGCTCATGCGCGGTGAACAGCACGGTGATGCGCAGCGCCTGTTGCACCCGCTTCACCAGATCGACCACCGCCTGCTGATAGCGCGGGTCGAGGCTGATGAGCGGCTCGTCGAGCAGCAGCAGCCGAGGCTTCCCCAGCAGCGCCTGCGCCAGCAGCAGCCTTTGCATCTCGCCGCCCGAAAGATGTTGGATCGGCCGTCGGGCGAACTCCGCGGCTTCGACGGTCTCGAGCGCCCAGGCGACCTGACGCCGGCCTTCGGCGCCCAGGATCGGCAAGCCCCAGCGATGGCCGTCGAGCGCGCTGGCGACGATGTCCCAGCCGGTGAGGCGCAGCTCCGCCATCGCGGCGCGCCGTTGCGGCATATAGCCGGCGAGCGGGTTGCCGTGCAGCGGCGGCTTGCCGAAGACGCTGATGGCGCCGGATTCGGGACGCAGCAGCCCGAGCAGCGCTTGCAGCAAGGTGGTCTTGCCGGCGCCGTTGGGACCGAAAACGCCGATGAACTCGCCTTCGTCGATGGCGGCGTCGACGCCGGACAGGATGGTTCGGCCGCCGCGCCGCAGCGTCAGCTTCGTCAGCTCGATGGCGCTTAGGCTCACCGCGCTTTCCCCGACAGCGCGACGTCGAGCTGGTCGAGCTCCGACAGCATCCAGGCCTGGTACGTCATCCCCCGGGGCTCGGTCTCGCTGACGCCGACGACCGGCACGCCGGATTGCTTCGCCAGTGCCTGCATCTTCCGGGTTAGTCCCTCGCTCGTTTGCCGGTTGTAGATCAGCACCTTCACGGCATGGCCGCGCAGATCGTCCTGAAAGGCGGCGATCTCGGCGGCGCCCGGCTCGGTATCGTTCATCACCGCGCGCTGGAAGGCTTGGTTGCGCATGGCCAGGCCGATCGCTGCCGCCATATAGCCGAATACCGGTTCGGTGGCGGTGACGTGTGTGCCGGCGTAACGCTGCTTGAGGCTCGCGATCTTGTCGTCGAGCGGCCGCAACGCCGCTTCGAAGCGCGCGCGCCGCGCCTCATAGAGGGGCTGCTGCGCGGGGTCGTGCCGGGCGAGCGCCGCGGCGAGCGCATCGGCGACAACCGGCATCGTGCGGGGATCGTACCAGAGATGCGGGTCCTCGCCCGGTGCTTTGTGCAGGAGCTTCGCGACCTCGATCGTCTCGCGCCCGGCGGCGGGCGAGGCGGCGAGGAGCTTCTCCATCCAGGGGTCGTAGCCGGCGCCGTTGAAGACAACGATCGTCGCTGCGGCGACTGCCCGTGCGGCGGAAGCGCTCACCTCGAAGAGATGCGGGTCCTGCTCGGGATCGTTGAGGATGCTCACCACCGCAACCTCGGGACCGCCCAGCTGCGCCGCGACATCGCCGTAGAAATTCTCCGCCGCGACGATGCGCAGCGGCGCCGCCTCGGCCGAGGCAAGGCTGAGCGCGGTCGCGACGAGAAGGCAAAGCAGGCCACGCATCGAGTTTCCGGCAGTTTGACTTTGTTATGTTATATCGTAACCAGATCATTCGCCCAAGAGACCCGTATCCGCCTCGCGCGGCCGGGCCGGGACGCGCCTCAAGACCGCGATCCTCAGCGCCGACCCATCACCAATATTGATGGTAATGAGAAAAACAATTCGTTAGATCGAACGATGATTCGGCGGCAGCATGCGGGCCAACGAGGTGCCCCCATGCTGCTCGACCCTCTGACGCCATCCGCCACGCGGCCTGCTGTGCGGACGACATCGCTGACGCCCCGCTGGGCCGCCGAAGCCGTTCGGCTCCTGCCGGGGCTCGCGCTCACCTTTGGCATCGCGCTGGTCGGCTTTGCGCTCAACCGTGTGTCCCATCTCTCGAGTTTGAGCCCGCTGATCCTCTCGATCATCATCGGCATGCTGTTCCACAATGTCATCCGCACGCCGGCGGTCTGCGTCCCCGGCGTCAAGTTCTCGCTCCGGCGGATCCTCCGTTTCGGCATCGTGCTGCTCGGCCTGCAACTCACCCTGGGCCAGATCTTGGCGGTCGGTACGGCCGGGTTCGCCATCGTGGTTGTGACCCTGTCGGCGACTTTCGGCTTCACGCTCTGGCTCGGCAGGCGCCTCGGCGTCGATCCTAAGCTCAGCCAGCTCATCGCCGCCGGCACGTCGATCTGCGGCGCATCGGCGGTGATTGCCGCCAACGCGGTGACCGACGGCTCTGACGAGGACGTCGCCTATGCCGTCGCCTGCGTTACCGTCTTTGGCTCGCTGGCCATGCTGATCTATCCATTCTTGCCGGGTCTGCTCCATCTCGATCCGCATGCTTTCGGTCTCTGGGCCGGCACTTCGATCCACGAGATCGCGCAAGTCATCGCCGCCGCCTTTCAGGATGGCAAGCCCGCGGGCGATCTCGCGACAATCACCAAGCTGGCGCGGGTCATGCTGCTGGCGCCGGTCGTCATCCTGCTTGGCCTCTGGTCGGCCCGCGCGCGCTCCCGCAGCGGGGCCGAGTTGGCGGCGACCGCCAATGCGCCGCCGCTTCCATGGTTTGCCTTTGGGTTCCTTGCGGTCATCGGCTTCAACAGCCTCGACCTGCTGCCGGCGGCGGCGAAAGCGGACTTGATCCAACTCACCACGCTGCTGCTGTCCGTGGCGCTTGCGGCCATGGGGCTTGAGACCGACATCCGCAAGCTCAGGGCCGAGGGACTGCGGCCGCTGCTGCTCGGCGCCGGCGCCTGGCTTTTCATTGCCGGCTTCAGCCTGCTTCTGGTAAAGCTCGTCTTGGCCTGACGCCAGATGAGCTGCGATGACGCTCGAGCAACTGCGCATCTTCGTCGCGGTCGCGGAGCAGCTGCATGTCACCCGGGCCGCCCGTGACCTTCGCCTGACGCAATCGGCGGCGAGCGCCGCCATCGCGGCGCTCGAGCAGCGCCATGGCACGATGTTGTTCCATCGCATCGGCCGCGGCATCCAGCTGACGCAAGCCGGCCGCGTTCTGCTCGCCGAGGCAAGAGCCGTGCTGAAGCACGCCGCCGACGCCGAGCGCGCGCTCGAGGAGATGTCCGGACTGAAGCGCGGGCGGCTCAGCATCCATGCCAGCCAGACCATCGCCAATTACTGGCTGCCGCTGCGGCTTCATCGGTTTCGCGCGGCTCATCCCCAGATCGAGCTCCACCTCACCATCGGCAATACCGCCCAGGTCGCGCGGGCGATGCTCGAGGGCGGCGCGGATCTGGGCTTTATCGAAGGCGAGATCGACGAGCCGGCGCTGCTGCGGCAGCGCATCCCCGGCGATCGCCTGGTGCTCGTGGTGGGCGAGAGCCATCCCTGGTTCCAACGCCGGGCGGTGAAGCCCGCAAACCTCGCCGAGACGAGCTGGGTGCTGCGCGAGCCCGGCTCTGGGACGCGGCAGGTGTTCGAGGCCGCGGCGCGCACCATGGGCGTCGATGTCGCCGCCTTGCCGGTGGTGCTCGAGCTGCCGTCGAATGAGGCCGTCCGCTCTGCCGTCGAGGCTGGCGCGGGAGCGACGGTGATCTCTGAGCTTGTCGTGCAGTCGAGCCTGCGCCATGGCGCATTGCATGCCGTCGACCTCAAGCTCCCGCGGCGGGATTTCGAGGTCCTGCGCCAGCGCGACCGCTATCGCAGCCAGGCGGAGCAGGCGTTCATGACACTGCTCGACGCGAAGAAATCGGCGGCGGCGAAGTCCAACCAGAGCACGCCCTAGCCCCGCGATGAGTAAGTGCCGGCCTTCGAGCCGCAGCTTCTGCACGATCTCGTCGCCGTCCGTCCGCCCCAAGCCGTGTCGTGGCAACGATGGCAGGTGTTGCGATGCACGGACACTTCGACCGGTGCGTCGAGCATGTAGCCGAGCCCACGCTCGGTTCGAATCAACGGCGGTGCTTGCGAGTCGGTCGAGAGCTTTCGTCGCAACCGCATGACCCGCACGTCGATGCTGCGATCAAGCCTGTCCTCATGCATCCCGGTCGCGTTGATCAGGTGCTCGCGCGTGAGCAGCTGTTGCGGCGCCTCGAGAAACGCGGACAACAAGGCATATTCGCCCCGCGTCAGGACCACCGGACAGCCATCGGGGGCGGTGAGGCGGCGCGTGCGATGATCGAGCTGCCATCCGCCAAACCGGCAGGAGCTCATTTGGTTGGTGTCCGAGGACACCGCCAATGCCGCCTCCCGACGTCTCAGAATTGCGCGAATCCGAGCCAGAAGCTCGCGCCGGCTGAAGGGCTCGGCGACACAATCATCGGCGCCAAACTCCAGCGCGACGACGCGGTCGGCTTCCGTGCTGCCGTGATCTCCCGGGAGAATGACGACAATGGCGGAGACAGCCGAGCGTGCTCGGACCGCAGCGAGAAAGTCGAGGCCGTCGCGGCCACCGCCCTGCCTGAAGGCGAGAATGACGAGGCCCGGCTCCAAGGCGTCGAGCTGGCGCAGAGCATGCTGCCGGCTCGAAGCCACGACGACGCGCATGCCGCGGTCCGCAAGGTCGTCGACCAGACCGTTCCGGATCGCAAGTTCGGTATCCACCACGAGCGCTTGTGTCTGTCGGCCGTTGTTCCGGCTCGGCCCGGTATCGCCTGGCGCCGATGCCGGGGCGCTTCTCGGCTGATACGTTCGAGGCAGAACGAGATTCGCGTCCAAGCGAGTTTCCCTTCTAGCTGCTTGCCCAGTGGCACCGGCGACCGATGTCTGTCGCCACTCTATGAGCAGCTAGGTCACGCGAATTGAAAAATTCGGACTCATCGCTGAAAATGCGGCTGATCTGATTGCTCGCGGCAGTGCTGCCCCGGCGCCGGGCGGTGCTGATGCTCAGCTACCACGCAAAGAATCCGTCAGGCCAGAAAGCCTGGTCCGGCGATGCGCCGATGATCGCATTGACGTCGTTGATCATGTGCGCTTGATCGGCAAAGCCGCAAGCGTAAGCGGTATCTGCCCAGGCTGCCCCGGTATTCCGCATCAGCGCCACCTTTTCGACGCGCGCGGCCCGGGCGAACTGTTTTGGGCTCATCCCGAACAGGATCTGAAATCGCCGCGACAAGTGCCGTTCGCTCACGCCGAGATCGGCCGCGAGCTGCTGTATGCGCAAGGCGGGGTTTCGGCGCAATCGTGCCGCGGCGTGGCAGGCAACCCGATCGGGCTCAGGCTCGCACAAGCTCTCGAGCAGAAAGCGCCGCATGCAGGCCATTCGTTCGCGGCTGCTCGGAGCCTCCGCCAGCATCTCCGCCAGAAGAGAAACGTCTTTTGCCTTGAAAACATCAGCCAGCCCGATCTTGGCGTCCGCCAATCCCGGCATGCACTCGGCCAAAAGGCGAGGCGCTGCTTCGGGCCTGAGCCGCACAACGATCACGCCCACCGGTCCGGTGGGGCGCACCACGGCAACGCCGGTCTGAACTCTCGTCGTGACATGCAGGTAGGGCGGGTGCTGATAGTCGACATCGCCAAACCGGCGAACGGAGCTTATCGGCGCGCGGTATTGAACGATGATGTAAGGGGTCGTGCTCGGCAGAACTTTGACGGTCAGGTTCCGCGCCGCGTCGCCGTCGGGAAAATCCCAGTCGACGATCCCCTCGACGATATTCGCAAGCGCGCGAGACGGCGTCTCGAGGTTGGGTGACCCCCAGGTTCCGATGACCCGACGCGGACCAGCGAGCATTCTCGCGCGCGTCCCGAGAGGACCCGCTCCGAAGCGCGTTGTCGATCGTTCGTCGTCGCGGAGCGACAGCCTCATTCATCTCTTCCAGGATGGCGCCATGAGCGCATGGTGCGCCGCGGAGTGAAGCTGCACACGTATTTATGCGCATGGTCTCCTACGTCAAGCGCCAATCTCTGGTCGAACGCGGTCGGCAGCGATTGGGTTACAGATGTAACTCGATTTCGGGAAGCGGTTGCTTGCTCGTAATACCTCGGGCGCCAGCATGGTTCCGATTCAACCGCTGGCCACGCGCCGCCGCCGCCGGAAAACGCCCCATGAGAGCCGAACTCAGCCTCGCCTTGACCGGCGGCAGCATTGTCCAGAGGCGCCTGCTGACCCGCAAAGATGCGACGCTGCTGCCGCTCTTCGATCTGATCCGCAGCGCCCATGTCGCTTTCACGAATCTCGAAGTGCTCCCGAATGATTTCTTTGGCGACCCGGCTCTCGAAAGCGGCGGGGAAGTCTCTGCGCGTAGCGGCGGGTCAGACGCTTCCGGGCGCTGCCGGCATGGTGTCCGCCACAGCGTGTTGCCGCGGCTCGGCGTCGCGCCAGCATTGCAGCTCGACGATGCAGCCGGGCTTGGCGCTGTGCAGCGAGAGGCGATACCCGTGCAGTCCGGCGATGGCAGCGACGAGGCTGAGCCCGAGGCCGTGCCCCGGGCTGCTGCGGCTCTTGTCCGAGCGATAGAAGCGCCGGAGCACCAGGCCGATTTCGTCTTCCGGTATGCCTGGGCCGCTGTCAGAGACGCGCAAGAGCGGCCCATCCTGCGTCGCGGTAAGGTCGACGCGCACGGCGCCGCCGGGCGGGCTGAACTTGACCGCGTTGTCGACCAGATTGAGGACGAGCTCCAGCATCAGGTCGCGGTCGCCGAGGATCTGCGCCACGAGTGCGGCATCGAGCGTCAAACGGACGCCTTTGTCCTCGGCGACGGGGCCATAGGCCTCGGCGGCGTCGCGGACGATCTCGGCGAGATCGACGGGCGCAAAGCCGGCGTAGCGCTGGCTGTGCTCGATCTCGGCGATGCGCAGCAGCGCGGCGGCGATCGCCAACGCCTGGTCGATGCCGGTAATGGATTGATCGACGATGGCGAGCAGCTGGTCGCGGTCGTCGGCGTGCTCGCGGCCGCGCTCCAAGCGCGCCCGGACCGAAGCGAGCGGCGTGCGGATGTCGTGGGCGATGTCCTCGCCTGCGCCCTTCAGCGCCAGCACGAGCGCTTCGAGGCGATCCAATATGCGGTTGACGATGGCGGCGAGCTGATCGAGGTCATCGCCCGGAACGCGCGCGGCCAGCCGCTCCTCGAGATGGCCGGCGATGATCCGTTCCGCCGTTCGCCGCAGCGCGAGCAGCCGCCGCTGGGTACGAGTGGCGACGATGACGCCGCCGGCAATGCTGAGCAGGATGGCGGGAACCAGCGCAAGAGCCAGCGTCCACAGGATGCTGCCGCGCATCGCCAGCAGATCGTCGACATTGCGCGCCACCACCAGGATGTGGCCATCCGGCAGCATCCGCCCGGCGACACGCTCATGCTGCGGTTCCTCGGCCGACGGGCTCGATGACACTTCCGTCTGCACATGCCCGTCGAGCGGCAGCGCGTGCGGGATCTCGGCGATATCGCCGACGATCCGCTTGCCGTCGGCGTCGAACAGTCCGACCTCGGTGATGACATGCGGGTTGTCGAGCCGATCGCGCATGCGCGAGGTGATCATGAACGGCAGCAGATCGGCCGGCCGTGCGGCGAGCAGGTCCAATTGCTCGACCACCGATTTGTCCGCCGTCCGGAACAGCGCATCGGTGCCGAGCGAGTAGACCACGCCAAACATCAGCATGGTGCCCGCTGCCAAGACCGCGGCGACGACGATGCTCCAGCGGAAGCCGGTGCGGCGGATGACGTCAGGCAGGCGCACGAAGCATGAATCCCGCGCCTCTGACATTGCTGATCAGCGGCGGTTCGTTGTCGTGGTCGAGCTTGCGCCGCAACCGCCCCATATGCACGTCCACCAGATTGGTGCTCGGCACGAAGCGGTATTTCCAGATGGCTTCGAGCAGCATGGCGCGCGTCACCACCTGGCCTTCGTGGCGCATCATGTATTCGAGAATCTTGAATTCGCGCATGAGCAGATCGAGCTCGCGCGTACCGCGCCAGGCCGTGCGCTCGATCAGATCGAGCTCGAGCGGTCCGACGCGGAGTACCGTCTCGTGGGTGCTCGCCGGCCGGCGGAGCAGCGCCTCGATCCGCGCCGACAGCTCCGCCAGCGCAAACGGCTTGATGACGTAGTCATCGCCGCCGGCGCGCAGGCCCAGCACCTTGTCGTCGATGGCGCCGAGCGCGCTCAGGATCAGGGCCGGCGTCCGGATCTGCGCCTCGCGCAAGCTGCGGATGATGGCGAGTCCGTCGAGACCGGGGAGCAGGCGATCGACGATGAGCAGATCCCAGGCGCCCTGGCGTGCCCGGTCGAGGCCGGAAGGCCCGTCGCCGGCGTGGGACACTGCATATCCCGAGCGCTCCAGCGCCGCGACCACCTCGGCCGCGATTTCCTGGTCATCCTCGATCAGAAGAATTCTCGTCACCCGAACGCCCCCGGGCCGGCGGCGCTGCCGGCCGCGCCATTGTAACCGAATTCAATCGCTGGAACCGCGCCCGCCGGCTCGACCTCGATTTGATCCGATAGTTAAGAGAACGAGAATGTATCGGTCCGGCCATTAACAATAATATATTGTCACCGAATTTAATCGCCGGTTGCTTGTGGTTGGCGCTAGCGTTCCGACCAGGGCGGCGGCTTTGGCATTACGAAAGCGGTACACCGAGCGGCCACGGAGGAGGATGCCGGAATGGCGGAAGGAAGCCGCGCAGAGCCGGAGCGCGAGCGGGCTCAACCGGCGGTTCAGGCGCCGGGCCGGCGGGCGCTGGTCAAGACCGGTCTCGCGATGTTGGGCGGCGCGCTGCTGGGCGCGAACCCCGGCCGGGCGGCGCAGGCCGGGGAAGGCGCCGGCCCATTTCCACCGGCCGATCCGGATTGGTCGCAAAGCGTCGGTCCCGGCGTCGTCGACCGTCCCTATGGCCAGCCCTCGCATTTCGTGAAGGACGTCATCCGCCGCAACGTGCCCTGGCTGACCGCGACGCAGGAATCCTCGGTCAGCTTTTCGCCGTTGCAGAACCAGGAAGGCATCATCACCGCCAACGGCCTGTTCTTCGAGCGCTACCATGCCGGCCGGCCAACGGTGGATCCGGCCGAGCACCGGCTGCTGATCCACGGCATGGTCGACCGGCCGCTGCTGCTGACGATGGACGACATCCGGCGTTTCCCATCGGTCTCGCGCATCCACTTCATCGAATGCCCGGCCAATGGCGGCATGGAATGGCGGGCGGCGCAGCTCAACTCGCTGCAATTCACCCATGGCATGCTGGGCTGCGCCGAATGGACGGGCGTCCCGCTCTCGACGCTGCTTGCCGAGACCGGCATCAAGAAAGGAGCGAGCTGGGTGCTCGCCGAGGGCGCCGATGGCGCGCATATGGATCGCAGCCTGCCCTTGGAGAAATGCCTCGACGATTGCCTCGTCGTTTATGGCCAGAACGGCGAGGCGCTGCGGCCGGAGCAAGGCTTCCCGCTGCGCCTCATCGTTCCGGGCTGGCAGGGCAACGTCAACATCAAGTGGCTGCGCCGCCTCGAGCTCGGCGATCAGCCATGGTTCACCCGCGAAGAGACGGCGCAGTACACGGAGCTGATGCCCGACGGCAAGGCGCGCGCTTTCACCTGGCTCATCTATGCGAAATCGGTGATCACTTTCCCTTGTCCGGAGCGGCCGGCGCGGGGGCCGGGCCTTTACGAGATTCGCGGCTTTGCCTGGAGCGGCAAGGGCCGGATCGCCCATGTCGACGTCTCCTTCGATGGCGGCGTCAACTGGACGCGGGCCCGGCTGCAAGAGCCGATCCTGGCCAAGGCGCTGACCCGATTTACCGCCGAGTGGCGCTGGGACGGAAAGCCGGCGCTGCTGCAATCGCGCGCCGTGGACGAGACCGGCTTCGTCCAGCCCACCATCGCCGAGCTGCGCAAGCTCCGCGGCGTCAACGGCATCTACAACAACAATTCGATCCAGACCTGGCAGGTCAAGCCGGATGGCAGCGTGTTCGATGTTCAGCTGGGGTAAGGGGAACAAGCGCCCGCCGGCGGCGGCGGCGATAGCGGCCACGCTCCTTCTGCTGGGCGCGGGTCTCCCGTCGCGCGCCGCCTCGCCGACCGAAGACGCGGCGAACGCGGCAGAGGCGGCGGCGCTGGCGAAGATCGCGCCCGTTATACCGGCGGAGAGCGATCGCGTCGGCCATTATGGCTATGGCACCGTGCCGACGGCGGCGCAGATCGCCGGTTGGGCCATCGACGTCCGGCCGGACGGGCAAGGTCTGCCGGAAGGCAGCGGCACGGTGGAGCACGGCGCCGATGTCTATGCGCAGCAATGTGCCGGTTGTCACGGGACCTTCGGCGAGGGCGAGGGCCGCTATCCCAAGCTCGCCAGCGACTCCAAGCTCACCGGCGATCAGCCGACCAAGGCGGTCGGCAATTACTGGCCCTACGCCACCACGCTCTGGGACTACATCAATCGGGCGATGCCGTTTCCGGCGCCGCACAGCCTTTCCGCCAATGACGTCTATGCGATCACCGCGTACGTCCTCAACCTCAACAACATCGTGCCCGACAGCTTCGTTGCCGACCGCAACAGCCTGGCCAAGGTGGTCATGCCGAACCAGCACGGCTTCATCTTGCGCGATCCGCGGCCGGACACCGCGGCGACCCAATGCATGACGCATTGCCTGCCTGCGGCGGACGTCAAGATCACCTCGACAGCGGAAGGCAAGGATCTGACGCCGCGGACCTCGGGGCCGCTCGACGAGATGACGCCGAAATGACGCGCGCAGCGAAACCCCGGACGGCGCGCCGCGCCGCCGCTTCAGTGATCGCGGCCGGCCTCCTCGGTGCCGGCGTCGCGATGCTGCTTGCGCCAGCGCTTCGCGCGCAATCCGCTGCTTCCGGCCAAGCGCTCGCCTTCGATCGCGCCAAGGGCAATTGTCTGGCCTGTCACACCATGAAGGGCGGCGATGTGCCGAGCAATGTCGGGCCGGAGCTCGCCGACATGAAGCTGCGCTTTCCCGACCGCAGCACGCTCTACGCCATCATCGATGACGAGGAGAAGCGCAACCCCGAGACGGTGATGCCGCCTTTCGGCAAGAATCTCATCCTGACGCGGCAGGAGATCAACGCGATCATCGATTTTCTCTACACGCTTTGAAGGGGGTGCGGCTTGTCAGGAATGGAGGAACCATGTCTCGAATTATCATAGCAACGCCGGCCCGGCTCGCCGTCGAGCGGCGTCTCGTGCTGCAAATTCTTGGCATCGGCAGCCTCGCCGCGATGGGCCTGGCGCCGGGGCTCGTCCCGCGGGCCCAAGCGGCCGAGCAATCGCTGGCGTGGCCGAAGAATGCCTTCGCACAGAAGAACGAGACGGCGGCGCTCGACGCGCTCTATGAGAAGCCGATCGTGGTTCCGTCCGACAAGGTCTCGCTCGACGTGCCCGAGATCGCCGAGAACGGCGCGGTCGTGCCGGTCTCGGTGAGCGCCGCGCTGCCCAATGTCACGGCGATCGCGCTGCTCATTCCCGAGAACCCGTTCACGCTCGCGGCCTACTACCCGATCCCCGAAGGGACCGAGCCGAGCGTCTCCTGCCGGCTCAAAATGGCGAAGACCAGCGATGTCGTGGCGGTGGTCGAAGCCGACGGCAAGCATTACGGCGCGCGTAAGCAGGTCAAGGTCACGCTCGGCGGCTGCGGCGGCTGAGAGAAGGAGCATCGATCATGGCATCCACCATTCGCGTCAGAGCCGTCGCGCACGGCGAGTCGACCGAGGTCCAATCGCTGATCCAGCACCCCATGGATTCCGGCTTCGTCAAAGACAAGGACGGCAAGCTCATCCCGCCCCACTACATCGAGACCGTCACGTTCGACTGGAACGGCAAGCGCGTCTTCACCGCCTTCTGGGGGCCGGCCGTGTCGAAGGATCCCTATCTCAAATTCAGCTTCAAAGGCGGCAAGAAGGGCGACGCGCTCAAGATCAATTGGAGCGACAATGAGGGCAAGAGCGACGAGACGACGGCGACGATCCTCTGAGGCCGCGGGCAAAGGGATACCTCCGACATGAAGGTGGCCATCGCCGCTATTGGGCGTCGGGCGGCCGCGGGCGGCATCCTGCTGCTCGCCCTGGTGCTGCCGCCGGCGAGTGCGGAGCAACGCATCGATCCCGCCGCCGATCAGCGCGCCTTCCAGACCTATTTCCGGCAGGCCTTCCCCGATGTCGCGCTCGACGACTTCGCCAACGGTCCTTACGCGGTCGACAAGGATATGCGCAAGCAGTGGGAGGAGATCATGCAATTTCCTCCCTACGATTTCGCGCTCGAGGACGGCAAGAAGCTGTTCGAGACGCCGTTCAAGGACGGCAAGACCTATGCCGATTGCTTTCCGCAGAAGGGTATTGGCATCCGTCAGAACTACCCCTATTTCGATCGGCAGACCGGCGAGGTCGTGACGCTCGATCTGGCGATCAATCGCTGCCGGGAGAAGAACGGTGAGAAGCCGCTTCCCTACCAGGTCGGGGACATGGCGGCGATCGACGCTTATATGGCCTCGACCTCGCGCGGCAAGCCCTTTGCCATCGAAATCCCCGACGACGCGCGCGCGCTCGCCGCCTATGAGGAGGGCAAGCAGTTCTTCTACGAGCGGCGCGGGCAGCTCAACTTCTCCTGCGCGAGCTGCCATGTCCAGGCGGCCGGTAAGCGGCTGCGCGGCGACATCCTGGCGCCGGCGCTCGGCATCCTCGCCTCGTTCCCGATCTATCGCTCGGATTGGGGCAGCATGGGCACGGTCGATCGCCGCTTCATCAGCTGTAACGAGCAGGTGCGCTCGGTCGCCTTCAAGCCCGAGGACGAGCTCTATCGCGATCTCGAATATTTTCTCTCCTACATGAGCAACGGCGTTGCGATTGCAGGGCCGGGCACCCGTCCGTGAAAGCGCATCGATGAAGCCCAAGAAAATCATGGTGAGGCTCGCTCTCGTCCTGCTCGTCGGCGCGACGGCGCTTGCCGGTGGAGCGCCGGCGCGGGCCGCGACGCAAAGCGATTTCGAGGCCGCTTACCGCGCCGCCGCCGAGGCCGAGCGGCAAGCGGGCGCGCTGCGCAATCAATGGATGCCGACCGAAGCGGCGTTGAAGGCCGCCGAGAAGGCAGCGGCGGCGAAGGATTACGACGCGGCGGTGGCTCTGGCGCGGCGCGCGCAGGCGCTCGCCGAGGCGTCGATCGAGCAGGCGAAAGCGCAGGACCAGCTGTGGCAGAACGCTGTGCTCAAGTGAGGTGCGGGAGCGAGGAGACGAGATGCCGGTTACCCGTCGCGATACGCTGAGGCTCCTGGCGGCGAGCGCGCTCCTGGGCGTGGTGCCGCCGCTGCGGCGGGCGGAGGCGCGCGAGGATCTCTACGATATCGGCCACTTCGGCAATGTGCGCATCCTGCACCAGACCGACGTCCACGCCCAGGCGCTGCCCCTCTTCTTTCGCGAGCCGAGCGCCAATATCGGCGTCGCCGCCGCGGCCGGCCGGCCGCCGCATCTCGTCGGCGAAGCTTTCTTGAAGCATTTCGGCATTGCCGCCGGGACGCCGCGCGCCCATGCCCTGACCTACCTCGATTTCGAGGAGGCGGCGCATCGCTATGGCCGGATGGGCGGGCTTGCCCACATGAAAGCACTGATCGACCGCTTTCGCGCCGAGGCCGGCGCGCAGAACAGCCTGCTGCTCGATGGCGGCGATCTCTGGCAGGGCTCGGCGCTGGCGAGCCTCACCGACGGCGCCGCCCTGGTCGAGCTCGGCAACCGGCTTGGCATCGACGTTATGACCGGTCACTGGGAGTTCACCTATGGCGAGGCGCAGTTCCGCAAGAACCTCGCCGCTTTCAAAGGCGAGTTCCTGGCGCAGAACGTGTTCCTGACCGATGAGGCCGCATTCGACGGCGCGCCCAGCTTCGATCCGGATACCGGCCGGGTGTTCCGGCCGGCCATCGTCAAGGAGATCGGCGGGGCGCGCCTCGGCATCATCGGCCAGGCCTTTCCCTATCAGCCGATCGCGCATCCGCAGCGCCTCGTCGCCGACTGGACCTTCGGCATCCGCGAGGCGGAGCTGCAAAAGCTGGTCGACGAACTGCGCGGCAAGGAGCGCGCCGACGCCGTGCTGCTGCTGTCGCATAACGGCATGGATGTCGATCTGAAGCTGGCGAGCCGTGTCACCGGCATCGATGTCATCCTTGGCGGTCACACGCATGACGCGGTGCCGCAGCCCAGCGTCGTCGCCAATGCCGGCGGCAAGACGCTGGTGACGAATGCCGGATCGAACGGCAAGTTCCTCGCCGTGCTCGATCTCGATGTTGCCGGCGGACGGATGAAGGGTGTCCGCTACACGCTGGTGCCGGTCTTCGCCGCGATGATCGCGCCCGATGCCGATCTCGCCGCGCGCATCGAAGCGCTCCACGCGCCCTATCGGGCGAAGCTCGACGAGACGCTCGCCGATGCCGGCGCGTTGCTGTACCGCCGCGGCAATTTCAACGGCACGATGGATCAGCTCATCTGCGATGCGCTGCGGCACGAGCTCGACGCCGAGATTGCGCTCTCGCCGGGATTCCGCTGGGGGCCGAGCCTGCTGCCGGGCAGCTCCATCACCATGGGCGATCTCATGGCCGAGACGGCAATCACCTATCCCGATGTCTATGTCCAGGAGATGACGGGGGCGCAGCTCAAATCGATCATGGAAGATGTCTGCGACAACCTCTTCAACAAGGATCCCTATCTGCAGCAAGGCGGCGACATGGTGCGGATCGGCGGCATGGATTATGCGTGCGCGCCCGACGAAGCGATCGGCCACCGCATCTCCGAGATGACGCTCGACAGCGGCAAGCCGGTCGATGCGGCGAAGACCTACCGCGTCGCGGGCTGGGCTTCGGTCTCTCTCGCGCAGCAAGGCCGCCCGGTCTGGGACACTGTCGCGCGCTATCTGAAGCAGCAGCGCAGTGCCAAGCTTGCCAAGGTCAATCGGGTCGCGCTCAAAGGGGTGAGCGGCAACCCCGGCTACGCCGCATCATGACCGGCCCGAGCGAGCCTCGCGACGGCAGGGCGACAAGCTGGTCTCGCCGGTTGCTGCTGGCGCTGTTGCCGAGCGCCTTTGCCGCGGCGCCGCGCCGCGCCCGCGCCGCTCAGGCCGTATCGGACGACAAGCCCTTCGCCGAGCATCGCTGCGCCTTGCAGCTTTCCGATCGCGACGCGGCGAAGCGCGCGCTGGTGCTCAGCGTCGCCAACAATCTGCTGACGGCCTACGGGCCGGACCGCGTCGTCATCGAGATCGTCGCTTTCGGGCCGGGGATCGATCTGCTGCGTGCCGAGAGCCCCGATCGGCAGGCGGTCGACAGCCTGGTGTCGCAGGATGTGCGCTTCGATGTCTGCATGAACACGGTGGAGACGGTGGAGCGCGAGACCGGCAAGCCGGTCTCCCTCAATCCGCATGCGCGCAAGGTCACCGCCGGCGTGGCGCAGCTCATTGCCCTTGCCGAGCAGGGCTACACCATCGTTCGCCCGTGATCCGAGTGAAGGTGTCCCTCTAATCCCATTCCCGAAGCGAGACAGGGAGCAGTTCCATGCGGAAAATCTTCATTGGCCTGGCGATCGTGCTGGCGTGCGGCATGGCGGCCTGGCATGGGGCGGTGGCCGACAAGCCGCCGCAGCATCGCGTCGCGATCGAGGTCGATCAGAACGATCCGCAGGTGATGAACCTGGCGCTCAACAATGCCTCGAACATCATCGAATACTATCGTGACAAGGGTCAGGACGTTGAGGTGGAGGTGGTCGCCTACGGCCCCGGCCTCAACATGCTGCGCGACGATACCTCGCCGGTGAAGGACCGCATCAAGCAATTGAAGGAGCTGAGTTTCCCGAGCGAGCTCACCTTCTCCGCCTGCAACAACACCAAGCAGGCGATGGAAAAGCGCGAGGGGCATCCCATCACCATCGTCCCGCAGGCGCGGCTGGTGCCGTCCGGCGCGGTCAGGCTGATGGAGCTGCAGGAGCAGGGGTGGAGCTATCTTCGCCCCTAGCGCTGCGCTACAGTCGCTCTCGGCCCCCGGCTGCCCTGCTCAATTTCCGGGCGAAGCCGGAACGGGGGCGTCGCACATGTGTTTCCCTTGCCGCGACGCTGCAAGCAGGAGAAACATGATGGAACGGCGCCACTTCTTGAGCAGTTCGGCGGTGACCTTTGTTTTGCTCGTAGCCGGATGCTCGTCGCCGCCCCAGACGCCTGCCGAAAACACCGCGAAGCGGCGTGAGATCAATGCCGGGGTCGACGACACGTTGACGCGGCTCTATGCACAGTCGCCAGGGGCTCGCGAACTCGTCCAAAAGGCGCGCGGCGTCCTGGTGTTCCCATCGGTGGTCTCCGCCGGAATCGGCATTGGCGGAGAATATGGCGAAGGCGAGCTGCGGTCCGGCGGGCGGGTCATCGGCTATTACAAGACGGAGACGGGGTCGCTGGGCGCGACGCTCGGCGTCCAGACAAAATCCGTTGTCTTCCTCTTCATGACCGATGCCGCCTACCAGCAGTTCCTGTCCGGCAACGGATGGACGGCCGGCGCCGATGCCGCGGTCGCCGTGGCCCAAACCGGAGCAAACGGCGCGATCGACAGCAAGACCGCCAATTCGCCGGTCATCGGATTTGTCCTGACCAATAGCGGCCTAATGTTCAATCTCAGTCTCAACGGCACCAAAGTCACCAGGCTTGATATTTAAGAGCCTGCGCCGCCGGCCTAACCAACGCGCAGGGGGTAGTGCAGGAAGCCGCGGAAGCGCGCGCGGCCGCCCCGGGTGAAGGCGCCATCGCGCTCGATGCGGACGAAGCGCCGGACGAATTTGCCGATCGCGACCACCGCTTCCATGCGCGCGAGCGACATTCCGGCACAAGCATGGATGCCGGCGGCGAAGGCGAGATGCCGGTTTGGATGGCGGCGGAGGTCCAGCCGGTCGGGATCGGCGAACTGCGCCGGATCGCGGTTGGCGGCGCCGATGCCGATATGGACATAGGTGCCGGCCGGGATGGTAACGCCGCCGAGAACGGTATCGACGAGCGCGCGCCGATTGCCGAGCTGGTTCGAGCTTTCAAGGCGCAGAAACTCTTCCACCGCGCTGTCGATCAGCGCCGGATCGCGCCGCAGCTCGGCCAAGGCCTCGGGATGGCGGAGCAGCAGGTCGATGCCATTGCCGATGAGGTTGGTGGTGGTCTCGTGGCCGGCATTGAGCAGGAAAATGCAGTTGTGCAGCAGCTCCGGCCGGGACAGGCGCTCGGCGCCGGCCGCTTGCGGCGCGAAATCGCTGGCGTCGATCAACGTCGACAGGATCTCGCCCTCCTCGCTGCTCGCCTCCGCCACGCGCCGGCCGACGAGATCGGTGAGATAGGCCTTGAACTCGGCGACAGCGGCGATGCCGCGCTGCCGCTGCTCCGGCGACAGCACCGGCTCGAGCGCCCCCAGAATGGCGAGCGACCAGCCGCGCAGCGGTCCGCGCTCGCTGAGGGGAACGCCCAGCATGTCGCCGATGAGCTGGACGGGAATGGCCGAAGCGAAATCATCGATGAGGTCGAAGCGCCCGCGCGCCGCGATCCCATCGAGGAGACGGTCGACCAGCGCTTCGACGCGCGGCTGCAGCGCCTTCAACGCCCGCGGTGTGAACGCTGGGGCGAGCAGCCGGCGCACCCGCGTGTGATAGGGCGGATCGTTGAAGACGAGGCTCGTGGTGTGGTGCTCGAAGAGCAGGCTGTCGGCGAAATTCGGCCGAAAATCGATCTTCTTGTCGGAGCTCCAGGTTCCGGCGTCGCGATAGAGTGCGGCGCAATCCTCGTAGCGCGACAGGAAATAGGAGCCGTCCGGCATCTTGTGGACCGGGTCGTGCTCGCGCAGCGCGCGGTAAAGCGGATAGGGATCGTCGAGAAAGCGTTGTTCGAGCCGCTTGAGATCAAAGGCGAGCGCCGCCGCGCGCAGTGCTACCGGATCCTCGGGCCAGAGCGGCGCTGACACGCGAGCCCGCTCTCAGCCGGATCGGCCGGCCGCGACGAGCAGCCGCAAGCCGAGAAGGCCGATCACCGATGCCGCGAGGCGGTCGATCCAACGCTTGGCGCGCAAATACGCCGCGCGCGGCCGCTCGGCGGAGAAGACCAGCGCGACGACGGTATACCAGCTCGTCTCGATGAGCAGGATCAGCGGCGGCAGCGCCAGGATCATCCAGAGCGGCGGCGCGGGCGGGAGCAGCGCCGCGAAAATGCTGGCATAGGCCACGGCGGTCTTGGGATTGCTGAGCTGCGTCGCCAGGCCCAGGAGGAAAGAGCGTCGCAGCCCCGGCGAGCGCTGTCCGATGCCGCGCGGCAAGACCGCGGCGTCGCCGGCGCTGCGCCACAACCGGAAGGCCAGCAGCAGCAGGTAAAGCCCGCCGGCGAGCTTCAGCCCGGCATAGAGCCAGCCAACTTGCGCCAGCACCGCCTGCAAGCCCAGCAGCGCCAGCGCCGCGAAGGTGATGCCGCCGATGCCCATGCCGAGCGCCGCCGCCACCCCGTCGGGACGCGAGAGCGCGATCGCGGTGCGCGCGACATAGACGAAGCTCGGCCCCGGGCTCGCGGCACCAAGGGCGATGGCGGCGAGGATGGCGAGGAAAGGAATGAGGTCGTGCATCGCCGCTCTCAGAACAGCGCGTAGCCGCCGTCGATCATGAAGAGGTCGCCGGTGTGATAGGACGACGCCTGGCTCATGAGGTAGACGGCGATGCCGCCGAAATCCGCGGGCTCGCCGAAGCGGCGCATCGGGATGCGCGGCATCACCGCGTTGACGAATTTATCGGTGCTCATCAGGCCTTCGGTCATCTCGCTTTTGATCCAGCCGGGCAGGATCGCGTTGGCGGTGATGCCGTGGCGCGCGAGCTCGACGGCGAGCGCGCGGGTGAGGGCGTTGAGCGCCGCCTTGCTTGCGGCGTAATGCTCGTTGCGCGCCGTGCCGAAGACGGAGGCGATGCTCGAGGTGACGACAAGCCTGCCGCCGGCATCGCCGCGCCCGGCACGCTCGACCATGTGGCGCGCCGCGGCCTGCAGTGTCAAAAAGGCGCCGTCGAGATTGGTGGCGAGCAGCTCGCGCCATTCCGCCAGCGGCCGCTCGATGAAGGAGCGGCGCCCACCGCCGCCCATGCCGGCATTGGCAAAGCAGCCATCGACGCGGCCGAAGCGCGCGAGCGTCTCGGCCATCGCCGCGTCGACCGAGCGGGGATCGCTGACATCGCATTGCATCGCCTCGGCGCGGCCGCCCTTGGCGCGGAGCTGCGCCAGCGCGCGCTCGTTCTTCGCAGCGTTGCGGCCCCAGACATGAACGGCGCAGCCAGCGTCGACGAGCGCCGCCGCCATGCCAAGCCCGATGCCGCTATTGCCCCCGGTGACGATCGCGACCTTGCCGGTGAGATCAAACGGGCTCATGCATCCTCCCATCGTTCGCCGGCGATGATAGGAGGATCGCGCGGTCGTGGCGAGGCGGGTCAGCCCTGCCGCTCGACCCCCGCCATCGCCTCGAGCACGGCGCAAACCGCCGCGGTGTCCTCGCCACCGCGGCCGAGGCCGATGGCGGCGTTGTAGATGGGGACCGTGGCGGCGAAGGTCGGCAGCGCGACGCCGAGATGCTTGGCGAAATCGCCGATGACGGCCATGTCCTTCTGCCAGATGTCGATCTTCATCGAGGCCGGCAGGTAGTCATTCTTCGCCATCAGCGGTGCGCGCAGCTCGAAGACGCGGGAGTTGCCGGCGCCGCTGGCGATAACCTTGACGATGTCCTCGGCGGCGAGCCCCGCTTTGAGCCCCAGCACCATCGCTTCGGCGGTGGCGACGTTGTGGATGGCGACGAGCAGATTGGCGACGAACTTCATCTTGCTGCCATTGCCGAAGCCGCCGAGATAATGCGTGAGCCGGGCGAAGCCGGCGAAGACCGGCGCGCAGCGCTCGACCGCCTGGCGCTCGCCCGAAGCGAAGACGACGAGGTCGCGCGTGACCGCTTGCGCCCCGGTGCCGCTCAAGGGACAGTCGAGCAGCGTGATGCCCGAGGCGGCGAGAGCGTCGTGGCTGCGTTGCTTGACCTCGATCGGCAGCGTGCTGAGCTCTGCGACGACGGTGCCGCGCCGGGCCGCGCCGCGGATCGCGGCAGCGGTCTCATCGAGCGCGGTAATGCTCGGCAGGCTCGTCAGGATGATGTCGGCGGATGAAGCGACCTCCGCCGCCGTGCGCGCTGCCGTCCCGCCCATCGCGGCAAGCTCCTTCTGCCGCTCGGGCGCCACGTCGAAGCCGGTCACCGGCAATCCGCCGGCAATGAGATTGCGGGCGATCGCCGAGCCCATGATGCCGACGCCGATAATGCCGGTCTTCATGATCTGGTCTCCTGTTTCAGGGGGCGCCGAGGGCGGAGACGCCGGCGAGCATCGCTTTGACGGCGCGCCGCACGATGGCGTCGAAATCCGCGGCCACCCGGCTGTGATAGACGTATTTGCGCACGGCGTAATAGAAGAGGCCGCCATGCATCACCCAGACATGCTCGAGCTCGGCTTCGCTGATCGGCACCTCCGGCCCGAGGGGCAGGCCGCAGTGATGGCGGATCTCGGCGCAGAGCGGCTTCAGGATCTTGCGCTCGACCAGGCTGATGTAGCGGCGATTGATGTCGTTGCCCATCAGCGCCGAGAACATGTAGATGCGGATCCATTCATAGGTATAGGTCGCGTCCGCGTAGCGCCGATAGAAGTCGAGCAGCCGGTCCTCGAGCGGACGTGAGCGGTCGGTGATGAGCGCCGTCAGCCGCGCATCGACGCGCTTCAGGAACACCTCCTTGAAGACGCGTTCGATCAGATCCTGCTTGGTCGGGAAATAGCGGTAGAGCAGCGGCTGGGTGATGCCAACGCGCTGCGCCAGCTCGCGCGTCTGGCCGGCAAAGCCGACTTCGGCGAAGAAGCGGATGGCCTCGGCCAGGATCTGCTGCTCGCGGTCGGCGGCCGGCAGCCGCTTCTGCGCCTTGACGCCGGTCTTCCGGCGCGGGCGGACACGGCGCTTGCCGCGCTGGCGCAGCGCCGCCGCCGAGGAGCGCGAGGAATGGTTGAACTCGTTGGCTATGGCGCGTCACCCTTCGGCGGAATGATCGGCAGCAGCAGATAAGCCGGCCGATCCGGCGTCAGATGCAGCGTCGTCCGGCCGGCGAAGATCGCGTTCGGCCGGTTGCGGGAATCGTCGTGCAGGAACGGGCCGCAGCCGCGGAATTCGTTCTTCATGTTGGAGAGCCGCGCGCCCGGGCCGGGATGCTCGTAGTCGCGGCCGCGCAGCGTCAGCGCGATGCGATGGCCGGCGGGCACGACGATGGAGGTCGGCCAGATTTCGATCTCCAGCTCGACCGGCTCGCCGGGCGTGAGCGGCTCGACCGCATCATGGCGGTGATAGGGGCGATAGGGTGTGCTGAGCTCGGGATCGAGCTTGCGGTGGGAGGCGCGCAGCCAGCCCTGGCCGATCGGCGTGTGCGGGTCGAGCGCACCCTGGAAAACGATTTCGGTACCATCCGGCGCAAACACGCGCAGCACGGCGAAGAGGTCGGCATCGCTGGTCGACGAGGAGAGGACGAGCTTCACCGCCGAAGGCCCGGTGATCTCGACCGCTTCGGCGAGCGGTGGCGTGGAGAAGGTGATGCCGTCGCCCATGGCGTCGAAGCCGAGCGCGGCAGCGGCGGTGGGCAGCTTCGGGCCGAGGCTCGGTCCGGCCGAGTCGAGATAGAACCGCGTCCATTGCGTCCGTGCCAGCGGCCATTCGCGCTCATGGCGCTCGACGAAGCGCTCGCCGGGATGGCGGATCTGCAGCCGGACGCGCGGCTCGTTCTGCCAGCCGGCATCCGCGCCCTTGAGGAAATGGCCGAAAAAGCGCTTCTGCAGGCCGACGCCGTAGTCGGTGTAGAAATGCGTCCAATGCTCGATGCCATGCGCCTCGAGCCATTTCTGCGCCGAAGCCGCGCGCACAAAGCCCTCGAAATTGCCGCGGGGATGCAGCCCCTGGCCGCCCCAATTGGCGGCGCTGAACAGCGGCACGGTGATCTTCGACCAATCCGGCGAGCGCGCTCGGTGATAGGCGTCGTCGAGCGGATGCGCCCGGACGTCGTCGGCGAGCGCGCTGCGGTTGCGTTCCAGCACCGCCTCGCTCAGCGTCTCCGGGCCGCAGACCAGCTCGCCGGTGACGCGGCTCTTGGGGCCGCGTTCGCCGAGCCCGTGCTGCACCGTGCGCACCTGCATATCGTACCAATTGGCGAAGAAGGTGCAGAGAATGCCGCCGTGATAGGTCATGTCGCGATACCAGTCGGCGGCGCCTTCCCAGATGCAGATGGCGGCGAGGTGCGGCGGCTGCAGTGCGGCGACATGCCACTGGTTGATGGCATAATAGGAGATGCCGTTGAGCCCGACCTTGCCGTTGCTCCAGGGCTGCACCCCGGCCCATTCGATCGCGAGGTAGAAATCGCGCGTCTCGCGCGGCGAGAAATGATCGATCACGCCGGGCGAGCGGCCGGCGCCGCGGCTGTCGACCCGAACGCAGGCATAGCCGTCCGGGACCCATTTCTCGGGATCGACCACCTCCCAATTCTGGTATTTGTTGGAAGAGCCGGCGGTCACGTCGGGATGCTTGGCGGCCATGATGTTCCAGGCCGAGGAATAGCCCTCCTGAAAGGCGAGGCCCTTGGCATAGGGGCCATAGGTCAAGATCACGGGGTAGCGCCCCTCGGCCGGCGGGCGGAAGACGTCCGCGCGGAGCACGATGCCGTCATCCATCGCGATCGGCACGTCCCAATCGACGCGCATGCCGTCGCGCAGCTCACTGTTTCCCCGATCCATCGCCCGCCTCCCCATGCGGGGGTACTTGTGCTAGTCGGCCGCCGCCTGCGTCAGCGCCGCGTCGACGCGCGGCATGACCTCTTGCGCCATCAGCTCCATCGAGCGCCGGCTCAGCGCCGGATCGACCCAATCATGTCCGGCATAGAGCAAAGTGCCGAAATCGCCAACCTCCTCCCGAAACGCCAGGAGCTGGTCGACGACACTGTTGACGGTACCGCAGATGACGAGGGAATCAACGACGTAATCGAGGGTGATGGCCGCATCGGGCATGGCCCGGTCGCGCTTGAACAGCTCCGGCCGGCCATTGCCGATGAGCTTCTTCATCAAGTTCCGGTAGTAAAAGCGATAAGGGCTCCCTTCCTCCTTGGCGTAGCGCCGCGCCACCCCATCGTCATCGGCGATGAAGATGCTTTTGGCGACGCGCCAATCGGCCGGACGCGCCAATCGCCCGGCGTTGCGGCAGCCCTGCTCATACATCGGCCAGTGCGAGGCAACCCAGGGCGGCTGCAGGAAGTTGGCCGAGATCGGCGTCCAGCCGCGCTCGGCCGCCGCGACGAGGCCCTTGGAGAAGGGCGTGACCGCGGTGACGACGATCGGCGGATGCGGCGTCTGAAACGGCTTCACCATGACGCCCTGGCCGATCGCCCGATCGAGCGTGCGCGCGGTGCTGACCGTCCAGTACTTGCCGACGAGGTCATAGGGCGGCTCCGACGACCAGATCTTCAGCACCATGTCGATCGCCTCGACGAACATCGCCGTGCGATCCTGATCGAGATTGCCGAAGATTTCGGCGTCCGAGCGCAGGCCGCCCGGGCTGATGCCGAAGAGGAAGCGGCCCTGCAGCAGGTGATCGATCATCGCCACCTGCGCCGCCACCGCGGCCGGGTGGTTGTTGGGCAGGTTGACCGTGCCGCTGCCGAGCTTGATGCGCTTCGTCTCGCCGACGAGGCTGGCGATGAACATCAAGGAGGAGGTGATGGTCTCGGCCCGGTCGGTGACATGCTCGCCGACGAAGGCCTCGGCATAGCCGAGCCGGTCCGCGAGAATGATCGCCTCGCGATCCTCCTTGAGCGTGTCGGTATAGTTCCGCTCCGGCGGGTGGAGCGGCATGGTGAAGTAGCCGAGCTGCATCGAGGCCTCCATCCTTATCATCTGATAAAGAAGAGGAAATGGCAAGGGCTCGGCCCGGACGCCGGCACGGGTGTCCGACAGGGTGACGTCGCTACTATTTATCGTCTGATCAGGTTACAAAAATGACAGGTGCGGCGCACAATCGGTGTCACCCCACCTCCAGCCTCCCGCGGCTGAAGCGGCGGGTCCGGGTAAGTGTCAGATTCTGGAACGAACGGGGTGGCGGTGCGCGCGGAACCTCATTATCATTTGATCAAGCTCCGCCTCTGTCGGAGTGCCGAAACCACAACGAGCCGCCGCGCGGCGGATGGGCAAGGGAGGAGTTGATGGCGTTCACTCTCGATCGGCGTAAGTTCCTGGCGGGAACGGCGGCGGCGGCTTCCTTGCCCTGGGCGCCGGCGATCGCCGCCGCGCCGCCGGTGCGCATCGGGCTGCTGACGGTGAAGACCGGCCCGCTGGCGCAGGGCGGCATCCAGATGCAACAAGGCTTCGAGCTCTTTCTGAAGCACCGCAATTCGACGCTGGCCGGCCGTCAGGTCGATCTCGTCATCGCCGATACCGGCGGCAACCCGGCGGGCGCCAAGACCAAGGCGCAGGAGCTCATCGAGCGCGACCAGGTCGATGTCATCGTCGGGCCGCTCGCCGCTTTCGAGCTGCTCGCCATCACCGCCTATGTCGAGCAGCACAAGGTGCCGATGCTGAGCCTCGCCGCCGCCGACGACATGACGCAGCGCAAGCCCAACGCGTATTTCGTGCGCGCCTCGGCCACCTCCTCGCAATGCATGCATCCACTCGGTGACTACGCCGCCAAGGACATGAAGCTGAAGCGCGTGGCGACGATCAGCGAGGATTTCGCCTTCGGCTACGAGCAGATCGGCGGCTTCCAGGAAGTTTTCGAAGATGCCGGCGGCCGCGTCGTCAAGAAGCTTTGGCCGCCGCTCGTCACCGCCGATTTCACCCCCTACATCTCGCAATTCAGCGACATCGACGGCGTCGTCAACGGCTTCGCCGGTTCCAACCCGATCAAGTTCAACCAGCAATATGCCGAGCTCGGCGCCAAGGCAAAATATCCGATCCTGGGCGGCTGGACCGCCTATGACGACGCGCTGCTCAAGAGCTTCGGCGATGATGCGGTGGGCGCGATCTCGGCCTCGTGGTACTCGAGCGATCTCGACACGCCGAGCAACCAGCGCATGGTCGCCGACATGGTGAAAGACTACGGCAACATCCCCGGCGGTTACGCCGCCGGCCTCTATATCAACGGCATGTGCATCGAGGCGGCGCTGCAGAAGACGGGCGGCAAGACCGAGGACAAGCCGGCGCTCATCGCCGCGCTGCGCGCCGTCTCGCTCACCGATACGCCGCGCGGCCCCTTCCACTTCGACCATTTCGGCAATGTCGTCGGCAACGTCTTCATCCGCCGGCTCGAGCGCAAGGATGGCAAGCTCACCAACACCATCATCAAGACCTACCCCGACGTCAGCCAGTTCTGGACCTATAACGAGAAGGACTATCTGGCCAAGCCGGTCTATTCGCGCGACTATCCGCCACTGAAGAGCTGAGACGCAGGCGGCATATCCGCGGCGCGCACAGGCGGAAGCGATCATGAGCCAATGGCTGCTTCTCGGGGTGAACAGCATCACCCTGGGTGGTTTGTTGTTCCTGCTCTCGGCCGGCTTCTCGCTCATCTTCGGCCTGATGCGTATCCCGAACCTGACGCATGGCTCGTTCTTCATGCTGGGCGCCTATCTCGGCGCGACCTTCCTCGGGCTCGGGCTCGATTTCTGGCTGGCGGCGCTGCTGGCCGCGGCGGCGATGGCGGTGGTGGGCGGCGGCATCGAGCGCCTGCTGCTGCGCCGCCTGCAAGGGCAGGAGCTGGCGCAGGTGCTGGTGACCCTCGGCCTTTCCTTCATGATCGCCGATCTCTGCCTGATGCTGTGGGGCGGCGATCCGATCCCGCTCGACACGCCGCCCGGGCTCGGCGGCGCCGTGCCGATCGCCAGCATCGTCTTTCCGATCTACCGGCTGGTGATCGTCGCCATCGCGGTGGTCATCGCCGTTCTGCTGTGGCTGATGCTCGACCGCACCCGGCTCGGCGCCATGATCCGCGCCGGCGTCGACGATCCGGCCATGGCGCGCGTCACCGGCATTCGCGTCTCGCGCCTCTTCACCATCGTTTTCTGCCTGGGCGCGGCGATCGCCGGCTTCGCCGGCGTCATCGGCGGGCCGATCCTCTCGGTCTATCCCGGTCTCGACAGCGACATGCTGCCGCTGGCGCTGATCGTCGTCATTCTCGGCGGCACCGGCAGCTTGCTGGGGGCGCTGGTCGGCAGCTTCATCATCGGTTTCCTTTACAACTACGGCCAGGTGTTGTTTCCCGAGCTCGCCTACATAATCCTGTTCCTGCCGATGCTCCTGATCCTGCTGTTCCGCCCGCAGGGCCTTTTCGGCAGCCGCGTGCCGTGACCCGGCGCCTCCTCATCGTCGCGGCCGGCCTCGCGCTCATCAGCGTGCCGCTCTGGGTCGGCAACAACTATTACGTCAACATCGCGAGCCAGATCCTGATCTACGCCGTGTTCGCGCTCGGTCTCAATGTGCTGGTGGGGTATGCCGGCCTCGTCTCGCTCGGCCATGCCGGGCTCTTCGGCGTCGGTTGCTATGCCGCGGCCTGGCTCCTCGCCGGCGGCTCCGGCCATCTCGCCGCAGCGCTCGTCGCCGTTCTCGTCATCCTCGCCACCTCCGCGGCCTTCGCCGTGCTGTCGCTGCGCACCACCGGCATCGGCTTCGTCATGATCACGCTCGCGCTGGGACAGATCCTGTGGGGGCTCGCGTATCGCTGGATCGGTCTCACCGGCGGCGATAACGGCATCAATGTGCCATCGCGGCCCGCGCCCTTCGGCCTCTCGCTCGCTTCTGCGGCGCCGTTCTACGAGTTCACCCTGATCGTCTTCGCGCTGGCGGTGATCTCGATGGCGGTGCTCGTCGCCTCGCCCTTCGGCGCGAGCCTCAAGGGCACACGCGACCAGCCGCGCCGGATGACGGCGCTCGGCTATAATGTCTGGCTGATCCGCTTCCTCGCCTTCCTGTTCTCGGGCTTCTGGAGCGGCGTCGCCGGCCTGCTCTTCTGCTACTTCAACGAGTTCGTCAGCCCCAATGTGTTGGCGCTCAGCAGCTCGGCCGAGGTGCTGCTGATGGTGATCTCGGGGGGCAGCGGCACCTTGCTCGGCCCGATCGCCGGCGCCGGCCTGGTCGTCATCATGAAAAACGTGGCCAGCGCCTATATCGAGCGCTGGAACTTCGTCTTGGGCGCCATCTTCGTGGCCATCGTCATCTTCATGCCGGAAGGGCTCGTTCCCGGCTCGGTCCGCCTGTGGCGCTGGCTCCGGGCCGGGTCGCGGCGCTTGCCGGTGCGCGGGGGCGTGCCGTGAGCGCGCTCGTGCTGAAGCAGCTCGAGAAATCCTTCGGCGGCCTCCGCGTCACCGCCGCCCTCGACCTCACCGTCGAGGAAGGCGAGCGCCGCCTCATCATCGGCCCCAATGGCGCCGGCAAGACGACGCTCTTCAACCTCATCACCGGCGAGCTGCGGCCCGATGCCGGCGCCATTGCGCTGTTCGGGCGCGACATCACCCGGCTGCCCTGCCGGCTGCGGCCGCATCTCGGCCTCGCCCGCACCTATCAGATCATCACGCTCTTTCCGGGCGAGACGCTGCTGCACAATGTCACGCTGTCGCTGCTCGGGCTCTCGGCGCTGCGGTGGAACCCGTTCCGCCGACTCGCGCGCCAGCAGGCGCTGATCGAGCGGGCGCGCGCCGCGCTTGGCCGCGTCGGGCTCGACGGGCTGGCGGAGCGGCCGCTGGCGCAGACTTCCTATGGCGAGCGCCGCCGCGTCGAGATCGCCATGGCGCTGGCGCAGGAGCCGCGCCTCTTGCTGCTCGACGAGCCCTTCGCCGGACTTTCCATCGATGAGCGCAAGGAGGTGCATCGGCTGCTGCTGTCGATCCCGCGCGACGTCACCGTCGTCATGATCGAGCACGACATGGACGTGGCGCTCGAGTTGGCCGAGCGCATCACGCTGATGCATTTCGGCGAGGTCATCGTCGAAGGCACGCGCGCCGAGGTGGTCGCGCATCCGCGCACGCGGGAGATCTATCTTGGCGGATGACGCGCTCAGCCTTGGCGGCGTCCACGCCTATTACGGCGACAGCCATGTGCTGCAAGGCGTGTCGCTGCGCCTCGCCGCGGGGCATGTGCTCGGCCTTCTCGGCCGCAACGGCGCCGGCAAGACCACCTGCATGAACGTCGCCGTCGGGCTGCTGCCGCCGCGCATCGGAACCGTGACGCTCTTCGGCGAGAGGGTGAGCGGCCGTGCGCCCGAGGCGATCGCGACGCGCGGCCTCGCCCTGGTGCCGCAGGGGCGCCGGATCTTCCGCAGCCTCAGCGTGCGCGAGAATCTCACCGTGGCGGCGCGCAAGCCGGTGGCCGGTGCGCGCCATCCCTGGACGCTCGACAGCGTCTTTGCCGCCTTCCCGCGGCTGGCCGAGCGCCAGCGCCAGACGGCGGGCTACCTTTCCGGCGGCGAGCAGCAGATGCTGGCGATCGGCCGCGCGCTCATGTCCAACCCGCGCGTGCTCCTGATGGACGAACCTTCCGAGGGGCTCGCGCCGCAGATCGTCGCTGAGGTGATGTCGACCATCCGCCGGCTCAAGGAGCAGGGCCTGTCGATCCTGCTGGTCGAGCAGAACGCCAAGCTGGTATTCGATCTCGCCGACGATATTGTCATCCTCAACAGCGGCCGCGTGGTGGTCAGCGACACCGCTGCCCGCCTGCAGGCGAGCGGCGTCGATCTTCATCAGCATCTGGGCGTGTTCTAGGCGCGAGGGAAATATGGCGGAAACGGTATCCTGGCGCGGGCGGGTCGAAGACGAGGCGTTGTTGCGCGGCCGTGGGCGCTATGCCGCGGATGCCGTGGCCGACGGCGCAGCCATCGGCTGGTTCGTGCGCTCGCCCCACGCCTTTGCCCGCATTCGCTCGATCGATGCCGCGAGCGCGGCGGCGGCGCCAGGAGTGCTCGGTGTGCTGACGGCAGCTGACATTGGCGCGGGCAGCGTGGCCCGGCCGGTGCCGCAGACCGGCCGCGGCGGTGCACCGCTCACATCGCCCTTTCGGCCCGCCCTGGTCGGGGAGCGCGCGCTCCATGCCGGCGAGCCGGTGGCGCTGGTGGTGGCGGAGACGCGAGCGGCGGCGCAAGACGCGGCCGAGCTGGTCGAGGTCGAATACGAGCCGTTGCAAGCGGTGACCGATCTCCGCGCCGCGGTGGCACCCGGCGCGCCGCTGCTCTTCGCCGAGGCCCCCGGCAATATCGCGCTCGACTGGAGCTTGGGCGGCGAGCCCGACAACCTCGCCGAGATCGAGCGGCTGATGCAGCAGGCGGCGCAGGTGGCGCGCATCTCGCTCGTCAATCAACGCGTCGTCGTCGCCTCGATGGAGCCGCGCGGCGCCACGGCGCGCTATGACGCGGCGAGCGGCGCCTATTGGCTCAGCGTCGGCGCGCAAGGCGTCAATCTGGTGCGCGAGCAGCTCCTCGCCATTCTCGGGATCGAGCGCGGCAAGTTGCGCGTCGTGACCGAGGATGTCGGCGGCGGGTTCGGCATGAAGGCGCCCGCCTATCCCGAATATGTCGCGCTGCTGGCGGCGGCCAAGCGTGTCGGCCGCCCGGTGCATTGGATGTCGACCCGCAGCGAGGCTTTCCTGTCGGACCAGCAGGCACGCGACACCATCACCGATGCGGCGCTGGCACTCGATGGCGAGGGCCGCTTTCTCGCGCTCCGCGTGACCGTGCTGGCCGCCATGGGCGCTTATATCACCTCGCACGGCGCGTTCATCGCCACCAGCAACTTCGCGCGCTGTCTCAGCAGCATGTACCGCATCCCGCGGATCGCCGCCGAGGTGAAGTGCGTGCTCACCAACACCGTCCCTACGGGCCCCTATCGCGGCGCCGGCCGGCCGGAGGCGAATTACGCCATCGAGCGCGTCATCGACGAGGCGGCGCGGCTCTCCGGCATCGACCGCATCGAGCTGCGCCGGCGTAACCTGATCGCGCCGAACGAGATCCCGTACAAGGCGCCGGTCGGCGTCACCTATGACAGTGGCGACTTCCCGGCGCTGTTCGAGAAGGCGCTTACGCTCGCCGATGTCGCCGGCTTCGCGGCGCGGCGCCAGCGCTCGACGGCGGCGGGAAAGCGGCGCGGGCTCGGCATTTCCTGCTTCCTCGAGCATGCCGGGGGCGCGCCCCAGGAAGGGGCGGGGATGGTGTTTCTCGGCGATGGCAAGGCGACGCTCGACCTCGCCACCGGACCGACCGGGCAGGGCCATCGCACGATCTTCGGCCGTCTCGTCGCCGAGCGCCTCGGCATTGCCGAGTCGATGCTGGCGGTGCGTAACGGCGACAGCGACCTTGCCGTCGACGGCACCGGGACTGTGGCTTCGCGCAACACCATGACCACCGGCACGGCCTCGCTCCGCGCCGTCGAGCTGGTGATCGAGAAGGGCCGCCGCATCGCCTCGTCTCTGCTCGAAGCCGCAGAAGCCGATATCGACTATGCCAAGGGCGCTTTCAGCATTACCGGCACGGATCGGACGGTCTCGCTGTTCGAGGTTGCGGCGAAGGCCGCCGCGGCGGGCGAGCCGCTCGACAGCAAGGCGCGCGTCGAGGTGCCGCAATCCTTTCCCAATGGCTGCCACATTGCGGAGGTCGAGATCGACCCTGAGACCGGCATCGTCACCGTCGCCGCCTATGTCGCGGTCGATGATTGCGGCGTGGCGCTCGACCCCGTTCTGGTCGAGGGCCAGGTCCATGGCGGCATCGCCCAGGGCATCGGCCAGGCGCTCTACGAGGACGCGGTCTACGACAAGGCGAGCGGGCAGCTTCTCGCCGGCTCGTTCATGGACTACACCATGCCGCGCGCCGACACCCTTCCCGAGATCGCCAGCGAGCTCCACCCGGTGCCGTGCCGCACCAATCCGCTCGGCGTCAAAGGCACGGGCGAGGCCGGCACCACCGGAGCGCTCGCCGCGGTGATGAACGCGGTCACCGACGCGCTCCCCGATACGCTCATCGACATGCCGGCGACGCCGGAAAAAATCTGGCGCGCCTGCCGCGCCGTGGAACGAGGAGAAAATTGACCATGCTCTATACCTGTCATCCCGCCGCCGCTCATGCCATGCGGGTGGCGGCGAAACGCGCGCGCGGCAAAGCGGCGCCGCGCCGGCATTTCACCGTCGATATCCATTGCCACGTCTTCACCCCCGAAGCCGAGCGCGTGGCGCAGCCCGCCTTCCGCCCGGATTACGAGCCGATGCTGCGCCATGCCAACGAGGCGACGCGCGAGGTGAACCGCAAGCAGCAGGAGACGATCCGCGACAAGCTCACCTCGGTCGAGACGCGGCTTGCCGACATGGACAAGTTCGGCATCGACGTACAGGCGATCTCGCCGGCGCCGCCGCAATATTACTATTGGGCGCCGCCCGAGCTCGGCCGCGAGACGTCGCGCCTCGTCAACAACCGCATCGCCGAGATCGTGGCGCAGCATCCCGACCGCTTCGTCGGCATGGGGACGGTGCCGCTGCAAGCGCCCGAGCTGGCGGTGCCGGAGCTCGAGCGGCTGGTGAAGGAGCTGGGCCTGCGCGGCGTCGAGATCTGCACCAATGTCGCCGGCGCCGAGCTCTCCGAGCCGCGCTTCCGCCCGTTTTTTGCCAAGGCCGAGGAGCTCGGCATCCTCATCTTCATGCATCCCAACGGCTTCACCGAGGGCAGACGGCTCGCCGATCACTATTTCATCAACCTCATCGGCAACCCGCTCGACAGCACCGTCGCGGTGAGCCATCTCATCTTTGGTGGTGTGCTCGACGCCTATCCGCGGCTCAAGATCTGCGTCGCGCATGGCGGCGGCTTCCTGCCCGCCTATTCCGGGCGCAGCGATCATGGCCATGGCGCGCGCTCCGACAGCCGCAGCGCGATCAAGAAGAAGCCCACGAGCTATCTGAAGAAGCTCTATTTCGACAGCATCGTCTTCACCCATCACCAGCTCGACTATCTCGTCCGCACCTGGGGCAGCGACCATGTACTCCTCGGCAGCGACTATCCCTTCGACATGGCCGAGCCCAACCCGGTGCGTTTCGTCTCCACCGCCCCGCTGGGCACGGCCGACAAAGCGGCGATCCTCGGCGGCAATGCGGCGAAGCTGCTCAAGATCAAAGCGCCGCGCGCGGCGCGGAAATAGTGGTCGGCCGCAAGGTCGCTTTGCGGCGCCCCGAGCGCCCCTCGACTCCGCCGGTCGCGTGTGCAAGGCTGACCCTCAGAACCAAATCAAAAGGGAGGGAGGGGTGAAGCTCTACACCTATTGGCGCTCGCAAGCGACCTTCCGGGTGCGGATCGCGCTCAATCTGAAGGGGCTGACGCGCGAGGACGTGGTCATCAATCTCGACCGCGGCGACCAATTCAAGCCGGAATACCGGCAGGAGAATGCGCAGGCGGTGCTGCCGACGCTTTACGACGGCGACGCCAAGCTGTTCCAATCCGTGGCGATCCTCGAATATCTCGAGGAGAAATATCCCAACCCGCCGATCCTGCCCAAGGACCTCTTGGCGCGCGCCTGGGTCAGGGGCTTTGCCCTCATCAATGTCGCCGATTCGCACCCGCTGATCGTGCCGCGCATCCGCAATTACCTCACCGACGTGCTCAAGGTGAGCGAGGCGCAGCGCACCGCCTGGATCCAGCATTGGCTCGGCGCCGGCTTGCAGGCGATGGAGGATCTGCTCGCCGAGAAGAAGTCCACGGGCAAGTTCTGCCATGGCGACAGCCCCACCATCGCCGATATCTGCCTCGTGACCCAAGTGACGCCGGCACAGCTCTTCAAGACGGATGTGGCGCCGTTCAAGCGGGTCATGGGCATCTATGAGCGCTGCATGGCGATTCCCGCCTTCGCCGACGCGCATCCGCGCAAGCAGCCGGATTTCGAAGGGCACTGATCTCCTGCTATAGTAAGCCCATGGCAAAGCTCGACGTTCGCCGCATTGCCGGCGCCCTCGGTGCGGAGATCCACGGCGTTGCGCTCGATCGCGAGCTCGACGCCGGGACGGTGGCGGCGCTGCGCCAGGCGCTGCTCGACCATCTCGTCATCTTCTTCCGCGACCAGACTCTGCCGCCCGAGCGCTTTCTCGCCTTGGCCCGGCGTTTCGGCGAGCCGATCGAGTATCCCTTCGTCCGCGGCATCGACGGCTTCCCCGAGATCATCCAAGTGGCGAAGCTCGAGCACGAGACAGTGAATTTCGGCGGCATCTGGCACAGCGACACGACCTATCTCGAGCTGCCGCCCATGGGCACGATGCTGGTGGCGCGCGAGGTGCCGCCCTTCGGCGGCGATACGCTTTTCGCCAACCAGTACCTCGCTTACGAGGCGCTGTCCGACGGCATGAAAAAGCTGCTCGACGGGCTTTGCGCCGTGAACAGCTCGGCCAAGGCCAACACGACGCGGACGCGCGAAGACCGCATCAAATCCGATCCCTCGCGGCGGCCGAACGACGATTTCATCGCCGAGCATCCGGTTGTGCGCACCCATCCCGAGACCGGACGCAAGGCGCTCTACGTCAATGTCGGCCACACCGTGCGCTTTTCCGGCATGACCGAGGAAGAGAGCACCCCGTTCCTCGACTATCTCTTCCGGCATCAGGCGCGGCCGGAATTCACCTGCCGCTTCGCCTGGCGCACCGGCTCGCTGGCCTTCTGGGACAATCGCGCGGCACAGCACAATCCCATCAACGACTATCACGGCTATCGCCGCGTCATGCACCGCATCACCTTGGCCGGCGACAAGCCGCGCTGAGGCCGGCGGGAAGTGGCCGATACAGTGCTTCGCGTCGCACCAGCGTCCGTTTGTGGTGTGCGCCGTGGAAAGGCGGCGCTTTCCAGTGGGTGTGAGGCCCACCCGGCAACCGCTCCAGCCGGAAGCAATCGGAGCAGTCATGGAGGTAACGAAATGGCTGAAGCCTTCGATTAGCGTGTCACGAATTGGTGACAGCGCGAGTGTGCAGGCCGCAACGCGAGTGAACGCCGAGCAAGCCTCGAAAAGGACGATGTGTAGGCCGACCCGACGGCCATATCGGGGAAGGCTGATACGGCCGGGTTGGATGAGCGAAGAGTAGGCCCAGCCGCTGCACCGGGGTATTGGCGGCAGCATGTACACAAGGAAAGCGCACGCAACACGGGAAGCCCCAAGGCGTGGCCAGTGATGACCAACCGGACGCCCGCGAGGGATGGGCCGGGCGCCCTGGGGTGGCGGAGAGGTTCGCAGTACTGCTGAAGCCGGGTAACGCCGGTGGAGGGAAGGGACCTCAGTTCAAGACAGACGCACGACGTGGTGAGGGACCTGGAGATTGGGCAACCTATCAACTCCGAAGAGTGTTCAGAAACTGCAGACGGCATTACACGCGAAAGCGAAGGCAGACGCCGGGTATCGCTTCTACGCCCTCTACGACAAGATCAGCCGCGACGACATCCTGGCGCATGCCTACGCTCAGTGCCGCTCCAACAGGGGCGCACCGGGCGTGGACAGTCAGGACTTCGCGGACATCGAGGCGTACGGGGTGCGGGGGTGGCTCGGCGAACTGGCGCTTGCGCTCAGGCAGGAGACCTACCGACCGGACCCCATCAGAAGAGTGTTCATCCCGAAGGCCAACGGCAAACTTCGGCCGCTGGGCATCTCGACCCTGCGTGATCGGGTGTGCATGACAGCAGCGATGCTGGTGCTGGAACCGATCTTCGAAGCCGATCTTCCACCAGAGCTGTACGCCTACCGTTCTGGGAGAAATGCCCAGCAAGCGGTGGTCGAGGTGGAGGGGCTGCTGTTCCGAGGCCACCCGGAAGTGGTCGACGCCGACCTCGCGGACTACTTCGGGAGCATTCCCCACGCCGAGTTGCTCAAGTCGGTAGCGCGCCGCATCGTTGATCGGCGCGTGCTGCACCTGATCAAGATGTGGCTGGAATGTCCCGTTGAAGAAACCGACGATCGAGGAAGGAGGACGCGCACGACCGAGGCCAAGGACACGCGGCGCGGCATCCCGCAGGGCTCACCCCTCTCACCGCTGCTGGCGAATCTTTACATGCGCCGGTTCGTGCTGGGATGGAAGAAGCTCGGGCTGGAGCAGAGCCTTGGCAGTCGCATCGTGACCTATGCCGACGATCTCGTGATCCTGTGCAGGA
>DATJLU010000062.1:0-38477 GCA_035509275.1 Allostellaceae bacterium | reverse complement strand
CTTTGCGCGAAAGTCCCTCGCCAAAATCGACAGGCCGCCAGACGTCCACCCCTCCAAGCCCACGCCCCATTCGCTCAACCAGTTGGAGCTCGCCTATGCCTGATTTTCCCCGGACAGCCCTGCGCTTTCGCGGGAATGACGGAATTATTTGATTTTGCTTCCGACCTGACCCGGCCACGCTCTAGGGGAACATCAGCGTCGGCGTCGCCGGCGGTTGCGGCGCCTGGGTCGCCGCTTTCGCCACCCATCCGCCGCCCAGCGCCTTGTAGATGTTGACGAGATTGGCGTAAGCATTGCCCCGCGTCTGCGATTCGGCGATCTGCGACGAATAGAGATCCCGCTCGGCAATGAGTACCGTCAGATAAGGCTCCTGGCCCTCGTTGTATTGCAACCACGCCAGCCGGAGCGCCGCTTTGTTGGCGGCGACGAGCCGCTGCTCCACCGCCAGCTGCTCCATGCCCTTTTGAAAACCGATCAGCGCGTCCGAGACATCGGCAAACGCCGTCTGGATGGTGTATTCGTAGTCCGCCAAGGTCTGCTTCTGCACCGCCGAGGCCTGGATCACCTGGCCGGAAATATTGCCGCCGGTGAAGATCGGGCCGGTGGCCATTCCGGCAAAGGACCAGACGCGCGCCGGCCCGACGAAGAGGTCGTCGAGCTGACGGCTGGCGGCACCAAACGCGCCCGTCAACGAGATTTGCGGGTAATAGAGCGCCTCGGCGGCGCCGATCTGAGCATTGGCCGCGATCAGGTTCTGTTCCGCCTGGGCGACATCGGGGCGACGCTCGAGCAGCTCCGAGGGCAGCGCCGCCGGCACGGCGGGAAGGCTCATCGCCACCAGCGTCTTGCCGCGCATGATCGGCCGGGGATCGCTGCCGATCAGGACGGAGAGCGCGTCTTCCGCCTGACCGATCTGCGCCTGCAATTGCGGGATCACCGCCGCCGCGCTCTCATACTGCGCGCGCGCCTGCTGCACATTCAGCATCGAGACTTCGCCGTATTGGAACTGATGGGTGAAATACTGGACCGCGTCGGCATAGGCCTTCAAGGTCTCTTCCGAGGTCTCGAGCTGAGCGTCGAGCGAGCGAAGTTGAACGTAGGAAATCGCCACCGACGCCACCAGGCTCAGCACCACCCCGCGCCGCGCCTCCTCGGCACCGACCAGCCCGGCTTTCGCGGCCTCGGTCTGGCGCCGGATGCGGCCCCAGAGGTCGATTTCCCAGCTGCTGTCGAGGATGCCCTGAAACAGGTTCTGCGGATTTGTCGTCCCTGGCGGCAGCGGCACGACGCGCTGCGAGAAGCGGTCGCGCTCCGCGGCGCCGCTATAGCCGAGCTGCGGGTAGAAGCCGGCGCGGGTGCTCATCAGCACGCCGGCCGCCTGCTCGATCTGTCCCGCCGCCGTCTGCAGCGTCCAGTTGTTCGCCAGCGCGGTGGTGATGAGCGCGTCGAGCGCGGGATCGTCGAACTGCCGCCACCACTCGGTATTGGCGGTGTCTTGGACGTTCTTGATCTCGAAGCGGAACTCCTTCGGGATGTCTGAATTGGGCCGATGATAGTCCGGACCGACTTCACAGCCGGCGAGCGCGAGCACCAGGGCCGCGGCGAGAGTGACGGCGCGCATGCTAGCCGTCGATGACGAAGGTCGAGAACATGGCTGCGCCCAGCCGAGCCCCTGGCCGTCGTGCCGGCAGGGGCGAGAGCCCCGCCGGGCACAGCAAGCGGCCAGGATCGGGGCGTGCTTTGCCAGAAAACCATTGCATGACCCACGGCGTCCCGATCGCGGTTATGGTCGCCTACCATTGGCCTCGGACGCGGCGGCGTATATCAGGTGTCTCCCCGAGATGCGCCACCGGCATTGCTGATGCCCGAAGGCGGGCGCCGTCCGCCATCGTGATAGAGCCGGCGCTCGACCGCGTTGGCGGAAGCGAAGCGGCACCCCCGAGGACCTGCTTTGTACCCTTGATCGGAGGTACCCGCCCGGTCCCGACCCGGCAGCGCCTTTCCCGAACGCGAGTGGCCCGTTTATAGTTGGAGGGTAAGGCTAATCACCGATCTCCGACGGGAAGTGGCGCCTTATGTCGAGGTTGCTCCGCTGGTTGATCGCCGCAATCAACCATCTCTTCCGGATCGGCGTCAGCACCTGGACGACGCTCGCCATCTATTATTCGAACCTGCCGTGGCCCGGGCTGCGGTTGGGGCTGGCGGCGGCGTTTGCGGCATTCGCGATCTGGGCGTTCTGGCTTTCGCGCCGGCGGCACATGCCGGCGGCGGCATTCGTGGTGGTGCTCGGGGTCATTGCCTGGTGGCTCACCATCGCTCCCTCGCACGATCGCAACTGGCGCCCGGAGGTCGCGGTGATGCCGCGGGCCCTCATCGACGGGGACCGCGTGCACCTGATCGGCGTCCGCAACTTCGACTACCGCAGCCGGAACGATTTCACCGTTCGCTATGAAGAGCGCGACATCGAGCTTTCCCACGTGATCGGCTTGGATTTCTTCGTGTCCTACTGGAGCGAAGGGCCGATCGCGCACACCTTCGTCAGTTTCGTCTTCGACAACACCTGGCCGCTGAGCATTTCCATCGAGACGCGGCCGGAGGTGGGCCGTGGCTTCGAGCCGATCGCCTCGCTGTTCAAGCAATTCGAGCTGATCTACGTGGTGGGCGAGGAGCGTGACCTCGTGGGTGTACGCGCCATTCATCGCGGAGAGGCGGTGTACCTCTATCGCCTCAACACCTCGCCCGACAATGCGCGGCGGTTGCTGATGGTCTATCTGGCGCGGATCAATGAACTCGCCGACCGGCCGGAATTCTATAACCTGCTGACCAACAACTGCACCATCAACATCATTCGCTACGCGAACGCCGCCGGGCGAAAGGGGCGGTTCAACATCCGCCATCTCTTCAACGGCCTGATCGACAGCTACCTCTACCACTCGGGGCGAGTGGACACGACCCTGCCGTTCGACGAATTGCGGCGGCGCTCCCTGATCAACGAGGCGGCCCGGGCCGCTGACGACGCGCCGGAGCCGGAGTTTTCGCGCCGCATCCGCGCCTCCCTGCCGACGGTTGCTCGCTGATTGGAAGCTCAGAAGGAGCCGATTGCGGAGCCGAGCGCAATCACCACGGCGAGCGCGATCAGCGGACCCACGATGGCGACCACCAGCAGGTCGAGATAGCTTTCTCGATGGGTCGAGCCGCACACCGCGAGCAGCGTAACCACGGCGCCGTTCTGCGGCAGGCTGTCGAGCGTACCGGCACCGATCACGGCGATGCGATGCAGCAGCGCAGGATCGATACCGGTCTCCACGGCAAGGCGCATGTACGTTGCGCCCAGCGCATCGAGCGCAATCGTCAGCCCGCCGGAAGCGGAGCCGGTCAAGGCGGCAAGCGCCGTCGTTGCGACGGCCAGCGAGACGAGGGGCCCGCCCTCGATCGACAGCAGCCAGTCGCGCACCATGCCGAACGCGGGCAGCGCGGCGACGACCGCGCCAAAGCCGACGAGGCTCGCAACGCTGAGCACCGGCAGGACCGAGGCGTTGGCGCCCGCATCCATGGTGTCGCGCAACGCCGGCAGGCGCCGCCAGTTGATGACGATGGCGGTGAGGATCGCCGCCGCGAGCGCCGTCACCACGGACCACACGCCGCCCACGGCGGCGAGCGAGGTCGCCCCCCACCGCTCCTCGGCCAGAAACGCGACATCGAGGCGTGGCAGGACGAGCAGCGACATCAGGACGTTGACGCTGACCACGACGAGCAACGGCAGCGCCGCCAGCGCAATCGGAGGCGTCGTCGCGGTGCGGCGGCCGTGGTGGATCTCGGCGGGATCGAACTCGCGCGCCGTGGTCGCACGTTCGCGGACGGTCCGGTCATCCGCCGCCGCGTCGACCGGAGCGGGGGGCGCAGAGCCATAACCTTCGCCTCTCCGCCGGGCGGCCGCTTCGGCGCGGGTGAGCCACCAGAGGCCGAATCCGAACATGATGGCCGCGGCGATGATGCCGAGGCCGGGTGCGGCCAACGGCGTCGTTCCGAAGAACGGCATCGGGATGGCGTTTTGGATCGCCGGCGTTCCCGGCAGTGCCGACATCGTGAAGGTGGAGGTCCCGAGCGTGACCGCCGCCGGGATCAGCCGGTGCGGAATGGCCGCCGCGCGGAACAGCGCCTGTGCCATGGGAACCAGCACGAAGAACGCGACGAAGAGGCTGACGCCGCCATAGGTGACGAGCGTGCCGGCGAGCACGACCGTGAGAATCGCGCGCTGCTGCCCCAACCGTCTCGTCATGAAATCGGCGATGGCCATCACCGATCCGCTATCGTCCATGAGCTTGCCGAACACGGCGCCGAGCAAGAACAGCGGGAAGAACTGCGCCACGAACTGCGCGCCATTGCCCATGAAGGTCTGCGTCCAGTGGGCGAGAAGCGGCTCGCGCGCAAATGCGGCAGCCACCAGCGCCGCGACGGGAGCCAGCAGCAGCACGCTCCATCCCCGAAAGGCCAGCCAGACGATCAGCCCGAGCCCGAGCAGAATACCGAGAAGTCCCATCGCATCATTCCCAGGTCAGCAGCGCCAAAGTGCTGCGCCAGCGCGGTGCGAGGCCTGCGCGTCATCGCGCGACCGCGGTGAGCCGGTAGTCCCGGTCGGCATCTTCCGGAAGATGCGCGGGCTTCAAGCTCTCGTCGAAGATCCAGGAAAGGTCGAGCGAATTGCGGACGCCGAGATCCTGGTAGTGCAGCGACAACCAGCTTTCGGCGGCCTTTCTGCCTTGATCGCGGAGATAGGTGAGGAAGGCCCATTCGGCATTCAGCTTGCTGGAGACGCCGAGCCCCAGCATCGTCGCTTCGTCGTGAATGGCATGGATACGGGTGTCGCGGTACCGCTCGCGCTCGAGGTTCTCGTGGTGAATGACCTCCCAGAGGAAGGCGAGCGAGCGCAGTTCCTTCAGCAGCGCGGCGTTGAAGGTGATCTCGTTCAGTCGGTTCTGAATGTCCCTGGCCGAGCGCGGGACATCCGGCCGATAGAACGGGTTGATTTGGATCAGGACCAGATCCCCGACCTCGCATTCGTCGACGAGCGGGAAGAGCGCCGGATTTCCCATGTAGCCGCCGTCCCAATAGGACTCGCCGTCGATCTCGACCGCTTTGAAGAGGAACGGCAGGCACGCCGAGGCCATGACGCAGTCGAGGGTGATGCCGGGTTGCCGGAAGACCTTGGGCCGGCCGGTGCGGACATTGGTCGCGGTCAGAAACAGCTTGACGCCGCTGCGGTCGTTGACGCGGTCGAAGTCGATGCACCGCGCGACCACGTCGCGCAGCGGGTTCAAGCCCCAGGGATTGAGCTCGTAGGGGGAACACACGCGGGAGAGAAAGTCCATCATGACATACCCGGGCGACGCATCGAGACTCCAGTTGCCCATGAAAAGGTCGATCGGCGAGCGGCGGATCGGGCTGTACTGAGCCGCAGCGCTCACCGCCGCCCAAAACCTCTCCAGGCACTCCCGAGCCGCCGCCGGGCCACCCCGCGCCATCCCGTCAGCGAGCGCCACCGCGTTCATCGCACCGGCGCTGGTGCCGCTGACGCCGCCGATGCGAAGTCGCTGGTCCTCCAGCAGCCGGTCAAGGACGCCCCAGGTAAAGGCGCCATGGGAGCCGCCACCCTGCAAGGCCAGTTTGATCACTTTTTGGGGTTGCTCAGCCATCTGACACCTCTCTGATTCCAGCCGGGTTGCGCGTGGTTCGGTTGGGGCGGGCGTTAGTTGCCGTGCGCCGCGGCAAGCGCGTCGCCGCGAACCGCGGGTTCCTTGATACGGAACCAAGCGACGTAAAGAGCGGGAAGGAAAACCAGCGTGAGCATCGTCGCCACCAGCAGACCGCCCATGATGGCGTAGGCCATCGGACCCCAGAAGATCGTCACCGCAATCGGGATCAACCCGAGCACCGTGGACACCGCCGTCAGCATGATCGGGCGGAAGCGCGACAACGTCGCTTCGATGACCGCATCCCATGCCTCGCGGCCCTGCGCCAGCTCGAAATCGATCTGCTCGATGAGGATGACGGCGTTGCGGGCGATCATGCCAAGCAGCGCGAGAATGCCCAGAATGGCCACGAAACCGAGCGGCTTGTTGAAGATGAGGAGGGCGGCAACGACGCCGATGAGACCCATGGGGACGACGCTCAGCACCAGGAAGAGGCGATTGAAACTCTGCAATTGGATCATCAGGAACGTGATCATCAGGAACAGCATCAGCGGCACGACGGCAACAACCGACGCCTGAGATTTCGCGCTTTCCTCCACCGTGCCGCCGACCGCGATGTGGTAGGATGGCGAAAGGGTCGCGCTCAGCTTTGCGACCGCCGGAGCGAGCGCGTCGACCACGGCCTCGGGCAGCACGCCGGGGGCGACGTCGGCTTGCACGGTCAGCGTCGGGACGCGATCGCGGCGCCAGATCAGCGGGTATTCCTGCCCGAAATCGAAGCTCGCGACCTGGCTCAGCGGAACGGTACGTCCGTTCGCGAGCGGAAGCTGCAGCGTGCGCAACGTCGAAAGCGACAGACGCTGCTCGTCGTTCGCCCGTGTCAGGACGTCGATCAGGTAGATGCCGTCCCGAACCTGCGTCACCGGCGCGCCCGTGACGACCGTATTCATCACCGAGGCAATTGCCTCGGAGCTCAATCCCAGGAGCCGCGCCTGATCCTGGTCGATGCGGATGCGCACCATTCGCGCCGGTTCCATCCAATCGAAATTGACGTGCCGGGAGCCGGGATCGCTCGCCACGACCTGCGCGAGCTGCATCGCGATATCCCGGATCTCGTTGATATCGGTGCCGCTGACGCGATATTGGATCGGCCACCCGACGGGCGGTCCGAGCCCGAGCGGCGATACCCGGACCACCGCGCTCGGGAGCTTTTCCGCGAGCGCCGCCTCGAGCTTCCTGTGCACCCGCTCGCGCGCCGACACATCCTTTGCGACCACCACGGCCTGAGTGAAGAAGTCATTCGGCAAGGCGACGTCGAGCGGCAAATAGAAGCGGATCGCACCGCGACCGACATAGGTGCTCCACCGTTCGACGTCCGGATCGCCTCTGAGCAGGCCGTCGACGCGCTCGGCGGCCTCCTCGCTGGCATAAATCGAGGCGTTTTGCGGCAACGTGACATCGACCAGAAGATCCGGACGGTCCGACGGCGGAAAGAACTGACGCGGCACGTGCGGGGCGGCGAGAAGCGCCGCGACGAAGCATCCGAGGGTCACGCCGATCGTGATCCACCGCGCCCGCAGCGCGCCGACCACAAAGCGGCGAAAATGACGAAGGATGAAGCTGGGCTCGCCGGACGGCTTGGCTTTTGGCTTGGCAAGGATCACCACGCCGAGCAACGGCGCAAAGACCACCGCCACGACCCAGGAAAGCACCAGCGCATACCCGACGACGGCGAAGATCGAGAAGGTGTATTCACCCGCCGAGCTCCGGGCAAAGCCGATCGGCACGAACCCGGCTGCCGTGACGAACGAGCCGGTCAGCATCGGCAGCGCCAATGTCTTGTAGGCAAAGGTCGCCGCCTCCTCCTTGCTGTCCCCCTCCGCGAGGCGCGAGGTCATGACGTCGACCGTCGTCATCGCGTCATCGACCAGGAGGCCAAGGGCGATGATCAGCGCCCCGAGCGAGATCCGCTGCAGGTCGATCGAGGTCAATTCCATCGCCGACAGCACGATCGCGAGCGTCAGCGGGATCGAGAGCGCGATGACGGCGCCGGCGCGAAGGCCGAGACTGACGAAGCTCACCGCCATGATGATGGCGATCGCCTGCCACAGCGAGGTGGTGAAGTCGTGGATGGCATGGTCGACGACGTAGGGCTGATCGGCCACCAGGATCGGCTCGATGCCGATCGGCAGGTCGGCGCGGATCTCGCGCATGGTCTGCTCGACGTTCCGGCCAAGCGCCAGGATGTCGCCGCCTTCCCGCATGGCGATGGCGAGACCGATGGCGGACTGGCCGTTCACACGGAACATGGGTTGCGGCGGATCCGCGTAGGAGCGATAGACCTGGGCGATGTCGCGCAGGCGGATCAGCTGGCCGTTCGCGACGAAATTCACGTTCAGGATGTCCTGCTCGGATTGGAAAGCGCCGGTGACGCGGAGGGTCAGCTGCTCGTTGCCGGTTTGGATGGTCCCGGACGGGCTGACGATGTTCTGCGCCGCGAGCGCGGCGACCAGGGCTCTCCGGTCGATCCCGAGACCCGCCAGCTGCTGCATCGAAAATTGGACGAAGATCTTCTCGTCCTGGGCGCCGAGGATCTCGATCTTGGACACATCCGGCACCTGCAGCAGCCGCGAGCGGATATCTTCGACCCGGTCGCGGAGCTCGCGCTGCGTGAACCCGTCAGCGGTGACGCCGTAGATGATCCCGAACGTATCGCCGAATTCGTCGTTGAAACCCGGGCCGACCACGCCGGCAGGAAGCGTATGGCGCATGTCGCCGACGCTCTTGCGGACGTGGTACCAGATGTCGGGGACCTGCGCGCCGGTGGTCTCTCCTTTGAGGTTGACGAAGATGGTCGTCTTGCCGGGTTTCGTGTAGCTGCGCAGAAAATCGAGATTCGGCGTTTCCTGGAGCGTTCGCTCCAGCCGCTCGGTAACCTGCTGGATCGTCTCGTCCAACGTCGCGCCTGGCCAGGCAGCTTGTACGACCATCGTTTTGATGATGAACGCGGGATCCTCGCTGCGCCCGAGGCGGAAGAAGGCGCCCAGTCCCGCGATCGTCACGGCGATCATGAGGTAGATGACGAACGAGCGGTGCTCGAGTGCCCATTTCGAAAGATTGAACTGCATTCAGAAGCTGTCCGTGCGTTCGAACTTTGCCCGGCGACGGCCGCGACGACGACGTGCCCGTGGAGGGGTCAGGAGTGCGATCCGAGCAACCGGACCTTCTGGCCAGGATGGAGCGCCTGCACTCCGGCGGTCACGACGATATCTCCCGCGTCCAAACCCTCGGCGATGACGACCGTCCCAGGGTCGTGACGCAACAATTCGACATTTCGCAAGGACACCGTCGACTGCTTGGGGTCGACGATCCAGACCGCGGGCTGTCGATTGAATTCGGTCAGGGCCGAGGCGGGTATCGCGATGACCGGCTCGGAATCCAGCTTGACGCTGCCGATGACGGTCGAGCCGAGCCGCATGGCCGCCGGTGGATCGGTCAGACCGACCTTGACCTCAAACGTTCTGGTGACGGGGTCGGCTTGCGGCGCGACCGTCCGGACCCGTCCGGTCGCCTTCACCGCCGGATCATCCGTCAGCGTTACCGTGATCTCAGGGTCGCTCGGCGCCTCGCGCAGCAATTGACCCGGCACCTCGAAGACCGCGTCCCGGCCGCCTTGCCGCGCGAGCTGTACGATCATTTGTCCGGCCTGCACCACCTCGCCCGGTTCGGCGCCGCGGGCGGTTACCGTTCCGGGAGCATCGGCCTTGAGGACCGTGTAGCTCACCCGGTCGGTCGCGGTCTTCACCTGAGCTTCCGCGTCATCGACCTGGGATTCCGCGTTTTGCAAATCCCTTTGCGCCTGATCAAACCGGGCTCGAGGCGTGGCGTCTTGCGCCAGAAGTCGTCGCTGCCGTTCGAAGGTGTCGCGCGCGTAGGCCAATTGCGCTCGCGCGGCGGTGAGGGCTGACTCGGCGGAGCGCAACGCGTTGACCTCGTTCTCGGGATCCAGTTCGCCGAGCACTTGCCCGGCCTCGACGCGATCGCCGATCGTCACCGGTCTTCTGATCATCCGCCCGCCGATGCGAAACGCGAGCGACGCCTCGTCGTCAGCCTGAATGTGCCCGGTCAATACGACGGTTTCACCGGCCTCCCCTCTCACCGCCGTCACCGTCCGGACGGGCCGCACTTCCGGCGCATCGCTCTTGACGTCCGGCTTGCACGACGCCAGGGCCAGCGCGGCGGCGGGCAGAAGCAACCAGATCGAGGCAGAACCGCGCTCCTTCACGGGAACCCCTCCTCCGATTCCGGGCGAACCGGTTCTGCGACCCGCCATCGTCACGCGATTTTTGATCGGCATCGCGGTTGCGAAAACACTGCGGCTCCATACCTACCGCTTTTGCTACCGCGATCGGCATCGGGTGAACTCCGTAGTTCACCGACTTATATCTCACCCAAAAACCGTCCTCGCCCCAGCCGGGCCACTGACCGCGCGGCAATGCCGTCGGCGATGCCGCGGCCGACCATCAGGCGAAAGACGATTCGTTTGGTTCGCTCGCTGCTCGCGTAGTGGAGAGCGGGTGCGTCTTCCTGCGCGTGTCGGCGCGGCAAAATACGCAGTCCACCCGATATCGACGCCCGCCACCCCGTTTGAGTATGACGCTCGATGGCGCACAGATGCGATCGCCGATCCGATGCGAAGCGAGAAATGGTGGCGGATATGCGCGTGAAAGTCGGTGGCGCAGACGCAGGGATGCGCGAGCGGCAACCGCGGCGACGAGACGTTTCCTGTCCGTGGCCAGACGTCGGCCTGGGCTTGAACAGCGGTGCTTGATGCCGCCGCGAGCGGGTGGGCGCGAGGCGGGGTCTGGCGCCTGATCGGGTTTCTCGCTTTCTGGGTGGTGCTTTCCGGCGCCGAGCTTGCCGATCTTCCCATCGGGATCGTGGCCGCCGTGGCGGCGACCTGGACCAGCCTGCGCCTGCTGCCGCCGGGCCCGACCCGGATATCGCTGCCGGCGCTGGGAGGTCTCGCGTTGCGCTTTTTTTGCCAGTCCATCGTCGCCGGCGTCGACGTTGCATGGCGCGCGCTGCACCCTCGGCTGCCGCTGCGACCGGGCTTCGTCGCTTACGCGGTTCAGTTTCCGCCCGGGACGGCTCGCAACGCCTTCGCCGCGCTCACCAGTCTGCTGCCCGGCACGGTGCCGGCCGCGGACGAGCGCCGAGCGCTGGTCTATCACTGCCTCGATGTCGACCAGCCGGTGGTGTCGCAACTGTCCGCGGAAGAGGCGGCGATGGCGAAGGCGCTCGCCCATGACTGATTTTCTGACCGTGTCCCTCGGTTTCATTCTGGCGATGCTGGCACTGGGACTGATCCGGGTTCTGCGCGGCCCGGGAGAAGCCGACCGCATGATGGCGGCACAGCTGATCGGAACCGGCGGCATCGCCGCTTTGCTGCTGCTTGGCTCGGTGGCGGACCTGAGCGCGGCAATCGACGTCGCTTTGACGCTGGCGTTGCTTGCCACGTTTGCCTCGATTGCATTCGTCAAGAAAGGGCTCTCCCGTCTGGGCGCGGAGAGCTCTGCAGCGAGGGAGGACGGATCAGCGTGGCGCTCGACATCGTGACGATCGTTGCCGTTTCGGCGGGAGCGTTCTTCTTTCTCGCCGGCACCGTGGGCTTGCTCCGCTTCCCCGACACGCTCACGCGATTGCATGCGCTCACCAAGGCGGACAATCTCGGCGTAGGCCTCGTCGCGCTCGGCCTCTTGCCGCGCGCCGGGAGCCTGAGCGGCGGCCTCAAGCTCATCTGCGTCTGGTTGCTGGTGCTGCTGGCCAGCGCGACGGTCTCGCAGCTCATCGCGCGCGCCGCACGTGACAGCGGACCGCTGCCATGACGTTCGCGCTCGCGCTTCATATCGCGCTCGCCGGCATGATGCTGGGCCTGGCCGCTTGGACGATCGCGGCGCGCGAGACTTTCGCCGCGGTCGTCGGCTTCGTCGTCTATGGATTATTCCTCGCGCTCGTCTGGGTGCGCCTCGATGCGCTCGATGTGGCGCTGGCCGAGGCCGCGATCGGTGGCGGCCTCAACGGCCTGCTGCTGCTGGGCGCGGCGGCGCGCTTGCGGGCGGCCGAGGCGCCGGCGGACGCCGAGCGCCCCGGGGCAAGCCTGCGCCTGCTGGCCGCGTTGCTCTCGGCGACGGTCGCCGCGGCGCTGGCGGCTGCGGTGTTGCTGTTGCCCGAACCCGCGCCGACGCTGGCGCCGGCCGCTGCGGCAAATGCCGCGGCGACCGGCCTCGCCAATCCCGTCACCAACGTGTTGATGGCGTTTCGCGCCATGGACACCATGCTGGAGAAGGTCGTGCTGCTGCTGGCGGTGGTGGGTGTGTGGTCGATTGCGCCGGATCATTTCTGGGGCGGACGCCCGGGCGTGCGTCACCAGGCCGATCCACAAGGCACGCTCGCCTTTCTGGCGCGGGTGCTGACGCCGTTCGGCATCGTCGTGGGCATCTATCTCTCGTGGACCGGGGCCAGTCATCCCGGCGGCGCCTTCCAGGGCGCGACGATTCTCGCCGCGATGTGGTTGCTGATCATGATGGCGGGGCTCGCGGACACGCCGCCCATGAACGCACGGCGGCTGCGCCTGATGCTGATCGCCGGCCCCGCGGTCTTCCTCCTCGTCGGCCTCGGCGGGCTCGCCTTTGGCGCGGCGTTTCTCGCCTATCCCGCGGCCTACGCCAAGCCGCTGATCCTGGCCATCGAAGCCGCGATGGTGTTGACGGTCGCGATCACGCTCGGCCTGCTGGTGGCCGGTCCGCCGGAAAGGAGCGCTGCGCCATGAGCATTGCGAGCGTGTTCGCCTTGTGCGCGGCCGCGGCCGTGGGGCTCGGCCTCTATGGCCTTCTCGTCAGTCCACAGCCGTTGCGGAAGATCCTCGCCTTCAATCTTCTCGGCAGCGGCGTATTCGTCTTGTTCGGCGTGGTCGCGCGCAGAGGGGCGGCGGCGGGTTTCGCGAGTGATCCGATACCCCAAGCACTGGTCATCACCGGCATCGTGGTGGCCTTCTCCGCGACCGCATTGGCGGTCGCATTGCTGCTGCGGCTGCTCCAGGTATCCGGTTCGGCGACGCTCGCCGCTCACTCATCCGCGCGGTCGAGCCGCGATCCTGCCGGCACGTAATGCCCGATCCGGCCCCAGCTCTGGACGCGGTGACGGCGGGCGCGTTCCTGTTGGTGCTGGCGATCGTCGTCCCTGTGGCCGGGGTGCTCGCAGCCTTCGCCGCCGGCGGGCGATGGGTCGAACGGATTGCGCTGACGACCCTGCCGCTCGGCCTCGCGATCGCGGTGGCCATCGCGATCGCCCTGTGGCGGACCGACGCGCCGATCGTCTATCTGCTCGGCGCCTGGGCGCCGCCGCTCGGCGTGGCGCTGCGCGCGGATGGGCTCTCCGCGCTGATGATGGCGATCACCGCGGTTGTGATCTGCGGCGTCGGCATCTTTGCATGCGCGGATTTTCGCATCCCCGCCGGAGCGACCGAGGCGCGCGCGCCCTTCGCGTTCTGGATCCTGCTGCTGGCGATCTGGGCTGCGCTCAACATGGTCTTCGTCGCCGGAGACCTCTTCACGTTATACGTCGCGCTCGAGCTCTTGACCTTCGCCGCGGTGCCGCTGGTCTCGCTGGATGGCCGTGCGGAGACGCTGCAAGCCGCCCTGCGCTATCTCATCTTCGCGCTGCTCGGCTCGGCCTTCTATCTGGTCGGCAGCGCGCTGCTCTATGGCGCCTATGGCACCCTCGACATCGTCCTGCTGTCGCATCAGCTGCGCGCGCAGCCGGCAACGCTGGTCGCGGCCGCGCTGATGACGGTCGGCCTGCTCGCCAAGACGGCGCTCTTCCCGCTGCATCTGTGGTTGCCGCCGGCGCATGCCGGCGCGCCGGCCGCTTGCAGCGCGGTGCTCTCGGCACTGGTGGTGAAGGGATCGTTTTTCATCGTCGTGCGGCTGTGGTTCGGCGTCATGCCGGGGCTGCCCGGGAGCGCCGCCGCGCAACTGCTCGCGGCGCTCGGCGCGGCGGCCATCGTGCTCGGCAGCATCGTTGCGCTGCGGCAGGAGCGGCTGAAGCTGCTGGTCGCCTATTCGACGCTCGCGCAGATCGGTTATTTGTTCCTGATGTTTCCGCTCGCCCTCGATCCCGCAACCGCGCGGCTCGCCAGCGGCGGCGCCCTCGCCGGCGGCATTCTGCAGGCGATCTCGCACGCCACCGCCAAGGCCGCGATGTTCATGTCGGCCGGATTGCTCTACGCGGCGCTCGGACACGATCGGATCTCGGGACTGGCCGGTGTCGCGCGGGCGCTGCCGCTCAGCGTCCTCGCCTTCGCGCTGGGCGGCATGGCGCTGATCGGGCCGCCCGGAAGCGGCGCCTATCTCGCCAAGACCCTGTTGCTGCAGGCGGCAGACGACGGCGGGCAATGGTGGTGGACGGTTGTCATCCAGGCCGGCGGGATGTTTACCGCGGGCTATTGGCTGCTTGTGCTCGTTCACACATTGGCGCGCGGGGATGCGTCGGCCGCATTGCGGGCTCGCGTGTCGCGGCTCCAGGAAGCCGCGGCGCTGGCGCTCGCGCTGTGCTCGCTGTTGCTCGGGCTGTTTCCCTGGGACGCGTATCTGGCGATTCCGGCCGGCGCCGCCGCGTCGAATCCGCTCACCCTCAAAGCGCTCTCGAGCCTGCTCTGGCCGATCGTGGGCGGCGCCGTGCTGGCGACCCTGCTGGGACGCTCGGGACTTCCGCCGGCGCGCCTGCGCGTGGAGAATTTGCTTGTCGCCGTGATTCGTCCGGTCCGGCGCGGCGTGCTGGTCTTGAGCGGAACGATCGAGCGTCTTGATGGCGCGCTGCGGCAATGGCCGGTGGCCGCGATTTCGCTGCTGGTGATCGCGATGCTGCTCGGTGCAGCGATGCAGGCCGCGCAGTCACTCGATTGACTCCCAAAAAAGTTTACGCAAAAGCGATCGGCCGCCGGGTCTGAAAATATCTCAGAAGGGCGAAGCAGGCGGCGGCCGCGGCGAGATGCTTGAGCGTGTGCCCGCTCAGGATGGAGAGGGCCGAGTAGACCGCGTGGTCATAGAATTCGAGCACCTTCGCCAAGGCATAAAGCGCGGCGGCAACCAGCCAATAGGATGTGCCGGTGAATTTCGGCGGCAACAGCAGGAACAGCAGCGGCAACGCCAGGCAGGGAAAGAATTGCACCCAACCGTAGAGCCGCAGATCGTCGGTCGAGCGCCAGAGCAACAGACTGAATACGGCGAGCGCCAGCAGGGGCCACAACAGAATGGCTCCGGCCTTTGCATTCACTCTCTCCTCGACCGCGATGGCGAGGATCGCCATGAAGGTGAGCGCCATCGGCAATCGGTCCCAAAACAACGTGTCGTTGCTCGGATTCCAATGGTAGTAGGCCGAGCCGAAGCCGGTCAGGAATACCCCTAGGAAGAGAACGACGGTTGCCGGATCGCGGCGAAACTGCCACAGCCCCGCGATGCCGACCGCGACGAAGGGAAGGTTCGAGGTGACGTTCCAGAAATTCGGAACGCCGAGCAACGTGCGCTGATCGGCGAAATCATGATAGCTCGGATCTTGCGGGATCGGCGGCAGCAACGGTAACGCCGCGAGGGACAGCCCCATCAGGCCGAGAAGCACGAGCAGCGGACCGTTTTGCTGCGCAGGGCCGAGAATTTCTCGAGCTATCGCTCGATATGGTTTCCGCATGGCGTTCGCTCGACCTCGATCCTGCTTCGCTCGCCGCGCTCATTCTTCTCCATCGGCGCATAGTGCGTCCAGCGCATCAGTGTGGGATCGGTTTTCCACCACGGCGTTTGGCGGGTTGGTCGCCCGCAAGACGCTCAGCCTGGCTTTGCCGCAATCAATCTTCGCCCCCGCCGATGAAGCCCGGCGAGAGCGGCGGCGCGCAGGCTAATCCGAGGCGCCCGAGCCGGGCTGCGGCAGCGCCGAATGGGCCGGGGGCGCCTCGCGTTTTTCGACCGTTGCGCCGGACTCGCGACGCTCCTTCAGCCGCTCGAAGAGGTAGAAGAACAGCGGAACGAAGAGCAACGCCAAGGTGGAGGCGCCGATCATGCCGCCGGTGATGCCGGTGCCGATCGAGTGCCGGGCATTGGCGCCGGCCCCGGTCGCAATCACCAGCGGCAGGGTGCCGAAAATGAACGCCAGCGAGGTCATGATGATGGGACGCAGCCGGAGCTCGCCTGCTTCCACCGCGGCGTCGATGATCGAAAGGCCTTCCTTGCGCTTCTCGACGGCGAATTCGATGATCAGGATCGCGTTCTTCGCCGCGAGCCCGATCATCGTCAAGAGGCCGATCTGGAAGTAGACATCGCTTTCCAGACCGCGCAGCCAGACCGCGGCGGCCGCACCCAGAACGCCAAAGGGGACGGCAGTCATCACCGCGGTGGGCAGCGCCCAGGATTCGAACTGGGCGGCGAGAATCAGGAAGACCAGCACGATGCCGAAGCCGAAGACCAGGACGGCCGCACCCCCCGCCTGCTTCTCGGCAAAGGCGACGCCCGACCAGCCGAAGGCATATCCCTGGGGCAGGGTCGCGCGCGCGGTCTCTTCCATGGCGGCAATCGCCTGGCCCGAGCTGTAGCCGGGTGCGGCGTCGCCGGTGATTTGCACGGCGGGGAAGGAATTGAAGTGCGAGACGAGCGCCGGGCCTGCGGTATAGGTGAGGTTCACCAAGGTCGAGAGCGGCACCATGTGGTCCGGATCGGGTCCGACATAAAGCCGCGAGATGTCGTCAGGCGTGCGGCGATATTTGGAATCGGCCTGGACGATGACGTACCAGACGCGGTTGAACTGCTGGAACTGACTGACGAAGAGCGAGCCGAACTGCGCCTGAAGCGTATCGAAAATGCTGCTGATGGGGACGCCGAGCAGCACCGCCTTCTCGCGGTCGACCGCCACGTGCAGCTGCTGTCCCGATGCGTTGTAGGTCATGCTCAGCTTGGCAAGCTCGGGACGCTGCCGCGCCTTGGCGAGAAACTCCCGGGTCACGCGTTCGAGATCCTGGGCGTTGCCGGTTCCCTGATTCTGCAGCCAGAATTGGAAGCCGCCCTGCGAGGCGAGGCCGGGGATCGAGGGCGGCGGCACCCCCAGGACGATGCCCTCCCTCATCCCGGCCGCATGGCGCATGAAATCGCGAATGACGGCATCGGCGCTGAGGGACGATGATTCGCGCTCGCTGTAAGGTTTGAGCGCGACGAAGAAGGTAACGACGTTGAACTCGTACTGGCCGTCGACGATGTTGTAGCCGGCGACGCTGATGCGATAGAGAACCGCCGGATTCTGCGCGAGCGCCTGATCCATCTTGTGCGTGAGCGCCTTGGTCCGGTCGAGGCTCGCCGCGTCCGGCAAAATGCCGAGGGCAAAGATATAGCCTTGATCCTCCTGCGGAACGAAGCTGGTCGGAAGCATGCGCAGCAGCTGCCAGCTGGCGAGGACCAGGGCGCCGAAGAGCAGCAGCGCGATCGAGGTATGACGGATGACCAGCATGATCGCCCGTCCATAGGCCTTCTCCAGGTTTTTGAACGAGCGGTTGAACCAGGCGAAGAAGCCGCGCTGCGGCGGCGTCGAGGTGCGCAGCAGCAGGGCGCACATCATCGGGGTCAGGGTCAGCGCGACGAAGCCGGAGATCGTGATCGAGACGGCGATGGTAACGGCGAACTGCTTGTAGAGCTGGCCGGTCGGACCGCCGATGAAGGCGGCCGGGATGAACACGGCGCAGAGCACCAGCACGATCGCAACCACCGGGCCGGTCACCTCGCTCATGGCGCGAAGCACGGCCGCCTTGGGGTCTTGCTTGTGCTCCATCATGTTGCGGTCGGCGTTCTCGATGACGACGATCGCATCATCGACGACAAGCCCGATGGCCAGAACGAGGCCGAAAAGCGTCACCAGGTTCAAGGAAAATCCCAGCAGGAGCATGCCCACGAAGGTGCCGACGATCGACACCAGGATCGCCATGGTCGCGATCACCGTGGCGCGGAAGCTCTGCAGGAACAGATACATGATGGCGATCACGAGCAGGATCGCTTCGCCCAAGGTGTGCACCACCTCCTTGATCGAGAGGCGCACGAAATCGGTGGTATCGAGGGCGATGACGTAGTCGAGCCCGTCGGGGAAATCCTGCTTCAGCTCCTCGAGCGTCTTGCGCACGCCGTTCGAGACCTGAATCGCATTGGCGCCGGGCTGCTGGTAGATGACGATGAGCGGCGTCGGCTGCTCATTGAGCTCGCTGTCCGAGAGATACAGCTCCGAGCCGACCTGGGCGCGGGCGACGTCGCCGAGGTGAACCAGGGCGCTGCCGTCCTGGCTCGCGCGCAGCAGAATGTCCTCGTATTGCTCCGCCTCGGTGAATTGCCGCTGACCGGTGATCGGGAAAGTCTGCTCCACCGCCTTGTCGTTCGGCGGCTGGCCGAGCTGACCTGCGCCGACGACCTGGTTCTGCCCCGCGATCGCCTGCTTGATCTGCGTCGTCGTGATGCCGAGCGACGCCATCCTGTCGGGATTGAGCCAGACGCGCATCGCCTGGTTGGCATTACCGAACATGGTGGCTTGGCCGGCGCCCGGCACGCGCTGGATCGCGCTGAGCACGTAGATGTTGGCATAGTTGGTGACATAGCGCAGCGGATAGCGGCCGTTCTTGGCGTAGAGGCCGACGATCATCAGCACGCTGGAGGATTGCTGCTGGACATTGACGCCGTACTGGATCACCGCTTGCGGCAATTGCGGCGTCGCCAGATTCACCCGATTCTGCACCAGCACCTGGTCGATATCCGGATCCGTCGACAGGTCGAAATAGACATTGATCGTCAACTGACCCGAAGCGGAGCTCGTCGACGTCATGTACAGCATGTTGGCGACGCCGTTGATCTCCGCCTCGATCGGCGCGGCGACCGATTGGGCAACGGTTTCCGCATCCGCTCCGGCATAGCTCGTCGTCACCTGAATCTGCACCGGCGCGATCGTCGGGTACCAGGCGATCGGCAGGTTGACGACGGCCACAGTGCCGATCAGCACGATCACGATGGCGACGACCGAAGCGAAAACCGGATGATCGATGAAGAATTTCGAGAACATGATCTTCCTCGCGTTAGCGTTTCGGCGAGGTTCCCGGGGCCGTGGTCGACCCCGTGCTGATCTGCGCTTCCGTCTGCAAGGGCTCCGCCTTCACCAGCGCCCCCGGCTGCAGCAGGCTGCCGCCGTCGACGATGACTTTTTCGCCGGCGTTCAGGCCCTCGGAAATGAACCAGTCATCGCCGTGCCAGTCGCCGACCACGACCGGGCGAAGCTCGGCCTTGCCGTCCTTGTCCACCACCCAGACCGCCTGGCCCTTCGCTGTCTGCCGCACCGCCCGCTGCGGCACGAGAATGGCCTCGGGGCGGACGAAGCCCAGCACGCGCGAGCGCACATATTCGTTGGGCTGTAGCAGCCCGTCCGGATTGTCCACGGTGGCGCGCACGAGGTAGGTGCCGGTTTTCGCATTGAAGGACGGAGCCCGGAAGCTGATCTGCCCTTTGTAGGGGTAGATCGAGCCATCCGGCATCGAGATCTCGACCTCGTGGGTTTCGCCGCCCTCCGGCCCGCGCAACAGCCCGCTTTGCTCCTGCCGGCGAAACTCCAGGAGCTGGTTCTGGGAGACGCTGTAGTTGACCCACATCGGCGACACCACGGCGACGCTGGTGAGCTTGGTGTTGAGATCGCCGATATAGGTTCCGTCCTGCTGCAGCGCGGCAGAGGTAATGCCGGTCACCGGCGAGGTGATCGTGGTGTAGGAAAGGTTGAGGTCGGCCTGGGCCAGATTCGCCTTGGCTTGATCGACCGCCGCTTGCGCGGCCTGAACCTCGCCGGTGGCGTTGTCCAGGTCCTTCTGTGCCATCGCGTTCAGCTTCACCAGAGGTCGGACGCGGTTGAGCCGCGCTTGCGCCGTGGTGAGTCGCGCTTGCTGCTGCGCCAGCGCCGCCTTCGCGGCGGCGACCTGCACCTCAAAGGGCTTGTGATCCATCTCGAAGAGCACGTCGCCGGCCTTGACGATCGAGCCTTCCTGGTACACCCGCTTGTCGAGAAAGCCGGTGACCCGGGCATAGATCTCGACCTGCTGCGAGCTTTGGGTCTGGGCGATGAACTCCATCGAGACCGGCACCGTGCGCGGCTCGACCGTGACAGTGGACACCGTCGGCGGGGGGCGCTCGGCCTGCTTTTCCTCCTTGCCGCAGCCGAGCAACGGCAGCGCTGCGGCGAGCGCGATCGCGGCGCTACGCCAGGCGAGGCGGGGGAAAGTCAGTCCCGGCCTTCGTGCCGGCAGGGGCCAAAGGCCCACCGGGTACAGCTGGCGGGCAGGACCGAAGCGTTCTTCGCGAGAAAACCATGGCATGACCGACGGCGTCCCGAGCGCGGTTATGGTCCCTTACCATTGGCCTGGGACGCGGCGGCGTATATCAGGTGTCTCCCCGAGATCGGCGACCAGAGCGCGGTAGCCGGCAAACCGCACGCCGAGATCGCCGCGCTCAACTGACGATGTGCAGCCCGCCATCGACATAGATCGTCTCGCCGGTGATGAGGCGCGCCCCGTCGGCGGAAAGGGCGGCGGTGGCGATGCCGACATCGTCGATCGTCACCAGCTGGCGCGCCGGCGCTTTCGTCGCCGCTTCGGTCAGAAGCTCGTCGAAATCCTTGATTCCGGACGCCGCCCGTGTCTTGAGCGGGCCGGGCGAGATGATGTGGACGCGGATCCCCTTGGCGCCCAGCTCATAGGCGAGATAGCGGCCGGTCGCTTCCAGCGCCGCTTTGACCGGGCCCATGAGATTGTAATGCTCGACCACCTTGTGGGCGCCGTAATAGCTCATGGTGAAGAGGGTTCCGCCCTCGGTCATCAGCGGTTCGGCAAGCCGGGCCATGCGGATGAAGGAGTGACACGACACGTCCATGGCCATGAGGAAGCCCTCGCGCGAGCAGTCGACGACCCGGCCGTGCAAATCCTCCTTCGGCGCGAAGGCCATGGAGTGGACGGCGAAATCGAGCCGGCCCCAGGTTTCCTTGATGCTTTGGAAGACCGCTTCGAGCGAGCCCTCCTGACGGACGTCGAGCGGCACGAAGATCGGCGCTTCGAGCTCGCGGGCGAGCGGCTCGACATAGGGGCGGGCTTTCTCGTTCAGGTAGGTAATGGCGACGTCGGCGCCGTGCAGCTTGAACGCCCTGGCGCAGCCATAGGCGATCGACTGGTCATTGGCGATGCCGGTCACCAGCCCTTTCTTGCCGGCCAGTGGGCGGAAGCCAGGATTGGACATGGTTGCCTCTCAATTCCGGGGGGTGATCAGCGGGAGGGATGGACGAGTTCGAGCGTATGGCGCGCGATGACCATCTCTTCGTCGGTCGGGATGACCCAGGCGGCGACCGCCGAGTCCGGCCTGGTGATGCGCGGCCCGCCGGCGCGGTTCGCGGCTTCGTCCAGGCGGAGGCCGAGCCATGCGGCGCGCCGACAGATCCGGGCGCGGAGCTCCGGCGAATGCTCGCCGATGCCGGCGGTGAAGACGATCCCCTCGACCCCCTCCAGTGCCGCCGCCAGCGCGCCGAGCTGGCGCGAGACGTGATAAACGAAGTAGTCGAGCGCCAGCGCCGCGGTCGGCTCCTTGCTGGCCAGCAGGTCGCGCGCATCATTGCTGATGCCGGAAAGGCCACGCAGCCCGCAATCGTGGTACAGCAGATGCTCGACCGCGTCCGCGGATAGCCGCTTCTGCCGGATCAAATGCAGCACCACGCCAGGGTCGAGCTGCCCGCAACGCGTGCCCATGGGCAGCCCATCCAAGGCGGTGAACCCCATCGTGCTGTCGACGCTGCGGCCCGATTTGATCGCGCACATGCTGGCACCGCTGCCGAGATGGGCGACGACGACGCGTCCTTCCGCCAATTCCGGGGCGACCACCCGCAGCCGCCCGGCGATATACTCGTAAGAGAGGCCGTGGAAGCCATAGCGCCGCACACCCTCCTGATAGAGCGCATCGGGCAGGGCGAAGCGATCGGCAAGCTCGGGATGGCCGTGGTGGTAGGCGGTATCGAAGCAGGCGACTTGCGGCAGCTCCGGCAGGGCGCGCCGCACCGCGCGAATGGCGGCCAAATTCGCCGGCTGGTGCAGGGGCGCGAGCCGCACCAGCGCGTCGAGCTTGTCGATCACGGCGTCGTCGATGACGACCGATTTGGCGAATTCGGCGCCGCCATGGACGACGCGATGTCCGACCGCCGCCAGCCGGCCACGCCCGCCCATGCCGCGCAGCCAGTCGGCGACGGTCTTGATCGCGTCGTCGTGACCTTGCACCTGCTTCGGCTCGAAGCTTCTTTCGACCAAGGGAGTGCCGTCGGCGTCGCGCGCGGCGAGACGCGGGTGGCTACCGATCCCTTCGATCTGGCCTTTGAACAGCAGCGCCGGATCGGCTTCCTCGGCCGGCGCATAGACCGAGAACTTCACGCTCGAGGAGCCGGCGTTGACGATCAGAATGACGTTCGTCATCTCCGCTACTCTGCCGCGGCGGCTGCGGTCTTGCGCTGGGCGTGAGCGTAGAGTGCGGCAACGGCGCAGGACGCCATCCGCGCGCGCACCGTGTCGGCTCGGCTCGTCAGGATGATCGGCACGCGCGCCCCGAGCACGATGCCGGCCGCATCGGCATCGGCGAGGAAGCTCAGATTCTTCGCCAGCATGTTCCCGGCCTCGAGGTCGGGTACCAGCAGAATGTCGGCTTGGCCGGCAACCGGAGAGACGATGCCTTTGATCTTCGCTGCCGCGATATTGATGGCGTTGTCGAGCGCCAAGGGGCCGTCGAGCAAGCCGCCGGTGATTTGACCGCGATCGGCCATCTTGCAGAGCGCGGCGGCGTCGAGGGTCGATTGTATCTTCGGATTGACCGTCTCCACCGCCGACATGATCGCAACCCGCGGCTGATCGAGGCCGAGCGCGCGCGCCAGGTCGATGGCGTTGCGGACGATATCGATCTTGTCCTCGAGCGTCGGAGAGATATTGACCGCGGCGTCGGTGACGACCAGCGGCTTTGGGTATGTCGGAACATCCATGATGAAACAGTGGCTGATGCGCCGGGCCGTGCGCAGCCCCGTGTCCTTTCGCACCACCGCGCCCATCAGCTCGTCGGTGTGGAGGCTGCCCTTCATCAGCAGCTCGGCCTTGCCGAGGCGCACCAGCTCCACGGCTTTCTCCGCCGCTTCCCGGCTATGGGGCGCATCGACAATCTCGCAGCCGCCAAGATCCAGCTTGGCATTGTCCGCGACGGCGCGGATCGCGCCCGCGGGACCGACGAGCAGGGGACGAATGATCCCGACCTTGGCCGCGTCCACGGCGCCGGCGAGCGACGAGCCGTCACAGGGATAGGCCACCGCCGTGGCGACCGGCGACAGGTCGCGGCAGCGTGCGATCAGGGCATCGTACTTCTCGTGCCGGCGCAGCCTGATCTCCGGCACCTCGGCAAGGCGGCCGGTAAATTTCTTGGTCGGAGCCACGACTTCCGCGCGCCCCGACATCACCGACGCGCCGGTCTCGTCCGTGCACTGGCAATCCAGCACGATCATACCGCTCGCCGCCATCTTCCGCCGCACCACGACCTTGGTGGTGAGGGTGTCGCCGGCGGTAATCTGCTTGTGAAAATGCAGCGTCTGGCCGGCATAGACGGTCCCCGGGCCCGGCAGCTTCGAGCCGAGCACGGCCGAGACCAGGGCGCCGCCCCACATGCTATGCGCCGTCAACAGGCCGAGCGATCCGGCATGGGTCGGATTGACGTCGCCTGAGATCGCGGCGAAGAGCGCGATATCGTCGCGCGTGAGCGTCCGCGTCACGCTCGCCGCGTCGCCGATATTGATCTCGTCGAAAGTGCGGTTTTCGATGGTCTCTTCTTCGAGCGTCATGGGTCGCCTCTTAGCCCTCGGAGTCTTCGCTCTTCGCCTTCGCCGGCGCCGCGGCTTCGTTGCGCGCGCGCGGGCGACGGACCGGTGCGGCGCTCTCCGCGGCCGCGACCCGCCAGGGCGCGCCCGGCGGCGTCGGCGCGGCAGCCGCCTCCTCGAACATCGTCTCGACGCGCTCCAGCCGGGTTTTGATCTCGCCTGTGGGCTCGCCCTCGATGGCGGCGATGCGGCGAATGAGATCGAGAGAGATCGCCAACTCTGCCGCGGAACCGGCGGCGAGAAGCTTTGGAATTGCCGCCACCGCGCGCTCTTCGTCGAGGCGCAGCATGAGATATTGGTCCCTCAGCAATTCCTTGAAATGCGGAATGCTCATGCGGTCGCTGTCCGGCCGGCTCGCCCGGAACTGCCGCAGGAGATTGAAGGTGCGCTCGTCCGCCCCCCTCACCGTGCGACCCAGGCCGATATAGACGAGCGCGCGGATGGTGCCTTCCGGCAGGCCGCCATGTTCCATACGGGCCTCGAGCTCGCCCGCGGCCTTTGTCGCCGCCGCCTCGCGTGACAGGTCGCGGCCGATGCGTTGGCGCGCGGTCGCCGTATCGGAGCCCAGCCCAACCACCGCCTGCAGAACGGGCGAACCGTAGACGCTCATAAAGACGGCTTCCGTCCACCAGTCGCGCATATCGCGATAGCGATCGAGCGCATCGATGATTTGCTGCGACATGGCGCGCTGGACGGCGAGGAAGGGGTTGTCATCGCTCACCGGGCGCCGTTGCTCGCGCACCGTCTCGGCGAGCTTGGCAATCGGCCGCAGCAGCGGGTTCTGGTCGGAGAATTCCTCGAAACGCACGCGATGCGGATGCAGGCGCCGCAGCCAATCCGCCGACTGATCCGTCGTCATCATGCGGACCATGGGACTGACGAAGGTCCGATAAAGGCCGAGGTTCACCTCCGACACGCGCGCGACCGCTGCAAAGCGCCGATCATCCTCGGCGTCATTGCCGCCCAAGGCGCGGATGTCGTTGAGCGTGCGCGCCTCGAAATGGACCACGTAATCGCCGGAAACGAGCTCGGCGTGGCTCGTCTCCGGGCTCTTTTTCGTCATCACGGCTTCATAAAGGCCGGGCGGCAGCACATCGATGAGGTCCATCGTTTGGGCGAACTCTTCATGCTCCTTGGTTGCGACCTTGGCGGAGACGAAAATGCCGAGATGGCCGATGGTCTGGTGCAGCGCGTAGATGATCGTCTGGCCGTTGGCGACGATCTCCTCGTCGCGATCGTAGAGATCGAGGATCCAGTCCAGCGCCTGCTGCGGCGGGGTGATATTGTCGCCCCAGGAGCAAAAAACGATGATCGGCGACTTGATGTTCCGGAGATCGACACGGATGCCGTTTGAAGTATAGAGCTCGCCCGTCGCGAGCTTGTTGCCGACGAACAGCTGATCGGCGATGTACTGCATTTCGACGGCATTGAGCAGCACCGGACTACCCCACCATTTCTCGAATTCGAGAAAGCGCGGCGGCTCGGTGTCGATTTTCGAATAGACGTTGTAGTTTTTCTTCCAGAGCGTGTTGGCGGGATCGAGATCTTCGAAATTGCCGACGAGATAGGCGCCGTCGAAGATGCCATGGCCGAGATCGCCGGCGAGCGCGGTGAGCCAGGTGCCGCCCAGCGTGCCGCCGAGATAGCGCATCGGATTCTTGCCATGGACCCCCGCCCAGTACGAGAGCGGCGAGCCGGCCAGCATGATCGGGCCGACGAGGTCGGGGCGGATGGCGCTCATCATCATGATCTGCCATCCCGCCTGGCAATTGCCGATCAGCACCGGCTTGCCTTCGGCCTCGGGATGCAGTGAGACGACCTTCTCGACGAACAGCGCTTCGGCGCGGCAAACATCCTCGACGGTTTGGCCAGAGACCGGATTCGGAACAAAGCCGACGAAGTAGCAGGGATGGCCGGCGGCAAGGGCGACGCCGATCTCGCTGTCATGCTTCATGCCGCCGATCCCGGGGCCATGCCCGGCGCGCGGATCGAAGACGATGAAAGGCCGTTTGCGCGGATCGATGGTGACGTCCGCCGGCGGCACGATGCGGACGAGACCGTAATTCACCGGGCGCTCGAGGTCGCGCCCGCTCATCACCAGCTCGAAGGCAAAATTGAGCACGTTCGGCACCTGCTCGGCGACGTGCTCGAGGTGGTTGTTTCCCCTCTGGCGCAGCACATCGAGGAACAGCACGGAACGCTGCCAGGCATCGACCCAATAGTCGAAGGCTTGCTGGGCCAATTGCGCGCCTGGCCATAACGCCGGGTTGCCCGAGGCAGCAGCCCAGCCGGTGCGCCACGCCTCGAGCGGATCGGCACGGCGTCCCTGGTCGGGAACCGCCGGAGCCGGAGTCGTCGCGGAAGCCGCCTCGTTCATTCGCAATCCCTTTCCCATTCCTGCCGCAGGCAACACCGCAGATCCTGCCGCCTTCCGAGGCAGTCAGCCGCGCAGCGCGGGGCGCGCGGCCGTCACGGACCTGTCGGGTACCGCCCATTGATCTCACGCGCCCGGGGCCAAAGGACATCGGGGCAATTGCCCACCCATCCCGGAAAGAAGCCGTAGGGGAGCGCGCAGCACTTCCCGATCGAGCGGCTGCGCGCTCCGGCGTTCCCTGTCGCAGCGAGCGAGGCTGAACCGAGTTACGCGCCCTTGGTCTGGATTTGCTCGAGGCGCTGCTTGAAGGCATCGGCCGCCTGGCTGATCGCGGCCTCCCAGGCGTCGCGCGACGACAGGGTGGCGCCGATGTTCAAGGCGTCCGGGCTGCGTTTCTGGATAAAGCTGATCAGCGTCGCATTGCTTTGCGAATCGACGACCGAGCCCGCGATCGTCACCGACCCGGTGAAGCTCCCGGGCTGTCCGCCGACGCTCTTGGCGGAATTGAGGACGAGTCCGGCCGGCGCCAGGCGGCTCACGGTGGCCACGACCGGAATGTTGCCGTCGAGGCCGGCAAGGATCAGATTGATCCGCGCCACGCCTGGCCCGGGCGTATAGGCGAGCTGATTGCGCTGCTGCAGCACCCGGATGAACTGAGCCTGCAGGTACTGCGCCATCTCTTGGCGGTCCTGTGCGGTCGAGTCACCCCACTTGGCATCGGCGCCCTGGTAGATCTCGACCGGGCTGACGATGAAGCGGGTATAGGCGCGCGGGTTGAGGTTGGCGGCGCGCCAAACCATCGCGGTCCGTCCAGCCAGCTGGTTCTCCTGCATCGCCGCCTCGTTCGGCACGGTGCCGCCCGAGAGCTGCGGCGGGTTATTGGAGGCGCAGGCTGCGATCAGCAATGTCGAAGCGATCGCCACGGCAATCGGTATGTGTTTGAGCGTCATGGAACGGGCCCTTCTTCTTGCGTATCGCCGCGACGATGCGAAGCCGGGAGTCGGGAACGCCCTTCGTGGCGTCGGCCCGGCAAGCATGGCGGCGGCGCCGCCCGCCATACATCCGGCGGATAGCCCATTGCTCGGGAAAATTGCCTGTAGCCGGCTTTACGAACGCAGTCTGTCCCTTGGATTTGGCCGGGTATCGATCCGATATCCCGACACGGCCAAGCGGTGAGAATCTCTTTCTTCTTCGCGAGGTTCTGCGACTTCTGGCGCGATACGGAGGATTTCTCGGCAAAATCCGTTGGCGGCCCGATGCCGCACCCGGGGTCGCGATCGTAAACGGGTGGCATCGAGTCCGACATGAAGCTCATCGCCCTCTGTCTCCTGTTGTTCCCGCTGACGGCGCAGGCGGCGGTGGAGGGCGTTGCCGCACAGCCGGTGCTGGGGCCGCGGCGAATCTTCGTGCTGCTGTTTCTGATGCTGGGCCCGATCAAGATCCTCGCGCCCTTCGTCGAGATGACTCGCGGCATGGATGCCACCTTCCGTCTTCGCCTCGCGACGCGAGCGATCCTGTTTTCCGCGGCGGCCTTGGTCCTGGCGGGCGTGCTCGGCCGAAACATCCTCGACAATTTCAAGATTCCGGTGCCGGTGCTCGCGCTTGCCGCCGGGCTGGTGCTGTTCCTGGTCGCGCTCCAGACACTGCTCGAGCAATTCTCCACCGCGGAACGGCCGAAGCAGGAGCCGCGGACGATCGATCTCCGCCTGGCGGTGAGTCCCTTGGCGTTTCCGACCATCGTCACGCCCTACGGCATTGCCGCGATCATCATCTTTGTCGCGCTGGCGCAGCATAACAATGCGCTGAAAGCGACCGTGGCGGGAGTCACGCTGGCGATCCTCCCGATGGATTGGGTCGCGATGCTGTTCGCGCACGTCATCCTCAAATGGCTGGGAGTGGTCCTGCAGGTCTTCGCCGTCGTCCTTGGCGTCGCCCAGGTCGCGCTTGGCCTGCAGGTGATCTTGCGCAGCCTGAGCCTGATCGGGGTTTTCACCGAGCACTCGGGTTAGCGCGAGGTCGCCGAGATGGGATCCTCTGGCAGGAGGCAGTCATGAAGATGAGAAGGTCGCCATCCCGGCTGCTCGCCGGGGCGATGTTGATCGGCGTCCTGGCAGCGACGGGATGCGGGAAAGGGGATTCGAACGGAAAGGTGCTCGCCGGCGACAAGATAAAGGTGGGCGAAAGCGAATTCCTTCTCGCCCGTGCCCATGATTTCGACAGACTATGCGAAACCCTCTATCTGAATGTGCCGGTTCGGACGCAGCTCCGCGACGCCACGGAGGACGTGAAAGGCGCGTTCGCAGCGACTGAGGATGTCGAGGCGTCGCCGACGAAAATTCGGCGATGGGACTATGTCCTGATGCACAATCAGCAAAATCCGCAATCCTACGAATCGATTTTTATCGGGGAATGGCATCCGGTTCACCACAAGAAGCCGGACAACGGCCCGGACTACGCGTTGTTCACGCCGCTGCGATGCGTCGTGACAAAAAGCGGCGTACAGCTCTTTGAGCTGGAGCCGCCCTTTGTGGAGGACGCCGGCGCGGGCCCCTCCAAGCGCTCCGCCGCGATCGTCGCGAAATACAGCCGCATCGCCCCTGGGGTTGGAGAGAGCGTCGAGCAGCGCACGAAAGAATTTGCGACCTCGGACAAAGCGAATGTCAAAGAAGCGGCCGCCCTGTCGGTGGTCGTGAAAGAGCAGGACGAACACCCGGCGTCGACCGCCTCGGGGAGCTCGTCGCCACGCTGAGCCCAGGCGTGACATGGGGAAGCCCTGAAAAGGGGCGCGGGAGCGGCCATGTCCGCCGCGCCCGCACCAAGCGGAGTGCCGTGGCCAGACGTCACTCCGTTTCGCGATGTCGAGGCGAGTTTGGCGCGCCAGCCCCAAGAGCGGGCATCGGGTGCTTCGCTGAGAGGCGCCAAGAAATCGCCTGAGAGCTGCAGGCGGCGCGCCGACGCGGTCGCATTGGCAGGCACCCGGTCAGGCGAATAGCCACGGTGCATCGGGTGATCACCCGATCCGCCGCTATCGGCGATCGACAGAGACTAGGTCGGGCCGCGGGCGATATCCCGCGCCGGCGACGGAGACAGGCAATGATGGACAAGGTGCTGATCGTGGCGGCAGGGCTCACGGCGATGTGCCTCTCCGGTCCCGCTGAAGCGGCCACCTCGGAAACGAATTTTCAGGTCAAGACCACGCGCGACCTGGTGACGCTCTGTGCGACGCCGCCGAGCGATCCGTTGGCGACGGCGGCGGTCAATTTCTGCGAAGGGTTCGCGGTGGGCGCCTACCAATACCACGTCGTCGCCGAAGCCGCGACGAAGGCCAAACCCCTCTTCTGCTTCCCATCGCCGACGCCGTCGCGAAATGAGGCGATCACGCAATTCATCGCCTGGTCGAATCAGCATAGCGACGTCCTCGACCGTCCCGCGGTCGAAGGCATGTTTACGTTCCTCAAGGACCGCTACCCCTGCCGCAGCTAGCGGCGCCGCAGCTGCCGCGCCGAAGCAGAGGAGGCTTGGATGACTCGCATCATGGTCGCAATCGTGGTCGCGCTGCTGGCGGGGTGTTCGAACATGACGACCTCTCAGCAACGGGTCACGACCGGTACGCTGGGCGGCGCCGGGGCGGGCGCCCTGATCGGCGCCATGGCCGGGAATGCCGGCATGGGAGCAGCGATCGGCGCCGGTGCCGGGCTCGTCGGCGGCGTGCTCTACGACCACTACAAGAAGAGCGAGGACGCCGCCTATCAGAACGGCTACAACCAGGGCGTGGCGGCATCGGGATCGTCGAGACCCGGCTATTAGCGGCAGCGATCGCTTCGGGTAGGCTCGCGCCCGAGCGTTGGGCGACGCGCCGCAGACCTTCCGCTGCCGGACAGCCAGGGTCAGCGGCGCTGTAAATTGACGGGCGGCGCAGCCATATTCCACCGATCGAGACAGCTTCACCGAATACGGTGCCGGCGGTGGCATCAGACGGAGCCCTGACAATGGACAAGCCCTACAAGGTCACGCACAGCGATGCCGAGTGGCGCCGGCTTCTGAGCCCGGAGCAGTATGAGGTGATGCGGGCCCATGGGACCGAGACGCCCGGGAGCTGCGCCTTGCTGCTGGAGAAGCGGCCCGGCAAATTTTCCTGCGTCGGCTGTGGCCAGACGCTGTTCGAAGGCAAGCGCAAATTTGAGAGCGGCACGGGCTGGCCGAGCTTCGACGAGCCGGTCGCCGGCGCCGTCGAGACCTCGACCGACCGATCCCACGGCATGGTGCGAACCGAAGTCCACTGCGCGACCTGCGGCAGCCATCTCGGGCATGTCTTCCCCGACGGTCCGCCGCCCACCCATCAGCGCTATTGCATCAACGGGATCGCGATGAATTTCGTGCCGTACTGACCGGCCGTCGTAGCGGCGCGCCACCCTCGGTGGAAAAAACCGGGCGGCGTGCGGATCAGGCTGGTTTCGGGGGCGCAGCGATCGACATTTGAAGCTGTGTTCGGAAGAGGGCGGGGCAGTTTGCTACCTTCAGTCCGAGCCGATCGCGACCAGTAGAGTCGGACGTCTGAGCCTGAAGTTTCACATCCTACTCGCGTGCAAGCCAATCGCGCGCTTACACCATTTTGGTGTTGACATTATCTTGTTGTGCCGCCCATTTTTTATTCAGCAAACACGTGCACCTTCCTGAGTGCCTGTTTAGGGCAAAGGGGGGCAAATGCCGTTCCAAATTTTCATCAGCCGAAAGTCTCAAGATGCGCGCATTGCGCGCGCGATCAAGAGCGTGCTGCTGCGCGGTCTCAGAAAAGAAGACCAACCGAAGGTGTTCGTCTCGGAAGGGATCGCTCATGGCGCCAATTGGCGCGAAGTGATCCGAGGCGCACTTGAGGACGCTAACTGGCTTTTGCTCCTCTACACGGGAGAGGACCAGAACTGGTCATGGTGCTGCTTCGAAGTTGGAATCTACGACGGCAAGCACTCGTCAGCGATCCATTTACAGCTCGACACCGGTCAGGACCTGTCCTCGCCGCTGCCGAACGCACCGGAAAGACGCGTAATTTGCATTCATCACGGCGAACAGGAGCCGCCCAGCACAATAAGCGATCGACAAGCCGTAATCGCGACGCACGAGAATGTACGCAAACTGCTGCAAAGATACTATTCGCTCGTGGATCCTAACGGTCTTGCCAACGATCCGGAGGTCCTCGACCGTGCCACCGATGATATTTGCGGCATCTTCGGGCAAGCCGCACGGCGCCATGAATTTTGCCAGCACATCAAAATCAATGTTCCGGATCCAGCAAAGATCACGGAAGCCGAGATGCCGGCGGATACAACCGTGTCAGGCGAGCCCGGCGCGTTCAACAATGTTATGGCATTCTTTCCCGAATTCGCCGAGCGCGTGCCCTGGCCCGAGTTCATCAGAGTGGCTGGAGCCGGTGTCAATAAGGCGTGGACGCGCGAGCTTGTCAGAGCGCTCTCGCACATTCGCGACGGCAGCATCGTCCAGCCGATTCAAGCTCTCCATGTCAACCCCAGTACCGGATTGCGGTTTCGGCCGGTGTTATACCGAGTCGAAAGAAACAAGCGGCAAATCGAATGTGAAGTTTTATTCGTTCAGGATGTTGGCGGCTACCTGCTGAGCGACTTGCCGCCGAATGAGGCCGTGCTGCTGTCGACCATGCGTCTGGCCTACCGGATGCGGTATGAGGTTTTGAACCGTTTCTTGGGCAAGCTCGATGTGCCGGATCCGAACACGCCGTTCCGCGTGAGATTTTGCAATGCGCTCACCAATATCTTGGTTGAGGCCGCCTCTCGAACCAATCAGGCGGAAGAGCTGATTGACGCTTTCGCAGGTCCCGGCAAACACGAGCGCACGGCGCGTACGATCTTGGGATACATGATCAAACGTTGGCCCAAGTGCGAACAGATCATTTGGAGCTCAGTCGGCTACGATCCGACGCTGGGTGTTTGGACGAAGGACCGGAGCTCTGCGTTATCTGAAGAGGAAAAACATCAGCTTCAATGCGTGCTCGACGAAGTCGACGTGATGAACGGGGTTTTCCTGAAGCTCGGCTCGGAACGATGGGTCAAGGACGTCGTCAGAAGGTTTCGCGCGGATATATACAGTATAGATACTTATTCAACGTTGACCCGGTCGCCGGCTGACTGGGCGGATAAACCGGGCGAAGCCACATCGCCCGCTCTCTCCGAACACCGTGACCGTGGGAGCGAGAGCGCGGCGCCGAAAGAGACGCCACCGGTAAGCAGGCCGCGAACGCCAAATTGAGTGGGAGTTCGCCTTCGGAGGCAGGGTCTGCCTCACCTGCCTCCATTGCGAGCCGACGTTCATCAAGCGTTCAGCTGGCTACGACTCATCGACGTCTCGAAAGTCTACTTTGAGCAACCTTTGCAGCGTTTCTCTCTGAACCCTCATGATTTCTGCCTCGAACTTCACCCCCGCCCGACCGCCGTTCGCGATCCGCGTCGGCATTACCGGGGCGCGCAGCTTGCGGGCGGAACAGCTCCCGCGTTTGCGGACGCAGCTGCGCACGCTGCTTGCTGATGTAAAGGAGCAGATGCAACGCTTAGCCGCGGACCGCGCGGCTAGCGCTGGCTACGCCCATGATGACGCGACATCACAGTACCCCATCCTGCGCGTGCTCAGCCCGCTCGCGCGGGGCAGCGACCGGCTGGTTGCGGAAGAGGCACTGGCTCTGGGTTATCAGTTGCACGTACCGATGCCCTTCCCGCAACGAGACTATGAGGAGGATTTCACCGGATGCGAAGACGATTGGGAGCCGCCACTTTCGGCTGTCGAAGATATCACTCAATTCCGGGCCCTGCTTGCCCGTGCGGGTACCGCCTGGTTCGCGCTCGATGGTGATCGCGGAGCCGATATCAACCGCGCCTACCAGGCGGTCGGCCGGTTCGTGGTGAGGCACTGTGATCTGCTGATTGCCATCTGGGATGGCATGTCCGATCGGGGGCTCGGCGGAACCGCCGACATTGTCCGCTATGCTGCGGACGGCGGCCCGGCGATCTGCTGGCTGCACGCGTCGCAGGATCTTCCGCCACGCTGGCTGGACAGCGCCGAAGCCTTGCGTCTACGTGATCGGGCACCTGGCGTAGCGGAGCCGTTGCGCCGTTACCTTCAGCGGATCGTGCTGCCGCCCGCTCAGCCCCGTCACTATGGGACGCAGCATGCAACCCCGTTTGATTATCTAACGCGAGTGCTGGACCGCACCTTCGCGTTCGCGCGCCGCGCCGCCGGCTCGGTCTTCCCCAGCATGGGGCGCGATCCACCATGGCGGGCGCCTTGGGTGATTTTCTTTTACGAGACGCGTCAGAAGGATCGCTGGCTTTGGCGCTTCTTCGCATGGATGGTGTCCGCGGCGGCTCGCGAGCGGTTGTTGGGCAAGTCATCTCCGTCACCGTGGCCGAGCCCAAAGAATGAGCGCGCGCCGGGTCTTTGGTGGCACGCGCATTACATACCCTCTGATGAGCTCGCCACCGCCTATGCCGATCGCTACCGGTCGGTCTATGTTTTGGTGTTTGGGCTCGCGTGGGTGGCGCTGACGCTTGCGGCCATCTCGCAGTCGCTGGCTGCGCCGGTCTGTGTGCCCGGCAGGATGAGGCTGGCGGCCGCCGCGCTCGAGCTTTTGGCACTCTTCGGCATCTTCCTGCTCGTGCTTGAAAATCAGAGGCGCCATTGGCATGAGCGCTCGATAGAGTACCGATTGTTGGCAGAGTTGTGCCGTAAGCAGCAGGCGCTTGCGCCGATAGGCTGGTCGCTCTCGGCAACGGCTAAGGAGACAGAGGCAACCGCAACCGGCCGTGCCGGCCGCCTGCGCTACGACATCGCACCGCACGATCGCGCCGTTTGGGTGGCTTGGCTTTTTGCCGCTCTGCAACGTGCCGGACCCTTGCCGCAGGGCACAATTGGGCCCGAGACACTGCGCGCGGCGCGCGCGGCGGCGGTACGGGAACTTCTCGACAACCAGATTCTTTACCACCGCAGAAGGCGCCGGCGCATGCATCGCGCCAGCTTGATGCTCACTTGCTTAGGCGAGTTTTCTTTCTTTCTCGTCTTCCTCGTCGTCCTTCTCGAGATATGGGCCAGCACTCACCAATGGGATCATTGTTGGGTACATCTGTTCGGGCTGCTTGCCATCGTCCTGCCCGGACTCTCCGCCGCATCCATCGGTATTCGCGCCTATTCCGAAATGCCGTTGCTCGCCGCGCAGTCCCGGCGCATGTGCCGCGATCTCGCATTGTCTAGAGCACGCCTCTGCCGGCTGGATCTCTCCCGCGCGATGGCATCGCAGGACCTTGGGGCTGGCGTAGCCCGGGTAGCGACCTTGATGCTCCAGGACCTGGAGGGTTGGGCACAATTGTTTCAGGTGAAGGTCGTCGAAGCCGGATAGGTGACAGTATCCGTCCCGGCACAAAAATTCGCCGCTGGAATGCCGGCCGTCGCGCGTCTCGTACAAATTCCATAAACTTCGATGATGTTCTTCGCCCGCGATCCTTGAAGAACGGATCCGCATCGTGTCCTATTTGGCCGCGCCCGTGTGCGTAGGACCAGTATCCCGGCGAGCCGGCATCGAGCGGCTCTAGCTGACCTCCTCTCGCGCCAAGTAAACGATTGATAAATGGCCCGCCGCTACCATCCACAACCCCGTTCGACGACGATGGACTACGCCTGCCGGGAGGGGCGCTATGAGAAGATCTGTGTTCATCAGCAATGTCGTCTCGATAACCGAGCGCTCCCAAGACGATCAGCAATCGCGCGTCCTCGAGGTGCAGGTTGAAACCGAGAGAGGGATCAGGGTTCTCACGCTGTCGATGGCAGCCGTGCGACAACTTCATGACGGCTTCGCGCACGTGTTGAAGGGTTAGGATGCCGGTCAGCGCCGGGAACGGACGCGTCCGCTGCCGAGTCAGCAAATCGTCTACGCGACTCCTACGAAGGGGTTCTAAACCATAGGTTGAAATCGCCCGCGTTTTTACACGAGCCCCATGGGTAGATCATCGCTCAGCGTTGCGTATCGAGCTCAAGGGGCATTGTGGTGCGCGGAAGCTATGGGAGCCGCGCAGTTAGGGGAGGAATGTTCCGCCCCGGCGCTTCGCCCTCTCGGCGCAGTTCGCCACTCGCACCAATTCTGCTCGCAGCGCAAAGGTTTGGCCCGAGTTCCATCCTTCCGCGTGGAGCGCATCGACCGTGTGCCGCAAAAAGGAGTCGATGAGCCAGGCGAGACGTTGCGCCAGCTCGGTGATTTCTTCGAGCTGAAGATCGGCGCCTTCCTCCATGACGTTGACACGATGCCTCTGAGCTGATGCGAGGAAATGAAACTACACGCGGTGGCGCGCGGACGCTGGTCCCTGGCGGTAAATTGTTGGTCTCGGGAGGGCTTCACCCACAATTTTTGGCGTTGGGTCGCATTTTCCAGCCGCGCTAGACTGCGCTGCGTTAGCTGCGGAGATTCAGACGCTTGCGATAGAGCATGCCCTCGAACCGGCCGCGAGCCACAAAAGCTACGCCTTCGGCCTTTACCCCGATGCCCGACGTCGGGCGGCTTACGCTGATGGCTGGACCCGTCACGGCGATCGCCCAGGCGCTCGAATACAAAGGTATGGACAGTGGAGACGTGTTTCGCGCCGCCGGCGTTCGGCAGGCTATCCGCAACGATCCAACCGATCGCCTGTCTGTATCCGCAACGGCGGCTTTGTTCAGGCACTGCGTCGAGGCGACGTGTGATCCATATTTCGGCCTCACAGTCGCTCAGTTCATCCGCGTATCGAATATCCATGCGCTTGGCTATGCGCTGCTCGCGAGCAAAACGCTGCTGGACTTCTGCCTCCGGCTGGAGCGGTACTTTGCGTTGGTGACGCAGTCGGTCACGCTGCACGTCGATCGCGCTCCCGACGAAATCGCGCTTCGGTTTCATCCTTTGACTCGGATCGCTGGTGAGGCCGAGGACGCCTGGGCGGCTTTTATGCTGCACCTCATGCGCCTCCTCTCTCGCCCCGATTTCGCGCCATTGCGGATCGAATTCCTCCATCCGTGTCCGCTCGACGGACCCGCTCCATACGCGGCTTGCTTCGGCGTCTTGCCACTCTTCGAGCAGCCCGAGATGGTGATTCGTTTTTCGGCTGCGGTGATGGAAGAGCCGCTGAGTGGCGCTTCCCCCGAGCTTGCCCAGTACAACGATAGGATCGCCACGGACTACCTAGCGCGACTTGATAAGGCCGATGTCGTGGGACGCGTTCGGGCGAAGATCATCGAGCGGCTGTCGAGCGGCGACTGCAGCCGGCGAAAGGTAGCAGGCGACGTATCCATGAGCGAAGAAACGTTGCGCCTGAAGCTCGCCCAGCGCAACACCAACTTCCTAAAACTGCTGGACGAAACGCGCAAGGAGCTTGCACTTGGGTACCTGGTGGACCGCGCCCTTTCGGTGACCGAGATAACGTTTCTGCTTGGCTTCAGCGACGTCAGCAACTTCACTCGCGCGTTCAAGCGCTGGACCGGGATCTCACCGTCGCTCTATCGACGTCGCTTGTCGGAGGAACCGCGTGATCCAGGCTCGGTGGCGCTATAGCCCTGGAGCATTCACGTGCCTGGAAGATTGCTCCTGCAGAGAACCCTGCACCATCTTCGTATCGAATCGACCACCGAATTCTTCCGGTTGAAAGTCTCAACCCAGCAATAGCGCCTGGCGAGCCCTTGTCGGCGCCAGTCAGCGGGAGGACCCCTACGGGTTCGCCGCGGTGGGATATCCGGTGCTCGCCTTATGTGGCGACGCGGCGAGGCCTGCTACCAGAATATTGCGTCTGGGTGATGTCGCAGCCGACGGATAAACGCGCCTGCGATCGGGAGTTTCTGACAATGGCACGGAGATGGAACACCAGGTGGGGAACGGCTCGCCAAGCACCGGTCCGGCTTTGCTCCCTTGCGTTGGCCGGAGCGATGCTCGGTATGTGTTATGGCAGCGCGATCGCGGACGAGACGATGGTCAAGTCCGGATCGGTCCGCATCGAGCAGATTCAGCTTGCGTTCATCGGCAGCGGCAATCTCGGCGGAGGAACGCTGCAGTTTCAGGGCAGAACCTACAAATTTTCCATCGGTGGGCTGGGGATTGGCGGATTCGGCGTTTCAAAAATTACCGCCGTCGGCAACGTCTACAACCTCACCGACCCGCGATTCTTTCCCGGCGCCTATGTTCAGGGACGCTACGGCTATGCCCTGGGCGAAGCGAGCGCAGGCAAGCTTTGGCTCAAAAACAGCAATGGCGTCGTGCTCGAGCTCAAGGCTGAACGTCAGGGATTGGCTTTGTCTCTCGGAGGAGACGCCGTCTATATCAATTTTGATTGACGACAATTTCAGATGGGGCAGACGGGAACACGAACTGACAGCACCGATCGTCAACGAGGGATGCCATGAGGGCCATGAGGGCTTTGAGCGTCGCGCTAAGCTTCAGCGCAGCGATTGTGATGGTCGGGGCCGAACCGGCCCGGACACAGGCGAGCGAAGAAGCGACGGTTAAAATTTTCGTCATATGGCAGGGCGAGGGCCGCACCCTCCAGACCGGTCCGCACGAGGCGACGTTCGTCGGGTCTCTATCCGGCCCGGTATACGTCGACACCGAGAACGGGCTGATCCGATCTGGGCTGATGACCTGCCCTGCCATCCTTGAGCTCGGACTCGACGACGGAAAGGAGCGAGGGCGAGGCCGTTGCACCATCACCGCGCAGGACGGCGCGCAGATCTACGCGGACATCGAGTGCACGGGCGTCTATATGATCGGCTGCGACGGCGATCTAAAATTGACAGGTGGAACGAAGAAGTTCGAGGGAATCTCCGGCGGCGGAAAAGTGACGATCCGCCCTGACTCCCGGCAGATCACTCCGGTTCCGAACGGCGCGGCCAAAGAAGAAGGAACCGGGAGCCTCGAGGCCGGCGAACTTCACTACAAGCTCCCCTAGGGAGTTGGCTCGCCCGGCTCGTCCGAGCCGAAGCGGCGGTGCCTGTGCAATGCAAAAAAGCCGCACGATGTGCGGCTTTTCAAGTTGGTTGCGGGGACCGGCTCAGATCAGAACTTGCCCGGTTCGCAAGTTGAGATGGTTGCGGGAGGGCGCACCCATCAGAATTTGCAGACACAGAAAGGCCGCCCACTAGGAGCGGCCGGTCTGCGCGAATTTGCGTCGCAAGTTGAGATGGTTGCGGGGGCACGCAGCCATCTCAACTTGCTATTCCGAGCCGCGGCGTAGACGGGCTGACGGGCTTTTTTGGGGGCTTCACATCGCTGACAGCGACGACGACGTTTCTCCGCAGATGATCGCCTCCAACGCGGCAAGCCCCTCTGTAAGGGCCGCGGGTCCCGGCTGAAGGATCAGTGCGGACTTGATTTCGTGAACCCGCCCGCTGCGTAC
>DATJLU010000061.1:0-2243 GCA_035509275.1 Allostellaceae bacterium | reverse complement strand
GCGGCGTTTACCCATTGCTCACACTAGGCAAAGCAAGCTGCGGGGCGTGAGCAGAGCCGAGCGAACCGATGATCCGTTTCTCGCCGCCCCCAGCGTGAAGGGGCGCGGCCTTGCGTTTTTGCGATTCCTTGGATTTGTCGTTTTGTCGATCGTTCTCGCTGTCGGCACTTGTTTTCTTCTGGCCTGGCTGCTCGTCGAGTTTGCGGTGATTGATGCAACGACCCGAACGGTGCCGGTCGAAGTGGCCATGGCGCTGCAGGTCGCCTCGCAGAGTTTTGGCGCCCTGGCCGCCACCGCCTTGATGGCGTGGGTCGGCGGGCGATCGCTTCGCGAATTTGGCTGGAGCGGCGATCGGCGCCGGCGCCGTTTGCTGATCGGCATCGCGACCGGATTTGCGCTGATGGCGCTGCTGCTGGTGGTGCTGCATTTTGCTTCGGTCTTTACGGTGGATCGAGCCAATCCCGTCGATGCGCAAACTCTCGTCAGCGGGGCCCTCTATGGGTTGCTGATGATCGCCGTCGCGGTTTCGGAAGAGAGCCTGTTTCGCGGCTACGCGCTGACGGCGCTCGCGCAAAGCATTTCGTTTTGGCCAGCCGCTGTGACCATGTCGATCCTTTTCGCGCTGGCGCACGCCCTCAACCCCGGAGAAACCGTCGCCGGAATGGTCTCGGTGGCGGTCTTCGGATTGGTGCTCGCCTATTCCTACCGGCGCACGGGGTCGCTGTGGTTCGCGGTCGGCCTCCATGGCAGTTGGGACTATGCCGAGAGCTTCGTTTTCGGCGTGCCCAACAGCGGCATCGTGATGTCGGGAAGCTTGCTGAATTCCGAATTTCACGGCCCGACCTGGCTCACCGGCGGCAGTGCAGGCCCCGAGGGCAGCCTGCTCGTACCCGTTGTGCTCCTCGCCATACCACTTATCGTGTCGACGCTCTGGCGAGGCGACGGCGAGGCTGGGGCGGCCGAATCGACATTGACGATGCCCACGCTCTCCGGTTGAGATCACCGGAATTGCGGCTTACGCCCGCGCGCCGCAGGGGAACCGGCGCAGACAGGAGGCAGGCGTGCGCATCGGCATCGTCGGATCCGGAATCGCAGGTCTGGGCACGGCCGTTCTCTTGCGCCGCGCCGGTCATTCGGTTGATCTGCTGGAACGCTCGGCCGCGCCGCGACCGCTCGGCGCCGGCCTTTTCCTCCAGCCGCCCGGCGCTGCCATCCTCGCCGACATCGGCGGGCTGTCGTTGCTGTCTCGCTCGGCCTCCCGGATCACGCGCATCGACAGCAGGACGACGGCCGGCGCGCAGCTGATCGACGTCGATTATGCCCGCGTGGATGCGGGACTCTGCGCCTTCGGTCTGACCCGTCCCGCGATCTGGAACGCCCTGTTCGAACCCGCCGTCACGGCAGGCGTAACCGTGAAGGCGGGCGTCGAGGTGATAGCTGCAGACAATCGCGGCGATCAGGCCATGCTGACCTTCCGGTCGGGACAAAGCGAGAGTTATGACTTCGTCGTCCTCGCTTCCGGAACTCACGCTTCGGTGCTGCCCGCCGGCTTGCGGCGCCGGGCACGGCTCTATCCTTGGGGCTGTCTGTGGACGACGGTCGAAATTCCCGCCGGCTGGCCCGACGACACGCTGGTCCAGCGCTGCGCAGGAACGCAGGTGATGGTCGGCGTCCTGCCGACCGGGCGCGCGGAGGGTCGGCGGGTTGCGGCCATCTATTGGAGCATCCGAAACGATGCCGTCGCGGCGTGGCGCGCGACGCCGCTGCAATCCTGGAAAGACGCCGTGCGACGGGTTTGGCCGGACGCCGGCGCGCTTGTCGAGGGTCTCGCGCACGAGGATTTTCAGCACGCAACCTACCGCGATGTCTGGGCGTCGCCTCCCTATGTCGGACGCGTTCTCCTGGTGGGTGATGCCGCCCACGGGACCAGTCCGCAGCTCGGGCAGGGCGCGACACAAGCCTTGCGCGACGCCGAGGCCGTGAGCGTCGCGCTCGCCGAGGAAAATCTGTCAGGACGCGAGATCGCGTCTCGCCTCGCCGCCTATTGGGAAGGCCGCCGGCGGCGCGTCGCCTTCTACCGACTGGCCAGCCGGCTGCTGACCCCGGTCTTCCAGTCGGACGGTGCGGCATTGGCTTTCCTCCGCGACCTGGCGGCAGGACCGATCGGGCGAATTCCGTTCATTCGACGGCAGGCCGTCCTGACCTCGATCGCGGCGAAGACCGGAATTCTGAGCGACGATGCT
>DATJLU010000060.1:0-48864 GCA_035509275.1 Allostellaceae bacterium | reverse complement strand
GCTGCTCGATGCGCTGCGCGAGGACCTGGCGCTGACCGGGACGAAGAAGGCCTGCGACCGCGGCGAGTGCGGCGCCTGCACCGTCCATGTCGAAGGCCGCCGCATCCTTTCCTGCATGAGCTTGGCGGCGATGCAGGAGGGGAAGCAGATCACCACCATCGAGGGGCTGGAGCATGACGGCCAGCTTCACGCCGTCCAAGCCGCCTTCATCGAACAGGATGGATTCCAATGCGGCTTCTGCACGCCGGGGCAAATCATGTCCGCCGTCGCCGCAATCGAGGAGGCGAAAGCGGGCTGGCCGAGCGCGGCCACGGCCGATCTGCAGCGTCCCTTCAGCCTGGCGGATCTGTCGAAGGCGGAAATCCGCGAGCGCATGAGCGGCAATCTCTGCCGCTGTTCCTGCTACCCCAACATCGTTGCCGCCGTGGCCGAAGCGGCGAAGCGGAGCTGACCGATGCATCCCTTCGCGCTATTGCGGGTTCATGATGTATCAGCCGCGATCGCGGCCCACGCCCAAGACCCCGAGCTCGCCTTCATCGCGGGCGGCACTGACCTTCTCGGGCTCATCAAGGACCGCGCAACGCTTCCCGCGCGCCTGCTCGACATCAATGGTCTCCCCGACATGGCGCGGATCGACGCACGCCCGGAGGGCGCTGCGCATCGGCGCGTTGGCGCGAATGAGCGACGTGGCCGTGCATCCCGAGGTCCGCAACCGCTTCCCGGTCATCGCCGAGGCGCTGCTCTTCTCGGCCTCCGGCCAACTGCGCAACATGGCCTCGATCGGCGGCAACATCATGCAGCGGACGCGCTGCGCCTATTTCCGCGATGAGGACGACCTGCCTTGCAACAAGCGGCGGCCGGGTTCCGGCTGCGCGGCGCGCCATGGGCTCAATCGCAATCACGCCATCTTCGGATGGTCCGATGGTTGCGTCGCGACCAACCCGTCGGACCTGGCTGTGGCGCTGGCGGCGCTCGATGCGCAGGTCATCGTCCGCGGCGCGAGCGGCGAGCGGTCGATCGCGTTCGCCGAATTCCACCGCCTGCCAGGGACCACACCGGAGACCGAGACCGTGCTGAAGCGCGGTGACCTGATCGTCGCGATCGAGGTGCCGCCGCGCCCCGAGGGGCGCGCTTCGCACTATCTCAATCTCGGCGTCACCTATGCCGAGCTCCTCGCGCGCAACGGGCTTCCCCATCTGATCGGCGACGGGAGCTACGATCCGGTGCCGGAGGCGGAGGGAGCGAAGGCCATCTTCAGCTTCAGCGCCGTCTATGCCGAGGTTCGCGTCGACCCCGAGCTCGGATTGGTGCGTCTCCAGCGCTTCGTTGGCGCCTACGATGCCGGCCGGATCATCAACCCCAAGACGGCGCGCAGCCAGGCGATCGGCGGCATCATCTGGGGCGTGGGCCAGGCTCTCCTCGAGCAATCGGAGACAGACCCGGCGCTCGGACGCTTCCTCAACCGGAACTACTCCGGATATCTCGTGCCGAGCAACGCCGACATCCCCGATCCCGACGCGCATTTCGTCGGCGATTTCGACGCCGAGGCAAGCCCGCTCGGCGCCAAGGGCTTGGGCGAGCTGACGGCCGTCTCGGTCGCGCCGGCGATCGCCAACGCGGTCTATCACGCGACCGGCAAGCGGGTGCGCGATCTGCCGATTACGGTCGAGAAGGTGATGTGAGCAGCCGTCGTCCCATTCAGACAGCGACGATCCAAGAGGCAACGCAGGCCTCTGTGGAGGCAATACAGAGCATCACTGAAACGATCGCCAAGGTGAACGCCTGCCCATGGCGCGTCTCGGGGAGGTCAATCGACGGCTGCGGCTGCCGGGCGGCGCAGCCGTTCGACCTTCGCCATCGCAGCCGGGCCGGGCCACTCCTCCATCAGCCATTGGGGGAGCGGGTCGCCTGCGCTGCTTAGCGGCAGCACTTCGTCCTCGTCGCCGCGGCCGTGCGGAAACAGCTCCAGCGCCCGCGGCATCTCATAATAGATCTCCAGACCATTGCCGTCGGGATCGGCGAAATAGATGCTGCGCTGGCAGACATGGTCGGCGGCACGCTGGATCTCGACGCCAGATTTGAGCAGGTGGGTATAGGCTTCGCGCAACGCCGCGTAGCTGGCAACCCTGAACGCGATATGCGCGAGCCCAAGCTGACCGCGCTGCGGTCTCGGCGCATCCTTGCCTGCGGAATGCTGCACAATATCGATTGTATGAAAGCCGTCGCCCAGCGTCATGAACACGCCGCCGTGCTTTGGGTCCTGCTCGGCGATGCGCAACCCCATCACGTCGCGGTAGAACCGCTTTGACGCTTCTTCGTCGGCGACTCGCAGCAGAACGTGGCCGATACCGCTTAGGTTGATCATGTCGGGCTTCCCCTTCGCGCGCAAAGACATGCTCGCCGAGCGATTTGGCGTAAAATAGCGAGGCCCGGACGCCCATCCGGTACGCAGGGCCCGATCCGATTTATCGCACGGCGCGCTGGAGGACGAAAGCCCGCCTGAAACGGCGGGCTTTTTGGCTGTCCTGGTGAGGACTGGGAGCGCGCGTGGTGACGCGGGGCGGATGAGGCTGCGGGGTGAGCGGGGGATTCACTTATTGCGGGCGTGGGCCGCGGCGCCCTCCTTGCAGAGCCGCATGAGACGATAGGTCATCCTCTCGCCGACCATCTGCAGCACGACGCCTTGGCGGGAGCCTAGATCGCAGCCGAGCTCCTGGCGGATGATGAACTCGTTGTTGATGGAGCCGGTATGCTCGTCTGCGGGCAGGAGAAGATCGGGGCGTCGCATTTGTGTGTCTCTCTCCGGGCGACGTCGCGCACCAATGCTCGGCGTCTCGTCGAGGGATATAGATCGCGGTGTTACGCCCGACCTTCCGACAGATTAACTCGATGTAACCCGCTCAGCGACCCGCTCGGTCATTGACTATATCCGCCACGGATATACCCTGACCATATGAGCAAGTCGCCACCGCCGCTGCCGCTGACGCCTGCCGTCTTCCACATCCTGCTCGCCTTGTTCGGCAAGGAGCGTCACGGCTACGACATCATGCAGCAGGTCAAGGCGGATTCGGGCGACACGGTGAAAATGGGTCCGGGAACGCTGTACGGCTCGCTCGACCGCATGATCGAGGCGGGCCTGGTTGCCAAGGGCAACACGCAAGACCCGCGCCGCATCTACTACCGGCTCACGGCGCTGGGGCAAACCACCTTGCGCGCCGAAACGGAGCGGCTGTCGCGCGTGGCCCGCGTCGCGCGCCGCCAGCTCGGGGAGGCATGACGCCATGACGACCGTCGCGCGGCCGGAGCCGTCTCGGTCGTTACGCCTCTACGCGCGGCTGTTGGAGCTCTACCCGCCGTCATTCCTGCAACGGCATCGCGCGGAGATGCTGCAAAACTTCGCCGACCTCGAAGACGCCGCCGAGTCAAAGGCGCAACTCTGGCTGCTGATCGGAAAGGACCTCGCCATGAGCGTTATTTCCCAATTTTTCGGGTCACGGCTCGGCCGATACGTGATCGCCGTCATTGTCACCTGGCTATTGATTCTGGTTATCGGGTATTTCTTCTTGAGCCCGACACAAGGCCGTCCGGTCTTGCATGTTTTCGGCGGCTTTCTGCTCGGCATGCTGGCCATGTACATCGCGATACGGATCTATGGAATGCCGTAAAACAGCCCGCATGCTTGCGACAGGAACAGGAGAGTACATGTGACCACCCCCCCTCTTCGCTCGCGCATCACCACCGACGGGCTCGACCGCACGCCGCACCGCGCCTTCATGCGCGGCATGGGGCTCGACGAGGCGGCGATGGCGAAGCCCTTCATCGGCGTCGTCACCACCGATGCCGAGGTGACGCCCTGCACCATGGGCCTGCGGGCCCAGGCGGCGCATGCGAAGGAAGGCATCGCCGCGGGCGGCGGCACGCCGCGCGAATTCACCACCATCGCCGTCTCCGACGGCATCGCCATGAACCATCAGGGCATGAAGTTCAGCCTGATCTCGCGCGAGCTGATCGCCGACAGCATCGAGGCAGTCATGCGCGCCCACTGCTATGACGGGCTGGTCGGCTTTGCCGGCTGCGACAAGACGCTGCCCGGCGTGATGATGGGCATGGTGCGCGTCAACGTACCCGGCGTCTTTCTTTACGGCGGCAGCGCGCTTCCTGGAAACTGGCACGGCCGCGCCGTCAGCGTGCTCGACAGCTATGAAGGCGTCGGCGCGGTCATGACCGGCAGCATGGCGGAAAGCGAGCTCAAATCGCTCGAAGCCGCGTGCCTGCCGACCATCGGCGCCTGCGCCGGCCAATTCACCGCCAACACCATGGCGATGGTGAGCGAGGCGCTGGGCCTGGCGCCGCTCGGCTCGTCCATGCTGCCGGCGGTGCATGGCCAGCGCCCGGCCCTGGCGCATGCCGCCGGCCTCACGGCCATGGAACGGCTGCGCCGCGGCGGCCCGCTGCCGCGCGATCTCGTCTCGCGCGCCAGCCTCGCCAATGCCGCGGCTCTCGTCGCCGCCACCGGCGGCTCGACCAATGCGGCGCTGCATCTGCCGGCGATCGCGCATGAGGCCGGCCTCCGCTTCACCCTTGCCGATATCGGCGCTGTTTTCCGCCGCACGCCGCTCATCGCTGATCTGCGTCCGGCCGGAAGGTTCCACGCCGTCGATGTCCACGCCATCGGCGGCGTTCCGGTGCTGCTCAAGGAGCTGCTGCGCGGCGGCCATGTCGATGGCGGCGTGCCGACACTCAGCGGCCGCACCCTCGCCGAAGCGGTGGCCGTGGCGCCGCCGCCCGACGGCGCCGTGGTGCGCCCGCTCGAGGAGGCGCTGCTGCCGACGGGCGGTGTCGTCGTGCTCACCGGCAATCTCTGCCCCGACGGCGCGCTCCTCAAAGTCGCGGGGCTGCGCAATCCCGTCTTCGAAGGAAAGGCGCGGGTGTTCGACCGCGAAGAGGATTGCATGGCCGTCATCGCCGCGCGGCGCTACGGCCCGGGCGAGGTCATCATCATCCGTTACGAAGGGCCGCGGGGCGGCCCCGGCATGCGCGAGATGCTGGGCGTCACCGCGCTCATTTATGGCCAGGGCATGGGCGAACAGGTGGCGCTCCTCACCGATGGCCGCTTTTCCGGCGCAACCCGCGGCATGTGCATCGGCTATGCCGGGCCGGAAGCGGCGGCGGGCGGCACGCTGGCGCTGGTCGAGGATGGCGATCCGATCCGCATCGACGGCATTGCCGGCACCATCGAGCTTCAGATCGGCGAGGACGAGCTGGCGCGGCGGCGCGCGCGCTGGCGCCCGCCCGAGCGCGCCCCGCTGTCGGGGCTGCTGCAGAAATACGCCGCCACGGTCGGCCCCGCCCATCTCGGCGCGGTGACGCATGCCGGCGCGGTCGAATGGCCCAAGGAGACGTCGTCATGAAGCTCGCCTTTATCGGGATCGGCCTCATGGGCGCGCCGATGGCGCGGCGGCTCGTCGCGGCCGGGCACGATGTCGCGCTGTGGAACCGCAACCGCGACAAGCTCGCGCCGCTCGTTGCGCGCGGCGCCCGGGCCGCGGCGAGCCCGGCCGACGCCGCGCGCGGCGCCGAGATCGTGATGCTGTGCGTCACCGATGCGGCGGCGGTGGAAGCGGTCGTGTTCGGCCCGGGTGGCGTCGCCGAGAGCATCGCGCCGCCGGCGATCCTCGTCGATTTCTCCAGCATCAGCCCCGAGGCGACGCGGCGCCTCGGCGAGCGGCTGCGGCGCGAGCGCGGTACCCCGTGGATCGATGCGCCGGTCTCGGGCGGCGTTCCCGGCGCCGAGCAGGGCCGACTCGTCGTCATGGCCGGCGGCGATGCGGCCGCGATCGAGCGCGCGCGGCCGGTGCTGGCCGCGCTCGCCGCCAGCATCACCGCGATGGGCCCGCTCGGCGCCGGGCAAACCACCAAGCTGTGCAATCAGATGATCGTCGGCTGCAACCTCGCCGTCATCGCCGAAGCGATCAAACTGGCGCAGGACGCCGGCGTCGACGCGGCGCGGCTGCCCGACTGCTTCAAGGGTGGGTTCGCCGATTCCCTGCCGCTGCAGATCTTCGGCCGGCGCATGGCCAGCGGCAGCTACGATCCGCCGCTCGCCGCCGCCGATATCCTGCTCAAGGACCTCGACACGGCTTGCGACCTGGCGCGGCAGACGGTGACGTCGCTGCCGATGACGGCGCTGGCGAGCGCGCTCTACCGCCTGCTCAAAGCGCGCGGCCGCGGCAAGGAGGACCCGGCGGCGCTGATCTCGCTGCTCGGGTAGGAGGGGCTCGAGGGGCTCCGGGCCCGGTCTCGGTTCTAGCGCCCCTGGCGCGGCGCGTCGCAGAGGAAGACGGAAAGATCGGGCTGCGGCGGTCGTGCATCGGCCTCAAAGAACATCTCCGCCACCCAGCCGCGGTGATACGAGCCGTGGGTCACAAGATGGAGAAACATCTCGCCTCGCTTCATCGAGGCGCGGGTGCCGTTGACGAAAGTGAACGGCACGTCCTCGTCGAGCGACCCCTCGCTCTGTGCGGCGGCCCAATCGATGATCCATTCGTTCATTTTCTGCTGTGCCGCCCGGAGCGCGGGCAATTCGGGGTGCAATAGCATGTTGCGCGCTTTTAGACCGTGCTCGCGTCCCTCGAGATGGGCCTGCCAGATCAGGTCGACGACATAGATGTGGTTGAGCGTGCCGACAATTGTTTTGAAGAGCGTCTTGCGCTCTTTCTCGGCCTCGCCCGGTGGTAACGCGGCGACGCCATCAAACATTACCGTGTCTGCCCAGGCTTTGTACTGGGCCAGCATCATGGCGGTGCGCGTGCTGATCATTTCGCAACCTCTTGATCCCCTGATAAGGGTATAGACGCCGACCGACGCGGAACAATTCCTTCAACCTCTCCGTCGATCCGAATTGTGCCGCTCATCTGCAACGGTGACAAATGATTCGGCGAAATCCGACGAGTGCCGGCAATGTGCCGGGCAACCGGGATAAGCAACTGCTCAGCGCAGTCTTTTCGCGAATGCTGACGATAACCGAGACTCAAGGCGCGGATACGGCCAGGCGCTGCGCCGTGGGCCGGTCTGCCTTGCGCACAGCCCGGCTTTACTTGGTGGCGCCCGCGTGTGACGCTCCGGTGCACCGGGCGCGCAATCCGCCGGCCGCCCGGAATGCGGGAGGAAACGCCATGGCCAAGAACACGCCGCCCTCGCTGCGCCGCCGCAAATTTCTCGCTGGCGTCGGCCTCACCGGCGCCGCCGCGTTGACGCCGCCCGCGGCGGTGCGCGCCGCGCCGGCGCCGCGCCTCCCCGGCGCCAAGCCGCGACCGGACCTCATGGCTGAGACGCTGCCGCCGGGCAGCGATCCCGTGACGCAGACCAGCAGCGGCGGCGACTTCATGGTCGACACGCTGAAGTCGCTCGGCTTCGATTACGTCGCGATCAATCCCGCCTCGAGCTTTCGCGGGCTGCAGGAGGCGATCATCAATTACGGCCAGAACACGCGGCCGGAGATCCTCACCTGCACGCACGAGGAGATCGCCGTCTCGCTGGCGCAGGGCTACGCCAAGATGTCGGGCAAGCCCATGGCGGTGCTGGCGCATGGCACGGTCGGGCTGCAGCACGCAGCGATGGGGCTTTATAACGCCTTCTGCGACAAGGTGCCGGTCTATGTCATGATCGGCAACATCGTGGCGGCGGACAAGCGCGGGCCGCTGGTCGAATGGGCGCATTCGGCGCAGGACCCCGCCGCCATGGTCCGCGACTTCGTGAAATGGGACGACCAGCCCGCCTCGCTGCAGCATTTCGCCGAATCCGCGGTACGCGCCTACAAGATTGCGATGACGCCGCCGATGGCGCCGGTGCTGCTGTCGCTCGACGCCGAGCTGCAGGAAAACCCCATCGCCGACCGCGAGGCGCTGCACATCCCGGCGCTGCCGCGCTCGACCTTGCCGGTCGGCGACAGTGGCGCCGTCACCGAGACCGCGAAGCTGCTGGTGACGGCGGAGAGCCCGGTGATCATTGCCGACCGCATGGCGCACAGCCAGGCCGGTATGGACCGCCTGGTCGAGCTCGCAACGCTGCTGCAATGTCCGGTGCTCGACCAGGGCGGGCGCACCAACTTTCCCTCGCGCCATCGGCTGAACCATACCGGCCGCGCCGCCTCGGTCCTCGCCCAGGCCGATGTCATCCTCGGCATCGAGCTCAACGACTACTGGGGCACGCTGCACGCCTTCAGCGACCGCATCGAGCGCCACTTCGCCGCCAACACACGCCCCGACGTCAAGACCGTCAGCCTCGGCACCCACGACCTCTTCACCAAGGCGAACTACCAGGAGTTCGAGCGCTTCCCCGAGGTCGATCTCGCCATCGCCGGCGACGGTGAGGCGACGCTCCCCGCCCTCATCGAGGCGTCGCGGCGGCTCGTCGATGACCCCCGCCGCGCCGCCTTCGAGGCGCGCGGCAAGAAGCTCGCTCGGATCCAAGCCGGCATGCTGCAGGAGCTGCGGCAGACTGCGGCCATCGGCTGGGATGCGAGCCCGATCACCATGGGCAGGCTCTGCGCCGAGCTCTGGGAGCAGCTGCGCAGCGAGGATTGGTCGCTGGTCGGGAACGGCATCGGCATCTATTGGCCGCAGCGGCTCTGGGACGGCGACAAGCGCTATCGCTTCAACGGCAATTCTGGCGGTTTCGGCATCGGCTACAACGCGCCCGGCGCGCTCGGCGCGGCGCTCGCCAACCGCGAGCATGGCCGCGTCAGCGTCGCGATCCAGGGCGACGGCGATCTCATGTTCGCGCCGGGGACGCTGTGGAGCGCGGCGCATCACCGTATCCCGATCCTCTACGTCATGCACAACAACCGCGCCTACCATCAGGAATTCATGTACCTCCAGACGATGGCGGGACGCCACATGCGCGGCGTCGAGCGCGCCTATATCGGCACCACGCTCCGCGATCCCGAGATCGATTTCGCCATGGTGGCGAAGGGCTTCGGCGTCTACGCCGAGGGACCGGTCAGCGATCCCAAGGACCTTGCGCCGGCGTTGAAGCGTGCGCTCGCGGTGGTGAAGCAAGGCGAGCCGGCGCTCATCGACACCATCGTCGAGCCGCGGTGAGCCCAATGCGACGCTGTCTCATCTTCGCCGCGCTGGCGCTGGCGCTCGCCGGGCCTGCGCTCGCCGACCCTCCCGCGGGCGATGCCGCCAGGGGCAAGCGCGTCTATCTCGCCGATGGCTGCTATGAATGCCACGGCCGCGTCGGCCAGGGCGGCGCCTTCCTCGGACCGACGCCCTCGCTCGCCGCCACTGAGCTGCCCTACGACGCCTTCCTGCAGCAGCTCCGCCAGCCCGTCAACAACATGCCGGCCTATGTCGCGGCGGTGCTGCCGGAAGCGCAGGCGGCGGATATCTACGCCTATCTGAAATCGCTGCCGGGTCGCCCCGCGCCGGACGCGCTGCCCGCGGCCCTGACGCACTGAGCCTCGCCGCCGCGCTTGATTCGCCTCCCCCGGCGGAGCTGAATCGACCCATCGTCCTCGACAGGAGGGGTTACATGATCAGCTTTCGCGATCGCATGGCGCGTGGTCAGAGCCGCACCGGATGGCTCGACAGCCGCCACACCTTCTCTTTCTCGGACTATTACGATCCGGCGGAGATGGGTTTTCGCAGCTTGCGGGTGATCAACGAGGATCGCGTCATTCCGGGCGCCGGTTTTCCCCGCCATGGCCATAAGGACATGGAGATCGTCTCTTATGTCCTCGGCGGCGCGCTGGAGCACAAGGATAGCCTCGGCAACGGCGCGGTGGTCCGGCCCGGCGAGGTGCAGCGCATGAGCGCCGGCACCGGCATCCTGCACAGCGAGTTCAACCCGTCGGCGACCGAGCCGCTGCACTTCCTGCAGATCTGGATCATTCCCGATCGCGTCGGTCTGCCGCCGAGCTATGAGCAGAAGGCTTTCCCGCCCGCGGAGCGGCGCGGCAGGCTGCGGCTCGTGGCATCTCCCGACGGCCGCGACGGTGCGGTCACGCTGCATCAAGACGCGCGTCTCTTCATCGCCGATCTCGAGCCCGGCGAACGTGCCGTTTACGAGGCCGAGCGCGGTCGCGGCCTATGGTTGCAAGCCGCCCGCGGCATCGTTGCCCTCAACGGCACCGAGATGCGCGAGGGGGACGGCGCGGCCATCGAGAACGAATCCACGCTCGTCATCGAGGCCGAGACTCACGCCGAAATTCTCCTGTTCGATCTGGCGTGACCACGCGCTGAATTCGGTGGCTGAGCCGATGCGGCATCCCAGACGAAACGCGAGAGCTTCTCAGGCAGCAGCCCGCAGCTATTTGTGCGAGAGCTGGTGCGCCTTGCCGGTATGCTCGTGCGCCATCGCGCTGTGGTGATGCGCTGAGGTTGAATGCTCTTTGGCGAGATCGTGACGGCCGTGACTATGGTGATGGGCCGCTTCACGGTGATGATGAGCGGCGGTCTCATGGTGGGCCGCAGCGGTGAGATGGTGTTCGCCGGATGGATGGGTCGTCGGTGCTGGCATTTGCATCCCCTTTTTCTGCAGGTCTCCTCGACGGCGAGCGACGAAGAACAGACCGAGCCGGATGCCTCCAGGAACGACACGATGCCGTGTTCGTTCCGATCTCGAAAGACAAAGAGGTTGTTCACATACAGTCGAATGTTCTGCGCCGCTGACGTGACAATATTGTTGCCTCCTCTCGCCACGCCACGCCGCGCAGCACCTGCTCTTACGCGGCGGACCGTCGTGCGGTTTTACTCCGGCTCGAGCGGCAAGTATTCGATCTCATCGACATGCTCGCCCGCTTCCAGTCGATCGGCGATGGCGTTCAGCTTGCGCTCCCGGTCGGCGGAGTCGGTCAGCGTCGCCAAGCGGCGCAGCTCGGCGATGATCTCGGTTCGGTCGCGCTCCATGACGGGCCTCCCGGCGGATGGCGGCTACGGTTCGATCTGATGCGACCGGCGCGGCGACGTGAGTGGCGGAGACAAACGCTGCCTCGCGACAAGCGCTCCTTGGATCGGCCTCGCCGCCAAGCTCGTCCAACGCGCGACGATGTCATGCCGCGCCTCAACCATCGGCCCGCCCGGTTTGTCGCGTCACGGTGTTTCATCCACGGAATCGAAGACTTGCAGCGAATGCTGGAACGGTTCCGGCGGCAGCGCCAAGGGTCCGTTGAAGGGACGGCTCAAGACGAAGGTGATGCAGAGCAGCAGCGCGATGGTGCTGGCCATGATGCTGGTGACGAACATCTGCGGCGCGGCCTGCTCCATGAACAGGAAGAAGCTCAACGAGAGGGCGATCGCGCCCGAGCCGATCGCCGCGAGCCAGATGATCGCGGGGAGCGATGCTCCGGCTTGCAGCGTGCGCGTGTTTCGATCGTTTTGAATCTGCGAGATGACCGCCAGCGCCGCGCCGTCGATCGCGGCCTCGTCCTGCCTCATCGCCGTGGTCTCCGCGCCGAACAGGCGATACATCGCGAGGCTTGCCGCTCGCGCCCGGGGGCTGGCGCCGCCGCTCTCGGCCTGGATCGTCCACTCGTCCTGGACGACCGCCGCCACATAGTTGCGCACGGCCGCGCGCAGCCGCTCTCCCATCGCCGGCGCCATGGCGCTGCTCATGCGGTAGAGGGTCGCCAGCGCCGACGCCTCCTCGGCGACGTTGGCACGTGCCGCGTCGTATGACTGCCAGACCGCGACCACCAGGAACGCCAGAAACACCGCGTGCAGGGTGCCGCAGGTCTGAAACATGGCGACCAGGACCTCGTGATGTCCTCTGGCCACGCGCCCGCGCAGGAAATGACGGCCGAGCCGGACGCCGCCGATGGCAAAGACGCTGGCAGCGACGATCGCGGGAAAGATGAGCAGGACGATGTTCATGCCCGCTCCAGTTTGACCCCGCGAGCCATTTGCCGACGTCAAGTCAATAAGGCTGCCATCGCTGCGTTACAGCGACATGATCATCGGCCTATGTTTTAGCTGCCCGGAGGCGGGAGATAGGGCTCCTTCACCCCTGAGTTGGAGGCGCTGTGTGCCAACAATTCGGCCGAATCGCTGGTCTGTGCTCGCGGTCCTGTTCCTCAGCCGCACTGCGATGGGATTTCAATTCCAGTCTGTCGCATCGTCGGCCGCGGTCCTCGCTCACGCGCTGAGCATCGACTACACCGAGATCGGTACGCTTATCGGCCTCTACACGCTGCCCGGCGTGGTCATCGCCCTGCCCGGCGGAATGCTCGACCGGCGGCTCGGCGACCGCCAGATCTGCGTCGCCGGTTTGGCGCTCATGATCGCCGGCGCGCTGCTCTTCGCCCTGGGCGCCAGCTCTGTCGCAGGCTTCGCCGGCCGGCTCGTGAGCGGCACCGGTGCGGTGTTGTTCAATCTCGTCCTCACCAAGATGGTGGCCGACTGGTTCGCCGGCCGCGAGATCGTCACGGCCATGGGCGTCATCTTGGCGAGCTGGCCCTTCGGCATTGCTCTGGCGCTGGTCACCCAGCCGCCCCTCGCCGCGCATCTTGGCTGGCAAGCCGTCATGGCAGCGACGGCTGCATTCTGCGCCGTCGCCGCGGTTCTCGTCATGGCGTTCTACCGGGAGCCGCCGCATGCGGCGGCGGCGCGACAGGTGCCGGCAAGCGCGGGAGCAACGCGGCTCTGGCGGGACATGGTACCGGCAAGTTTGGCGGGCACCTTGTGGGGCGGCTTCAATCTGGGTCTCGTGGTGTTTTTCAGCTTCGCTCCCGGCCTGCTGCTGGAGCACGGTCTGACGCCGGCGCGCGCGAGTGCTCTGGTCAGTCTCGGCCTATGGGTGAGCATGGCCTCCGTGCCGCTGGGCAGCTGGCTCGCCGAGCGCAGCGGCTATCCGCAAGCGGGCATCGTCGGGTTCAGCATGGCCAGCGCCATCGTCCTGGTGCTGCTGGTTTACGGGTCCGCGCCGGCAGCCTTGTGCGCGCTTATGGGCCTGACGATCGGTCCGCCGGCGGGTGCGATCATGGCGCTTCCCGCCGCCGTCCTGCCGCCGCATCGGCGCGCCTTCGGTCTCGGGATCTTCTATACGACTTATTACGGCGTGATGGCGGTCGGACCGGCCATGGCGGGATGGTGCCGCGACCATTGGCAGACGGCGGCGGCCGCCATTCTGTTTGGCGCGATCGCGTATCTTGCCATTGTGCCCTTGTTCCTGCTGTTCAAGATCAGCGCCGCGTCGGCGCGCGCCCCATAGGGGGAATTGAACAAATCATCGTCCGGCATCGCTGTCCCATACGCCGCACAGCCGCACCTAAGGTGACGTCGTCCCCGATACGACATGGACTTTGTCCCCATTGGCAAGATTGACCGGCGGTTGCAGGACGACCTCGTCACCGGCTTGGACGCCTTCGTTGACTTCGACCTCGGTGCCGAAATCGGTGGTGACCGCGATCTTGTGCAGTTGCGCGATGTCGTTCTCAACCACCGCGACCTGCATGCCGTTCTGATTGAAGATGATCGCCGAGGCCGGCACGATAAATCCCGGCGATTTGCGCGGGACCGTCATCTCCACCGTGCAATAGATCCCGGGAGTGAGCGCGCCGTCGGGATTGGGCACATCGACCTCGGTCAACAGCGTGCGGGTGCCCGGTTGCAGGGCGTTGGCGATCCGCGTCACTTTGCCATGGAAGGTGAGGTTGGGCATCGCCGGCACGCGAATGATGGCGTCGACGCCGGGGGTGACGCCAAAGGCGCTGTCCTGCGGCACATACACCCAGACACGGATCACATCGCTATGCACCTCGGCAAACATTGCGGTTCCGCTCGTGGCGTCGGCGGTGATCAGGCTGCCGACATCGATATTCCGCTGGGTGATGACGCCGTCAAAGGGCGCGACCACCTGCTGATAGAGCTTCTGCTGACTGGTGACTTTCAGCTGTGCTTGCGACGCCGCGGCACTGAATTGCGCCGCCGCCGTCGCCTCTTGCTGCGCCAATAAACTGTAGCGATCATTGTCGTTCTGCTGTTGCGACGCCGTGCCCGCCTTGGTCAGGAACGAGGTGCGCCGGTTGGTGATCGCGGCCAGCGCCCGATTGGCTTCGTTCTGGCGCAGCGTCGCCTGGGCCTGCTGCAACGTGTTGAAATACTGGGCGACCTGGTCCTCGATTTCGGGTGCGGCGATCTCCGCGAGGAGCTGTCCCGCCCGGACGTGGTCGCCGATATCGACATAGCGCTTCACGACATAGCCGCTGGCGCGGGCGTAAATGTTGGCTTGTTCGTAGGCGAGCGTCGTCCCGGGCAGCGACACAACCGTATTGCCCGGCGGCTGCGTCACCAGGTCGACCCGGACGCTCGGCACGAAATTCGCCTGCTGCTCGGCGGTGGCCATGACCTGGCGATGCTGCGCATAGTGCCGCCCGACGCCGAGCGCCAGCGCGCCGGCCAGCAGCACGAGCACGCCCAGCCCGAAGAGCCGGCTGCCGCGGCCGACCCGCCCCGGGGGCGGGCCCGGCGGCGGTTTGGCGTCGCCGCGATCGCGGCGCGGCTGCGGCGCCTCGAGCGCCGGCGGCTTGTCGAGCTCGTTCATTCCGGGATCTCCTCGAATACGCCATGCGCCTCTTTGCCGTCGTTGCTCTTGCGCAGCAGCGCGAACAGGTAGGGCACGACCAGGAGGGTGGTGGGGGTCGCGAACAGCAGACCGCCGATGACGGCGCGCGCGAGCGCGGCATTCTGCTCCTCGCCGGGGCCGCCGATCGCCATCGGGATCATGCCGACGATCATGGCAGTCGCGGTCATCAGCACCGGCCGAATGCGGGTATGCCCCGCCGCAATCGCGGCATCGAAGGCCTTGCTGCCGGCGAGTTGCTGCTCGCGCGCAAAGGTGACGAGCAGGATCGAGTTCGCCGAGGCGACGCCGACCGCCATGATGGCGCCCATCAGCGACGGGACGCTGAGCGTCGTGTCGGTGATGTAGAGCATCGTGACGATGCCGCAGAACGTCGCCGGCAGCGCCAGGATGACGACGAAGGGATCACCGAACGTCTGATAGTTCACCACCATCAGCAGGTAGACAAAGACGGCAGCGAACAGCAGCCCGATCGCCATGTCGCCGAAGGCCTCGTTCATGCTTTGGATCTGGCCGGTTACCTGGATCGTGTTGCCGGGAGACAGCTGCTTGCGCAGCTCCGTGGTGATATGGCTGATATCCTTGGCGACGCTGCCGAGGTCCCGTCCCTGGACGCTGGCATAGACCTCGTAGACCGGCTGGATGTTGGCCTGATTGGCGCTGCCGGGCACCGAATCGCGCACCAAGGTCGCCGCATTGCTCAGCTCGCCGGGCACGGGTTCCGTCGTCGGCGGGGCGCGGCCGGTGCTGACCGGCGTGTTGCCGATCTGGTTGAGAGAGTTGATCTGGTATTGCGGCGTCTGCACCGCGATGTAATAAGGGATGCCGTTCGTCGGATCGGTCCAGAAGTTCGGGGCGACCTGCTTCGACGAGCTCAGGCTGGCGGTGATGTTGTTGCCGATGTCGTTCACCGTGATACCGAACTGCAGCGCTCGCGCGCGGTCGATCTGCACGTAGAAATCCGGGGCGTAGACTTCCTGCTGAAGGTGGGCGTCGACGATGCCCGGCACCGCTGCGATGCGGCGGCGCAGCTCCTCGGCCAGACGCAGATTTTTCATCCGGTCGTAACCGACGGTGCGCACGTCGATCGGCGCCGTCAATCCGAAATTCAGGATCTGGGTGGCAATGTCGGCGGGCTGGAAATAGAACAAATCCGCCGGGAAAGCCTCCGGCAGCGCCTGCCGCAATTTGCGGACATAGCCGGCCGTCGGCGCATGGCCCCGCTTCAGCGCCACCATGATGACGCCGTCATTGACCGCGATCGACGTGCCGTCGACGAACGCCCAGTTATAAACGATCGCCGGCACGCCGATATTGTCGACGATCAGGTCGAGGTCCTTCTTCGGGACGATCTCGCGAATCTTGTCCTCGACCGCCTGGAAGATCTGCTCGGTCACCTCGATGCGGGTGCCAGGCGGTGCGCGAACGTGGAGCTGGATCATGCCGCCATCGATCGCCGGATAGAAATCGCGGCCGACAAAGACGAACATCACCCCGCCAAGGGCGAGCACCGCGGCTGCGACGAGCGGAACCAGGCTGCGGCGCGTCAGCAATACATGCAGCAGCGCCACGTATTCTTCGCGCAGCCGCTCGAAGCCGCGTTCGAAGGCGGCGTGGAAGCGCGTGAAGAACCCGCCGCCCCCGCTCGGCGTGGTGCCGCCCTGGTGCTGGCCCTTGAGCATGAGCCCGATGGTGATCGGCGTCAGCGTCCGCGACAGGCCGTAGGAAGCGAGCATGGCGAACACGACGGCGAGCCCGAGCGGCGTGAACAGGTATTTCGCCGGCCCGTTCAGGAAGATCACCGAGGTGAAGACGCAGCTGATCGCCAGGGTCGAGACCAGGGTCGGCACGGCGATTTCGGCGGCGCCGTGCAGCGTCGCGCGCGGCAGCGGCATCTTCTCTTCGTCGAGCAGGCGGTAGGTGTTCTCGATCGTCACCGTCGAATCGTCGACGAGAATGCCGACCGCGAGCGCGAGGCCGCCCAAGGTCATCGTGTTGATGGTCTCGCCCAGGAAGTAGAGCACGACGAGCGAGGTCAGCATCGCCAGCGGGATCGAGATCATCACCACGACCGTCGGCCGCCAGGAGCCGAGAAAGAGCAGGATCATCAGCGCCGTGAGCCCGGCCGCGATCGCCCCTTCGCGCAGCACGGCCACCACCGACGAGACGACGAACACCGACTGGTCGAACAGCGATTTGATCACCATCCCGGGCGGCGCCGCTGCGCGCGCGACGTCCAATACCTGCTTGATCGCGTTGACGACCGTCAATGTCGAGGCGTTGCCGTTCTTGATGACGCTAAGCAGGACCGAGCGCTTGCCGTCGGCCCGGACGATGTTCTGCTGCACCAGGTTGCCGTCGCGGACATGGCCGATGTCCCGGAGGAACACCGTGGCGCCATTCGCATAACTGACCGGAATGTCGTTCAGCGCTTCGACGGTCGGCGGCATCGAATTGGTGCGGACGGTGTAATCGATCTTGCCGATCTTCGCATCGCCGCCGGGCAGGGTCAGGTTCTGGGCGTTGACCGCGTTCACCACCTGCAGCGGCGTCAGCCCCCGCGCCAGCAGCTTGGTCTGATCGATATCGACCATGATCTGGCGCAACTTTCCGCCCGCGGGCGTCGGCAGCGTGACGCCATGGACAGGGGCGAGCTGCTGGCGCAACCGGTAGAGGCCGTAATCGTAAAGCTGCGCTTCGTTGAGCCGGTCCGAGGTGAGGCTGATCTGCAAGGCGGGGACGGCCGATGCGCTGTACTGCACGACGATCGGCGGCTCGATCCCGGCCGGCAACAACGCCCGGATCTCGTTTGTCGCGGCAACGATCTGCGCGATCGCCAGGTCGAGGTTGACGTCCGGCTGGAAATAGATCTTCTGCACCGAGATGCCGTTCACCGTCTCGGCCTCGATGTCCTTGATGCCGTTGACGTTGGAGCTGATCGTGTACTGGCTGTAGGTGGTGACCCGCTGCTCCATCTCGGTGGTGTCGAGCCCGCTGTACTGCCAGATCACCGAGACCACCGGAATGTTGATCTCCGGGAAGATGTCGGTCGGCATCTCGACCGCGGCGGTGACCCCGAGAAACAGAATCAGCGCCGCCACCACGTAGAAGGTGTGCGGAAATCTCAGCGCGAAGCGGACGATCCCCAAGCAACCCTCCCCTCGAGCGCGGTTGCATCAGAGCGGCGCGCCGACGAGGCTGGCCCCCGCGGCACGCGTTCGGTCAGCAGAATGTGGGCACAAGAAATCCGATAGCTAGGTCGTGGGCACACGGCTTCGGCCGTATCGCGATGGCGCGGACGCCGCCGCCGACGTTCCATTTACGAGGTTCCAATGAAAGACGGCTTGACCGCCGATTGACCGGAATTCCATCGGGATCGCGTCGAAGTTGCGATCGGGAGCCTCAGGGCAGCCTGTCGAAAAAGAGATAGAGGGCGGAAATCCGCCCGTCCCGAGCAATGATGAAATCCGTCCCGGCGTAAGCCTGCGCCTCGCCGGGGCGGCCCGATACCCACTGAACCCGCCCGCCATCGCCCAGCGCCTCGGGCTTGGCAATGAGCTGATAGCGAAAGTCGGGGTGCGTAGCCCGGATCGTGGCCGCGACGCGATCGATCGCATCGCGGCCACGGTGGACACCCTTGCTGGGATCGTAGAACACGCAATCCTCGGTAAAGATCTCGGCGATGGCGGCGCGCCGCCGGGCGGGGTCGTTTTCACCGAAGACATCGGCAAGGTTGCGGGTCAGCAAGGTCGCTATGCTGTCGGACATCGAGAATACCGAAATCCCGGAGAGGAGCTACGCGGCGCTCGCCCGCGTGTGGGCGGCGATCGCGTCTCGCGCCCGCGCCACCCCTTGCTCCGCTGCCTGCGGACTCACCTTCAAGCCTTCGACATGGACGAAGGTCACGTCGGTCAACCCCAGAAAGCCGAGCACGCTGCGCAGATAGGGTTCCTGGAAATCGAACACCTTGGCGGGACTGTCGCCGGTATAGACGCCGCCGCGCCCGGTGATGACAAACACCTTCTTGTCCTTGAGCAGCCCCTCCGGTCCCGCCGCGGTGTAGCGGAACGTCCGGCCGGCGCGCGCCACGTGATCGATCCACGCCTTCAGCGTCGATGGGATCGAGAAATTGTACATGGGAACGGCAAGCACGATCGTGTCCGCCGTCTCGAGCTCCTCGATCAGGCGATCGGCGAAGGCCACGGCCGCATGCTGCTCGCTCGAGCGCTGCTCCGCCGGCGTCATCAGCGCGCCGAGGGCATTGAGGCTCAGATGCGGGATCGAGTCGGCCGTCAGCGCGCGCTCGACCACGGCCGTGCCGGGATGCGAGCGGTGCCAGGCTTGCACGAACTCGCCCGCGAGCTGGGTCGATTTGGACTGATCGCCGAAGAGGCTCGAGGTTACCAACAGAAGCTTGCTCATATCACCCTCCCGGGCATGCAGCATTGGGGTGCCCGGAGATGTAGGGGGACGATATCATCATTAAAATCGGCAAAATTATGATATTATCCATCAATCAAACTGATGGAAATTGCCCCATGCTCGACCGCCTGACCCTCGATCAATTGCGCATTCTCACCGCGGTCGCGGAGACCGGCAGCTTCTCGGCCGCGGCACGGCGGCTCGGACGCGTGCAGTCGGCGGTGAGCCAATCGGTGCAAGCGCTCGAAGCGACGCTGGGCGTCTCGCTGTTCGATCGCTCGGAGCGCACGCCGAAGCTCAGCGACGCCGGCCGCGCGCTGTTGGTCGATGCGCAGCAGATTTTGAGAAGCACCGAGACGCTGCGCGCCCATGCCGAGAGCATCGCGGCGGAGGTCGAGCCGGAATTGTCTCTCGCCGTCGATGCGCTATTGCCGGAAGACCCCTTGCGGGCGAGCCTCAAGGCGCTGAGCCACGAATTCCCGCATCTGCCGGTGACGCTCTTCACCGAAGGTCTCGGCGGGGCGGAGCAGCGCCTGCGCGACCGCGTCGCGCGGCTCGGCATCTACGTATTGCTGCCGGTCGAAAGACCCGCCGATCTGATCGGCGAGTTCCTCGCCGCCAATCCGATGGTGCCCGTGGTCGCCGCCGATCATGCGCTCGCGTGCGAGCCGAGCCCGCTCCCGCGCCAGGTCATCGAGCGATACGTCCAACTGGTCCTCACCGATCGGACGCCGCTCTCGGAGGGCTTTCAGGGCAATGTGCTCGGGCTCCGCATCTGGCGCTTCGCCGACATGCATACCCGGCTCCAGTATCTGCTCGACGGCTTCGGCTGGTGCTACATGCCGGTGCACCTGGTCGAGGCGCATATCGCCGCCGGCCGGCTGACCCGCCTCGATATCGCGGAGCACCGCGGCCAGGAGTTCAACTTGCCCCTGCACGTCATGCACGAGCGCAGCCGCCCGCCGGGTCGGGCCGGACGCTGGCTCATCGCCGAGCTGCGTCGCCAGATGGCGATCGCCGGCCCCGCAGCAACCCTGACCAACGCGCGCAAAGCGCGGCGGTGACGTGCTTACGTGCCCTCCCAGGATTGCTGCAACTGCGTGCCGCTCGCCAGGATCGTCCGGGCGAGCTCCGCGGCAGGGCCACGCGCCGCGCGGCTCGCTTGGACGAGAACGAACTCGACCGTGCCGAGATCGGGCAGGCCATGTCCGCTCGGCAGTTCGGCCAATCCCGGCGGGATCAATCCGGCGGCCATGGCGGTCACGCCGAGCCCGGCCAGCGCTGCGGCGCGCAGGCCGCTGAGACTGCCGCTGGTGCAGACGATGCGCCAGGGCCAGCCATGCCGCTCCAAGGCCGCGAGCGCGATGTCGCGGGTGATGCTGGGCGGGGGATGAAAGATCAGCGGCACGGGCGCGCCGGGGTCGAGGGGTCGAGGGCCGCCCGACACCCACACCAATCGATCCTGCCAGACCAGGCGGCCGCGCTCCTCGCCGCGCCGCCGCTTGGCGCACATGAGGTCGAGTTCGCCGGCCGCCAGCCTCTGATGGAGGTCGCCGCTCAGCCCGACGGTCAGCTCGACATCGACCAAGGGATGCGCGCGGACGAAATCGCGCAGCAGCCGCGGCAGGCGCGAGGCGACGAAATCCTCCGACGTGCCGAAGCGCAATCGCCCGCGCAGCTCGGAACCGGCGAAATAATGCTCCGCCCGCTCGGTCGCGGCGAGGATGCTCTGGGCGAACTCGATCATGGCCTCGCCATCGGCGGTCGTTGCCACCGAGTGGGTGTCGCGAATGAGGAGGCGCCGGCGCGCCTGCGCCTCGAGCTTGCGGACGTGTTGGCTCACCGTCGATTGCCGGAGGCCGAGCCGCGCGGCCGCCTGGGTGAAACTGCGCGTCTGGACCACGGCCAGGAAGGTGCGCAGCAGGGCGGGGTCAAGCATCGGAAATCATGATTCGCGATAACAGTAACATGTGCAAGCGGTATTCACAATAAGCGCCGCGTCGGCCAAGTTGAGAGCCGGTATTCGAGAGTCCGCCATGACCCGCTTCCGCTCCCTCCGGTCCCGCCTCGACCCCTTCCTGGCCGCGATCCTGCTCACCGTCGGGCTCGCCTCGCTGCTGCCGGCGCGTGGCGCCATGGGCGAAGCGGCCGACGATGTCGCCGATGCCGCTGTGGCGCTGCTGTTCTTTCTGCACGGCGCGCGCCTGTCACCGGCCGAAGCGCTCGCCGGGGCCCGTGACTGGCGGCTGCATGGCATGGTGCTGGCGAGCACCTTCGCCCTCTTCCCGCTGCTGGGCGTCGCCGCGCACTGCTTCGTCCCGGGGCTGCTGCCGGCGTCGCTCTGGCCGGGGCTGATCTTGCTCACTGCCCTGCCTTCGACCATCCAGGCCTCGATCGTCTTCACCTCGGTTGCCGGCGGCAATGTAGCGGCAGCGGTGTGCAGCGCGTCCGCCTCGAGCCTGCTCGGTATCTTTCTCACGCCGCTGATCGCCGGCCTGTTGCTGAGCCGAAGCGGCGTCGGCCTGTCGCTCGGCTCCCTGCGTGACATTCTGGTGCAGCTGCTGCTGCCTTTCATCGCCGGCCTGGCGCTGCGGCCGTGGATGGGCGGCTTGGTCATGCGCCACGCACGCCTGGTGAAGACCGTGGATTACGGCTCGATCCTGCTCATCGTCTACGCCGCCTTCAGTCACGGTGTCGTCAATGGCCTCTGGCACGAGGTCGACGCCGTGCAGCTCTTGAGGCTCGCGCTGGTTGACGCGGCACTGCTGGCGTGCGTGCTGACGCTTCTGACGGCGGCAAGCCGTGTGCTCGGCTTCGCGCGCGCTGACGAGATCGCCATCGTCTTCTGCGGCTCGAAGAAGAGCCTGGCCAGCGGCCTGCCGATGGCGAACGTATTGTTCGCCGGCCATCTCGGCATCATCATCCTGCCCGCGATGCTGTTCCATCAGCTGCAGCTGATGGTCTGCGCCACCCTGGCACGCCGCTATCGCGACAGCGGCGTGCGGCTGTCGCCTTCAGCCCAGCGGTGGCGCTCGTCGCGCGCGGCTGATCCGCTTACGGTTCGACCAACTGAATGACCTGATTGGCGCCCTGTGCGGAAACCCTGAATTTCAACTCCGAGAAACTTGGCTTGGACAAGCCGAGCTTGACGTTGTTGCTGAAGGCGTAGGGCTCATCCGGAAATCCAAGCCAGGTTTTGTCGAGCTTGCCGTTGCCGTTGACGTCATCGTAAATGAAAAAGGCGTAGTCGCCCGGCGCCAGATCCAGCACCGCGACCGTCGTTCCCGGCACCGCGGGAACTTTGACGGTGGAATCGGCATCCTCCTCGTCCCAGCTTTTTTCGTCATGGAAGAGGGCGATGTGGACCGTGCCGGCGGATTTCACGACGCCATGGATTTCAATCCGAACCGGCGCCGCAACGGCGCCGGTCGCGATCAGCGTCAGCACGAGCCCGCTTAGAACCCACGCCGTGACCGCTGTGGCCCGTCGCCGCCTCGCCGCGTCCATTTTTGTCGGCCGGATCATGTAAGTCAGGGACATTCTATCCGAAGATCATCCCCCCTTGCCTTGGCGGGAGGGAACTCTTTGATGTGGATCAACGCCAGCCTGCCGGTCGCGAGCTTAGCTGGATGGGTGCTTGGCCGCCCGGATCGGGGAGGCGAAGCCGTTGGTTCTCTGTCGCCATACCCAAGGATCTCTCGGGAGATCGTCATGGACGCGCCATGCGATGCGACGTTGCTCCGCATTTTCGTAGGCAACGACGACGTATTCAACGACAAGCCCTTGTATGATCAGATCATGATCAAGGCTCGCGATATGGCGCTGGCAGGAGCGACAGTCACCCGTGGTATCCTGGCCTTTGGCCCAGGGAGCCAGGAATTCGGTGGCGCGCTTCGGTTCTCCGAGGATCTTCCCGTGGTCATCGAGATCGTCGACAGCGACGAGAAGATTCGTGCCTTCCTGCCTGCAATCGAAGACCTGCTGGAAAGCGCCCTGGTATTGACGCAAAAGGTCTCGGTCGCCCGCCACGGCCGTAAATCGCAAATAGAGGGCGGGCGCGGGTAAGATGGGCGCTGAGATGATGGTGCCACGCGAACCTTGGGAGGTCGCGAAGATTCGATGACGATATCGCTTGGACCACGCTTGCCGATCCCGCCCCATCCGCAAAAGCGACGCGAGCCGCTTCCGGGCCATGCGCCCAAGCCACCGGTCGACGATCCGGCGGCTCCCGCCGCTGTGCGCGCCATAGTGGCAAGTCCCACATACCGTGAAGCCGATGAGGACATCGACTTCCTTCAGGAATCGGAGACGCGAGGGCTTCGCCTGGAGCTCGAGTATCTCAAGGCAGAGACCGTGCTGCGCGAGCACAATATCAGCCACACGGTCGTGGTGTTCGGTGGCACGCGGATTGAGGAGCCGCAGGCTGCGGCGCGCCGGATGGAGGAGGCGGCCGCCGCGCTGTCCGCCGATCCGGCGAATGCGACGTTGCGCGAGCGACACGCCATCGCACAGCGCCTTCACGCCAAGTCCAAATATTATGATATCGCGCGCGAGCTCGGACGGCTCGTCGGGCGCTCGGGCGAGAGCGCCCAAGGCGGCCGCATCCTGGTCATGACCGGTGGCGGTCCCGGGATCATGGAAGCCGCCAACCGCGGCGCGTCCGACGTTGGCGCGAAGTCCATCGGCCTCAACATCTCGCTCCCGCATGAGCAGTTCCCGAACCCTTATGTAAGCCCGGAGCTCTGCTTCAAGTTCCGCTACTTCGCGCTGCGAAAGCTGCATTTTGCGCTGCGCGCAAGGGCGCTCGTGGCCTTCCCTGGCGGGTTCGGCACGATGGACGAGCTCTTCGAGATCCTGGAACTGTCGCAGACGCGCAAGATGCCGCCGCTGCCCGTCATTCTCGTCGGCGAATCCTATTGGCGCAAAGCCTTTGACCCGGATTTCCTGGTCGCGGAAGGCGTCATCGATCCAGAGGACCGCGAGCTCTTCTGGTTCGCGGAATCCGCCGACGAGGTTTGGCGGGGCATCCTCGCGTGGTACGAGATGACGGGAGAACCGCTCTGCGCAAATCGCGGCGGGACCGCATGAAACTCTCGTTTCACGGTGCAGCTCAGGGCGTCACCGGATCCTGTTTTCTCCTGGAGGCTGCCGGTTATCGCATATTGATCGATTGCGGGCTCTTCCAAGGTAGCCGCGAACTCCACGAGGACAACGTCGCGCCGTTCGGGTTCGACCCGGCCTCGCTCGATTGCGTCGTGCTCACGCACGCGCATCTCGACCATTGTGGACGCCTCCCGCTTCTCGTGAAGCGAGGTTTCCGCGGTGAGATCATGGCGACACAGGCTACCTTCGAGCTCGCCCGGCTGGTGCTGCTCGACGCCGCGCATCTGCAGGAGGAAGAGGCGCGCCGGCGCACGCGCGTGGCTCAGCGTCGTGGTAGAGAGGATTCCGAGGCGCCGCTTTATTCGATCGTTGACGCCTTGGACGCGATCGCCCGGTTCGACCGCGCCGCATCGTACCGGCAGCCGATGACGATACGGCCTGGCGTGGTGGCGACCTTGTTCGACGCCGGCCACATTCTCGGATCGGCGAGCGTCCTCATTGAAGCCGAGGAAGGCGGATTTCGGCGCAGCATTCTCTTCTCGGGAGACATCGGCAATGGCGGGCGGCTGCTGCTCAAGTCGCCTGAGACGCCGGATCAAGCTGACTCTATTGTGATGGAAACGACGTATGGCGACCGGTTGCATCGGCAGTTCAGCGCCTCGCGAGGCGAATTGTACGATGCGATCAACCGGACCTTCGCCCGCGGCGGTAATGTCCTCATTCCCACATTCGCGCTCGAACGCGCACAGGAGATATTGTTTTTCCTGCGCCAGGGGATCGAGGAGAATCGACTGTCCCCGTCGGTGCCCGTCTTTCTGGATTCGCCCATGGCCATTTCGGCGACGGAGATCTTCGAGCGCCACCGCGACTCGTTCACGCCTGCCGTCGCCGCCATGTTCGAGAGCGGCAAGGATCCGTTCAAGGTCCCGGGCTTGCGGCTCACGCGCGAGACGGCGGACTCCGTCGCCATCAATCGCATCACGGGCGGTGCGGTCATCATGGCCGGGGCCGGGATGTGCACGGGAGGCCGCATCCGGCATCATCTTCGCCACAATCTTTGGCGCCCCGAAGCGAGCATCGTTTTCGTCGGCTACGCGGCCGCGGGCACGCTCGGCCGACGCATCATCGACGGCGCCAAGGAGGCGCAGCTGTTCGGCGAAGATATTCCGGTGCGGGCGCAAATTCACACGATCAACGGCTTCTCCGCTCATGCCGACCAGAACGAACTCTTCGCCTGGCAGGAGAAGATCGCCGGCAAGCGAGCGATTTTCCTGGTCCATGGTGAGGTGCCGGCCATGCAGGCCTTCGCTGCCCGCATTGCCGCGCCGCAGGTCTCGATCCCGCAACTTGGGGAACGGGTTACAATCGAGTCGTAATGCTGGTCGCGGCTGCGCTCTCGGAGCGCGTCAACGGTTTGGCGCACATTCCGCCCTTGCTGATGCGTAAAGCCGCTCCACGTCCTCTCGCCGGCACAGCTGCGTGCCGCTTCCCAACAGCGCCGCCGCTCCCGCCGCGATGCCGAGCCGCACGGCCTCCCGAAGGGTCAAACCGCGGGTCAGGCCCGATACGATGCCGGCCAGCATGCTGTCTCCGGCCCCGACCGTGCTCTTCGCCGGGACGGGTATCGCCGGAAAGCGCTCCGCCTGCTCCGCCGTTACCAGCAGCGCGCCGCCGGCGCCCAGAGAGACCACGACGATTTCGCTGCGGCCTTCGTCCACGAGGTGTCGCGCCGCGTCCAGTTCTTCGCGCGCGCCGGAAATTTGCCGACCCGTCAGGCTCTCCAGCTCGCGCAGGCTTGGCTTCAGCAGGTAGACGCCGTGGCCGGCCTGTTGGAGCGCCGCGCCAGAAGTGTCCAGAACCAGACGCTTGCCCTGCTCCTGCGCCAGCGTCCCGACCCGAGCATAGAAATTCTCCGGCACCCCGGGCGGCAGGCTGCCACTGGCGACGATGAACTCGGCCGCTGGCGCCGCCGCCGCGAGCGCGTCGAGGCAGCGTTCCTGATCATCTGGACCGATCTGCGGACCGGGCAGGAGGAAGCGGTATTGCTTGCCGCTCTCGCGCTCCTCGACCGCCAGGCTCTCGCGGGTAAACCCGGCGATCGCGACGGCTTGGTGCGCGACGCCCTCCCGACCCAGCAAGTACCGGATCATCTCGCCGGCCGAGCCGCCGGCGGGAAAGATCGCAAGCCCGTCACCACCCAAGGCGTGCACGGCGCGGGCGACGTTGATACCGCCGCCGCCGGGATCATAGCGCGGCGCCTCACAGCGCAGCTTGTGCTCCGGCACGACGCGATCGGTCGTCGTCGCGATGTCGAGCGCCGGGTTCATCGTCAGGGTGACGATCCGAGCCATGGCGCACCTACTGCGCCGCGAGCGGCGCCCCTGCCCGCTGTGGTTCGGCGTCCGCGACGATCATCAGGGTGCGCAACAGGCTCGCCGCATTGACGCTCATCGAGTCGATCCCAAGCCCCGCGAGAAATCGCGCGATCTCCGGGTAGTTCGCCGGTGCTTCGCCGCAGATGCCGACGTGACGATGGTTGCGCTTGGCGCCGGTGACGGCGAGCCGCAGCATTTCGAGCATGCCCGGATCGCGTTCGTCGAAGTCGAAGGCAACGATCTCGGAATCGCGGTCGACCCCGAGCGTCAATTGCGTGAGGTCGTTGGAGCCGATCGAGAAGCCGTCGAACAAGCGGGCGAAGGCGTCGATCGCGATGACATTGTTCGGGATCTCGCACATCACATAGATCTCGAGCCCATTGTCGCCGCGCCTCAGCCCATGCTCGGCCATCGCCGCGATGACTTGCTCGCCTTCGGCGGCGCGGCGGCAGAACGGCACCATGATCTTCAGGTTCGTCAAACCCATCGCGTCGCGAACGCGCTTCAGCGCCGCACATTCGAGCGCGAAGCCGGGGGCATAGGCGGGATGCGCGTAGCGCGCCGCACCGCGGAAGCCGAGCATCGGATTGTCCTCTTTCGGCTCGAAGTCGGTGCCGCCGATCAAGCTGGCATATTCATTCGTCTTGAAGTCCGAGAGGCGCACGATGACAGGCTTCGGGTAGAAGGCAGCGGCGATCGTCCCGACCCCTTCTGACAGCTTCTCGATGAAAAAATCGGCGGGGCGAGCGTAGTTGTGCACGCGCCTGGCGATTTCGACCCGCGCCTTCTTGGAGGAAATCTTGTCCGGCGCGACCAGTGCCATCGGATGGACGCCGATGTGCTCGCTGATGATGAATTCCATACGCGCGAGACCGACGCCGTCGTTCGGCAGCATCGCCGTGTGGTAGGCGAGCTCCGGATTGCCGAGGTTGACCATGATCTCGGTCTTCGGCCGCGGCAAGGTGCCGACCGGCACCTCTATCACCTCGAACGGCAGTTCGCCTTGATACACCTTGCCGGTCTCGCCCTCGGCGCAGCTGACCGTGACCACGGATCCGCTGCGCAGGGCATCGAGCGCGCTTTCCGCGCCGACGACCGCCGGCACGCCCAGCTCGCGCGCGACGATCGCCGCGTGGCAGGTGCGGCCGCCCCGGCGCGTGACGATCGCCTTTGCGGTCTTCATCACCGGCTCCCAATCGGGCGTGGTCGTATCCGCGACCAGCACCTCGCCCGGCCGGAATGTCGACAGCTCGCGTGCGTCGGCGATCAGCCGCACCGTCCCGGCGGCGATCTTCTCGCCGACCGCCCTCCCGGACGTCAGCACCGGGGCTGTAGCTTTCAGCGCATAGGTTTCGAACGCTTTCGCCCGGCGCTGCGACGCGACCGTCTCCGGGCGAGCCTGCAGGATGTAGAGCTGGCCGTCCTCGCCGTCCTTGGCCCATTCGATGTCCATCGGATTGGGGCGCGCGGCAAGCTGCGAATAATGGTCCTCGATGCGGATCGCGCAGTCGGCGAGCTCGAGGACCTCCGGGTCGGCGAGGCAGAAGCGCTCGCGCTCGAGCTTCGCTGTCTTCAGGTTGCGGGTGCTGGCCGCACCGCGCCCGCGCCCATAGACGAGCTTCATCTCCTTGCCGCCGAGCGCGCGGCTCAAGACCGCGCGGTAGCCCGCCTTGAAGGTCGGCTTGTGGACGTAGAACTCGTCGGGATCGACCTTGCCCTGAACGATATTTTCGCCGAGGCCCCACGCCCCGGTCAGGAAAACCACGTCAGGGAAGCCGGACTCGGTATCCAGCGTGAAAATGACGCCGCTGGCCGCGGATCGGACCATCTTCATGACCGCGACTGACAATGCCACCTTGAAATGATCGAAGCCGTTGTCGATCCGATAGACGATCGCGCGGTCGGTGAAGATCGACGCGAAACACCTCCGGCACGCCTCGACCACCTCCCGCTCGCCGCGCACGTGAAGGAAGCTCTCATGCTGCCCCGCAAAGCTGGCCGTCGGCAGATCCTCGGCGGTGGCTGAGCTGCGCACGGCCACCGCGACACCCTGGCCGCAGCGCTCCTCGAGCGCTCGATAGGCGGCGGCGATGTCTTGGTATAGTCCGGCCTTGCCGGTCGCTTCGTAGACGAGGTCCCGTGCCTTGGCGGCGCGGTCGGCGAGTTGCGCCACATCATGATGGTCGAAATCGGAGAGCAGCCGGCGCAGCTCGGAGACGGCGCCGCTCCCGGCGAGCGCGCTGCGATAGGCTTCTGCGGTCAGGGCGAACCCGTCCGGGACGCGGGCGCCGAGCAGCGCGCGCAGCTCGCCGAGCGAAGCGGTCTTGCCGCCCACCGCGGCGACGTCCCCGAGCCGGATGTCATCGAACCAGCGGACGAGGGAGGATGCGGTCATCGAGCCTACTCCTGTTGCCACACTCGAAGTTAGTCAGGTGTAGGAGCAAGCGCCTTGACCTGGATCAGCCGGCGTCTCGTCAGCCCTTGCCGCAGACGGGATGCGCCGGGCGCGGCCCTAGCGGATACCGCCGTGCAGCAGCGGTAGACCTTCCATAGGACGGGGTCACGCTACGTAGAATCCTATAGGTACTACTCCTGATTTCGCGCTGGCCCTTAACCCGCAATCATGGACGCATCAAACATCCATCGAGGGGATCGACCCATGCTCGCCACTGCCATCCCACGGATCGCCCAGACTTCGGGCTTCGGCGAGTAAGCCGCGTGGACGGCGTCCAAATGGTTGGCTGCGCCAATGCGCTCCACGCCTCATCGATCGCCGCAGGCCCGACGCCGTGGTTATGACGCAAGATAACATCCTCAAACCCGGTCAAACCGAGACCGAGCCGCCCGGCGAGATCATTGCCCCGCCACCACCCACGGCGCGGCTGCCGGCGGTGCAACCGTCGCCGCCGCGAGGCCGCGGCCCGCGGCGCTGGCCGAAGCGCGCCTTGATCGTCGCCCTGTTGCTCGCTGCGGGTTTGGGCGGCGGCTATTGGTGGTTCCATCGAGCGCCTGCGCTGCCGCCGGGGTTTGCCTCGGGCAACGGGCGTCTCGAAGCCGACGAGATCGACATCGACACCAAGTTCGCGGGGCGCATCGCCAAGCTGTTCGTCGACGAGGGCGACATGGTGAAGGCGGGACAGGTCGTCGCCGAGATGGACACGCAGGATCTCCGCGCTCAGTTGAATAAATCCGAGGCGGTGGTAAGCCAGTCGCAGCGGGCGCTGGAAGAAGCCCAAAAGAACCTCGCGCAACAGCAGAGTCAGGTGCTGAGCAGCCAGGCGGCAGAGCTGCAGGCGGAACGCGCCCTGGACGAAGCCAACGCCACGCTGCTGCAGCAGCAAACGCAGGTGAAGTTGGCCAAGCAGGAGCTCGACCGCGCCAAGTACCTGGTGCAGCGGCGCGATATCTCGGTCGAAGTGCTCGATCAGCGCCAGCAGGTGTTTGACGGGGCCGTGGCCGCCCAGAATGCGGCGACCGCAAAGGTCGGCGAGGCCGAGCAGGGCTTGGCTCAAGCCAAATATGCCGTGGCCGCGACGCTTGCGGCGCGCGATGCGGCGACTGCTCGGGTCGGCGAGGCCGAGCATGCCATCGACGCCGCGACCCACGACGCCGAATACTACAAGGTCGACATTGCCGACAATTCGCTCGTGGCGCCGCGCGACGGGCCGATCGAATACCGCGTCGCCAATGATGGCGAGGTCCTGCCGGCAGGCGGGAAGGTTTTCACCATGCTCGACGCCTCCTATGTCTACATGGACATCTACCTGCCAACGGCGGAAGCCGGCCGCGTCAGGATCGGGGCCGAGGCGCGCATCGTGCTCGACGCCTATCCCGATCACGTCATCCCCGCCAAGGTCGTCTTCGTTGCAAAGCAGGCTCAGTTCACCCCGAAAACCGTCGAAACCAAGGATGAGCGCGACAAGTTGATGTTCCGGATCCGGGTCCGGATCGACCCGGAACGGCTCAGCGGTCGTGAGGCGATCGTCCGAAGCGGCCTGCCCGGGGAAGCCTATGTCCGCACCGATCCCGCCGCCGCCTGGCCGGCGCACTTGCGGCCGAGCGCGCCGCCGAGCGTCCCGATCGCCGTTCCGCCATGAGCGCGGAAGCAGGGGCGATTGCGCTGATCCAGGATGTCAGTCAGCGCTATGGGAGAAGCATCGCTCTCGACGGCGTGACGCTCGCCATTCCCAGTGAGCATTTGGTCGGGCTGATCGGGCCCGACGGTGTCGGCAAATCCTCACTGCTCGCGATGATCGCCGGCGCCCGACGGATACAGTCCGGAAGCGTTCACGTGCTTGGCGGCGACATCTCGGATCAGGCGCACCGCACTGCGGTCTGTCCGCGCATCGCATACATGCCGCAGGGCTTGGGCCGCAATCTCTATCCCGATCTGAGCATCCGAGAGAACATCGAATTCTTCGCGCGCCTCTTTGGACAGTCGCGTTCCGAACGTGCGAGTCGGATTGCCGAGCTGCTTGCCAGCACCGGGCTCGCGCCCTTCGCCGACCGTCCGGCGAAGAAACTGTCGGGCGGCATGAAGCAGAAGCTCGGGCTCTGCTGCTCGCTGATCCATGATCCCGACTTGCTGATTCTCGATGAGCCGACCACCGGCGTCGACCCGCTGTCCCGCCGGCAGTTCTGGCAGCTGATCGAGCGGATCCGCGCCCGGCGGCCGCAGCTCAGCGTGCTCGTGGCGACCGCCTATATGGAAGAGGCCGAGCGGTTCGATTGGCTCATCGCGATGAATGCTGGCAGGGTCGTGGCGACCGGATCGCCGGCCGAGCTCAAACGAACGGCCGGAGCGAGCACCCTTGAAGAAGCGTTCATTGCGATGCTGCCGGAAACCGAACGCGCCGGTCATCGGGCGCTTTCCGTACCGCCGCGCCGGCCTGCCGATGTCCGGCCCGTAATCATCGCCGAGGGCCTCACCCGCCGGTTCGGCGATTTCACCGCCGTCGACGGGGTCAGCTTCACGATAGAGCGCGGCGAGATCTTCGGGTTCGTCGGGTCGAATGGCTGCGGCAAGACGACGACGATGAAAATGCTGACAGGATTGCTGCCGCCCACCGCCGGGCAGGCGCTGTTGTTCGGCGAGCCGCTTGATGCGAGCGACCTCGATGCGCGCCGGCGCGTCGGCTACATGTCGCAAGCGTTCTCGCTCTATACCGAGCTCACCGTCCGTCAGAATCTCGAGCTGCACGCACGGCTCTTCCATCTGCCTCAGTCGCGCGCCAGAGCGCGCATTGCCGAGCTCGTCAAGCGCTTCGGTCTCGCCGACCACCTGGACCAGCGCGCCGAAGATCTGCCGCTCGGTATCCGCCAGCGCCTGTCGCTCGCCGTCGCAATCGTGCACGAGCCCGATCTCCTGATCCTCGACGAACCGACCTCCGGCGTGGACCCTTTGGCGCGTGATCGATTTTGGGAGCTTCTGATCGACCTCGCGCGCAACCGAGACGTGACCATCTTCGTCTCCACCCATTTCATGAATGAAGCCGAGCGGTGCGACCGGATCTCGCTGATGGATTCAGGGCGCGTGCTCGCGACCGGCGCGCCGCCCGAACTCGTGCAGGCCCGCGGAGCGGCGACGTTGGAGGAGGCCTTCATCGGCTACCTCGAAGAGGCGGCCGCGCGGCAGGGCGCGCCGGTCCCGGCGGAGCCTGTCGCCGCGCGGCCGGCACAACCCGCCGGCGACGATCAAAAGCCGAGGGCTTCGTCCTTCAGCCCGCGCCGCCTTGCCGCCTGTTCGATCCGCGAGACGCTGGAGCTTGCGCGCGACCCGATCCGGCTCGGATTTGCCGTGCTCGGCACCGCTTTCCTGATGCTTGTCTTCGGCTTCGGCATCTCCACCGACGTCAATTCGTTGACTTTCGCGGTATTGGATCGCGACCAGACCCACGAAAGTCGCGCCTATCTGGAAGAGCTCCGCGGCTCCTCCTACTTCGTCGAGAAGTCGCCGCTTGTCGACTATGCCGAGCTCTTGAGGCGGCTCGCAAACGGCACAATCGACGCCGGCATCGAAATCCCGCCGGGCTTTGGGCGAGACATCGCGCGGGGGCGGCCGGCCTGGGTCTCCGCCTGGATCGACGGCGCGAGACCTTTCATTGCGCAGACCGTCCGCGGATACCTGCAGAGCATGCACCAGCTCTATCTGTCCGACCCGATCGTGAAGACGACCCAGGCAGCAGCGCCGGCGCCCGCCGATATCGAGGTCCGGTTCATGTACAATCAGGATTTCGACAGCGTCTATGCGATGGTGCCCGCGCAACTTGCGCTGCAGCTGGCGCTTTTCCCGGCCATCCTGATGGCGCTCGCCGTGGTGCGCGAGAAGGAGCTCGGGTCGATCACCAATCTCTACGTGACGCCGCTGACGCGGATCGAGTTCCTGCTGGGCAAGCAGGCGCCCTATGTCGGGCTCGCGATGGTCAATTTCGCACTGATGTTCACGATGGCGCAGCTGATCTTCCACGTACCCCTCAAGGGCAGCTTTCCGGCGCTGCTGCTCGGGACTCTCGTCTACGTCACCGCAACGACCGCTTACGGCATGCTGATCTCGGCCTTCGCCCGCACCCAGATCGCCGCGCTCTTCGGCACCGCCATCCTGACGGCCCTGCCCGCCACCATGTTCGCCGGTATGCTGGTTCCGGTGTCCTCGCTCGTTGGCATGGCGAGACTCATGGGCCGGCTGTTTCCCATGAGCTATTTCCTCCCGATCAGCGTCGGCACCTTCACCAAGGGGCTGGGATTTCCCGACCTCGCCGCCAACCTTGTCGGCCTGGCCGCATTCGTCCCCGCGCTGACGATGCTCAGCATGCTGCTGCTGCGCAAGCAGGAACGCTAACCGCTCCATGCAAAGCCTCGCCAACATCTTCTGGCTTGGTACCAAGGAATTGCGCAGCTTCCTGCGCGACTTCGTTCTGCTCGGGCTGGTGATCTACAGCTTCTCCCTTGCCATCATGGCGCAAGCGCAAAGCAGCTCGCAGGAGGTGCATAACGCGTCGATCGGCATCGTGGACGAGGACCATTCGGAACTGTCGCGCCGCATCGCGCATGCATTCCTGCTGCCGTATTTTCAGCGGCCACAGCCGCTCACCGAACAAGCGATCGTTCCGGCGATGAACGCCGGGAAGTACACCTTCGTCGTCTATATCCCGCCGCAGTTTGAAGTCGATCTCCTCGGCGGACGACGGCCGCAGATCCAACTCAATGTCGACGCAACCGCCATGGTCCAGGCGGGGCTCGGGGCGGGATACGCGCAGCAGATCATCAACACGGAGATCGACGATTTTCTGACGCGGGCAGAAGGCGGCCCATTATCGCCGGTCAACCTGGTCGTGCGCATCGCGTTCAACCCGAACGTCGAGACGCCGTGGTTCACGAGCGTGATGGGCATCATCAACAGCGTCACCATGCTGGCCATCGTGCTCGCCGGCGCGGCGATCGTCCGCGAACGCGAACATGGCACGATGGACCACTTGCTGGTCATGCCGGTCACCCCGTTTGAGATCGTGATGTCGAAAATCTGGGCGAACGGCCTCATGATTCTCATCGCCGCTGGCGCGTCGCTGTACCTGGTGGTGCGCTCGCTGCTCGGGATTCCGATCGCTGGGTCGATCCCGTTGTTTCTGTTCGGCGTGGCGGTCTATCTGTTCTTTGCCACGGCGATTGGCGTCTTTCTCGGCACGATCGCGCGCTCGATGCCACAGCTCGGCTTGCTCTATCTGCTGGTCTACCTGCCTTTAGCGATGCTGTCGGGCAGCAACACCCCGCTCGAGAGCATGCCGCCCTGGCTCTCGACGATGCTGCAGGTCTCCCCCACCGTGCATTTCGTCTCCTTCGCCCAGGCGATCCTCTACCGCGGCGCCGATTTCGCCGTGGTCTGGCCTCAATTTCTCATGGTGGCCCTGAGCGGTGGCCTTTTCGTCGGGTTGGCGCTGTTGCGCTTCCGGCGCGTCGTGGAAGCGGCGACATAGGTGGACGCCAGCGAATCCGTTTGCGCACTCGCCCGCGAGCCAGCGGTGCCTGGCAGCTCACTCCGGCCGATCGCAGGGCTACCTGACTCAATCCGCCGAGGCTTGTCCTGAAACTCGAATCGGGACACCATTGAACCGAAACCGGGCTATCCCGGGACTATCGGCTGATCGATCGGGGACTCGCCCCGCCATGGTTGCGCGGCGCCAAGCTTCGTTTGGAAAAGCCTATTCGGTTGGAAAGACCAACCGCGGTTTTTGAGCATTGCCGCGCCCCATGTCACGGCTGTCAGCGATTTCGGCCGGAAACGGGGAGGCGTGCCGTGCTGGAGCATCTCGAGCAGCAAAAGTCGCTGACGACGAACCAGTGGAAAATCTTCGCCGCGGCAACCATCGGAGACATGCTCGATTTTTTCGATTTCTACCTGATCGGCTTCATCTTGGCTTTCATCGTCAGGGGCTGGCATCTCACCTACGGGCAGTCGGGGGCGATTCTGTTGTCCTCGGGGATCGCCGCGCCTCTGGGTTCGGTGTTCTGGGGCTGGATGGCCGACAAGATCGGCCGGCGCAAGGTGATGATCCTCACCGTGCTGAACTTCTCGATACCGACCGGGCTGATGGCGCTGACCCCCGAGCAGGGCTGGCTCTTCCTGTCGGCGTGCCGGTTTTTCGTCGGCATGGGCGTGACCGGTCTTTACACCGTCGATGTGTTGATCGTGCAAGAATTCGTGCCGGCCGCCAAACGCGGCCGGATCACCGGGCTGACCACCTCGCTGCTGCCGGCGGGAACGTTGTTGGGCGCGCTGAGTGGGGCCTACCTTGCGCACTATGTCGGTTGGCGCGGCCTGTTCGCGGTCGGGCTGCTGCCGGCCGGTCTGACCCTGCTGATCCGCGCCTGGGTCCCGGAATCGCCCTATTGGCTGATCGGCAAAGGGCGGCTCGAAGAGGCGCGCCGGTCGCTCGCCTGGGCCTTGCAGGTTGACGCGACAGCGATCGACGTGCCGGCCGCCGGCCTGGTCGTCGACCGGGCCCCATGGGTTGAGTTGTTCAAATATCCGCGCAGCCTGGCGGTTTCCTGTCTCACCGGTCTCAGCCAGACCGGGCAGGTCGGGCTGACACTCTGGGTCGCGACGCTGTTCGTGCTGGTGCTCAAGGTGACGCCGGCGGAGGCATCGTTTCTCGTGATCTGGATGGGGGTTGCCGGAATTGCCGGACGCTTTTTCTGCGCCTGGATATCGGACGCCATGGGCCGCCGCCCGTCGGTCGTGTTGACCTGCTTGCTCGGGGCGCTGGGCATGTCGCTCGCGGGATATTTGAGCGGCGTCTCGATCGGCGCCGTGTCGATGTTCTACCTGATGATCCTGGTGCAGCAATTTTTCGGCAGCGGCTCCTATGCGATCATCGGGCCCTATATGGCCGAGGTGTGGCCGTCGCAGCTGCGGGCGAGCGGCATGGGCGTCGGCTACGGCGTCGGCAATCTCGGCAAGTTCATCGGCCCGGCCGGGCTGGCGGTGATTGCCGGCTCGTCCAACCTGGTCAGCCCGAAGGCGACCCTCGACGCGTTGATCCCGGGGATGAACTACTTCGCTTTCTGGTACGTGGTTGCGGCGATGGCGATCTGGTTCATCGGCTTCGAGACGCGCGGCCGCACGATCGCGGAGATCGACAGCGATCTTGCCGCCCCGGTGCGGGTCAAAGCGCGGGTCGCTTAGCCCCTCTTCGCCCGCGTCGCGGCGCCGGCGCTACGCCTTCCGCCCGCCGGGCGGGTCGCAGGGCGTCGTTCCCATCTGACCGGGCACCGAGACCTCGAGGATTTCCATCGTCTCCGAGGTGCGGATTTCATTGTGCCGCAGGAAGCCGGGGATAAACAGCGAGTCGCCTTCGTCGACGCGAAGGGTGCGCCCATCCTCGAATTCCAAATCCACCCAGCCCTTCAAGATGTAGATGAACTGGCCGACGCATTCGTGATAGTGCCAGCCGGTCGGCCGGCTCATGCCCTGGCTCGCCGCCATCACCTGCGCGCGCATGGTGCCGGCACTCGCCTCGGCAACGCCCAAATCGCGGTAGGTGAAGAAATCACGCCGTCCTTTGACCAGCACGGGCTCACTGACCCGAGCATGAGCGACGTGTTGTTCGGAAGCCTGAGGCGATGTTTTGGTGGCTTCGGAGAGCATTGCTTCCTCCATCGGGCTGCTCGAGGTCAATACTGACGGCGTTCTCACGGCGATTCAACGTTCCTCGACGGACCGCGTTGGCGCGGCAGCGGCCGGCGTCGCCATCCAGCTACGTGAGATAAACCTGAACCGGCGGAAAATCAGCAAACCGGCCGCCGAAGGTTTGATCGGAAGAGACCTTGGTGATGCCGGTGCAGGAGCCCGACATGATGATTTCGCCGCGCCGAAGGCCGCCGCCTTGCCGCTGCAATGTCGCGGCCAGCCATAGCAGCGCGTTCAGGGGATGGCCGAGAACCGCGGCGCCGGTGCTCGTCACCACGGTGATCTCGTCGAGAACGGCTCGAACCGGCATTGCCGCGAGATCGTAGCGCGTCCAGTCGGGTATCGGTTGGCCGCGAATGACGGCGACATCGAGGCCGAAATCGGCAATCGCGCTGGTCTCGTTGAGCGGGACGTCGCCGCTCAGACGCCGGCCCACCAGCTCGAGACCGATGAAGCATTCGGCGATCGCCGAGCGCAGCGCGGCGGCGTCCGGGGTTTCGCCCGCAGCCGGAAAGTCGCGGGCCATCACGAAGCCGAACTCGCATTCGACGCCGAGCAGTCCCTGCGGGATCCGAAACCTCGAGCCGCCGGCCAGCACGTCCTCGCTCAGGACCGGCGCATAGATCGGCTCACGGCAGCTGAGGAGCCGCTGCACCTCGAGGCTCGTCGCGCCGATCTTGTAGCCGCAGCGCACGCCGCCGAGCGCAGCGACGGCGGCCGCCTGAAACGCCTCCGCTTCGGCGCGGCTCGCGAGCTTGTCCAGCGCAAGCTTGGCAACCGTTCCGCCGCGACGGCACCGGGCGAGCATTGCCGGGCCCTCACCTTCCAGCCGCTGCTCCATGCGAGCTCCCGCGCGAGGTTACCTTTTGCCGGCGCCGATATGCGCGATGGCGTCGATCTCGACCTTGATGGTGGGCTGAGCGAGGGCCGCGACCTGAACCAGCGTACTGACCGGGAAATCACCGGTGAAGACATCGGCGCGCGCCCGCCAGACTCGTTCGCGCTGCGTGATATCGGTCACGAAGATCGTCAGCTTTACGATGTCCGCCATGCCGCCTCCCGCCGCCTCCAGCAAATGTCGGATCTTGGCGAAAATCAGCTTGGCCTGATCGTACTCGTCTCCCTCGATCATCAGGCCGTTCCGGTCGCGTGCGGTCATTCCGGCGACGTAAGCGACGCCATCGACCGTCAAGCAGTTGGACCAGGTTCTCGGCTCCGGTTCGGGCACGTTCGGGCTGACGACCCGGGTGATTCGAGCGGTCGATGGTGATGCCATGCTTCCACCCTCGCGTTGGCTGTAACGGCGCGGTTTCGGGGTTTACGAGGGGTTCGATGCGCCGACATCGCACGCCGGCGCGAATGTCTTGCGCAACAGCGCCCGGACCTTCGCGGGGTCGAGCCCGTTGGCTTGGACGCAGGCTGCCACCTCGTCATAGACCGCGTCCGGATCGGCTTTGAGCTTGAACCTCTTGTAGAGGTCGGGATGCTCGATGCCCATGGCTTCGCCGAGCAGGCTGATGTAGTTGACGATCGCGAACGGGTATGTCGCCTCGGCGGCGCAAATCTCGCGCTGACAGGAATGATAGAGCGTCGCGAGGATGTCGACGCCCGCATCCCTCGCCGCGCCCAGGACGCCGTTGATCTCCGCCTGCCACTGCGGCCGGCCGATCCGGCCGATCCATTTCGGTGCGCAATGCCGCCCGAGCGCTTCCGTGCTCGGGATGTCGACGAGCGTGAGACCGGGGATCGCGCCCAGGATCGCTCGCGTGTTTTTCCAGTCGAGATCGGACTGCGCGAACCCGGTGTGGAAATGCACGGCGACCTTCTTCTCGACCCGCCGAACGAACCGGACACGGTCGAGGTGCCGGGCGATGAAGGCGGATACATGCTCATAGGGGAAGGCGACGTCTTGCTCCTGCGTTACCACCTCATCGTAGTGCTCGTTGCATGACGGGCACCACATGAGGACCTTCTTGGCACCGTACCGCGCGAAATGGCGCATGCTGTTGGCGGTAACGGTGCGGGCGCGCGCCGGCTCCTGGTTCTGGTAGTGGATGATGCCGCAGCAATGCGCCGGGCCGCCGGCGGTATTGAAATCGACGCCCATCGCCTTCAACACGTCGATCACGGTTTTCGCGAGATGCGCGGTCCTCAGCACGTTGCAACCGAGATAGAGCAGCAGCTCCTTCGGTTCGGGTGCCGCCGCCGGCCGGTCGATGTAGGGTTTTTCGCCCGGCATGAACTGCAGGTCGGCAAGCGTATTGATCTCGCCGAAATATTCCGCGAACGGGAAGCCTGTCATCAGCGTCGCTCCGCCTTCCGATGATCGGTGTCGCCCCCAGCCCAGGCCGAGAGCATGGACCGATTTGGCCTCCCCGGCAAGCGCAGCAGAACCCTTGCGCGCGGCTCGGATTGAACGCACGATCGGGCCGCCGATGCACGGCGGATGCGGGAGGGACGACGATGACCAGCAGCGGGATTGCTTTTGTCGGTTGCGATGTGACCCACGACCGCGGTGTCCGCAGTCCGGAGACCGGCTCGGGCGGCACCGCCGAGGCGCGGCCACGCCGTCGCGAGGTCGTCGTCGCCGGGCAGCGCGTCAAGACCGTCGACGTCCACGCCCATTGCGCGGTGCCGGCGGCGATGGCGCTGGTCAACCTGCCGCTTGAAGCGCCGGGATTGCTGATGACCGACCGAGCCAACCGCATCGCCGCGATGAATGCGCAAGGGATCGACGTCGAAGCGCTCAGCATCAACCCCTATTGGTATCGCACCGAGCGCGACGTCGCGGTCGAGCTCGTCCGCATCCAGAACGAGGCGCTGGTCGAGTTCTGCGCGGCGGAGCCCGAGCGCTTCGTCGCCTTTGCCACGGCGGCGCTGCAATTTCCCGACCTCGCGGCGCAGCAGGTCGAGCACGCGGTCAAGAGCTTGGGCTTTCGCGGCGTCGGCGTTGCCGGCAGCGTCGCCGGCGAGGAATTGGCCAACCCCAAGTTCCACCCGTTCTGGGCCAAATGCGAAGAGCTCGGCGTGCTCGTCTTCCTGCATCCTCTCGGCACCCGCGAGTTGGAAGCAAGCGGGCGCCTCGCCGGCAGCGGCCTGCTCACCAACACGATCGGCAACCCGCTCGAAACCACGATCGCGCTGTCGCATTTGATCTTCGAGGGGACGCTCGACCGTTTTCCCGGCCTCAAGATCTGCGCGGCGCATGGCGGCGGCTTCCTGCCGTCCTACGCCAACCGTTCGGACGCGGTCTGCCGCACCTTCCCGAACCGGGTCGGCCCCTTGCCCCAGAAAAATCCGACCGCCTATCTCAAGAGCGGCCAGCTCTATTTCGATACCATCGTGTTTACCCCCGAGGCGCTGCGTCATCTGATCGCCGAGACGGGTCCTGGCCAGATCATGATCGGCACCGACTATCCCTTCCCCTGGACGAGCACGGAGGTCGACCTCGTGCTCTCGACGCCGGGCCTCAGCGACGCCGAACGCCGCGCCATCCTGGGCGGCACCGCGCACAAGCTGCTGGGGATCAAATCGTAAGTAGCCGAGGGTCAAAACCCGATCGCCGCTCCTGTTGCGCAGGCGAATCCTCACATGCCGATGCGGAAGCAACGGTCATGACAAGAGCCGACCTCGCTGAAATCTACCGAGGCTACATCGCTTGCCTGAACCAACAGGATTGGCCGAGCTTGGGCAGGTTCGTTGATGAAGACGTTCACTACAACGGCAGGCGGATCGGGTTGTCGGGGTATCGAGCGATGCTCGAAGGCGATTTTCGCGCGATTCCCGACCTTTATTTCGACATCCGGTTGCTGATTTCCGAGCCGCCCCATGTCGCGAGCCGTTTGCGTTTCGACTGCACGCCGAGAGGAATGCTGTTTGGCCTCCCGGTCAATGGCAAGAAAGTCCAGTTCACCGAAAACGTCTTCTATGAGTTTCTGGGCGAGCGGATCAAGACGGTTTGGTCGATCATAGACAAGGCGGCCATCGAATCTCAGCTATAGGGCGACAACGGTCGAGCGGCGGCGTCCACCCGTCTTCGGACGGCGCCGCACCTCGCCGGTGGGCACTGGTCGGCGCATCACGAGCGTCGCGCCACCTCCCTATGCGTCCAGCCAGGCCGACCGGATCCGAAATCCTCACATATTGCCGTGCCCGCGCTTGATGGTCTGGCGGATGATCGGCGCCGTGACCTGGTCGGAGATTTGGAGGTTCCAGATTTCGCTTTCGCCCTGGGCGATGAAGTCGGCGAACAGCTTCGGGATCACCGACACATCGCGTATCTCGTGGCCGCGCAGGCCGAAGCCGCGGGCGATGTTTTCGAGCGCCGGCCGGCCGAACACGGCCAGGCTGTCGTCGATGCCGTCCGCGCGCAGCTTGTGAAACTCCGAGCCGTATCCGCCGTCATTCATCGCGCAGATCAGGATGCGAAAACCCTGACGCTTGATTGTCTCGAGCTCCTGGATATGGAACAAGAGTCCGCCATCGCCTTCGAACAGCACGATCTTGCCGTCGCGGCCCTGCCGGCGCGCCGCCGCAACCCCCAGCGCATAGGACAGGCCGTTGCCGACCGCGCCGAATTCACGGACCGTGGTGTAGCGCTCCGCCGGCCGGCCACGCATCTGGGTGTTGAAGTAGGACTGATGGCCGCCACCGACAACGATGTCCCAGTCCTTTGGCAGCACCGCATCGATTGCCCGGATCACATCGCGCGGGTCCAGCACCCCGGGCGCAATGTCGAACGGCATCGAATCCGCGGGCTCGGTCGCGACGCGATGGGCCAGCTCTTTCGTGCGTATGGCCGCCGCCGTCGGTTTACCGGCGCCCAGCTTCTTGTCGAGGCCGGCATGGATGGCTGCGATACCCGTGAGCGCATCGGATCGGACGTAGATGTCGGCGGCCTTCTGTCCGTCGCGCAGGCCGCGTGGCGCATCGTCCAGCTGGATCTTGCAGGCCTTGGTGAAGTAGTGCCCGCCGCCGACGTAATAGGAGAGGCTCGTGCCCACCGCGAGCACGACATCCGCGGACTCGTACATCTCCCGGCCCAACGCCGTGAAGTAGCTGCCGGTGACGCCGAGCCCGAACGGATGGTCGTCGAAAAGACCGCGCGCCGGCAGCGTGTTGGAGAGCAAAGCACCGCAGCGATCGGCGAGCTTGATCACGGCATCGCGTGCGCCGGACCACAGCACGCCGCGGCCACCGAGGATGATCGGCCGCTTCGCCGCTGCCAGCCGCTCGACGGCCTCGGCCACGATTTCGGGATCGGGGTGCATGCGTCCGACCTTGGGCTGATAGATCGCCGAGGTCTCGTAGGGCTGATTGGCCATGTGCTCGACCTTCTGCAGGTCGTAGGGAATGCCCAGCACCACCGGCTGCCGTTCGTACTTGGCGATGTGAAAGGCCTCGCGCACGTGATCCATCATGCGCGGCACGCTATGCGCGGCGATGTAGTGCGCCCCCGTCGCCGTCACCAGCGGCGCCTGGTCGATGTACTGATTGTAGAACTTGGCATTGATCGGCGACTCGCCGGCGAACACCACCATCGGCAGGCGGGCGCGCACCGCGGCCGGCAGCGCCGTCATCAGCTGGGTCACGCCGGGGCCGCAGGTGACGGAGGCGACGGCAATCTTGCCGGTGGCGACGTTGTAGGCTGTCGCCGCTGCGACGGTGCAGTGCTCGTGCCGGACATGGACGGTATGTACGCCCGGCAGTTTGGCAAAGGCGGTGGACCAGTGCATGTTGCCGTCGCCCATCAGGACGAACTGCGTATCAACGCCCTCCGCAAGAAAGGCTTCTGCAAGGGCTTCGTAGAGTTTGGGCATGGGCGCTGTACTCCCCGGTGGAGGCCAAGGCAACGCTACATCAGACTTGCGCGCCGGTGGAAGTGGGCAAAACCAACGACCGGTCTTGAAGCGGACGGTTATCGACCGGCATCATGCAGGTTGATCTCCGAGGATCGTCAACCCTGGTGAGGGAATTTCGATGAGCGGCAAAATCGTCACCTGTCTGTGGTTCGACCATGGCGAGGCACGCAAAGCTGCGGAATTCTACGCCGCCACGTTTCCTGACAGCCATGTCGGGCAAGCGCTGCACGCGGCATCCGATTACCCCGGCGGTGAACGGGGTAGCGAGCTGGTCGTCGAGTTCACCCTGCTCGGCCAAGCCTTTGTCGGTCTCAATGGCGGGCCCGCGTTTGCGCCGAACGAGGCGGTGAGTTTCCAGGTGATGACGGACGACCAGGCAGAAACCGACCGCTATTGGAACGCAATCGTCGACAATGGCGGCAGCGAAAGCCAGTGCAGCTGGTGCAAGGACCGCTGGGGCTTTTTCTGGCAGATCGTCCCGCGCGCCCTGATGGCCGCGCTGAAGGATCCGGATCGCGCCGCCGCGAAGCGGGCGATGGAAGCGCTGATGACCATGCGCCGGATCGACATCGCCAAGATAGAGGCGGCGCGGGCGGGCCATGCCGCAGCCTGACGCCGTCGGCGCCGCCTCCCTCCGAAGAGCGGACGCGCAAGGACGGGCGGTGCCGCCCCACCGGCCCGGAGTTCAATTCACCTGCCGCGAGCGCCCTTCCCAATAAGGTTTGCGCAGCTCGCGCTTCAGCACCTTGCCGGCGCCCGAGAGCGGGAAGGGCTCGGCGCGGAACTCGATGCTGCGCGGGCATTTGTAATTGGCGATGAGCCTATGGCAATGCGCGGTGATGTCGTCGGCCGTCGCCCGCTGGCCGGGCTTCAAGATCACCAGCGCATGGACCGCTTCGCCCCAGACGTCGTGCGGTATGCCGATGACGGCGCATTGCGAGACGGCGGGGTGCTTGACGATCGCGTTCTCGACCTCGACGGAATAGACGTTCTCGCCGCCGGTGACGATCATGTCCTTGACGCGATCGACGACATAGACGAAGCCCTCCTCGTCCATGCGCCCGGCGTCACCGGTATGGACCCAGCCCTCGCGCAACGCCGCCGCCGTCTCTTTCGGCTTGTTCCAGTAGCCCAGCATGGTGTTGGGCCCGCGGACGCGGATCTCCCCGACCGTGCCGCGCGGCGCCTCGCGGCCCTCGACATCGACGATCTCGAGCTCGCAGCAAATTGCGGCGCGGCCAGCCGAGGCGAGCTTCCCCGCGTTGGGGCCGTCGATGGCATGGTAGTCCCAGGGCAGAATGGTCGCGACCGGCGACAGCTCGGTCTGGCCATAGGCCTGGACGAAGCGGCAGCCCGGCAGCGCGCGCATGGCGTCCAGCAGCACCGCCTCCGGGATGGGCGAGCCGCCATAGGCGATGTAGCGCAGCGAAGCGAGGTCGCTTTCCGCGAGCTTCGGATGCGCCACCGTCATGTGGATCATGGTCGGCACCAGCAGGAGATGCGTGACGCGATGGGCCGCCACCGCGGCCAGCACCGCCTCGGGATTGAAAGCGGGGATCATCGCATGCGTGCCGCCCATCAGCAGCATGGCCATCGACATGGCGCCGTCGGCGAGATGGAACATCGGCGCGGCGTGGAGAAAGCAGCTGTCGCGGGCGACCCCGATGCTGTCGATCATCGCCGCGGCGCTCGCCCACAGGCCGCGATGCGGCAGCATCACGCCCTTGGGAAAGCCGGTGGTGCCGCCGGTGTAGAAGATGCCCGCGAGCTCCTCGCCGCTGCGGCCGGCATCGGCGACGCCCGACGAACGCACGATGAGCCCCTCATAGCTCTCCATCCCTGCGGGCGGCGGTCCATCGCCCATATGGATGACGGCGCGGATCCCCTTCGTCTCGGCAAGGATCGCCGGCGCGAGTTTCAGGAAAGCATCGTCGACGAGCAAAACGCTCGCGCCGCTGTCGTTCAGCGAATAGACATTCTCGGCCGCCGACCAGCGGATGTTGAGCGGCACGACCACGCCGCCGGCCCAGGGCACGGCGACGTAGAATTCGAGATAGCGGTCGGAGTTGAGCGAGAGGATCGCGACCCGGTCCCCGCGGCCGACGCCGAGCCCGCGCAGCCCGCCCGCCAGCCGCGCCACACGCTCGACGAACGCCGCCCAGCTTCGCGTGCGCTCGCCGAATATCGTGGCTGTTCCGTGCCGATTCTGCTGGAGAGCGCGCTTCACCCCTTGCGTGACGCCCATGCGATCCCTCCCTGGCGGAGCGCGCTATTGGCGCAGCGTCGCCTGTTCGTATCCCGGCGCCGGCGCTCTGAACCGGCCGGATTCAGATCGCACCACGACCGCGCGGACTGACCGCCGCTTCCCTCCGAGCATACAACGCAGCCGGCGTACCAGCCATCGCGCCGGAGATCCCGGCGACAGGGTCCTCCAGGCTGGCTTCCCAGGCCAGCTTCTATGTGCGCAATACATTAATCCGTCAGCGGATTGCCGATGTTCGGCGACCGCTTCCCCGGCTGATGACCGGTTCCTGGACCGCAACGGGAGGAGTTGCGCGGCCGGTTGCGCAAGCCTAGACAGCCGCCGCCCGCGATGTGACATCGTCGGCGACGGCCCTGCGGCAGCTCACGGGGAGTGTGCGCGATGAAAGTAGCGATCCTGGACGATTATCAGAATGTCGCGCGAGGGCTGGCCGACTGGTCGGCGGTAGCGCGCCGCGCTGAGATCACGGTATTCAACGACCACCTCGCCGATCCCGCCGCGGTGGTCGAACGGCTGCGTCCTTTCGATGTCATCTGTATCATGCGCGAACGGACGCCGCTGCCGCGAGAAATTTTGCAGCAGCTGCCGCAGCTCAAGCTGATTGCATCGACGGGACCCAGAAACGCCGCGATCGACATGCGGGCGGCGGCGGAGCGCGGCATCGTCGTGACGTCGACCGGCTATGAATCGACGCCGACGATCGAGCTCACCTGGGCGCTCATCCTCGCCAGCGCACGCCATCTTGTCCGCGAAGCCGGCTCGGTGCGGGATGGCGGTTGGCAAACCAGCCTGGGCGCCAACCTGCGCGGCAAGCGCCTCGGCGTGCTCGGCCTCGGCAATATCGGCAAGGAGGTCGCCCGGATCGGCCTCGCCTTCGGCATGACGGTGATCGCCTGGAGCCAGAATCTCACGGCCGAAGCCGCCGGCGCCGCCGGCGCGGCGCTCGTCGACAAGCCGGCGCTGTTCCGTCAAGCCGATATCGTGACCATCCATCTCATCCTCAGTCGGCGGACCGTCGGACTGGTCGGCGCCGCCGAGCTCGCGCTCATGCAGCCGACGGCGCGGCTGATCAACACGTCGCGGGGGCCGATCGTCGACGAAGCGGCGCTGATCGAAGCGCTTCAGGCGCGCCGGATCGCGGCCGCCGCGATCGACGTGTTCGACGCCGAGCCCCTGCCCGCCAATCACCCCTTCCGGAGGTTGGACAACGTGCTGACGACGCCGCACATCGGCTACGTCACGGAAGAGCTCTATCGCACTTTCTACGGCGATGCTGCGGCCAGCATCGCGGCCTGGCTCGACGCCAACGCTGCCTGAACGGCGGCGTGGCGACCGCACCCCTCTGATCCCGCCAGCCGCGCCTGAGGCCGCCTTGCGACGCGCGAATCACATTGCTCGAGTGAGATAGCAATCTACGTTTGGGACCGCTGTTTGCCGGTCCGTTGCTGGCACGCATGAGAAGTAGCCTGCTTCGTGCGCGGAGTCCGCTGGGCGCACCAAAGCGGACCTGACGCTTGCCGTCCGCTTCTTCCGGGTCGTGCCACGAGCCGACGTTCACCAAGCCTGCAGCACGCGGCCCTAAGCAGGTGCTCGTTCGGTCGAGGCTCGCACGAGGTGCGCGCTGTCGAGAAACTTCATTGGGCCGCGACCACGCGAGATGCGCCGTTGTCAAGCGGCGTTTATTCGTATATCGTTATATAAATACTCGATAGCCCGAATCGGCTTCGCTCGTCAAATCGCCGGTGGCGCAGGACGAGAACAGGGGGGTGACGATGGCGCAAATGCTTTCGTCCACGGCCGAATACGCGCTCGAAAATCAGCGAATTGGCGGCTTGCAAATCCGCGTCGCGTTGATCTGCGGCCTTATTCAGATGTGCGACGGCTACGACGTCGCCACGATCGGGTGGTCGGTGCCGTCGCTGACCCACGCTTGGCAAATACCACCGTCGGCGTTCGCCGTGGCCTTTCTGTGGTCAAATATCGGCACGATCGCCGGAGCGGTCGCCGCTGGCCCCATCGGCGACCGAATTGGGCGCAAGCCATTGCTGTTGATCAGTCTCGCTCTCTTCGGTCTCGCCTCGCTGGCAAGCGCCTTTTCCCCTTCGCTCGGCTTCCTGGCGGGGACGCGCTTCTTCACCGGAGCGGGGATCGCCGGCGGATTCGCCGGCACGGTGGCGCTCACCGGTGATTACACGCCGCAGCGCCTGCGCGCGATGATGATCATGCTGACCTTCACCGGGGCGCCGCTCGGCGCCTTTGTCGGCGCTCTCGCCATCTCGTTCCTGCTGGCCCAGGGCTTTGGCTGGCAGATCATCTACATCATTGGCGGTGCTTTCCCGCTCGCCTTGATAGCGATCGCCGCGTTGTGGCTTCCGGAATCGCCACGCTTGCTGGCCGCCAGAACGAACCTCGCGTCGCACCATCAGGCACTCTTGCAGCGCCTCAACGTCGCTCATGCGCCGGAAGAGGCGCCCGACCTCGATATCGCCCAAGGCAACCCAATCAGGATGCTGTTCGGCGAGGGATATGCGCTGCAGACGATGCTCGTGTGGATCATCGCCTTTTGCAGCCTCTTGAATCTCTACTTATTCATCTTCTGGCTGCCCGAGGTGCTCCACCTAGTCGGCATGACTCCGGCCGAAGCGGTGTTTGTGACGAGCCTCTATCCCCTCGGCGGCATTTTCGCGGTACTGTATCTCGGATGGGCGATCGACCGCTTCGGCGCGCGGCGGTCTCTGGCGGTGCACTATGCCGTGGGGATTGTGTTCATTGCGCTGATATCGCTAGCGACGATGCCTTATCTCGCGGTGCTTGTCGTCGTCCTGCTGGCTGGGGTGACGGTGCTCGGCAGCCAGACCGGGTTCAACGGGGCCTGCGGCAAGCTCTATCCGGCCCGCATGCGCGCCAGCGGCTTCGGGTTTGCGATAGCCATCGGACGGCTGGGCAGTGTCGTCTCGGGACCGCTTGGCGGGTTTCTCCTCGCCAAGGGACTCCCACCGACCTACGTCTTTCTGTCCGCCTGCGTGTTTGCTGCGATTGCCGCCATCGCGACCGCGTTCCTGGCCTTGCCTGGCAGGAGGCCGAACCGCATGGCGGCGATGGAAGTTGCGTCCTAAAGGCCTTCGTCTTCGACCTGTATCGCCAAACTAGCCTTGTCCGCAAGAACAGTAACCTCAGCGAGACGGCTCGCTTTCCACCAGCTCGGCCGCTGGGCGATGTCTCTGCGAAGGGCCGTTTTGGGTCAAAGTGAGAAGAGTGAGTTCCCCCAGGGGCAGGCCCGCTTCCTATAGGTTCACCGGACGTTCGTTAGCGAATGGTGGACGTCTCAGTTGACCCTAAACAGACATTGTGACGAGGAGGCCGAGATGGCGAAGTCCCTCGATCTACGCAGGAAGGAGCTGATCGACTCGACGACCAAGCTCTCGTTGCTCCAGGGGTGGAACGACGCGGTGTCGGAGCAGAAGGACCTGGGCAGCGCGGACTACAAGAAGCTGGGGGACGTCGGCCCGCTGGCGAAGAAATACGACGTGCTGCAGGACCAGTTCCGCGACGCGGACAATAAGAAGAAGGACCTGATGAAAGCCGTCGATCAGTCCGCGGATCAGGCTGACAAATTCACCAAGACGACGGACGACCTGCACAAGGAGGTCGAGGACATCGCGGAAGACGCCCACGCGACCATCGACTACACGAAGGACGCCAAGACCATCGAGGACGTCATCAGCGACATGGAGGAGGCGATAAAGGCGCAGCAGGACGCCAACAAGGAGCGGAAGGCGGTCTTCGACAACATCGTGAAGAACCAGGACGCCTACCTGAAGTTCCTGATCGACACTCACAGTAAGTTCAAGAAAGCTGCGGAAGCCCTGGACTCGACCATGAAGAGCATCAACGACCAAATGAACCGGCTGGAGGACCAGATCCGGGGCATCCTCGTGAAATACTCGAACAAGGCGACGGCCGACAAGAAGCCCGAGGTGGCCAAGGCGGCGCGGGGCGTCGCGGCGGGCTTTAGCGGTTAGGAGGCCCGGATGAGGCTCATGCTGGTCGCCCTTCTAGCGCTCGGGTCCTATG
>DATJLU010000059.1:0-20735 GCA_035509275.1 Allostellaceae bacterium | reverse complement strand
CAACGCGCCTATTGCGTCGCCGCGGCGATGAGCGCGTCGGCCGCTTCGGCGGCGGCGGCGGTGGGACCGTCGGGACCGAAGGTCTGACCGCTGACATAAGCACCTTCGACGAGCAGCAGCAGCTCATCGGCAAGCAGCGCGGGCCGGCGCGCGCCGGCCGCGCGGACGACGTCGAGCAGGCGGCGGCGGAGTTCGCGCTTGTTCGCCTCGGCCACCAGCCGCGCGGGGTGATCGGGCTCGGGAAATTCGGTGGCGGCGTTGGTGAAGGGACAACCGCGCCAATCGGCGCGCGTCGTGCGCCGAACCAGGCTGCGGAAGAGAGCGCGAAGCTGCGCGCGCGGATCGCCGGGATGGCGCGCCACCGTCTCGTCCCACCAGCGCCAATAGCGCCGGTCGACCGCTTGGAGATAGGCCGCGGCGAGCCCGTCCTTCGACGGGAAGCTGCGATAGAGGCTCATCTTGGCGACGTCGGCCCGGGCGACGATGTCGTCGACGCCGACCGAGCGAATGCCCTGGCGGTAGAACAGCTCGCCCGCCGCGGCGAGCAGCCGGTCGCGCGCGCTCGGCTCGTCGCCCGCCGCCGCTTCGGTCTGCATTTTCGCCGCCGGCACCTTCCGCCGCCGCATGGCCGTCTCCGCTAGGCTGCCTTTACACGATAGAGACCGGTCAGTATCGTGTAAAGAGGTAGACCGGTCTGTCTCATAAATCGAAGAGGAGCGCGCGATGCGGACTCTGACCCGATGGCTGCCGCAGCGCGTGCACTATGCGTGGGTGGTCGCCGCCGTCATCTTCGTCACGCTGCTGGCCGCAGTCGGCGTGCGCGCGACGCCGAGCGTGCTCATCGTGCCGCTCGAGCAGGCCTTCGGCTGGAGCAGCGGCACGATCTCCTTGGCCATCTCGATCAACATCATCCTCTACGGGCTGATCGGCCCGTTCGCCGCCGCGCTGATGCAGCAGCTCGGCATCCGCCGCACGGTGCTGCTGGCGCTGACGCTGCTGAGCGGCAGCGTGGCGGCGAGCACGTTCATGACCGAGCCGTGGCAGCTGGTGCTGAGCTGGGGCCTGGCGGTGGGTCTGGGCAGCGGCGTCGTCGCGCTGGTGCTCGGCGCCATGATCGTCAATCGCTGGTTTGCGAAGCATCAAGGGCTGGTGATGGGGATCATCACCGCGAGCACCGCGACGGGGCAGCTCGTCTTCCTGCCGATGCTGGCGGCGGTGGCGCAAAACCATGGCTGGCGCCCGGTGGTGTGGATCGCGGCGCTGGGCGCGGCGGCGATGATCCCGCTGGTCGCCTTGCTGGTGCCGGAGAGTCCGGCGGCGATCGGCCTCAAGCCTTACGGCGCGGCCGAGGATGCCGAGATCGCCGCACCGGTGCGCGCCAATCCGCTCACCGTGGCGTTCGCGACGCTCGGGCGCGCCGCCAAATCCACCGGCTTCTGGCTGCTCTTTGCCAGCTTCTTCGTCTGCGGCGCCAGCACCAACGGCCTTATCGGGACACATCTTATCTCCTATTGCTTCGATCACGGCATTCCCGAGGTGGAAGGCGCCGGGCTCCTGGCGGCCATGGGCGTCTTCGACCTCATCGGCACGACGGCGTCGGGCTGGCTCTCCGACCGCTTCGACAGCCGCTGGTTGCTGTTCTGGTATTACGGGCTGCGCGGATTGTCGCTGCTGTACTTGCCCTATTCGGGTTTCTCGCTTTATGGCCTGTCGCTCTTCGCCGTGTTCTACGGGCTCGATTGGGTCGCGACCGTGCCGCCGACGGTGCGGCTCGCCAACGAGCTCTTCGGCCGGAAAGATGCGCCGATCATCTTCGGCTGGCTGCTCGCCGGCCATCAGCTCGGCGCCGGCGCCACCGCCTTGGAGGCCGGCCTGCTGCGCACCGCGCTCGGCAGCTATCTCGTGCCGGTGCTGATCTCCGGCGGGCTCTGCGTCATGACCGCGCTCATCGTGCTGCGCATCCGCCGCGGCCGGGCGGGAGAGCTCGAGCCGGTTCCGGCCTGAGGTTTGCAGCCTCGCACTGCCTCGCTAGGATCACTCGATCCAACGCGAGGAGGGAGCGCCGCGACCATGACCCGCATTGCCAAAGTCCGCGCCCGCGCCGTCGCCGTGCCGCTCGCGGCGACGACCTCCTTCTCGAGCCGCTCGGTGAGCGAGCGGCATTACGCGCTGGTCGAGGTCGAAGGCGATGACGGGATCAAGGGCGTCGGCTTTTGCTATGCCGGCCACGCCGCCGGCACGCTTGTCACCAAGGCCGTGCACGGGTTGTTGGCGCGCAAGCTTGTCGGCCAAGACGCCCATCGCGTCGAGGGCCTCTGGGAAGAGATGTATCAGGAGGCGCTGCTCGCCGGCCGGCTCGGCGCGGTGCTGCGCGCGCTGAGCGCGCTCGATATCGCCCTCTGGGACCGCAATGCGCGCGCCGCCGGTCTGCCGCTCTACAAATATCTCGGCGCCGTCGCCAGCGACCGCGTGCCGGCCTATGCCAGCGGCGGCTATTATCTCGACGGCAAGACGCCGGAGATGCTCGGCGAAGAGCTGGCGGGCTATGTCCGGCAGGGCTTCTCCGCGGTCAAGATCAAGGTCGGACGCGGCGGCGATCTCGGCTTCGAGCGCGCGCGCATCGACGCGGCGCGCGCCGCGATCGGCGCCGAGGTGCTGCTGATGCTCGATGCCAACAATGCCTGGTCGGACCTGCCGACGGCGCTGCGCTTCATGCGCATCTACGAGGAATTCGATCCCTATTGGATCGAGGAGCCGTTCTCGCCCGATGACATCGACAACCATGCGCGGCTCGCGCGGCTGACGCCGGTGCCGGTGGCGACCGGCGAGATCGAGGGCGGGCGCTGGCGCTTCAAGGAGCTGCTCGACAAGGAAGCGGCGATGATCCTGCAGACGGATGCCTGCGTCTGCGGCGGCATCAGCGAGTTCCGCCGCATCGCCGCCACCGCCGCGAGCTATGGCGTCACCCTCTGTCCGCACTGGTTCCATGACGTCCACGCGCATCTCGTCGCCGCGACGCCCAATGCGCGCTATGTCGAGCTCTTTCCCGACGACAAGGTGCTGAATTTTCGCCGGCTCGTCGCGCCGCAGCTCGGCTTTGCGAACGGCATGATCGAGCTGCCCGACCGGCCGGGGCTCGGGCTCGATTTTCTGCCGGAGATGGTCGAGCGCTATGCGCTGGAGCCCTGGGCGTGAGCGCGCGCGAGGCCGTCGACTGGCCGGCCGACATCCACGCCGCGCTGCAGGCGGCCGCGGTGCGCCAGATCGCCTATGTCCCCGATGCCGGCCATGCCCGGCTGATCAAGCTCTGCGCCGCCGACCCGGCGATGCGCATGGTGCCGCTGACCACCGAAGAGGAAGGCATCGCGCTCGCCGCCGGCGCCTGGCTCGGCGGCGAGCGCGCGGTGCTGCTGATGCAATCGAGCGGCGTCGGCAATTGCATCAACACGCTGGGCATGGTCGAGGCGTGCCGATTTCCGCTGCTGATGGTGGTGACCATGCGCGGCGAGTTCGGCGAGTTCAACCCGTGGCAGGTGCCGATGGGGCGCGCCACGCCGGCGGTGCTCGACGCGGCGCAGGTCGTCGTCCACCGCGCCAGCGAGGCAAGCGCCGTCGGCGCGGTCGTCGCCGGCGCGGCGCGGCTCGCGTTTTCCGGCTATCAGGCGGTCGCCGTGCTGCTGTCGCAGCAGCTCATCGGCGCCAAATCGTTCGAGAAGTGAGCGCTACATGAGCCGTGCCAATGCTCTCGACCGCCGCGCCGTCGTCCGCACGCTGCTGCACGAGCGCGGCACGTTGCTCGTCGTCGCCGGCCTGGGCGCTCCTGCCTGGGATGCGACGGCGGCGGGCGATCATCCCCTCACCTTCCCGCTGTGGGGCGCGATGGGCAGCGCGGCGATGATCGGGCTTGGCCTCGCCATCGCCCAGCCCGAGCGGCCGGTGCTGGTGCTGACCGGCGACGGCGAGCAGCTGATGGGGCTGGGCAGCCTCGCCACGATCGGCGTGCAGCGGCCGGCGAACCTCGCCGTGGCGGTGCTCGACAACGAGCATTACGGCGAGACCGGGATGCAGCCGACGGCAACGGCGGCAGGCGTCGATCTCGCCGCCATCGCTGCGGGCTGCGGCTTCCCCCGGAGCGAGGTGATCCGCGACATGGCCGGCGTCGAAGCGCTTCGCCCGCGGCTCCAGGCGCGGCACGGGCCGCTATTCGCAGAGATCAAGATCGCCGCCGACAGCCCGCCCCTGGTGCTGCCGCCGCGCGATGGCGGGTTGCTCAAATCACGCTTCCGCGCGGCCTTGCTCGGCCCCGACGCGGCGTTGGCGTGAGCGAGGGGGGGATGATGGATCAGGCGAAGCTCCGGCGCTTTCTCGAGCCGCTGTGGAACGACGATATCGTCCCCAAGCTCGTCGACTATATCCGCATCCCCAACAAATCGCCGGCGTTCGACCGCGATTGGGCCGCGCATGGCCATATGGAGGCGGCGGTCGCGCTGCTCGCCGGCTGGGCACAGGGAAAGCTTTCCGGCATTGCCGGCGCCACGCTCGAGGTGGTGCGGCTGCCCGGGCGAACGCCGGTGATCCTGATCGATCTCCCGGGCGCCGGCGACGATGCCGTGCTGCTCTACGGCCATCTCGACAAGCAGCCGGAGATGACCGGTTGGACCGAAGGCATGGGACCGTGGACGCCCGTGCTCAAGGGCGACCGGCTCTACGGCCGGGGCGGCGCCGATGACGGCTATGCGCTCTTCGGGGCGCTCGCCGCGATCCTGGCGCTCCAGGAGCAAGGGATCGCGCGGGCGCGCGCGATCATCCTGATCGAGGCCTGCGAGGAATCCGGCAGCTACGACCTGCCCTATTATGTCGATCACCTCGCGCCCGTGCTGGGCCGGCCATCGCTCGTCGTCTGCCTCGATTCGGGCTGCGGCAATTATGACCAGCTCTGGCTCACCACCTCGCTGCGCGGCCTTGTGTCGGGCACGCTCACCGTGCGCGTGCTGGACGAAGGCGTCCATTCCGGCGATGCTTCGGGCGTGGTGCCGTCGAGCTTCCGGCTGCTGCGCCGCCTGCTGTCGCGGCTCGAGGACGAGACGAACGGCGCCATCCTGCCGGCGGAGCTGCACGTCCAGGTGCCGGCGGAGCGCATCGCCCAGGCGCGGCTCGCCGCAACGGCGCTCGGCCGCGAGATCTATGCCAAGTTTCCCTTCGCCGGGACGACGCGGCCGATGGCTGAAGATCTGGTCGAGCTCGTGCTCAACCGCACCTGGCGGCCGCAGCTCGCCGTCACCGGTATCGACGGGTTGCCGGCGATCGCCAGCGCCGGCAATGTGCTGCTGCCTCATACCAGCGCCAAGCTGAGCCTGCGCCTGCCGCCAACGCTCGACGCGGCTGCGGCCACGGCGATGGTGTCGGCGGTACTCGAGCAGACGCCGCCCGACGGCGCCGAGGTGCGCTTCGCCGCCAAGGACGCCGCCACGGGCTGGAACGCGCCCAAACTCGCGCGCTGGCTCGAGCGCTCGCTGGCGGGCGCCTCGGAAGCCGCCTTCGGCCGGCCGCCGGCCTATATGGGCGAAGGTGGCAGCATTCCCTTCATGGCGATGCTGGGCGCGAAATTCCCCGACGCGCAATTCGTCGTGACCGGCGTGCTCGGCCCGCACTCCAATGCGCATGGCCCGAACGAATTCCTGCATCTGCCGACCGCAAAACGCATTTCCGCGGTGATCGCACAAGTGCTCGCGGATCACCACGCCGCCGCTCCCTAGAGCGGTTCCGCCTTCCCCATGCGGGCGCGAGGCCCGATGGCACCGCAACCGCAGCGAGAGAACCCTCGCCCAAGCGGCGACTAAGCGGCGGCGGGGAAACGTTGCGCGGCGCGCGGCGTTTCCTGGCAACGGGCCTTGGCGCCCGAGAGGATTACGGCAACGGGAGCACGGCGATGAAGCTGCTCTGCGTCCATCCGGGACCGCTGATGTATACGAAGGTCTTCCTGCGTCTCGAGCCGCTCGGATTGGAGCTGGTGGCGGAGTCCGCTCGGCGGCAGGGGCATAGCGTGCGGCTGATCGATCTCCAGGTCGAGCAGCATCGCGACTATTGGCGCCTCGTCGAGCGCTGGCGGCCGGAGGCGATCGCCTTCTCCTGCAACTACCTCGCCAATGTCCCGGAGATCGTCGATCTGGCGCGGGGGACGAAGCAGAAACTGCCGAACAGCTTCATTTGCGTCGGCGGCCATAGCGCGTCCTTCGTCGCCGGCGCGATCCTCGAGCATGGCGCGGGCGCGATCGATTGCGTGCTGCGCGGCGAAGGCGAAGCCGTCATGCCGCGGCTGCTCGACGCGGTGCAGCAGGATCGCGCCGCGGCCGGCAGCGTCCCCGGCGCGGTCACCGCCGGTGGCGAAGGACCGCCGCCCGAGTTCGTGCGCGATCTCGACGACCTGCTGCCGGCGCGCGACCTGCTGCGCCACCGCCGCAAATATTTCCTCGGCACGCTCGACCCCTGCGCCTCGATCGAGTTCTCGCGCGGCTGCCCCTGGGATTGCGCGTTCTGCAGCGCCTGGACGTTTTACGGCCGCAGCTATCGCCTGCGCAGTCCGGAGCGCATCGTCGAGGATCTCGCCCGTATCCGCGAGCCCGGCGTGTTCATCGTCGACGACGTCGCTTTCATCCGCGAGCATCACGGCATGGCAGTGGCCGAGGCGATCACGCGCCGCGGCATCCAGAAGCAATATTATCTGGAGACGCGTGGCGATGTTCTGCTGCGCAACAAGGAAGTCTTCAGGACCTGGCGCGCGCTTGGCCTGCGCTATCTCTTTCTCGGCCTCGAAGCGATCGACGAAGAGGGGCTGCGGCGCTACCGCAAGCGCGCCTCGCTGGGCGAGAATTACGAGGCCCTCGCCTTTGCGCGCTCGCTCGGCCTCAACGTCGCGATCAACATCATTGCGGATCCGGATTGGGACGAGCAACGCTTCAAGGTGGTGCGCGACTGGTGCCTCGAGGTGCCGGAGGTGGTCAATATCAGCGTCAACACGCCTTACCCCGGCACCGAGACCTGGCACACCGAAGCGCGGAAGCTGGCGACCCGCGATTATCGCCTGTTCGACATCCAGCACGCCGTCCTGCCGACGCGCTTGCCGCTCGAGCGGTTCTATGGCGAGCTGGTGGCGGCGCAGCGCGTCTTGAAGATGAAGCATCTCGGCTGGCGGGCGGTGCGCGATGCGGCGCGGCTCGCGGGCAGCCGGTTGCTCCGCGGCCAGACTAACTTCGTCAAGAGCCTGTGGAACTTCAGCAGCGTCTACGACCCGGCGCGGCTCCTGGCCGATCACGCGGCACCGGTGCGCTACCAGATCCCGTTGCCGCCGGCGCCGGAGCAGCGCATCGCGCGCGAGACGCTGTTCGTGCACGCGCCGCCGCGGCGGAGCCGAAGCGCCGCCGCCGATTGAAGCCGCGCTATTGCGGCGTGTACACCGCCTGCGGCTCGGCAAGGCCACGCATGGGATGGCGGCCGAGCGGGACGAGCGCCGCGCCGGAAGCCTCGGCGAAGCTTTCCGACATCAGAATCGGATGGTGCAGCGTCTTGGTCAGGCCTTCGAGCCGGCAGACCAGGTTCACCGCCGGGCCGATCGCGGTGTAGTCGAGCCGGTCGATGGCCCCGACATTGCCATAATAGATCTCGCCCAGATGAAGGCCGATGCCGAAGCGGATGAGCTCCTGGCCGACAATGTCGCGGTTCTCGTTGGCGACGTCGATGCGCCGCACGATCTCCGTCGCGGCAGCAAAGGCGGCCGCCGCCGCTTCCGCCTCGGCGCGGCCCTCGGGCCCGAAAATGGCGAGCACGCCATCGCCGACGAATTTCAAGATCTCGCCGCCGGCGGTGTGGACGGCGCCGGCGACGGCTTCGAAATAATCGTCGAGCAGGCGGATCAGCTCCTCGCCGGGCAGGCGGTCGGCCAGCCCCGTCGAATCGCGCAGATCGACCGCCATCAGCGCCGCGCGCAGCCGGCGGCTCTCGCCGCGGAAGATCTCGCCATCGAGGATATGCCGGCCGATGGTGCGGCCGAGATAGGTGTCGAGCAGGATCGCGCTGCGGCGCTCCAGCACTTTGGTTTCGACGTACGAGGCAAGCGCCGGCAACACCGCCTCGATGGCCGCGATCTGCGCGTCGCTGAAGCCGCCGGGCCGGTCCGTCGTCCAGGTAACGACGTGATGCCGCCCGACCGACATGGCGAGCGGGCAGGCGAAATAGTCGGTCGCCCCCGCCTCGCGGAAGCTGCGCAGCAGCGGAAACCTGGCGAGAGCGGCGTCATTGCCTTCGAGACGATGGCGGACAAAGACGCCCTGCTCGAGCGCCGGGCGCATCGGGCTTTCGAGATAGTCGCTGTGGCGCTCCATCCCGTGCCGGACTTGATACTCGGTCACCCCGCGGCCGCGCGCCCAGCGGAAGCCCAGCCCCATGATCTGCGGATGCAAGGTGCCGATGCTGAGGGCGGCGCGCCAGAGCGGCACGTCCTGCGCCACCATCCGCCAGCACAGCTCATCGAACATGGTAACGCCGTCCTTGCCGCGGCTCTCCCGGCTCAGGATCCAATCGACGATATTGCCGCCCGCGATGGGCCGCCCAAGCCCCGCCGTCTCGCTCACGACGACGAAAAGCTCGTCGCCCGAGGCGGTAACCGCCGTCTTCAGACGGCTGTCGAGACGGCTCTCGACATTGCTGTCAGTCGAACCCAACATGCCGGCTCCTTCCGCTCGGCCGAGCTTACAATGCCGCGGCCGCCGCGTCAGGCCGGCACCCCGCACCCGCCTCATATGGCCCTCCGGGAGCCATTGCCCAAGCGCCGGCAGGCACTATCATGCCGTCCATGCACGACCTGCTCATTCGCGACGCTTGGCTGGTCGACGGCACCGGGGCGCCGGGCCGGCGCGCCTCGGTTGCGGTCAGCGATGGCCGGATCGCGGCCGTCGGCAGCGGGCTCGGCACCGCGCGGCAGGTGGTCGCCGGCGACGGGCTGGTGCTGGCGCCGGGGATCATCGACACCCATACGCATTACGACGCGCAGATTACCTGGGACCAGGGGCTGCAGCCCTCGCCCGAGCTCGGCGTCAGTACCGTGGTGATCGGCAATTGCGGCTTTACCATCGCGCCGTGCCGGCCGCAACACCGCGACCTCACCATGCGGAATCTGACGCATGTCGAGGGCATGTCGCTGGAGGTGCTGCGCCACGGCATCCGCTGGGAGTTCGAGAGCTTTCCCGAGTATCTCGCGCTCATCGAGCGGCTGGGACACGTGCCCAACCTCGCCGCGTTCATCGGCCATTCCTCGCTGCGCACCTGGGTGATGGGCGAGGCGGCGACCCGGCGCGCCGCAAGCGCGGCGGAGGTGGCCGAGATGCGCCGCCTGGTAGGCGAGGGCATGGCGGCCGGCGCCGTCGGCTTCGCCACCTCGACCGCGCCGCAGCACAATGGCGAAGGCGGCACGCCGATGCCGTCGCGGCTCGCTGACGAGGCGGAGCTGCGCGCGCTGGTCGGCGCGCTCGGCGAGGCCGGACGCGGCGTCTTCATGCTGACCAAGGGCGGCGCCACCGGCGTGCCGTTTCTCGAGACGCTCGCGGCCGAGACCGGGCGGCCGGTCGTGGTGGCAGCGCTGCTGCACAATCCGACGCAGCCCGAAGCGGTGTTCGACGAGCTCCGTCACATCGCCGCGGCGCAATCGCGCGGCCGGCGGCTTTATGGGCAGGTATCGTGCTGCCCGCTCACCAACGACTTTACCCTGCGCTCGCCCTATCCCTTCGAGAGCCTCGCCGCGTGGCTGCCGGCGATGCAGGCGGAAGGGGAGGCGCTGAAGCGCGTCTATGCCGATAAGGAATTCCGCCGCCGCGTCGCCGAAGAGTTGGCGCGTCCCGCCGCAATACGGCTCTTCAACGGCGAATGGCAGAAGCTCGAGCTGGTCGAGGCGGCGCGCCCCGAGAACCGCCGCTTCGAAGGGCAGAGCATCGCTGCGCTGGCCGCTGCCGACGGCACGGCGCCGCTCGATTGGCTGCTCGATTTCAGCCTCGCCGAGGATCTCGACACCGTCTACAGCGCCTTGCTGCTCAACAGCGACGAGGCGGCGGTCGGGCGCATGCTGAGCGATCCCTATGCCACCATCGCGCTCTCCGACGCGGGCGCGCATCTCACCTTTTTCTGCGATGCCGGCTACGGGCTCCATCTGCTCGGCCATTGGGTGCGCGAGCGCGGAGTGCTGAGCCTCGAAGAAGCGGTATGGCAGCTCTCCGGACGGCCCGCGGCGATTTTCGGCATCGAGGATCGCGGCCGGATCGCGCCGGGGCTGGCCGCCGATCTGCTGCTGTTCGACGCCGCCAGCGTCGGCCGCGGTCCCAAGCAGCGCGTCTTCGACCTGCCGGGCGGCGCGCCGCGGCTCACCACCGCCGCACGCGGGGTCAAGGGCCTCTGGGTCAACGGCGTCCTCGTCGCCGACGAAGCCGGCGCCCGCCCGCCACAGCGGCCGCCCGGGCGCCTCATGCGCCGCTTCGCCGCCTGATATGCCGGACGCACCGCCTCCCGCCTTCGACTGGCAACGCGTCGAGCGCTGGACGGCGGAAGTCGCTGCCGGCGACACCGGCGATGTCTGCGCGGCTTTCTCCGAACGCGGGGCGCGCGGACCGGCGCTTTCTTGGCAACCAATGGTCGAGGCGCTCGGTGCGCACCAGCTGCGCTTCCTGCTGCGCTATTGGGAGGATTTGCGCGGCACGCGGCGACTGCCGGCCTACCGCGAGATCGATGCGGTCGAGATGCGGCCGGCGCTGGGCTATGTCCATCTGCTTGACGCCGTGGAAGGCGGGCGCGATTTCCGCTACCGCGTCTTCGGCAGCATCGTCGCGGCGGTCTCCGATTTCGACATGACGGGACAGCTCGCTTCGACGCTCAAGGCGAGCGCCTATGTCGGCGAGTTCGGCCTCGCTTCGTTGCGCGCGGTGTTCGCGCGGCGCGAGCCGCTCTTCACCGTGCATGGACCGCCGACGGCGATCTACACCGCGACCTGGCACCGGCTGATACTGCCGCTCGCCGATGATCAGGGCGACGTGGCACGGGTCCTCGTCGGCATGGTGCCGATGGCCCATGACGGCCGGCCGGTGGCGCTCAGGCTTTAGCGAGTCTGCATCCGATCGCGCTGCTGCGGCGTAATCTTGCCGGGCGCGCCCTGACACCGCGCCGCAAAGGGCGTTGCGCCGATGGACAGGCTTCGCTTTCCCGGGCACGGTGATGCCCTGCGTTGGACCGTCATCATGGACGAGAAGACCGCCGCGCTCGCCTCGCTCGATGGCTTGGTTCTCGCCGTGCAGCGCGGCAGCCGCGCCGCGCTGAAACGGCTCTACGAGCTCGAGTCGCGCCGGCTCTACGGCATCGCGCTCCGCATCGTGCGGCGGCCGGATGTTGCCGCCGACGCGCTGCAGGAGGTTTTCGTGCAGGTGTGGCAGAACGCAGCCAGCTTCGCGCCCGAGCGCGGCAGCGCCGCGGCCTGGCTCACCGGCATCGCGCGCTTTCGCGCGCTCGATGCCGTGCGCAAGCTCGGGCGCGAGGTGCTGAGCGACGACCCGGCCCTGGGCGACCGCGCCGATGAGCCGGACATGGCCGCCGAGATCGATCTGCGGGTCGCGCAAGGCGCGCTGCGCCGCTGCCTCGACGCGCTCGACGACAAGCAGCGCCGTTGCATCGTGCTTGCCTTCGTCGACGGCCTCAGCCATGCCGAGATCGCCGAGCGCTTGCCGGCCCCGCTCGGCAGCGTGAAAAGCTGGGTTCGGCGCGGGCTGCTCGCGCTGCGGAGCTGCCTCGAGCCATGATCCCCGCCACGCCTCAGGAGCTCGACAGTCTCGCCGGCGAATACGTGCTGGGCGTGCTCGAGCCGGAAGCGGCGCGCGAGGTCGAAGCCGCCCTGCCGCACCACGAGGAGCTGCGGCGCGCCGTCGCTTTCTGGCAGGAACGGCTGCATCCGCTCGCGGCGCTGGCCGACCCGGCCGAGCCGCCGCCGGAAGCATGGCAACGGATCGAGAGCCGCCTCGACGCGCCGCCGGCGATGGCACCGTCGCTCTGGCGCTCACTCGCGCTGTGGCGCTCTGCAGCAATGATCGCTGCGGCGATCGCCGCTTGCCTCATCGTCTATATCGCCTTGGCGCCGCCGGCGGCTCCCGCCTATGTCGCCGTGCTGCGCGCGCCGCAGCAGCAGACGCCGGCCTTCCTCGCGACGGGCGACCGGAACCGGCTGCTGGTGCGGTCAGTGGCGCCGGAGCAGCCGCCGCACGACCGCAGTTTCGAGCTCTGGGAGATTCCTCCTGGCGCCAAGCCGCTATCGCTCGGCGTCCTGCCGGCAGACTTGCGTCTTGAGCGCAGCGCGCTGCCGCAGCCGCTCGCGGACGGCACGGCGCTTGCGATCAGCATCGAGCCGAAAGCGGGCTCTCCCACCGGCCAGCCGACCGGACCCGTGGTCTTCGTCGGCACGGTGCTGGCGGCGAAATAGGACGTCCGGCCCATTTCTTTTTTCGCGCGCTGCATCCGGCGGCGGCCCTGGCGCGTAGCAGGCGAGAGGGGACCGGAGCTCGGTCCCGCAACGCCAAGCCAGGGATGGAGCAAGTCATGACGCCTTCCGCATTACCGCGCCTTCTCGCCTCGCGCCGTGGATTGATCAAGGGCGCCGGGACCGCGACGCTCTCCGCCGTTGCCATCAGCCTGCTGGCGGGTTGCGACAGCATGGCGGCAGAGAAGCAAATGGCGGCCGATCCGCCCGGAGACGTCGGCGTGCTGAATTCCGCGCTCGGCCTCGAATATCAGGCGATCGCGGCTTATCAGGTCGGCGCCGAAAGCGGATTGCTGCAAAAGCCGGTGCTTGCCCTCGCGCTGCAGTTCCAGGGCGATCACAAGCAGCACGCCCAGCTTCTCGCCAGCACCATCGGCAAGCTCGGCGGCACGGCCGTCGCGGCGAAACCGGCCGCCGACTACCACTTCCCGGTCGACACGCTGAAGAACCAGGCCGACGTGCTGCGCTTTGCCGCCGGGCTCGAGAAGGGCGCAGCATCCGCCTATCTCGGTGCGGTGCCGATTTTCGCCAACCGCGATCTGGCGAAGGCCGCGGCCAGCATTCTCGGCGACGAGACGATGCATTGGGCGGTGTTGCGCCACGCCCTCGGCGAGAACCCGGTTCCCTCCTCCTTCATCGCCTGACACGAACGGGACGCCGGCATCCCCGCCGGCGTCCCGCACGCGGCGCAACACGACCGGAGCAACCGTATGCGTCCCTCCTTCTCCTGGCGCGCCTGCGCCATCGTTCTGCTGCTCGCGACAGCGGCGGGAAGTGCCCGCGCGGCGGAGCCGAAGGCCACCGCGGTGGTGCAGATGACAGACAGCTTTACGTTCGAGCCGCGCAGGGTGACGGTTCATGCCGGCGATAGCGTGGAGTGGCGCAACGCCTCGCGCTTCATCCACAGCGTCAGTGCCGACCCGAAGCTCGGCATCGCGTCGCTACCGGCGGGAGCGGCCGCGTTTGCCTCGGGCGATTTGCCGCCAGGCGCCAGCTTTCGCCAGATCCTGACAGTGCCGGGGACCTATCGGTACTTCTGCATGGAGCATGAGGGCGTCGGCATGACCGGGGAGATCACGGTTCTGCCGGCCGCGCGATGACGCAGCAGGTCACGTCAAGGCGGCGGCAGGCCGGGACCGGCGACGCTCGAGCCAGGCGAAGATGACATAGACGATGACGAACTGCGTGGCGGGAACGAGCGCGGACCACCAGGGAACTTCAATCGCGTTGAACAGCATCGTCGATCGGCCGGAGCTGGCGGCAAAGAAAGCGCCGCTGATCACGGCCATGACGTTCTGGGCGGTATGGATGCCGATCGCCAGCTCGAGCCGCTCGTCCCACAGCGTCAGCAGCGACAATCCGAGCGACATCACGAGATAGAAGGGAAAGGCATAGAGGCCATGCAAAGAGCCATGCGCCAACGCGAACACCACCGCGACGATGAGCAGAAGTAGTCGCCGCGAGCGCAGGAACTGCCCCAGCGTCTGGGTGAGCCAGCCGCGAAACACGAGCTCCTCGCCGGCCGCCTGAAACGGGATCAGGGCAAGACAAAGCGCGGTCGTGATCAGCAGCGTCCCGTGCGGCCATGACAGCTCGCCGAGGGAAAGGTCTGACCCGGTCGATGTGGTCATCGCCTCGACAAGCGAGCCGCCCACGAGCCAGAGCAGGCTGACGGCGAGCCAGAGCCCTGCCCCGAGACAGCAGCGGGAGAGGCGCAAGCGCCCGTCGGCCGACACCAGCGACAGAAATGGCCTGCCTTGCGATTTGAGTGCGCCGCGCAGGCCGAGCGCCCAGGCTGCGGCGACGATCAGGAGCACCAGGACGTCGATGCCGCCGGCGGGCAAGACGTCGCGCCACCAGATGAGCGCCGCCGCGGCCGCGAGGCTCAGCAGCACATAGCAAAAGACGATTTTCAGCAGGCCTTTGGCGGCGCTCCACCAATCCGTCCGGCCGCGGCGCGCGAGATCGATGAAAGCGTAGGGATCGCGCGCTGTGGCGGGCGCGCGGCTCGGCCGCAGCGCAGAGGATGAAGCTAAAATCTCGTCGACTGGCATGCCGACCATCGTGTCGCCGCAGACCTTGCCGGCGGGTTAATCCGCCCGCCGCGCTCCGCTCGGGCCGTCAACCCCGGAAGATCCCTTTCGGGATCATGGCGTGGATGCCCTTGACGCCGTCGACCACTTGCGTCACCTCGAAATCGACAGCGATCGAGGCGAGTGCGTAAGCATCGGCGCGCGTCAGGCCCTTCTCTTCGCTCAGGAAGGCGATGCATTCGCGGATCGCGAGCTTCATCGCTTCTTCGAGATTCTCATGCAGGCCGAGGGTAATCCAATGCGTCGGCGTTTCCGCGCGCGGCCACGCCAAGGGCTTGCCCTTGAGGAGCTCGAAGCGGAACGCGCCGGTCAGCGAGGTCTCGATCGCGGTGAGATCGACCTCGCCATCGCCTTGCGCCGCGTGGCCGTCGCCGACCATGAACAGCGCTTCGGGCACATGGACCGGGAGATAGAGGGTCGAGCCGACGGTCAGATCCTTGAGATCGATATTGCCGCCGAAGGCGCCCGGCGGACCCGAGCTGATGCGGCCGAGGCTGCGTGCCGGCCCGGTCGCCATGATGCCGAAAAACGGTGCCAGCGGCACCTCGATACGCTCGGAGAATAGGGCGACGCCGCGCGCCATGTCGAACGGGATGACGATGCTGCGGTTCAAGGTGAACTCGTCGGGGAGCCCGCCGCGGTTCATCCGCATGGTGTTGACGCCATAAGGCACACGGGGCGTCGCCTCGAGCACATGCACGGCAAGGACATCGCCGGGCTCGGCCCCGGCGATGGCGATGGGGCCGCTCACGACATGGGGGCCCGTGCCGCTGTGCTGCACTTTCGTGTAGACGCCCACCAAATCGGCCAGCACGGCCTCCTTGGCGATGCCGAAGCGAGCGAAGAAACTCTCGGGATCGCCCTGGTCGGCGAGAATGCCCTCATGCGAGACAGTGTCGATGGTGACGGTATCGCCGGGCGCGATCCGCAAGACGGGCTCGGCCGCGCCGGAGAGATAGCCCCAATGCACCGTCTCCGGGCCGCAGCGCACGCGATGGCGCCCGCCGCCGAGACTTTCGGCAAGACCGGCATCGGCGGCGCGCTTCAACCCGGCGTCGGAGACACGGCAATGCGAGGACGCCGGCGGAACGATCGAGGGCGCCCCGGCCTCACCGGCGCGGCGCAGCCCCTCGCGCAAGAAGTCGCGCTTCTCGCGGTCGATCAGCTTCAGCCGAAAAAGCTCGTCGACGAAATCGACATAGCGGCCGCGCTCGGAGCGCGGAGCGTGAGTGTGGTCATCATGCATGGTCCTCAATCCGCAGCAGCCTCGGGCGCGGGGATCGTGGCGGAAGGATGGGCCGGCGGCAAGCGCTGCGGCACAGCTTTACGCGCTCGCCTCCTGTCGCCTAGGCTCGGCCGGCAAGAGACGCTAGAGGGCGTCCGTCCAGGGAGGAAATAAGTCATGGCGATCGGCCGTGTCGCCCTCGTGGCGATTGCGCTCAGCTTTGCGGCGTCATCCGGCGCCGCCGCGCAGATCTCGGATGATGTGGTCAAGATCGGCGTGCTCACGGATCTCTCCGGGCCCGCCTCCGACGCCACCGGGCAAGGGTCGGTGGTCGCAACCGAAATGGCGGTGGCCGATTTCGGCGGCAGTGTCGCCGGCAAGCCGATCGAGGTGATCTCGGGAAATCATCAGCTCAAACCCGATGTCGGAGCCGCGCTCGCGCGGCAATGGTACGATACCGAGAAAGTCGACCTGATCGTCGATGTGCCGGTCTCCGCGGTCGGGCTCGCGGTGCAAGAGGTATCGCGCGAGAAACACAAGCTCATGATCACGGAATCGACCGGCGCCGATCAGTTCACGGGCAAGAACTGCTCGCCCTACAGCATGCAATGGGCCTTCGACACGCATGCGCTCGCCACCGGCACGGCGAAAGCGGTGACGCAACGCGGCGGTAAGAGCTGGTTCTTCCTCACCGCCAACTACGCGTTCGGCCATTCGCTCGAGGCGGATGCGACGCGCGTGGCCGAGGCGAACGGCGCCACGGTAGTGGGCGCCGTCCGGTTCCCCTTCAACTCCCCCGACCTCACCTCGTTCGTCGTGCAGGCGCAGGCCTCCAAGGCGAAGATCATCGGTATCGCCGCGGGGCCGCCTGACAATACCAATGCGATCAAGATCGGCGGCGAGTTCGGTCTGTTCCAAGGCGGACAGCAGATGGCGGGGCTGCTCATTCTCATCACCGATGTCCATGCGCTGGGGCTCAAGGCGGCGCAGGGGTTGCTGCTGACCACAAGCTTCTATTGGGACATGGACGACAAGACGCGCGCCTGGTCGAAGCGCTTCTTCGACAAGCTGCACAAGATGCCGACGATGTGGCAGGCGGGAACCTATTCCGCCGTCACCCACTACCTGCAAGCGGTGAAGGCGACCGGCACCGACGACCCGCTCAAAGTGGCGGCTGCGATGCGGGCCATGCCGATCGAGGATTTCTTTGCCCGCCATGGCCGGCTGCGCGAGGACGGGCTCATGGTGCACGACCTCTATCTCGTCGAAGTGAAAAAGCCCGAAGAGTCGAAAGCGCCGTGGGACTACTACAAGGTGCTGCAAACCATCCCGGGAGACGAGGCCTTTCCCCGGATCGAGGACGAGGACTGCCCCCTGGTCAAGAAATAGCCGCCGGCGCCGATGCGCGACGCGCCGCCCGCGCGACACATCGGGCTTGACTGGTACCATAACGTACCATATCGTAAAGCCGATGGTACCGATAGGTACCCGGCGATCAGAGGAGTCGACGCTCATGACCCTCGTCTATTCCGAAGGCGCACAGCAAGCCGAGAGTACCGGGCGGAACGGGATGGCGGAGCCGGGGTGCGACGCGTTTCACCGCTGCTGGTTTCCCGTCGGCCTCGCCAGCGAGATCACCGGCGACGCAGTGTGCGGCATCGACATGCTCGGCGATCGCGTGATCGCCTACCGCGATGCCGCCGGCAAGCCCGTCGTGCAAAGCGCGTGGTGTCCGCATCTCGGCGCGGATTTGTCGATCGGCCGCCTGGTCGATGGTCAGATCCGCTGCGCTTATCACCACTGGCGCTTCGATGGCGCCGGCAGCTGCGTCCACATCCCGACCGGAGACAAGATTCCAACGGGCGCCCGTATCTTCACCTATCCCTCGGCCGAGGCCTGGGGGCTGGTTTGGGTCTTCAATGGCGAGCAGCCGCTCTATGCGCCGCCGCGCATGCCCGGCGCGCAGGAACGGGACCTCGCGATCGAAGCCCGGCTGCGCGGCGTCCGGCACGTGCAATATTGGGTTCCCCCCAGCAACGGCGTCGACTTTCAGCATCTGCGCACGCTGCACAACCTGCCGACGCGCGCTCCCGAGACCATCGATATCGGCGCGAACACCATCGAATACGTCGTCGAGACCGAGAATTATCGCCAGCACGGTCTGGTCAGCGGCACCAACGTCTTCGCGCAGCATCTGCGCCGCGGCGGGATGGACATGTTCATGCTGTTTGCGGGCGCGCCAATCGATCAAAGCCGAACGCGGTCCTTCTTCGTGGTCGGCGTGCGCGACACCGGCGATGCACCGGCGGCGGCAAAGCTCGCGACCTTGCGCTCCTTCGTGGAGACGCTGCTGGCCGAGGACGAGCCGGTGCTCAACACGATGCGCTTCAGGACCGGCGTCATGGTCGCTTCGGACCGCCATTTGTCGCGTTATTTCAAATATGTACGCGACTTCCCGCGCGCCAATCCGTTGTCGAGGGCGTAGCCAGGCGTCGCGCCCGCCCGCGCCAGTCAGTATTTGATGTGGAGCGTGACCCGGGTGTCGCCGTCGGGGACGGTGAAGGAGGCATCGACGAAGCGCGGACGCGAGATGATCGCGCGAATGCCGTTCGAGAGCGCATAGCCCTCGATGGGATAGCCGATGAAGTTGGTGTCGAGCCGGCCATTGGCGTTCTCGTCGTGATAAGCGCCGACCGCGTAGACGCCCGGCCTCAGATGATCGAACACCACGGTGATGCGCTGGGTGCTCGCCTTCACTTTCACGTGCTGGTCGGAATCGTCGCCATCGGGGAAATCATCAGGCTTCGAGTAGAGCGCGACCAAAACATTGCCCTTGTCGCTGTGCAGCCCGTCGATGGTGACGATCACGCGCGCCGCCTCGGCGCGGCCGGCGATCATGAGGAGGAACAGAACCGCCGGCAGCAAGACGCGACGCATGGGGTCCCTCCCGATAACAAAACGGCCGGCGCGTCGGCCGGCTACCCGGCTTATATGGGAAGGCGATTCGAGTAAAGAATTCCCACCGGCGCGGCACTTTCGCGCAGGGCGCCGGCAGCGCCACGGCTGGCCGCAGCGCCCGTCCTTGCCCCGGCAAGCGATTTGACGCATTCTTTGCGCAGCAGGTGGGCGATCAGCCCTACAGACTTGAAACTATTTACTTCTCAAGTATTCGTGCGCTGACCAATCAGCGCGCGCTGGCCGATGCGCAAAGCGCCGGCGGCAAAACCAAGAGCTGCGGGAGGAAGGCCAATGTTCACGCAAATTCTCGATCCCGCCGGAAATATGTTTGTCACCTGGCTGGTGGCGCTGATCCCGGTGGTGGCGCTGCTGTTCATGCTCGCGGTACTGCGCTGGTCGGCCTGGTTTGCGACGCTGGTGGGCTCGCTGATCACGCTGGCGCTCGGGCTCTGGCTCTGGAAGATGCCGTTCGACAGCGGCCTGCGCGCCTATCTCTACGGCTCCGCCACCGGCGTCTGGAACGTCGACTGGATCACCTTCTGGGGCGTGATGCTGTTCAACACCATGGTCACTACCGGCGCCTTCGACAAGCTGCGCCGCTGGCTGATCGCGCAGGGAACGCAGGATGTCCGTGTGCAGACGATCCTCTTCGCCTGGGCGTTCGGGGCGTTGCTCGAAGGGCTGGTCGGCTTCGGCTATCCCTGGGCGTTCGTCGCGCCGATCCTGATCGCGCTCGGCATTCCTGATCTCGACGCCATCCGGGTTGCGGCGATCGCCAACAACGCGCCGGTCTCCTATGGCGCGCTCGGCGCGCCGATCATCGCGCTTGCCGCGGTGACGGGCTATCCGCTGCTCGCGCTCTCGGCGTCGATCAGCAAGATCGTGGCGATCCTGGCGCTGCTGCCGCCCTGGATCCTGCTCTATCTCGTCTCCGGCCGAAAGGGGATGTGGCAAGCCTGGCCGCTGGCGGTGGTGGGCTCGCTCGGATACATCGCCGGGCAGCTGCCCGTCGGCAGCCTCCTCGGCCCCTATCTACCCGACGTCGCCGGCTCGATCGTTTGCTTCGTCTGCCTCTTGATCCTGCTCAAGGTCTGGCAGCCCGCGAGCGTGCTCGGCTATGGCGGCAAGCCGGTGACCGGCGGCACGGAGACTCAGCATCACGGCATGTCGGGCGGCGAAATCGCCGCGGGGTGGCTACCGATTGCCGTTCTGGTGGTGGTCGTCGTCGCCTGGACCGGGCCCTGGTCGAAGCTGCCGGCGATCATCCTGCTGCATCGGCAGGTGACGGCGGCATCGTCGATTTCGCCGGGCGCGACGATCGCCGCGATCTTCAACTGGACGCCGGGCGTCGGCGGCACGGCCATTCTGGTATCGTGGATCATCGCGGCAATCCTGATGCGCGTCAGCGGCAAGCAGCTTGCGGAGATCTGGGCCAAGACCTGGCAGCAGATGTGGGGCGCCCTGTTGGTCGGCGTGTTCATCTTCGGCCTTGCCTATGTCTACAATTTCTCGGGCATGGCCGCCTCGCTGGCGAAGGCGTTCTCGAGCATCGGCCCCGCCTTCATCATCGTGGCGCCGATCCTCGGCTTCATCGGCGTCGCCTTGTCGGGCAGCAATACCTCGACCAACGCCATGTTCGGCAAGTTCCAGGCGCTGGTCGGCCAGGTCCTGGGCTTCCCGCCGCTGCTGCTGCCGACGGTGAACTCGATCGGCGCCGAAATCGGCAAGCCGGTCGCGCCGCAGACCGCGAGCGTCGGCGTCTCGACCTCGCGCTTCGTGCGCAACGAAGGCGCGGTCATCCGGCACAATTTCGGCTGGACGCTGGTGCTGCTGGGCTATCTCGTGCTGATCAGCGTCGCCTGCTACCTGTTCTTCCCGGGGATCGCGGTGCTCTGAGGCG
>DATJLU010000058.1:0-13656 GCA_035509275.1 Allostellaceae bacterium | reverse complement strand
TGTCGGCGAGCCGCATCTGGTTCGTTTTGTCGGCGCGCAACACCGCGCGGCGATGGATAAGCGGCACCTTGTCGGCGAAAGTGGTGAGGCAGCGGGCCTCCTCCGCCGCCGTGTTGCCGCCGCCGACCACCGCGACACGCTTGCCGCGAAAAAAGAAGCCGTCGCAGGTGGCGCAGGCCGAAACACCAAAGCCTTTGAATTTCTCTTCGGAGGAAAGGCCAAGCCAACGCGCCTGCGCGCCGGTGGCGACAATGAGCGTCTCGGCGAGATAGCGATCGCCCGAATCGCCGACGAGGGTGAAGGGCCGTTTCGCCAGGTCGACCGCGGTCACCGTGTCATGGATAATCCTGGCGCCGACATGCTCCGCCTGGGCTTGCATCTGGTCCATGAGCCAAGGGCCTTGGATCGCTTCCGCGAAGCCAGGGTAGTTCTCGACCTCGGTGGTGATGGTGAGCTGGCCGCCGGGCTGCAGCCCCTGCACCAGGATCGGCTGCAGATTGGCGCGCGCGGCATAGATCGCCGCGGTATAGCCGGCCGGGCCGGAGCCGATGATGAGGAATTTGGTGTGATGGCGCTGGGTCATGCGGCGAAGCTTTGCGGGCGATCAGAAGCCGAACATGTGATCGAGGCTGAAGGCGCCGTTCTCGCCGACCAGGCCGTGATAGCCGAAGAGCCGGCAGGTGACGTCGCGGATGATGACATAGGCGCCCGCGCCGGCGCGCTCGCGCGCCGCTGTGTCGAACATCTCGCGATAGCGCCAGAAGAGCGAGCCCGAGCAGGGAATGGCGACGCGCTGCCGTGCCACTTCACGCCCATCGCGGTCGTGGAGGACGATGTCGGTGGCGCTCGTGCCATGCCAGGGCGTCGAGGCGGGATAGATGAGGTGGCAGAGCGTGTCATGCTGCCCCTCGCCGAGGCGCAGGAAAAGCCGCGTCGAAAGCCCGGGCGGCCGCCCGGCATAGGATTGCGGCTCGCTCTTGTAGGTCAGCACGGTGTTGAAGACATGCGCGCCAAAGCTGGTTTCCGCGGCGTGACCGCTGGCGCGGTCCTCGTAGCGGAAGAGCGCGTGCAGCCAGCCATCGGCCTCGCCGCCCTCGCCGAAATCATAGACCAGCTCGAGATGCCCGTAGCCCGACGCGAGCGTCGCGCCGTTGATGACCGCGTCGAGGTCGAGGGCGACGCTGTCGCTGCGTCTGAGGCGGCCGAAGCGGCGGCGCGCCGCTTCGCGGCCGGAACCGTCATAGACGATGACGCCGAGCGGCAGATCCTGTTGCGTCGTCGCCATCGGGGTCGGCAGCGCCAGCGAGCGCCAAGTCTGACGCGGCAGCACCGGGGCCGGCAGCAGGTAACCCTTTCCGAGGATGTTGCCGAGCTCGGCAATGCGCGGATCGGGCTTCAGATCGCTGCGCTCGACATTGACATGAGCGATGCGGCGGCGGCCGCGCGCGATCACCTCGTAGCGCGGCCGCACCACGTACTTGCCGGCGTTGAGCTCGATCTGCTGCGGCCAGCGCGCCTCCGGCAGCAGCTCCGCCACATCGAGGGCGCGGCTCGCAAAGGGCGCAATCGGCTCGGCCAGCCGCGTCGCCGCGGCATCGCCCATGAGGTTGAGACCGATGGCGTTGGCCGGGATGGTGCAGGGCTGGCTGTTCTGCAGCCAGAGGATGACACGCTCGCCTTTGGCCGGTGCCGGCAGCCCGGCATAGAAGTCGGCTGGCCAGGAATTGGCGTCATGGGTGCAGGAGGTCCAGGGCTCCGCCCCTTCGCCGAAAGTGTCGAGCGCGTATTTCACCACATCGTGGCCGACCGCGCCGACGACATGGAGGAAGAGCTGGCCGGTGAATTCCGGCAGGCCGAAGCGGCGCCTGATCTCGCGGCTGTCGAGCGCAATCGACGCGGCGCCCGGCGCCACGCTTTCGCTCCATTCCGCCAGCGCCTCGCCCCTCTCGCCGAAGAGCATCAGCCAGAGCTTGATCTCCTGTGCGCCATAGCCGGCCCAGTAATTGGCCGTTACCAGTCGGGTCGAGAGGCCGCCCGCGTCGCGGAAGAAGACAAAATTCGTAGCGAAATTGACCGGATCGAGATAGCGCTTCGGATTGGAGAGGAGCCGCTCCGGCAAGCGGATCGCATCCAGGCTGAGGGTCTCGGCGCCGCGCGGCAGCAGGTGGCGGATATGGTCGATGGCGCGCGCCGCATCGAAAGCGGCGACGAAGACGAGGCTCGCACCGGATTCGCCGATTTCGGTCACCGGCTGTGCCCGCCGGCCGAGCACCGGCCTGCCCACGGCGGTCACATCCTGGACGTAGCAGCCGGCGAGATCGAGCTTTCCGAGGGCGTAGAGGTCGGAGAGCCCGTCGACGCAGCCCTCGGGATCGTAAACCGCGACCTTGCCGTGGCCCAGTCGGCCGAGCAGCGTCGCCATCGCGCGTGCCGCCAGCGGGTGCGTCACCGCCTTGAAGAAGGCGTTGCCGCCCCGGCTGTTGCTGAAGGTCTCGATCCTGAGCATAAGCGAGCGCTCGGGCTCCTCTATCCCTGGTATGGCTTAGCAAGCAGGGCGGGCAAATACTAGACCGAATCCCGACGGCTCGACCGCCCCTTGCGCGCTTCGGCCGCAGCGCACGCAAGGGTTTTCGCGGGCAAAACGAGGTGGCAGCCCGGCTATGGCGCTCCTTGGCGCCAGGAGGGCGTCGCCGGCGCTTACGATGGCTCGCATCGCCGCGCGTCCTGGCTCCTACCCTGGCGCCAAAGATCGCCGTCGCAGCACGTGACGGTGGGATAAATCCGGACTAAGTTCCGCCGCCATGGCGCAGAGCGGCAAGCTGACCCGGGAAACTGTCACGGCCGAGGAGCAATCCTGGCGCTTGGCGCTGTGGGCGGTCTTCGCCGTAACGCTGGTGCGCATCGCCTGGCTCGGTCTGGGCCACGCCGACCTCTACCCCGACGAGGCGCAATACTGGATCTGGTCGCTGCATCCGGCCTTCGGCTACTACTCGAAGCCGCCGATGGTCGCTTGGCTCATCGCGCTCACGACTCGCCTGTTCGGCGACAACGAGGCGGCGGTCCGGCTGGCGGCGCCGCTGCTGCATTTCGGCACGGCGCTGGTGCTCTACCAGCTGGCGCGCCGACTCTACGACCCGCGCACCGCACTCTGGTCGGCGATCGCCTATGCGACGCTGCCGGGCGTTTCCGTCTCGGCGGCGATCATGTCGACCGATGCGCCGCTGCTCTTCTGCTGGACGGTGGCGCTCTACGCCTTCGTGCGGGCGCGCGAGCCCGGCGGCGGGCGCTGGTGGATCCTGGCCGGCATCGCCGCCGGCTTCGGCCTTCTCAGCAAATACGCCATGGCGTACTGGCTGCTGTCGGCGCTGCTCTTCCTGCTGCTGTTCCACGACGAGCGGCGCCACCTGAAGCGCTTCTTCGGCGCCGTCCTGCTCGCGCTCGTCATCTACGCGCCCAACTTCGCCTGGAACGCCGCCAACGGCTTTGTCAGCTATCTCCATACGCGCGACAACGCCGATCTCGGCGGCCCGCTCTTCCATCCCAAGATGTTTCTCGAGTTCCTGGGCTCGCAATTCGGCGTCTTCGGGCCGATCTTCTTCGCCAGCCTGATCGCGATGGTGGTGCTGGCGCGGCGAACCCTGAGCGACCGCCGCGCCGCGCTGCTTGCCTGTTTCGCACTGCCGAGCCTCGCCATGATGCTGGTGGTGAGCTTCCTCTCGCGCGCCCAGCCCAACTGGTCGGCGCCGACCTTCGTCTCGGCGACGGTGCTGGTGGTGGCGTGGCTCGTGGCGCAAGGCCGCGTCACGCTCGTCGCGGTCTCGGTGGTGCTCGATATCGTCCTCGCCATCGCCGCTTTCGGCGCGCATGACATTGCGCCGATCTTCGGCGTCCAATTGCCGGTGCGCTACGACCCGCTGCATCGGCTGCGCGGCTGGCAGATCCTGGGCCGCAGCGTCAGCGACCTGCTGGCGCGCCATCCCGGCACGGTGCTCATGTCGGATGATCGCGAGGATTTGGCGGCGCTCATCTACTATGTCCGTCCGCACCCCTTCGACGCGCTGAAATGGAACGGCGAAGGCGGCATCCACGATCAGTTCGACCTGACAGCCGAGCCGTCGCGGTATATCGGCGACAATTTCCTGCTGGTGGCGAAATCGTCGAGCAACGTGCAGCGCATCCTCTCGCGCTTCAAGAGCGTCGAGCCGGTCGTGCAGCAGATCACGATCCCGCTCGACCGCCAGACCCTCAAGACCTACCGCATCTACTGGCTCGACGGCTTCGAGGGCTATCGCTCCAGCGACGCCAAAGGCTGAGCACCGCCGCGCGCCAGCCCGGCGCGGGCGAAGCCCTGCCAGATCGCCCAGGCCATGCCGCCGCCGAGCACCGCGCCGACGAGCACGTCGCTGACATAGTGCTCGGTGATGATGATGCGGCTCGCCGCCACCAGCAGCCCGGCGACGAGATAAAGCGGCAGCCCGCGCGGCCAGAGGAGAAATAGGCCCACCACCAGCGCGCCCATGGTCGTGGCGTGACCGGACGGAAATGACCAGTAATCGGCATGCACCGCGCCCCAGTGGAAGCCGTAGATGCCGTCGGCGAACAGCAGCTTCGGGCGGGCGCGGCCGAAGATCGGCTTCACGATATCGGCGACGATGCCTGATCCCGCGACGGCGGCGAAAATGTAGAGCGCGCGATGCGCCCAGGCGACGAGGCTCTCGGCGTGGCGGCGGTCATGCGTCGCCGCAGCGATGGCGCGCAGCCCGAGGAAGAGCGCGGCAGAGACGATGAGATAGCCTTTGCCCAGCCCGAATTGGGTGATGAACTCGAAGACCTGCCGCAGCCCGGGGTTGGCGTCGTGAAAGAACACCGCGACGGGCCGATCGACGAAGGCGATCGAGAGCAGCACCAAAGCGAGCAGCAGCAGGCCCGGCAAAGCGAGGCGGCGCGGCAGCGACAGCGCCGCAAGGCGCCGGGCGAGGCGGTCATCGGCGATGATGGCGCGGTAGAGGAGCCAGCTCACCCCCGAGACGATGAAGCCGGAAAACACCACGTCGGAGAGGAAATGGCCGCCGGCGGCCATGCGCGCGAGGCCGATCACCCCGCCCAGCGCGATGGCGGCGGCGGTGGCGATGCGGCGCGGGCGCGGCGCGGGGATGAGCAAGGCGAAGGCGACGAGATAGAAGCCCATCGCCGGATGCCCGGCCGGGAAGGAGCAGTTGCGCGGGCACTGATCGGCGGGCAGCGGCGCCGGGGTGAAGTGCTCGGCGCCGCCGAACTCTGTCACCTGCGCCGGCCGCGCGCGGCCCCAATGGTCCTTGAGCACGGTGTTGACGACGAGGCCCGGGCCCAGCGCCAGGGCCAGCAGCAGAAAGACCGCGGCGCGGCCATCGATGCGCCAGAGCGGGCGGCCGCGGAGACGGCCGAGGAGATAGACCACCGGCACGCCGGCGACGATGACGTCGGTGAGATAGGGCACGCCGACATAGATGGCGCGCACCGGCGCCCAATTGCCGAGGAAAAACCCCGCGCCCGGGCGATAGAAGAGGCTTGCGGCCCAGAGATCGAGGCCGGGACAGAGGAGGAAGATCGCGGCGACCGCCGCCAGCGCCGCGGCATAAGCGGCGACGCCGCGTTTCATCAGGCGACCTCGGCGAAGCGCAGGCGGCGGCGGATCTCGGCGGCGGCGCGCGCGGTATCGTCGAGCGGCGCATAGCGCCAGCTCTCGATCACCCCCGAAAACGGCCGGGTGATGCCGGCCTCGCGCATCGCCTGATGGAAGCGCTCGAATTTCTCCGAGCCGCCCTCGAGCTCGATGACATGCACCGGCTTGCCGCTCGCCGCCGCCTCGCTCACCATCGACACGGAATCGCCGGTGACCAGCACCGCATCGGCGAGGCCGAGCAGGCCGAAATAGGGATTGTCGCCGGTGCCGTCCCAGATATAGGCCGAACTCCCCGCCAGGCGCTCGCGCAGCAGCCTTTCCTTGTCGGCGCCGGTGCGGCGCGACGGGGTGACGGCGATGCCGTAGCCGGCGCGGGCGAGCGCGGCGAGCTGGTCGGCGAGCGCCGCGAGGCGTGCGGCGGTCAGGCGGTAGACGCGGTTGTCGCCGCCCAGCAACACCGCTACCAGCGGTCGCGGCAGCGGCGCGAATTGCGCTGCGAAGCGGCGGGCGCCTTCCGCCAGCTTCGCTGCGCTGACGCGGTGGATTGCGCCGAGGGTGCGCAGCACATTGTCGCCCGGCGCCGGGTCATGCGCCGGCGCCACCATCAGATCCACCTCGCGCCGGGCAAAGCGCGGGTCTTGAACCTGCACCCAGAAGACGCGGCCGCCACTGGCGCGCTTCACCGCCAGCGCCGGCGCGGTCGCGAGTCGCCCGCAAGCGATCAACACATCGGGCCAGGGCGGGTGAAGCCGGTCACCCGACGCGCCCAGCGCCGCCAGCGGCTGCAGCCAGAGATGCGGGGTCAGATGCCGCCACGGCGCCCGCACGGCGAGGCGCTTCTCGACAAAGGGGAAGCCCAGCGCTTCTGCCAGCCCGATCACCTGGTTGGCCATGCCGACCTTGCCGTCATGCACCGCCCAGACGCTCGGCGCCGCCATTCCTGCCTCGCCCATTCCTGCTATGCGCCCGTGTTAGCCGCCTCTTGCCAGGGTTGCAAGCAATCGCGCCCACTTGTCTTGCAATAATATTACCTTGTAATACCATGCCAGCCGCTCGTCGTGCCGCCCTGGGCAGTACGCCCTTCCCGAACGTGACGCGACAGGACTACCCGCTTTCAGAGATTTGGGATGCGCCGCATCAAGCTCGACAAGATCGATCGACGGATTCTGCGCGACCTGCAGGACAATGGCCGCATGACCAATGTCGAGCTGGCGAAGCGCGCCGGGATCTCGGCGCCGCCGTGCCTGCGACGCGTGCGCGCGCTGGAAGAGGCCGGGTTCATCCGCGGCTACCACGCCGACGTCAATCCCGAAGCGCTCGGCTACGGCGTCATCGTTTTCGCCCAGGTCGGCCTGTCGAGCCAGGCCGAGCCCGATCTCAAGGCTTTCGAGACCCTGTCGCTCACCTGGCCCGAGGTGCGCGAGGTGCACATGCTCGCCGGCGAGACCGATTTCCTGCTGAAGATCGTCGCTACCGATTGGGACAACTATCAGCGCTTCCTCACCACCAAGCTCACCGCCGCGCCCAATGTTGCGCATGTACGCTCGGCGCTTGCCATCCGCGCTTCGAAATACGAGCCCGGCGTGCCGATCGATGTCGACGCTAAGGATTAGCGCGATGCGAAGGGTCGTCGCTGGCGGGCGTCAGCCCAAGGCGAACTCGCGCAGCGAGTTCGTCCGCGGCGGCGACAGCGATTGCGCAGCAATCGCGAGAGCCGCACCGTGCCGGTCAGCCTAGATCTCATCATCTTCGACTGTGACGGCGTCCTCGTCGACAGCGAGGTGCTCGCCTCCCGCGCCGTGGCCGACGCGCTGGCGGCAATCGGTCACCCCGTCTCGCCGGAAAGCCTGACCGAGCGCTTTGCCGGCATGAGCAACAAGGACATGTACGCGGCGCTGGAGCGCGAGCGTGGCGCGGCCTTGCCGGCGGACTTCGACGCCGAGATGAACCGCCTCGCGGGCGCGCTCTTCGAACGCGAGCTCCGCCCGATGCGCGGGCTCGAATCGGCGCTCACGGCGCTGGCGGAGCCGCTTTGCGTCGCCTCGAGCAGCACGCCCGCGATGCTCGCGTGGAAGCTCGCCTGGACCGGTCTTGCGCCGCGGTTCGGCGACGCGGTCTTCAGCACTGCCGAGGTGGCGCGCGGCAAGCCCGCGCCCGACGTCTTTCTGCACGCCGCCGAACGCATGGGCGCCGCGCCGGCGCGTGCGCTCGTAATCGAGGACAGCCCGCTGGGGATCGCCGCGGCGAAAGCGGCGGGGATGACCACCTTCGGCTTCACCGGCGGCAGCCATTGCCGCGCCGGCCATGGCGAGCGCCTCGCCGCCGCCGGCGCCGATCTCGTCTTTGCGGAAATGAGCGAGCTGCCGAAATTGGTCGCGGATGTCGTCGCTCGCACAATAACGGTGTAACCTTCGCGCTGAGGTAAGGAGTTGCCATGGCGGAGGGACAGGCTTTCGATCGCGCGATGCTCGAAGGCGCCCTGCGCGAGCTCGGGCGCCGTGCTCACGCCGCCGGAAAAGTAATTGAAATTGCCATTTACGGCGGCTGTGCGGTCATGTTGACGCTCAATTACCGAGTCGCAACGAAGGACGTGGATGCCGTCTTCGAGAAGGACAAGGCGTTCGTACGGAAGCTTGCCACCGAGATGGCCGAGGAGTTTGGTTGGGACAACAACTGGCTTAATGACGGCGTGAAAGGTTTCTTGAGCACCGCCGAGTCCGATCCTAAGGCCAAGCTTCTTGTCGGCACCTATCCCTCCGAAGAAGAGCCCGGTCTGCGTGTCTTCATTCCCAAACCCGAATACCTCTTCGCCATGAAGTGCCGCGCGATGCGCATTGGCGGCATCGAGCAAAGTCAGGACATCGAGGATATCAAGGGGCTTGCGGCAGCGATCGGCCTGAAAAGCGCTCAAGAGGCAATGGACCTTGTCCAGGCCTTCTACCCACGCCACATGATCGAGCCGAAGACCCAGTTCGGTCTCGAGGAGATCTTTTCTAAGCTGAACGATGAAGGAACGGCGCCGCCGCACAGCTGATGAGGATGAGGAAGCGACCCATCACCTTGCGCGAAGTCGCCCGCCGGGTCCAAGGCGGGGTCCAGCCGTTCGACCCGGCTCTGCGCGAATTCCTGGATGCGTTCTATGGGGAGCCCGAACTGCGCCGCGGCGCGCTCGAGGAGCGGCCGGAGCCTATTGATCCCGTGCATGATGCCTATCTAGCGGCCACGGCCGAGCATCTGGCGCGCAGCTTCGGCCTGCCGGTGCCGGAATGGTCGGAGACGCATGGTCACGGCCTTACTCGGCCGTTTTTCGCGGGCGGGCTCGAGTCGCTGAAGGCAATTTTGACTGCGGAGAGTCCGGCGGCGTTCCGCCGCCGCCTGCTGTTCGTCGGCAAAGACGCCTTGTCGCGACCGCATGCGACCGGGACTCAGCGGAAGGCGACCTTCACCACCTCATAGGCGCGGGCGCCGCGCGGGGTCGACACCTCGACGCTTTCGCCGACCGTTTTGCCGATGAGCGCGCGGGCCAGCGGCGAGGTGACGGAGAGCCGCCGCTGGGTGATGTCGGCCTCGTCCTCACCGACGATCTGGTAGACCACCTTCTCGGCGGTCTCCTCGTCCTCGAGCGTGACGGTCGCGCCGAACTTGACCGCCTTGCCCGACAGCTTCGACACGTCGATCACCTCGGCGCGCGCGATCTTGTCCTCGAGCTCGAGCACGCGGCCCTCGATGAAGCCCTGCCGCTCGCGCGCGGCGTGGTATTCGGCGTTCTCGGAGAGGTCGCCATGGTCGCGCGCTTCGGCAATGGCGCGGATGATCGCCGGCCGATCCACCGTCTTGAGCCGCTTCAACTCTTCCTGCAGCCTTTCGAAGCCCGCTGCAGTCATCGGAACTTTCGCCATGGACAGAAACTTCTACCCCCAGAGCCTTGGAGCCGTTCTAAGATAACAAATAATACGCCTCCCGGCCGCGCCCCACGGCCTGGATGGTTAGAACGACCCCTCAAAATAGGATTGCAACGAGGCGACTTCAAGGCTGCCGGCCTTCAAGGCGGCGATGGCCTGGACCGCCGCGCGGGCGCCGGCGACGGTCGTGTAGTAAGGGATGTTGTTGGTCAGCGCGGTGCGGCGCAGGCTGAAACTGTCGGCGATGGCCTGCGTTCCTTCCGTGGTGTTGAACACCAGCTGCACGCCGCCGGAAAGCATGCGGTCGACGATATGCGGCCGGCCCTCCAGCACCTTGTTGATGACCTCGACCGGCAGTCCTTTTTGCCGCAGCAGCTCGGCGGTGCCGTGAGTGGCGACCAGGGCAAAGCCCATCTGAACGAGGCTGCGGCAGGGCTCGACCATGCCTGGCTTGTCGCGGTCGCGCACCGACACGAAGACGGTGCCGGCCAGCGGCAGCTCGACGCCGGCGCCGAGCTGCGATTTGGCGAAGGCGCGGCCGAAATCGCTGTCGATGCCCATGACCTCGCCGGTCGACTTCATCTCCGGGCCGAGGATGAGGTCGACGCCGGGGAAGCGGGCGAAGGGAAAGACGGCTTCCTTCACCGCCACGGCGCGCCGGCGCTTGCGGTCGAGCGCGAAGCCGGCGAGCCTTTCGCCCGCCATCACCCGCGCCGCGATCTTGGCCACCGGCACGCCCGTCGCCTTGGCGACGAAGGGCACCGTGCGCGAGGCGCGCGGGTTGACCTCGAGCACATAGACGGTGCTGTCCTTCACCGCATACTGCACGTTCATCAGGCCGACCACGCCGAGCGCGCGCGCCAGCGCCGCGGTCTGCTGCTCGATATCGGCGATGACCGCGGGCGGCAGCGAATAGGGCGGCAGCGAGCAGGCGCTGTCGCCGGAATGGATGCCGGCCTCTTCGATATGCTCCATGATGCCGGCGATGGCGACGTCGCTGCCATCGGCGAGCGCGTCGACATCGACCTCGATCGCGTCCTGGAGATAGCGGTCGATCAGCACCGGATTGCGCCCCGACACCTTCACCGCATTGGCCATGTAGCGGGCGAGTCCGGCCGGCTCGTGCACGATCTCCATGGCGCGCCCGCCCAGCACATAGGAGGGGCGGATGACGACGGGATAGCCGATACGCTGCGCCACCATCACCGCTTCTGCGGCCGAGCTCGCGGTGCCGTTCTCCGGCTGCTTCAGCCCGAGCCGCGCGAGCAGCTCCTGGAAGCGCCGCCGATCCTCGGCGAGGTCGATGGCGTCCGGCGAGGTGCCGAGGATCGGGATCTTCGCATCCTCCAGCGCTTGCGCCAGCTTCAGCGGCGTCTGCCCGCCGAGCTGCACGATGACCCCCGCCAGCGTGCCGCGGCGCTCTTCGACGCGCACCAGCTCGATCACGTCCTCGGCGGTGAGCGGCTCGAAATAGAGCCGGTCGGAGGTGTCGTAGTCGGTCGAGACGGTTTCGGGGTTGCAATTGACCATGATCGTCTCGATGCCGGCCTCTTTGAGGCTGTAGGCGGCATGGACGCAGCAATAGTCGAACTCGATGCCTTGACCGATGCGGTTGGGCCCGCCGCCGAGGATCACCACCTTGCGCCGCTCGGAAGGCTCGGCCTCATCCTCGGGCGGCGCCATGCCGTCGCCCTCATAAGTCGAGTACATATAGGGTGTGAGCGATGGGAACTCGGCGGCGCAAGTGTCGATGCGCTTGTAAACCGGATGGATGCTGCGGCGAGCGCGAAGCATCGCCACCTCGCTCTCGGCGATGCCGGCCAGCTCGGCGAGCCGCGCATCGGAGAAGCCCTGCTGCTTCAAGCGCAGCAGCCCCGGCCCGTCCTGCGGCAAGCCGTCGGCGCCCACCGCAGCTTCGGCGGCGACGATGGCGCGCACCTGCTCCAGGAACCAGGGATCGTATTTGCAGGCGGCGTGGATCTCCTCGGTGCCGAAGCCCATGCGATAGGCCTGGGCGATCACCAGCAGCCGGTCGGGCGTCGCCTTGGCCAGCGCCGCGCGGACCGCGTTGCGGTCGCCGCCGGTGGCGCCGGGAATTTCGATCTCGTTGAAGCCGGTGAGCCCGGTCTCCATCGAGCGCAGCGCCTTCTGCACGGATTCGGCAAAGCTGCGGCCGATCGCCATCGCTTCGCCGACCGATTTCATCGAGGTCGAGAGAATCGCCTCGGCGCCCGGGAACTTCTCGAAGGTGAAGCGCGGCATCTTGGTGACGACATAGTCGATCGTCGGCTCGAAGCTCGCCGGCGTGATGCGCGTGATCTCGTTCTTGAGCTCGTCGAGCGTATATCCCACGGCGAGCTTTGCCGCGACCTTGGCGATGGGAAAGCCGGTCGCCTTGGAGGCCAGCGCCGAGCTGCGCGAGACGCGCGGATTCATCTCGATGATGACGAGCCGCCCATCGGCGGGATTGACGGCGAATTGCACGTTCGATCCGCCGGTGTCGACGCCGATCTCGCGCAGCACCGCGATCGAGGCGTCGCGCATCCGCTGATATTCCTTGTCGGTGAGCGTCAGCGCCGGCGCCACGGTGACGCTGTCGCCGGTATGGACGCCCATCGGATCGACATTCTCGATCGAGCAGATGATGATGCAGTTGTCGGCGCGGTCGCGCACCACCTCCATCTCGTATTCCTTCCACCCCAGCACCGATTCCTCGATCAGCACTTCATGGGTGGGCGAGGCGCGCAAGCCGCCGCGGACGATCTCCTCGAACTCGGCATTGTTGTAGGCGATACCGCCGCCGGTGCCGCCCAAGGTGAAGGAGGGGCGGATGATCGCCGGCAGCCCGACGACAGCGAGCGCCGCTATTGCCTCTTCGAGCGAGCGGACAAGACGGCTCTTGGGCGAGGCGAGGCCGATCTTGTCCATCGCCTCGCGGAAGAGCTGCCGGTCCTCGGCCTTGGCGATGGCGTCTTCCTTGGCGCCGATGAGCTCGACGCTGTGGCGCGCGAGCGCGCCCGAGCGCGCCAGCGCCATCGCCGTGTTGAGCGCGGTCTGTCCGCCCATGGTCGGCAGCAGCGCGTCCGGGCGCTCCTTGGCGATGATGTGCTCGACGATCTCGGGCGTGATCGGCTCGATATAGGTGGCATCCGCGAGCCCGGGATCGGTCATGATCGTCGCCGGGTTCGAGTTGACCAGGATGATGCGGTAGCCCTCTTCCTTCAGCGCCTTGCACGCCTGCGCCCCGGAATAGTCGAACTCGCACGCCTGGCCGATCACGATCGGCCCCGCGCCGATGATCAAGATGCTCTTGATGTCCGTGCGCTTAGGCATGGCGTGCCGGCCGCCAGAGAAATACCCCCTCCCCCTCAAGGGGGGAGGGGGATAGAGAGGCAACAGCGATGGTCATTGCTGCGTCCGCTCCATCAAGTCGACGAAGCGCTGGAAGAGGTAATGGCTGTCCTGCGGGCCGGGGCTCGCCTCGGGATGGTACTGCACCGAGAAGACCGGCTTGTCCTTGAGCCGCAGGCCTTCATTGCTGCCGTCGAAGAGCGAGACATGCGTCACCTCGGCGCTCTCCGGCAGGCTTTCCGGCAGCACGCAGAAGCCGTGATTTTGGCTGGTGATCTCGACCTTGCCGGTGGCGAGGTCCTTGACCGGATGGTTGGCGCCGCGATGGCCGATCGCCATCTTGCGCGTCTTGCCGCCGAGCGCCAGGGCCAGCAGCTGATGGCCGAGGCAGATGCCGAAGACCGGCTTCTCCGTGGCGATGAGCTCGCGGATGACCGGCACGGCATAAGCGCCGGTCGCCGCCGGATCGCCCGGCCCGTTCGACAGGAAGACGCCGTCGGGACGATGGCGCAGGATGTCCTCGGTGCTGGCGGTCGCCGGCACCACGGTGACGCGGCAGTGATGCGAGGCCAGCATGCGCAGGATGTTGCGCTTGGCGCCGTAATCGACGGCGACGACATGGAAGCGCGGCTGGGTGAGGCGGCCATAGCCCTGCCCCGGAACCCAGCGCGTCTCGTCCCAGCTGTAGGTCTGCCGGCAGGTGACCTCTTTGGCGAGATCCATGCCTTCGAGTCCGGGCCA
>DATJLU010000057.1:0-10549 GCA_035509275.1 Allostellaceae bacterium | reverse complement strand
TACGTACACATCTCAAAAAACACCGAGATTCCAGTATCTTTCCCGCCGTCCCCGCGAAAGCGGGGCCCCAGAGCCATGCGCTCCATTCATCGGGGCGAAAGCTCCTGGATGCCCGCTTTCGCGGGCAAGGCGAAACAGGGGGACATGACTTCACTGTGCGATTTGTACGTTCCCTGGCGCGAAAGCGGGGGTCCATTTCAAAGCCGCACGATGTCAGCGATAGCACATTTGCGCGCGATTCCCTCACACGCTCTTTCGCGGCCAAAGCGAAACTGGGGACATGTTCGCTGTGCAATTCCGCCCTAAAGATATCTGCCTTAGGGGCCGACCGGCTCGAACTGGCCGGTGGCGGGATCGCGCAGCAGCAGGCGGCCGGCGGCGATGCCGAAATAGGCGCCGTGCAGCTCGAGCTTGCCGCGCTCGACCAGGATGCGGATGCAGGGAAAGGTCATCAGGTTCCTGAGGCTGAGCTCGACCGAAGCGAATTCGAGGCGGCGCAGATAATCGGCATCCTCGCCCTTGCCGCGTGGACCGAGGCTCGCCGCCGCGGGCGCGATCTGTGCCATCCACCGGCCGATGAAATCGCCCGGCGACAGCGGCTCCTGCTCGTCGGCGAAGGCGCGGATGCCGCCGCAGAAGGCGTGACCGAGGACGACGATGTGCTTGACCCGCAGCGCCTGGACGCCGAATTCGAGCGCCGCGCTGGTGCCGTGTTGCGACGCGCGGTCGGGCTCGTAGGCAGGCACGATATTGGCGACGTTGCGGACGACCAGCAGCTCGCCCGGCGCGGCATCGAAGATGACTTCCGGCGACACCCGGCTGTCGATGCATCCGACGACCATCACCTCCGGCCGCTGGCCGGTCTCGGCCAACATCTCATAGCGCGAGCGCTCATGGGCAAAGCGGCCGCCGAGAAACGTGCGATAGCCGGTGATGAGGCGTTCGGGGAACATCGGTTCTCGCGAGCGGCTTGGGTTCGGCAGACAAACTAGAAGCTCCGTGGTGCGCGCACCAGCCGGGTCTTTCGACCATGACGGCGTGGCCCCTCGCCGGTGGCGGGGGGCCACGTTATCTCAGCGCGGATCGGCTATTTCGCGGGCGCTGCGAGGCCGACGTTATAGCTCAGCGATCGGATCAGGACATCGTCGCCGTGCACCTCGTCGACCGCGGTCCAGCTGCCATGCTCCCTGTCCCCGGGCTTAAGCGCGAGCTGCGAGGGTGGTTGGCTGGTCCCGCTTTGCTGCGGCGACGCCGTGGTGTTGGCCTGGGCCATCGCCGGCGTGGGGAGGGTGTCGGCCCAGGTGCCGCTCACCAGGATCATGTCGTTGCCCAGCGCAACGAAGGATTTGGGGTCGGTTTCGACGGCGAGCTTCGAGGCGAATTGGCCCTGCTGGGCGGCATCGCTGAGGTACTTCTCGATCGCCGGCCGTCCGATCAAGGTTCCGGGCACGTAGGTGCCGACCAACATGGCATCGTCGGTGTAGAGGGCGGCCAGAGCCTTGGTGTCTTTCGCATCGTAGGCCGTGATGTATTTGTCGATTGCGGCCTGAACCGCTTGCTTCTGTTGGTCGGTGACCATCGCCTGCTCGGCCAGGGCCGGGGTGGTCAGCCCGATCGTCACGACGGCAAGCATGCCCACGTGTTTCATCATAGCGCGCCTCCCATGTCCACGATCATCGTTCCTCAGGGCGAGAAGACCGCAAAGGGCCTCTTCCCGGAGGTTATGCGACAACGCAATGATCTTGTGAGGTGGCCGCTATTCTAATCCGCAGGCGCGTGATTGTACACGACGACCGCCGCAAACTGCGCGATCGCCGCCGGCGAACCGCTCCCGAGATTACCGAGCCAGAAGAATTGCCGGCACGGTGCGGGCTTTCGCGATGGCACGCCATCGCTGTCGCCCGCCGTCGAGCGCGCGAAGCGCGCTCGCGACTAGAACGGAATCTCGTCGTCGAGCTCTTGCACGGGCGCGCGGCGCTCGGCGCGTCCCCCGCCCCCGCCGCCGCGCGGGCTGGCCGCGGCATATTCCTCGGCCGGCGCCTCTTCGGCATAGCCTTCGCCCCCGCCCCCGCCGCCTCGCCCGTCGAGCATGGTGAGCTCGCCGCGATAGCGCTGCAGCACCACTTCGGTCGTATAGCGCTCCTGCCCGGAATTGTCGGTCCATTTGCGCGTCTGCAGCGCGCCCTCAAGATAGACCTTGGCGCCCTTCTTCAAATACTTCTCGATGACGTCGACGAGGCGGTCGTTGAAGACCACCACGCGGTGCCATTCGGTGCGCTCTTTGCGCTCGCCCGACGCTTTGTCGCGCCAATTTTCCGAGGTCGCGACCGAGAGATTGGCGATGCGTGTGCCGTCCTGGGTCGAGCGGATCTCGGGATCGCGGCCGAGATTGCCGATGAGAATCACCTTGTTGACGCTTCCGGCCATGATGCTGCCTTTGCGGATTGAGGGAGCGAGACGGCTCTGGCGCGCCGGCTGTCGCCATCTTAGCGACGGCCCATCGCGACGCAACGAACACGGGGCTAGTCACAACGCCGCGGCATGCCCATCTAAGCCCTCCGCCCGCAAGCGGCAGCGCCAGCGCATTCCGAGACGAGGTCCCATGAACGCCATCTTGCCAATCGGCATCCTAGAACATAACGCGAACGATAGCAACAGCTCCGAAGCGACGCCTGCCGGGGAGGCGCTGCTGCTGGACGCCTATTCCCGCGCCGTGGTGGGCGCCGTCGAGACGGTCGGCCCGGCGGTGCTCCACCTTCAGGTCGAGGCCGCCAATGGCCGCGGCGGCGCCGGCTCGGGCGTCGTTTTCACCCCAGACGGCTATGTCCTCACCAACAGCCATGTCGCGGCGGGCGCCAAGCGCCTCCAGGCGACCTTCGCCGATGGCCGCAGCATGGAGGCGAGCCTCGTCGGCGATGATCCCGACACCGACCTCGCCGTGCTCCGCCTCGCCGGCGAAGCGCCCGCCTATGCGAGGCTCGGCGATGCGCACAAGCTGCGCGTCGGCCAGCTCGTCATCGCCATCGGCAACCCCTTCGGCTTCCAGGCGACGGTGACCGCGGGCGTGGTGAGCGCGCTGGGCCGCAGCCTGCGCGCCAGCTCGGGCCGACTCATCGACAGCGTCATCCAGACCGACGCCGCGCTCAATCCCGGCAATTCCGGCGGGCCGCTGGTGAGCTCGGCCGGCGAGGTGGTCGGCATCAACACGGCGATCATCGCCATGGCGCAGGGCATCTGCTTTTCGATCTCCGCCAACACGGTGGAGTTCGTCGCCTCGCGCCTCATCCGCGACGGCCGCGTCCGGCGCTCCTATATCGGCCTCTCCGGCCAGAACATCGTGCTGCCGCGCCGCGTGGTGCGCTTTCATGACCTCGCGCGCGAGGGCGGGGTGCGCGTCGAAGCGACGGCCGAGCGCGGCGCGGCGCGTGCGGCGGGGCTCCTCTCCGGCGACATTATCGTCGGCTTTGCCGGCGAGCCGGTCGGCACGGTGGACGAGCTCCATAGGCTGCTGACCGAGGAGCGCGTCGGCCGGCCGGCGGAGGTCACGGTGCTGCGGCGGGCCGAGAAGCGGCTTCTGTCGGTGATCCCGCGGGAAGTGCCGCCGCGGGCCGCCGCCGGCTGAGCGGGCGGCGCACCCCCCTACTCTTCCTCCGCGAATCCCTTATCGAGGGCTTGCCCGTCGGCGCTGGCGATGAGGCGCTTGGGCACCAGCAGCAGCGTCGGCAGGATGAGCGCGTAAACCACCGTGATGGCGATGACGCAAACCGTGAAGCCGCCATAGCGGTCGTAGAGGACGGTGCCGAGCACATCGCCGAAGCGCGCGGCGACGAAATACAGCGCCCACATCATCATCAAGGTCGTGCCTTGGAGCGCCCGCGGACACGAGCGGATGATGAGGTCCATATAGGCCGCGCTGGCGACGCCGCCCATGAGGCCGATGGGTGCCGCCGCGACCAGCGCCGCGGTGACGGAGTGGATGAAGAGCAGCGGCACCATCTGCGGCACCGCGACCACGGTTCCCCACCAGAGCAAGGGGCGCAGCGGGTACCGCCGGCAGAGATAGCCATAGGCCAGGAAGGTCGGAATGAAGGACGCGGCGAAGATCGCGTTCCACTGCCCATAGGCCGCGTCATTCGCATGCAGCGTGTTCTGCAGGTAGTACTGGAGCGGCGTCGCCGAGCCGGGTGCGAAATTCCACAACAGCCAGATCAACAGCGCCGGGTAGATCGGCCAGTGCCGCACCAGCCGCTTGACGTCGTCCTGGAGATGGACCTCGGCGCCGCGCTCCGCGCGGACATGGTCGAAGACCGTGCGCGGCTTCCAGGCGCCATAAGCGGCGACCGCCGCCATGATCGCCGCGCCGACGAGAAACAGGATGCGCGCCGCTTGATTCGCGTTGCGGGTTTCGAGCAGGTCGCTGAGGCTGCCGCCGGCAAAGAGCGCCGCCATCACCGGCAGCGAGGCGACGATGTTCCACACCGCGCTGATCTGCCCGGACATCACATGCTGCTGGCCGAGCACCGCGGTCAACCCGTTTTGCGCCGCCCCGACGAAGAGGAAGGACGCCGTCAGCAGGATGAGCGCGACCAGCAGGCTCGCATAGCTCACCGGCATGAAGGCGAAGAAGACATAGAGGCCGGCGCTCACCAGCCCGAACAGCACCATGAAGCCGCGATCCTGCATGCCGAACGGGCTCCAGGTGTCCCGCACGAAGCCGAAAACCCAGGAGAGATAGAGCGGCAGGCCCGCCACCAAGCGGAACGCCGCTACTCCCTGCGCCGAGAGGTGCAGCTTGTTCTTGAGAAAGAAGCTGATGGGAATGTCGATCAGCCCGCCATTGGGGGCGCCGAAGGCCAGCAGGACGATGAGGACGCCGAGATAGAGGAAAATCCGCCAGCGCACTGGAGCCGACAGAAGCTCGGGAGCTGCCGCCCCCGTCAGGTCCGGCTCTGCCGAACGCTCAATTGTCGTCACGCTGCAGCCCTTCCGTCCATCGCCCTCTCCGGCGGTATCAATCCCGCCGCCGCTTGGCAACAGGAATTCGCGCCGGCGGGCGCCGTGACGCATGCCTATTGAAAAATAAAATTGCCGTTCCCGCGAAAGCGGGAACCCAGAGCCAAGCGCCCCGCTCATCGGAGCTGACCCCTGGATGCCCGCTTTCGCGGGCAAAGCGACAGAGGGGCGCGGCGGCGGTAATAGCGCCCCGCCCCGCCCCTGCTGACAGTTTCCGTCAGCATGCCCATTTCCAGCCTGCGCCCGGGGTGGCGTGCTTCGGCTCGCGGGCGCTATAGTGGGTGGTCCCCCTCTCGGTGCATTTTCCGGCAATGCAAGACATTCGGGTTCGCGGCGCGCGCGAGCACAATCTGAAGAATATCGATGTCGAGATGCCGCGCGACAGCCTGGTGGTCATCACCGGGCTTTCCGGCTCGGGCAAATCCTCGCTCGCCTTCGATACCATCTATGCCGAGGGCCAAAGGCGCTATGTCGAGAGCCTCTCGGCCTATGCCCGCCAGTTCCTCGAGCTGATGCAGAAGCCCGATGTCGATTCGATCGAGGGACTCTCGCCGGCGATCTCGATCGAGCAGAAGACGACCTCGAAGAACCCGCGCTCGACCGTCGGCACGGTCACCGAGATCTACGACTATATGCGGCTCCTCTTCGCCCGCATCGGCATCCCCTACTCGCCCGCCACGGGCCTGCCGATCGAGAGCCAGACCGTCTCGCAGATGGTCGATCGCATCATGGCGATGAAGGACGGGACGCGGCTGCTGCTGCTGGCGCCGATCGTGCGCGGGCGCAAGGGCGAGTACCGGAAAGAGCTCGCCGATCTGCAGAAGCGCGGCTTCCAGCGCGTCAAGATCGACGGCAAGATGCTCGAGATCGACGAGGTCCCGGCGCTCAACAAGAAGCTGAAGCACGACATCTCGGTCGTCGTCGACCGCGTCGTGGTACGCGAAGGCCTCGGCAACCGCCTCGCCGACTCGCTGGAGACGGCGCTCGAGCTCGCCGAAGGCCTCGCCATCGCCGAGAACGCCGATAGCGGCGAGGAGACCGTCTTCTCGGCGAAGTTCGCCTGCCCGGTTTCCGGCTTCACCATCCCCGAGATCGAGCCGCGCCTCTTCTCCTTCAACAATCCCTTCGGCGCCTGCCCCACCTGCGACGGGCTCGGCACCAAGCTGTTCTTCGATCCGGAGCTGGTGGTGCCGGATGAGCGCCTCAGCCTGCGCGAAGGCGCGGTCGCGCCCTGGGCCAATTCGAGCTCGCAATACTACGCGCAGACGCTCGACAGCCTGGCGCGGCACTACAAGGCCAGCACCAACGCGCCGTGGAAGGACCTGCCCGAGAAGGTGCAGAACGCCATCCTCATGGGCTCCGGCGACACCGCCATCGCGATGAAATACGATGACGGCCTGCGCGCCTATACCACCACGCGGCCCTTCGAAGGCGTCATCCCCAACATGGAGCGGCGCTGGAAGGAGACCGACAGCGCCTGGCTCAAGGAGGAGCTGGGCCGCTTCCAGAACACGACGGAGTGCGAAGCCTGTCGCGGCAAGCGTCTCAAGCCCGAAGCGCTGGCGGTCAAGATCCGCAAGCACGACATCTCCGAAGTGGCGGAGATGTCGATCCTGGCGGCAGCCGAATGGTTCGGCAGCCTCGATCCCGATCTCACGGCGAAGCACCGCGACATCGCCCGGCCGATCCTCAAGGAGATCAACGAGCGCCTGGGCTTCCTCAGGAATGTCGGGCTCGAATACCTGACCTTGGCGCGGTCCGCCGGAACCTTGTCGGGCGGCGAAAGCCAGCGCATCCGGCTCGCCTCCCAGATCGGCTCCGGCCTCACCGGTGTGCTCTATGTCCTGGACGAGCCCTCGATCGGGCTGCACCAGCGCGACAATGACCGGCTGCTGGAGACGCTGAAGCGGCTGCGCGATCTCGGCAACACCGTCATCGTCGTCGAGCATGACGAGGACGCCATCCGCCATGCCGATTACCTCATCGATATGGGGCCGGCCGCGGGCATTCATGGCGGTCACGTCGTGGCGGCAGGGCCGCCCGAGGCGGTGATGCAGAACGAGGCGAGCCTCACCGCGCAATATCTCACCGGCCGCAAGCGCATCGAGCTGCCGGCGGCGCGGCGGCGCGGTCATCTCGGCCAGAAGCTGCGCATCGTCGGTGCGCGCGCCAACAACCTGCAGAACATCACCGTCGAGGTGCCGCTCGGCACTTTTGCCTGCGTCACCGGCGTCTCCGGCGGTGGCAAGTCGACCCTGGTCATCGACACGCTCTACAAGGCGCTGGCGCGGCGGCTGATGGGCGCGCGCGAGCATCCCGGCGCGCATGACGCCATCGAGGGCGCCGAGCATCTCGACAAGATCGTCGATATCGACCAGTCCCCGATCGGCCGCACCCCGCGCTCCAATCCGGCGACCTATACCGGCGCCTTTACCCCGATCCGCGACTGGTTCGCCGGGCTGCCCGAGGCCAAGGCGCGCGGCTATGGGCCGGGACGCTTTTCCTTCAACGTCAAAGGCGGGCGCTGCGAAGCCTGCCAGGGCGACGGCGTCATCAAGATCGAGATGCACTTCCTGCCCGATGTCTATGTCCAATGCGATGTCTGCAAGGGCAAGCGCTACAACCGCGAGACGCTCGAGATCAAATTCAAGGACAAGAGCATCGCCGACGTGCTCGACATGACGGTCGAGGAAGGCGCCGAATTCTTCCGCGCCGTGCCGGCGATCCGCGACAAGATGACGACCTTGGAGCGCGTCGGGCTCGGCTATATCCATATCGGCCAGCCCGCGACCACCCTGTCGGGCGGCGAAGCGCAGCGGGTGAAGCTCGCCAAGGAGCTGTCGCGCCGCGCCACGGGAAAGACGCTCTACATCCTCGACGAGCCGACGACCGGGCTCCATTTCGAGGATGTGCGCAAGCTGCTCGACGTGCTGCATGCGCTGGTCGAGCAAGGCAACACCGTTCTGGTGATCGAGCACAATCTCGAGGTGATCAAGACCGCCGATTGGATCATCGATCTCGGCCCCGAAGGCGGCGCCGGCGGCGGCCGCGTCGTCGCCTCCGGAACGCCGGAGACGATCGCCGCGACGCCGGCGAGCTATACCGGCCAGTATCTGCGCAACTATCTCGCCCGCAGCGGCGAGACGGTGAAGCGGGCGAAGAAGCGCGCGGCGAGCGCGTAAAGCGCGGCAAGTAACGAAAGCGCTCTGCGCAAGGGGTGCCATGGTAGCATGTGGCGGACCACCGCTCCTTGACATTGTGAACAATAAAATCTCCTGCCGTCCCCGCGAAAGCGGGGACCCAGGGCACGCGCCCCAGTCGTCGCATATGAAGTCCTGGATGCCCGCTTTCGCGGGCAAAGCGATGGTTGGGTCTGTCATTCCCGCGGAAGCAGGAGCCCTATGATGTCCGAAATTTCCAATGCTCCCGGTGTACACCGGAGGCGTAGGCCCCTCCCGGTGCTTTTTGCTTGACGGCAGTGCGTCGCCCGCACGCCAGCGACGACGCTTTGCGTCGCGCTGGCCTAGCGCCGCTCGTAGAGCGAGATCGCCAGCAGCATGTCGACGGCTTTGCCGTCCTGGGCCAGCGGCAGCAGCAGGCGCTCGATCGAGCGGTAGTCCATCGGCAGCATGGCGAGGGAATGGCCGCGGCGGTAGCCCACGCGGCCTTGCTCGGCCGCGGCGACGTATTGGGGATAGCCCGGCGAGGCGTAGAAATTCACGTGGGTCTCATCGAGCCAATGGCCGGTATAGTCGCGGCCGAAGACCCGCGCATGCTCGGTGCCGAGCAGGCGATAGCGGAAGCGCAGCGGCTCGCGCTGGATATCGGCGAGCCAGACGAATGGCAGGAGCGCGGCGATTGCCGCCGGGTCGAGCTGCTGGCGGCCCGGCAGCCCGCCGCCGGGCGGATGAATGGATTTCCAATAGCCGAAGAGCTGCAGCACGCGCCGATCGGCACTGGCGGGCGGCGCCTCGGTGAGTTCGTCGCCGGCGCTCATGAGGCGGCCCGGTGATCGGCAGAGATGGCCGGCAGCATGTCGACCGCGCGCCCGTCGCGCGCCCGCGGCAGGATGAGACGTTCCATCGCTCGGTAATCCTTGGACAGAAGCATGAAATGCCGCCGGCCCGGCAGGATGCCGGAGCCGGGACGCCGTCTGACGCAGTGCTTATGGAGCCGCCGGAACCGCCGATTGGCGGTCGGCACAGGCCGGTGAGAAAGCGCTTCCACGCACCATGCAGCCGATTGGTCTCTCTTACCACGAAGCATAGCGGCAGGGCGGCGCGGCGGAAGGGATTTTTAAAATGTCTTTTAGTGAATGCCGCGGTATGCGCCCGGCAGATCGCCGGCTCGGGATGCCGCTCTGGACGGGTTGCTGATCGCCCCTATAGTGCCTCTCGATGAGCCTCAGCGAGCCGGTCCATGTCATCGGTGGCGGCCTGGCCGGAAGCGAAGCCGCTTGGCAGCTCGCGCGCGCCGGCATCGCTTGCGTGCTGCACGAGATGCGGCCGCGGCGCGGCACCCCGGCGCATGTCGGCGCGGGCCTCGCCGAGCTCGTCTGCTCCAATTCTTTCCGCTCGGATGACGCGCTCAACAATGCCGTCGGCTTGCTGCATGAGGAGATGCGGCGTTGCGGCTCGCTCATCCTGGCCGCGGCCGATCGGAGCCGCGTGCCGGCCGGCGGCGCGCTCGCCGTCGACCGGCACGGCTTCTCCGCCGCCGTCGAAGCGGCGCTGGGCGCAGAGGAGCTGATCGAGATCCGGCGCGAAGAGATCGCCGGCCTGCCGCCCGACGCCTGGGACAGCGTCATCATCGCCACCGGCCCGCTCACCTCGCCCGCGCTCGCCGAAGCGGTCCGCGCTCTCACCGGCGAGGCGTCGCTCGCCTTCTTCGACGCGATCGCGCCGATCGTGCATCGCGACAGCATCGACATGGAGACGGCCTGGCTGCAATCGCGCTATGGCAAGGGCGATGGCAGCGACTACATCAATTGCCCGCTCGACCGGCCCGGTTACGAAGCCTTCGTCGCGGCGCTCATCGCCGCCGACAAGACCGAGTTCCACGATTGGGAAAAGGATACGCCCTATTTCGAAGGCTGCTTGCCGATCGAGGTGATGGCGGCGCGCGGCGTCGAGACGTTGCGCTGGGGACCGATGAAGCCGGTCGGGTTGCGCGATCCGCGGCGCGAGCGCGGCGCCTATGCGGTGGTGCAGCTGCGACAGGACAATGCGCTCGGCACCCTCTACAACATCGTCGGCTTCCAGACCAAGCTCCGGCATGCCGAGCAGAAGCGCGTCTTTCGCCTGATCCCGGGACTGGAAAACGCCGAATTCGCCCGCTTCGGCGGGCTTCACCGCAACACTTTCCTGAACAGCCCCAAGCTGCTCGACGGCGCGCTGCGCCTTATTGCGATGCCGCGGCTGCGCTTTGCCGGCCAGATCACCGGGGTCGAAGGCTATGTCGAAAGCGCCGCCATTGGGCTTCTCGCCGGCCGTTTCGCCGCCGCCGAGCGGCGCGGCGAAACCCTCGTCGCACCGCC
>DATJLU010000056.1:0-49196 GCA_035509275.1 Allostellaceae bacterium | reverse complement strand
CGGCCCGCAGCCCTTGATAGCTGACCGCGCGCAGCAGCCCGTCTGCGGTCCAGGTCAGATAGGTGACCTCACAGACCAGCTCTGGCCGGAGCCAATGCACGCGCGACAGCTCGAGCGGCGACCCGAACCGTGTCTTGCGCGCCGGCGGCGCATCGAGCGGCATCTTGGAGACGCGGAGCGGTTGTAGCAGATCATAGACACGGCGTAGTTCGGTGTCCGAGAAGCCGGTACCGGCGCGTCCGGCATAGACCAGCCTCCCGTCATCGTCGTAGTAGCCGAGCAGCAGCGCCCCGAAATGCGGCCTCGATCCCTCGGGGTCGGTATAGCCGACGATGGCGAACTCCTCTCGATTCAGGCATTTCGATTTCCGCCACAGACCGCGATTGCCGGACACATAGGGCGCATCGACGCGCTTCGAGATGATCCCCTCGGCCTTCGCGCGGCAGGCCGCGTCCAAGATGCGGTTACCGTCGCCGATATGGTGGCCGCTGTATTGGATCGACTGCGGCGCGCCTTTGAGTAGGCTTTGCAGGCGCCCCTTGCGATCCAGCAGCGGCGACGCCGTCATATCCCGCCCGTTCAGGAACAGGAGATCAAACGCGAAGTAGACCAGGTGCCCTGTGCTGCGGGAGTCGGTCGCCGCTTGCAATTCGGCGAAGGATGTCGTGCCGTCGGGTCGTACCGCGCAGAGCTCTCCGTCGACATAGGTTCCCCGCGCCCGCAGCCCTGCGAGGGCTTCCGCTGTTGCCGGATATCGATCCGTCCAGTCGAGGCCGGTGCGGGTCAGCAGCTTCACCTCGCGGCCGGCGAGCCGTGCATGAAGCCGGTAACCATCATATTTGACCTCATGCGCCCAGCCGTCACCTTCCGGAGGGGCTTTCGCAAGCTGCGAGAGCTGCGGGGGGACAAACGCTGGTATTTGGGTTCCCTTCGGCATGCCGCGATATAAGCGTCGATCGAGGTGCGACGCTATGCACAGCCGACCCGCGGCGGCTCGTCTCCCTCCTTAGCGCGCGCCCGCGCCACCGTGCGCCAGGTGAAGGTGCCGGCGTCGCAGGCGACCATCAATTCGTCGAGATCGGCCGCGACCAGCTCGTCTTCGATGTCCTGAAGCCGGTCGCGGATTCTAAGCATTGCTTCCTGGTCCATGGCGCCTCCGTTTTCGCTGGTGATATCTAATTAATGGGTCGCCCATAGCATGCGCGCGCCCGGTTCGCGCCGGGCACCCCAAGCCCTGAGCCCCGCCCAAAGAATTGGGCGGGGTTCATCCTTCGGGCTCGGCCCGACATGGAGGGATCGATGATCGAGGTCGGCGCTTTGCTTACGGATTCTGTTCTGTTTCAAACCCGGATTGTGGACGCGATGAATGCGGCCAAGATCGCTGGCGACATCGAGAGATACGGCATTCTAGCCGCCGCCGAAACCGCAATCGGCAGCGTGTGCAATATCCTTCGCGACCCGCGTCTGGACCACGGAACTGACGGAGACGCATGACCGTCAGCGAGCATCGGCGTCTCCGATCCCGTATCGCTGACGGCGGCGCCTGACAGCGGCGCGCAAGTCGGCCGCGCCGGCCAAGGGTGGTGCGCGTCGCCGAGATCGCGCCAGCCGCTCGCCGCTGTCGATCAAGGTGCCCAACAGGCGGAGCCGGAACAGGCACCGCGGTCATTCGTTGGAGGTGAAGAGCCGCCATATCCCCCGGCGACTCCATGATGGCCTACCCTGACTCCGCCCGGCGCGACGCCAGCATCGCGCCGGGCTTCACTATCGGCACCCCGCCGCCGGCACCACTCACGCTGTCGCCAGAACGCGCTGCACCGTATCGAGCAATTCCGCGATTCGGACCGGCTTGGCGAGTAGCGGCGCTTCTGCGGCCTTCAGCTCGTCCTCCGGGATAACGTCGAGGGCGCCGCTCATATAGAGGAGCCGCTGGCTCGGCTTCCTATACCTCGCCATCCGTCCGAGACAAAAGCCGTGAGGCGTCCCCTCGGGCATCACAACATCGATGATCAGAAGGTCGAATACTGTGCCGGCGTCGAGCAGCCGCAGGCAATCCATCGACGTTGAAACCGCCGTCGCCTGATAGCCGTGGACGGCAAAGGCGTGCAGAAGCACGTCGCGCACGCTGGGATCGTCATCAACGATCAGTATCGTGGCCGACGGGTTCCCCTTCGCCGGCATTGTTCGCCCCCATCGTCTCGGCGGACCGATGCGCCGCGTTGCCCGCCTTGGCCTCGAGCCCGCAGGGCACCCGGCGGCCATCGATTTAGGATGGGCGAATCTTCGGTTCAAGGGCACGTCCACGGCGCCATGGGCTCGGGGCCGAGCAGGCGCACCGATCTGCTTGCGCTGCGGAATAGAACGTTATAACGTTCTATTTGCAGCGACGCGGCGTCCCGGCATCGGGTAATCCTCCTTCCTCTTCCCGATGCTCGGCGGCGCTTGTATGTCCCGCTCGACGTAAAAATACGCCGAGCGGGCTTTTTTTTCGCGAGTATCTCCGCTCCGTAGCTTTCCTCCGCCCGGCGTGCCCCCAAGCTAGCGTCGGGCGTTTTTCGCCCGTCTCGCGCGGGGCTTTTCTTTCCGACTCGCTTTGTTGGTGGAGTCCAACTAAGTTGCTACTGCTACGGTTGGTAGATGAGCCCTTTACCCCTTACCTGAGCCCCGCTCAGCCGTTCGGGCACGGGCGGGGCTCTTCTCCCGGAGCTGTCTCAGGACGTTGGTCAGACGATCGCACGCCCATCGCCGCGGAGCGCGTTGCCCTGCGCCCGGCACACCTCGCACCCTGTTCGCAGTCGGGGCGCACAGCGCCGGAGAGGACCATGGCCGAATGGTTCGTGCGATACCTGGACGTGCAGACCAATCGCGAGACGGAATCTCGCCGCATGGATACACGCGATGCTGCCATCTTGCTGGCGCTCGACCGGGAGCGAGAAGGCTGCATCATCCACGCGATCGTCGGGCCGGATGGCGAGGAACCTTGGGCCATGTGACGCCCAACAAATAGCTCGGAAAGGCGCACGGCATCAAACGGCGCAAGCGTCCGTGTCACCGCCTCTGGCCGGCCTGAGCCATGGCTTGGGTAAAGTTCGGCTGCAACTCTTCTGCGAATTCAAGTTCATCACCCCGCAGCATCCGAGCGCCGTCCGGGGCGATCCAATAGAAGCCGCCGCGAGTGGCGCGCAGCCGAAGGTGTCCATGGACTATTCGAGGGTCCGATGCGCGGCCGGTGCGCATTAGGCCGTCGGCGATCTCTTTGGTTCTCGCGGACAGTATGGTTTTGCTCCGGGGGTCTGGTGACGCCGGGCGGCATCAGGCGCGGCCGGCGCATCGCCCAACATACGTGATGTCGGGAGGCATGCAACGTGCGGGATGCGAAGCCCACCATCAGCGCCAGGCGCGAGAGCCGATCGCGATCGACAGCCGCGCGCGGTGGCGCGCAACTCGAAGGTCGCCGAGATCGCGCCAGCCGCTCGCCGCTGGCGATCCATTCGCGCCAGATGCCGAACCGGAACCGTCCGCTCCGCCTCCATGTTCCAATGATGAGAGCCGTCCGACGCAGCGGCTCCACTCCCCTCCGCCCGGCGCGCCCGACATCGCGCCGGGCGGCTCGTTTTCGGCGAACGTTCTGGCAATGCACGCCGCGGCGTGCGCTCTGTCGCCGGCAAAGCGTAGGCCGGCGGCGGCTCAGAGCACCCGCAACCTGATTTCGGTCCGCGGCGATCCACAGCGCGGACACGGCGGCGGCCTTAGCCCGACGATCGCCGCATCGGCGCCGCGCTCGGCGATGAGCGCCGTGATATCGACATCGAAGCCGGCGCGCGTCTGCTCGGCCGCCGGCGTTGATGGCCGGTATTGCGCCGAGCAATCCAAGCACCAGCCGTCGAGGCCGTGTCCATGAGCCGCGAGACGGCCGAGGGTATCGAGCGTTATGGTGGGCATGCGGGGCATCGGCGCCTCCGAGATGGCGTCCCCACCGACGGTGTCGGTTGAAGCGCGGCGCGGCGTCGGCGTCAATCCCAGCGTGCTTGACGCTCCCGGCCGAGCAGCGCTATCCGGCGCCATGGTGCAGTTCCAATTCGAGCTTGATCCCCGAGAGGTCTCCGAATTCGTCCGCGGCATGCCATTGCGCCGCGAACTCGTCTATCGGCTCGCTGTCCGCGGCCTTTGCGCCCGCTGTCGCGGCGACAGGCAATTCAAGGCGTGCACCGACGCTCTAATCGGGCAGTTTCGGAAGGAGCTGCCGACGATCATGGGCGAGGCCGAAGCGCTGGGGCGCGAGCTGGTCGAGGCGGTCGCGGCGCGGTAGGCCAGGATCCCTTCCCGCGCCGGCGCTTTGTTGCTGCCGAAAGATCGGGTGAAAATCGAGGCTTATCATGACCAGAAAACGGCGCCGGCCATCGGCCCGGAAAAAGCCCCACACGGATAGGTCGGAATGCGTCGTCCCGCCTGCCCTGCCGCACGACGCTCTCCCGAGCCTGATGTTCGAGCGCGACGACGAAGAAACCGACCGCATCGCGAGCTATGTCGAATGGCAGGCGCGCGGGCAGGAGACGGTGACCCATGCCGAGAGGATTTCGACCGAGCACGTGATGGGGCAGAAGTACGAGGCTTGGGACGTTCACACCGACAAGGGGCGATGGTGGGTGATCACGCCGCCAACCAATCTCTATTCCCAAGCGCTGATGCCAAGCCTCGACTATACGCTTTCTTTCCATATCGGGCTGATGGCTCGCATGATGTCTCGGCGCAAGCCTGGCGTCCCGATGGCGGAGCAAGCGCTCATACGCGCGGCATGGCGTCGCTGGGAGCAAGCCGCGCAGGCTCTCGATGAAGCGGAAGAGGCCGAAGAGTTCCAGGCCGTCGGCATGCGCTGCCGAGAGACCCTGATCGCGATGGTCAGGAAGCTGGGCAGCGCTGCAATGGTTCCTGCCGGGGAGGAAGCTCCCGAAGCGGCAAACGTCGAGAAATGGTGCGAGATCATCGCCGGCCACGTCGCCCGTGGCCCGAGCGCTGACAAGGTCAGGAAATATCTGCGCGACACCGGAAAGGACTGCTGGCAGCTCGTCAATTGGCTGACTCACTCGGCGAACGCCACCCACGCCGATGCCGTTTTTGCTATCGATACGACCCAGCATGTGCTTGCCATATTCGGGACCGCCGTGTTCAGGCAGCTTCGCGGTATCCCGGATCGGTGTCCAGAATGCGGCTCCTATAAGATCGGGCTCCGCCAACGAGCTGATGGCGACGACGACAGCGAGGCCGTGCCGGCCTGCCTCGCCTGCGAATGGATCAGCATCGAGGTGACACGCCACGCCGAGCATTGACGACGATGCCCTTTCTTTGGGGGATACGATCGCGCGGCACGTGTTATCAGCCGAAAGCGACCGCGCTTCCTATGCCGCCCCCTTCCCCTCCTGGATCGGCACCACGACGCCACGCCGCTGGATCTCGCTGATGTCGCCGGCAAGCCGGGTGGTGAACCCGAATCCGCTCCGTCCGCGCCAGAGCCAACCTAAAACGGGATTTCATCGCTAAGCGCATCATCGGTCGCCGAGCTCGCGCCAGGCGGCAGAGGGACGTTGGCGACGGCGAACAGGTTCAGAATGTCGTCCCTGTCCATGAACATGATCTGGCTGCGCCGCGACTGATCCAGCTTGCCGCCGAGCCAGTTCCTCGCCGCTTTCGTGATCTCCCCGCCGGCGATGATGAAGGCGTGATCGACAAGGACGCGCCTGCTCAGCTCCGGATCGAAGATTTCGTGACCAAGCATCATCGTCGCCTGGTTATGGACCTCGCCGATGTTCGCGGTGCTGGTCCCCGACGCGTCGAGCTTTCCCTTCTTTGCCTGGATGCCGAAGTAGAGTACGTGCTGGGTCGGCAACGTGTACCGCATCCAGATGTCCTTGCCGTATTCGAGCGCCTTGTCCTTGTGGCCGGCGGCGGTGATTCGGTGGAAGCCGAGCTGCCGAAACAGCGGCAACAGAACCTCATTGATGAGATCGTCCTCGGAGCACTTTTCGAGGTAAGCCGCCAATTGCTCGCGGCGCTTCACTTCGGCGGGCGTGAAGGGGCGATGCGGGTTCGCGGTCTCTGATACGGTGTCGGTCGCGATGTGGCGAATGTGGGCGACGCCGTGGTCATCATAGAACGCGGCGTAACCCTCTCGCTGCAGCTCTGTGTTGACAGCAGACAGCGCCTTTGCGCGGTCCGGATCCCCGTCCTGGGCATCGGCCTTGTCGAGCAGCGTCCGCATGACACGCACAAACCCGGCGGGAAGCACGTTCGGCGCAGGCGGAGGATCGTTCAGAAGCTCGGCAAGCCGCTCCGATGTCCACCACCAGCGGGTGGACCCGTCGTGCCGGAAGTCGAGGTCGCAATCCTCAAAGAACTCCGTGATGCGGCTGCTGCTGCGATAGCGGAAGTGCTGGGCATCGCCGACCACCATCTCCGCTAGCGCGCGGAGGGTACGGGGTTTGAACTTCATGGAAAGATGGTAGCTTGTGGCGCCGTCTGCGCTCAACGGACGCTAGCCGATGTTGATGACGTGGCCGAACGGGGAAGCCCGCGGGCGCCAGCAACATCGCCTAGACCGTCGGAAGAAGGTGACCGAGCTCTACCGGCCACCGCAGCTTGCCAACTGCATCGGCCAGCACCGCCAGCGAGAAGCCGGCACCATACCGTCGACCGACGCCACCACCAGCATGGCCGGTGAGAGCGTCGCCGATCGCCTCCTCGACGCCGGCCTCGCGGCACATGTCCTTAAACAGGTGCCGGAAGCTGTGAAATGCCTTTCGCGCCTCTTTGACCCCAGCGGCGCGAATCATCCGGTTGAGATCGCGCGATGCCAGCCGCGATAGCTGTGCCTCCTCCTTCTCGGGCAGCATGTCGGCGAAGAGCGCGCCATCCTTCTTTCGCGCCCATTCGACGAAGCCGAGCGCCGTCAGCTCGGGGTGAATCGGCACCCGTCGCCGGCTGGACTCCGTCTTCAGTCGCCTGCCGCCCTCGGTAGTGATGTCGATGAAGGTGATGCCGTCGATGCGGTGAACGTTGCCGGGGGCGAGTTGCAACAGCTCGCCGAGGCGGGCGCCGGTGTAGAGGCCGAGTATGGGAAGCCAGAACAGGGAGCCGCGGTCGCCGCCAGCGACGAACGGCGCCCGGTGGAAGATCGCCTCGAGATCGGCGGCGTTGAACGGTAGCCGCTGCTGGGGAGCCGCTTCGCCAATCCGGATGCCGGCGGCTGGGTCTTCCTGTAGATGGCCGGCATCAACCGCCAGACGGAGAAGCGCCTTGATGAAGCCGAGCCGCTTCCTGGCCGACACCGGAGATGCCCGAGGAATATCCCTGCCGTCGTAGCGCCGCAGTATTTCCGGCAGCGTTAGCCGCGCTTCCTCATTCGACAGCCGGGTCGGAAGCATGAGCATTGCTTCACGGAACTCCCGCACCTGTTGCCGGGTGATCTCAGCGACCAGCCGGCGACCGTGAAGCTCGCGGAAGCGGCGTACGGTGTATTCGCATTCGACGACGCTTTGCGGTGCCGGAGCCCGCTCCCGCTTCCAGGTCTCGAACAGACCATCGAGCGTGACACCTTCCGCCCGCACGGCCGGCCTGATGCCAGCAGCGGCGGCAATGTCGTCGAGCTGGCGCAAAGCGGCCTCTCCCTCTTTCTTGTAGGGGGCGACCGCCGCCTCACAGTCGAGTGCCGGGTCCAATTCCCGGACCCTGGCGCGACGCTCCTCGAGCCAGCTCTCCATCTCCGTGGGTTCGGACTTCTGTAGAGCGGAGATCAGCAGCGGTAGGTTGTCGACGAAGTGTTGGTGATCGCCACCGAGCCAGACCCGGAGCCTGTCGGTTATCCGCTGCCGCTGCTCTTGGGATAGGGAATTCGCCCTAAGCTCATTGAACCGTCGATCCCACAGCGCCAGTTCGTCCCGTGCCTTGATGGCGGCCAGGCGACGGTCACGGGTCTTTAGTGTTTTCCGGATGACCTTGCGGCCCACGACATGCCACAGATCCTTGGGCACGGCGAGCTGAAAGTGCCAGCCCAATTTCTGTCGTGTGATATAGCCCGGCGCCCCCAACGTGCTACCCCATTCTAACTACCCGTCTAGCTACCCAAACTAGCTAGAGAAGCGCTGCTGTGCAAGGAATTCAGCCGTTCTGCGGGGTTGCAGAGCCGTGGCGTCCCCGACAGGATTCGAACCCGTGTTACCGCCGTGAAGAGCGACCGCCGGTCGACGCGAGGAGCGCAGCACCTGCCCGTCGACGTGGGGGACTGGCGCAAAGCGAGCGCTCCGGTCTCCCTTGTCGCCTCGATTGTGCGAATGCCAAGCTTCGACGCGCCGGAGCTGCAGGAGCTGCTGACGGCGCCGTGACGTCTCCGCTCCGCGGGGGAGGTCGTAATCGATCCTTGATCGATCAGTGTTCCATCGGCGGAAAATCCCAATGTTCTCAAAGCCCAGAGCGCAAATTGCGCCCCCATTAGGGCATCAGGAAGGTGCCGACCTACAGCGTCCGGGCCCCGAAAGGGACGCCGTTCCCGCCGCCCTCCGGCGGGCGACCGCCACAGCAATTGGGGCGGCAGCGCGTGGCCCAAGCGTCGCCTGCCGGCGAGGCTGTAGAGGGGCGCTCTTCCAGGGGCGGGGGCCGCCCCGCAAGGCGGCCAAGCCGCTTGCGGCGAGAGCGGCGCGGGTCACCCGCCCCTGCCCGCCTTGCGGCGCGTCACCCGGCTGTGTCACATTGGCCGTCCCTGGAGGCGCCGCGGCGGCCGGCCGCGGCCGGATTCCCGGGGCCCGGCGGGTTTGGCTGCGAATCCTGATCCCCCACCCAGACTTCCGGCCGCCCCCCGCAATCCGCGCCAGTCCGCCTGCGCCTCCGCCCGCCGCTGCGACACCGCACCCGTCTGACCCGCGCCCGACCGGAGCCCCGTTTCGGGGTCCCTGGACTGTACAGATTTTGCATCGAACGAACCCGGAAACCCGCGGAAAACCTCGTCAAACTCTGTACGAAACCGACGCGGCGCTTTGATCTAAGTCATTGATTTTCAAAACAGATGCGCGCCGAGCCATGTCCCGGAACGAGACATTCATCCCCCGCCACGGCATGGCTCAGCCTGCGCTTTTCGGCTGATGTTGTGCGCTGCGCAGAATGTGCACGAGTCCCACCCCCTACGACGCTCTCAGGGGCGACGCGTGATCGGCCCCCGCGACAAGGTGTAGCAGGCTATGGTTAAGGAGCGGCTAATCGGGTCGGGCGCGGCCGGGGCCGGTCGGTGATGTGCATCTGAAAAACACGCCCCCAACCTCTTTTCCCGCTTCACCGGCGACCGTCCTGGCCACGATCATAGAGAAGGCGCGCCCGGATCGTGCCTTCCAGGGTGCGGATCTCCTCCAGGATCGCGCGCGCATCCTCGCCGGTCTGGTCGGCTTCCATGACGACGTAGCCGATCTCGCCATCCGTCTGGTAGGACTGGGCCGCAATGTTGACGCCGCGCCGGGCGAAGATCTCGTTGAGGCGCTGCAGCATGCCGGGCAGGTTGCGTTGCACTTGGATGAAGCGGGTTCCGGTCGGACGCGCCGGCAGCTGCACCTGCGGGAAATTGACCGCCCCCACCGTCGAGCCGACATCGCTGTAGTCGACGAGCTTGCGCGCGACTTCGGCACCGATCCGCTCTTGCGCCTCTTCGGTCGAGCCGCCGATATGCGGCGTCAGGATCACGTTCTCGAGTCCTCGCAAGGGCGAGACAAAGCGCTCGGCATTCGAGGCCGGCTCGGACGGAAACACATCGACGGCGGCGCCGCGCAGATGGCCGTCGCGGAGCGCGGCCGCGAGAGCGTCGAGATCGACGACCGTGCCGCGACTGTTGTTGATGAGGTAGGCACCCTTCTTCATCCGGCGGATTTCCGCGGCGCCGATCATGCCGTGCGTTGCCGGCGTCTCCGGGACGTGCAGGGTCACGACATCGCTGCGCGCCAGCAGGTCGGCCAGGCTGTCAGCCGGCTCCGTGTTGCCGTGCCGCAGCTTGTCGGTGAGGTCGAAAAAGATGACGCGCATGCCCATGGCTTCGGCGAGGTTCGAGAGCTGGCTGCCGATGTTGCCGTAGCCGATGATGCCGAGCGTCTTGCCGCGGACTTCATGGCTGTCGGTCGCGGACTTGTCCCAACCGCCGGCATGGGCGCTCACGGAACGCGGAAAGATGCGGCGCAGCAGCATGATGATCTCCCCGATCACCAGCTCCGCGACGCTGCGCGTGTTCGAGAACGGCGCGTTGAACACCGGTATGCCGCGATGCCGCGCCGCCTCGAGATCGACCTGGTTGGTGCCGACGCTGAAGCAGCCGACGGCGATCAGCCGGGAAGCGCCGGCGATCAGCGGCCCGGTGAGCTGCGTGCGCGAGCGAATGCCGAGCAGATGCACCCCCTCGAGTGCCTGAGGCAGCTCTGCGGGAGCGAGCGCCTGGCGCAGCCGCATGACGTTGGCGTAGCCGGCCTGGTTGATCAGCTCGACCGCGGCGTCGTTCACGCCTTCGAGCAGCAGGATGCGGATTCGGTCTTTGGACAGAGAGAGACGCGCGTTCATGAGAGCCCTTGGTACTGGCAGCAAATCCCGAGCGGGTGTTAGCGACGAATCCCGCTCGGCGCCAGCGGCAACCGTTACCTGAGGCGGGCGGTCGAACCGCGCGTAACCAGGGCCACGGGGAGCTCCTGCCGAATCGGCGGCGCCTGGCCGGCAAGACGGGCCAGGACGTATTCCGCCGCGGCGTCGCCGAGCTGCCCTGTCGGCAGGTGAACCGTCGTCAGCGGCGGATTTAAATGCGCGGAAATGTCGAGATTGTCGATGCCGATGATCGACATGCCGCCCGGCACCGCGATGCCGCGGGCCCCGGCTTCGAACATGGCACCGGCCGCGAGAAGGTCGTTGCCGCAGACGACCGCGCTCGGCGGCTCTTCGAGCGCCAGCAAGTGCGAAAGGCCGGCACGACCGCCGTCGAGCGTGAACGGCCGCTCCACCACATACCATGCCGGCAGCTCCGAACCCGCCTTGCGCAAGGCGCCGCGCATTCCGGCGAGGCGCAGCCGCGCCCGATCGTTTTGCGCGGTAAGGCCGGAAATCATCGCGATGCGCCGATGGCCGAGATTGAGGAGATGCTCGGCGGCGAGCCTGCCCGCGGCTTGGTTGTCGAAGCCGATGCAGGGAAAGTCATCGTCGAACGACCAGATGACGACGACCGGCAGATCGGTGGCGCGCAACAGCGCGCGCGTCTCCTCCGCCCGGTCGGTACCCACCAGGACAAGGCTGTCGACGCGGTGCGCCAGCATGGCGCGAACGGCGGAGGCCTCGGCGGCGAGAGAATAGTCGTGAGCCGCGACCAGGAGTTGGTATCCGGCCTCGGCGAGGCGGCGCTGCAAGCCATGGATCGCCCGCGAGAAGATCGCGGCATCGAGCGTCGGCACGACGATGCCGACGGTCCGGCTCGATCCGGAGACCAGCGCGCGCCCGGCAGCGTCGGGAAGATAGCCGAGCCAACCGGCAACTTCCCGAATCCGCTGCTGCGTCTCGACGTTGACCAGCTCCGGGCGCGAGAGCGCCCGCGACACCGTCGCGACCGACACCTTGGCGTGGCGGGCGACGTCGTGGAGGGTCGGGCGAACCGGGCGACGCAGGCGCATGGCTCCGCCAACAATGCCGGATTGCAAAATTTTTTGCAATGCGCCGACAAGCCGAATTAAGCATAACATCAGTTTTGGCTTGACCTGGCCGCCGCGGTCATGCAAACGTTTGCGGAAAGTGCCTGCGAAATGCCGCGCAGGATGGGAGGAGCGCACATGCCGGCCCGCCGAGGCATCGTTGCCGTCGTCGCGCTCGCCGCGTTGCTGGCGTTGTGGGCCTGGTCCACTGGGCCGGGCGACCTGATCTCGCCGATGCGCTTCCCCTCGCCGCCCCTGGTCGTCGCCGCGTTCGTTCAGATTGCCACGCGCGGGTTTGCCGGCGCCACGCTGTGGGTTCACATTCTCTCTAGCCTGAGCCTAGTGATCGAGGGCTTCCTCGTCGCGGCGAGCACCGGCACCGCGCTCGGCCTTGCCATGGGCTGGAGCCCGCGCTTCGCGGCGCTGGTCAATCCAGTGTTTCAGCTGATCCGGCCGATTCCGCCGCTGGCCTGGATCCCGCTCGCCATTCTCTGGCTCGGTCTCGGCGCCGCCGCGAAGATTCTCGTCATCTGGTTTGCCGCTTTCGTGCCGGCGGTCATCAACACGGAATCCGGCGTTCGCGACATTCCCGTGCATCTCCTCGAAGCCGCGCGGATGCTGGGCACGCCAAGGCTGCGCATGTTGCGCGAGATCGTCATTCCCGCGGCGCTGCCGCAGATCTTCACCGGCCTCCGGCTGTCGCTGCAGGCATCCTGGACGACGCTCGTCGCCGCCGAGCTTGTCGGCTCGTTCTACGGGCTGGGGCATGTCCTGAACGCGGCCCAGCAGGACATCGATCCCGAGATGATCTTCGTCGGCATGGCCTGCGTCGGACTCTTCGGTTGGCTCACCACACTCCTCCTCGCGGCGGTAGAAGCGCAGAGCCTCGGCTGGCACGCCAGCTCGCGGAGCGCCGCTCATGCCTAGTCCTGGCCGGCGCATGCCGCTGTCCGCCCCGGAGCGCCTGCTGCTCGGCGCGCTCGGGCTCGCGCTCTTTTTCGCCGTCTGGCTGAGCTGCTCGCTCAGCGGCCTGGTCTCGCCTACCTTTCTGCCGAATCCAGGCACGGTGCTGGCGCAGCTCGCGCATCTGCTCCGCCACCCCTATGCCGGCCACACCCTGCCCGAACATCTCGCGGCGAGCCTCCTGCGCTACGGCTCGGGCCTGCTGCTCGCTTGCCTCGTCGGTCTCCCGCTCGGCCTGCTGATGGGATGGTTTCGTCTTCTCGACAATATCGTGACGCCGATCTTCAACGGGCTTCGGTTCATCGCTCCGATCGCGTGGGTTCCCTTCGCCGCCCTTTGGTTCGGCACGGGATTGGGCGGCCCGGTGCTGATCATCTTCACCGGTGCGTTTCCGCCGGCGCTGATTGGCGCCTATCGCGGCGCGCGTCTGATCGACCCGCAGCTCATCGAAGCAGCGCGCATGCTGGGGACGCCGCATCACCGTATGCTGACGGAGATTCTCCTTCCCGACGCGGTTCCCTCCATCATCGCCGGGCTGCGCGTCGCCGCCGGTCTCGGCTGGCAGTCGCTGATCGGCGCCGAGCTCATCGTGGTCTCGTCGGGCATCGGCTATATGATGGTCCAGGCGCAAGCCGCGGTGTCGACCAAGACTGTGATGGCCGGGATCATCGCCGTCGGCATCGTCGGCACCGTGATCGACGGCATCCTCCGCTTCGGCGAACGCACGGTGCGCCGGCGCTATGGCGTCGTTGGAACATCGCCATGAGCGCGATCGAATTCACCGACGTGCGCCGGGTGTTCCAGCTGCCGTCGCGCACGGCCGTCGCCCTCGACGGCATCTCGCTCAGGATCGCGGAGCAGGAGTTCGTCGCCATCGTCGGTCCCTCCGGCTGCGGCAAGACGACCTGCCTTCGCCTCGCCGCCGGCTTCGATTTCCCGAGCTCCGGCGCGGTTACGGTGGGCGGCCGTCCGGTCCGCGGTCCCGGGCCCGAACGCGCCGTGGTGTTTCAGCACTTCGCGCTTTTCCCGTGGATGACGGTTTCGGCCAACATCATGCTGGGCCTGCGCAACTGCAAGCTGCCGAAGCAGGAATGCACTGAGCGTGTCGCCGAAGCGATCGAGCTGATGAAGCTCCAGGGCTGCGAGAGCGCCTTTCCGCATCAGCTCTCCGGCGGCATGCAGCAGCGCGTCGCCATTGCGCGCGCCTATGTGCTCGAGCCCGAGGTGCTGCTCATGGACGAACCTTTCGGCGCGCTCGACGCGCAGACCCGTGTGGGCATGCAGGAGGAGTTGGTGCGGCTTGCGCGTGTCCGCCCGCGCACGGTCCTCTTCATCACGCATGCCGTCGAGGAGGCGGTCTATCTCGCCGACCGCGTGGTGGTGATGACGCGCAATCCCGGCCGCATCAAGGAGATCATCTCGGTCAAGCCGATCCGCGAACGCGAAGCGTGGGATCGCCTGGAGCGGATCGAGGATGTCATGAACCAACCGTCTTTCGTGCAACTGCGCACGGAGATCTGGCGCCTGCTGCGCGATGAGCAACGGACGTCGGAATGGAGCCGCAAAGACGGCAACAAGCCAGGGAAGGAAAACGCAGCATGAAGAAATCGGTCATCACCGCATGTTGCGCCATCGGCGTGATCGCGACCGCGGCGCACGCGCCAGAGGCGCGGGCGGAAGCGCTCACCTCCATCAACATCAGCTACCAGCCGACGAACTACTGGGCGCTCCCCTTCTATGTCGCGACCAAGAAGGGCTGGTGGAAAGAGGTTGGCCTCGAGCCGCATTTCGTGCTGTTTCCCGCCGGCGTGCCGCAAATGGCCGCCGCCGCCGCAGGGTCGTGGGATGTCGGGGCGACGGGCTCGGTTCCGGCGGTGATCGGCGCCGCGCGCTTTGGCGTCCTGACCATCGGGGTCGACAATGATGAGTCCACGACCAACGCGCTGCTGGCGAGCGCGAAGGACTATGCCGCGTTTTCGGCCGATCCGAAGAAGATCACCGGCGAGCGTATTCTGCTGACCACCAATTCGACGGTCGATTACGCCGTGCGCAGCTGCCTTGCGCATTGGGGCATCGCCGAAGACGCCGTGCAGCTGGTCAATCTCGGCCAGGCCGCCATCGTCTCATCCTTCATTTCCGGCGATGCCAAGCTCGGCGGCCTGTGGGCGCCCTACAGCTACTCGGCCGAGGAGAAAGCGGGAGCGAAGGTGCTGTGCTCGGGCAAGACGGCGGGGGTCACCATTCCGGGCGTTCTGGTCGCGCGGGCAGCCTACGCCAAGGACCATCCCAAGCTCGTCGCCGCCTATCTCGCCGTCTACGTCCATGCCTGGCAATGGGCCAAGGCGCACCCCGAAGATGCGGCGGAGATGCTGAAGGCGGCGGATGTCGAGGGCGGCGTACCGCTCAGCGACAGCGGCCTCCAGGAGGAGTTCAAGCGGCCGACCTTCTCGCTCGAACAGGAGCTGGCAATGATGAAGGTGAGCAACGATCAATCCGAGCTCAGAAAGTGGATGACCGACATCGGGACCTTCCTCGAGAAGGTGGGCTCGGTCGCCAGCCCGCCCGAGGCCAAATCCTATGTGACCGGGACCTATATGGAGCTGGTGTCCTCCGACCCGAAGCTCCGCGCATTCGCAAACAGCAGCCAGTAAGGCGACGGCTCGGCTCTCCCTTGGCGCTCGGCGGCAACAAGCAAATGGCTGGTCGATGATCACTTACCTGAAGAAAGCGGCAAAAACCGCGCTCAGCGAAACCGCGGGTGCGCGCGAAGTGGCCGAACGCATGCTCGCCGCGATCGCCGCCGGCGGCGAGGAAGCGGTGCGGAGCTACGCCCGCAAGCTCGACAATTGGTCGGGGCCGATCGTGGTGAGCGCCGAGGAGATCGCCCGACGCAGCGCCGAGCTGCCGGAACAGGTGAAGAGCGATATCCAGTTCGCGATCGATAACGTGCGGCGCTTCGCCGAAGCGCAGCGCGCCTCGATCCGCGATTTCGCGCTGGAGGTCGCGCCGGGCGTCACGCTCGGTCAAAGGCTCGTCCCCTGCAACGTCGCCGGATGCTACGTGCCGACCGGACGCTACGCGCACATCGCGTCGGCCTATATGTCGGTGGCGACCGCCAAGGCCGCCGGAGTGAAGCAGGTCATCGCCTGCTCGACGCCCTATCGCGGCCGCGGAATGCATCCTGCCGTGCTCTATGCCATGCATCAGGCGGGAGCCGACATCATCCTCACTTTGGGCGGCGTGCAAGCCATCGCCGCTCTCGCCTACGGTCTCTTCACCGGCCATGCCGCCGACATCATCGTCGGACCAGGCAACAAATTCGTCGCCGAAGCAAAGCGCCTGCTCTACGGCCAAGTCGGCATCGACGTTTTCGCCGGGCCCTCCGAGATCGCGGTTCTGGCGGACGACACGGCGGATCCCGACATCGTCGCGGCAGACCTGGTGGGACAGGCCGAGCATGGCCCGGAAAGTCCGGCATGGCTCATCACTTCGTCGGGCGCTCTGGCGCAGGAAGTCATGGCGCGCGTTCCACAACTCATCGCCGCCTTGCCGCCGGCAGCGCTGGCGGCCGCCGAGGCAGCGTGGCGCGATTACGGCGAGGTGTCGCTCTGCGACACGCGCGAGGAGATGGCCGCTACGGCCGACCGCTACGCGCCGGAGCATCTCGAGGTGCATTGCGCCGAGCTCGAATGGTGGCTTGGCCACCTCAGGAATTACGGCTCGCTCTTTCTTGGCGAGGAGACGACGGTCGCTTATGGCGACAAGGCGTCCGGCCCCAATCACATTTTGCCGACCAAATTCGCCGCCCGTTATTCCGCCGGCCTCTCCGTGCACAAATTCCTGAAACCGCTGACCTGGCAAAAGATGAGCCGCGAGGCTGCCTGTGAGATCGGCGCGGTGAGCGCCCGCATTTCGCGCCTCGAAGGCATGGAGGCGCATGCGCGCACCGCCGATCTCCGGCTGGCGCGCTACCGGCCGGGCCATAATCTCGATCTCGGCCAGCCGGTCACGTCTTGACCTATGGCGGGAAGCCTCGATTCCCTGTTTTCGCTCGCCGGCCGCACGGCGCTCGTCACCGGCGGCAGCTCCGGCATCGGCCTCGCCATCGCGCGCGCGTTGGGGATGCAGGGTGCATCGCTGTGGCTGGCCGCGCGGCGCGCGAGCGAACTCGCTACCGCCGCGAGCGCGCTCGCTGCTGACGGCATCTCTGCCCGGTTCGCCGCCGTCGATCTGGGCGTGCCCGAAGGGCCGGATCGGCTCGCAGCGGCGCTCCGGGACGAGCCCCTCGACATCGTCGTCAACGCCGCGGGCGTCAATCTCCGTCAGCCCTTCGCCGCCGTGGGCATCACCGAGTTCGACCTTCACATGGCGATCCATCTCCGGGCGCCTTTCCGCTTGACGCAGATCTTCGCGCCGGGCATGGCGAAGCGCGGCTGGGGCCGGATCCTGATGATCGCCTCGCTGCAATCCCAGCGCGCCTTCGCCAATTCCGCTCCTTATGGCGCGGCCAAGGGCGGGGTGGTTCAGCTCACGCGCGCGATCGCCGAGGCTTGGTCGCCGCAGGGCGTCACCTGCAACGCGATCGCGCCCGGCCTTTTCCCGACGGCGCTCACCGCGCCGGTGTTCGCCGACGCCGAGCTCGCGCGGCGCAATGCGGCGCAGACCGCGATCGGGCGAAACGGAGAGCTGGCCGATCTCTACGGCGCCGCGATCTTCTTCTGCTCGGATGCATCGGCCTATGTCACCGGTCAGACCTTGTTCGTCGATGGCGGCTTCACCGCCAAGTGACCGGCCTCGAAGGAGCAAGCCATGAAAGCCTTGGTCTACACCGCGCCACACCGTATCGAGCTGCGCGAGCTTGCGACACCCGCGCCGGCAGCGGGCGAGGTGCTGCTCAAAGTCGAGGCGGTGGGCATTTGCGGCTCCGACATGCACGCCTATCACGGCCATGATGAAAGGCGCCCGGCGCCGCTCATACTCGGGCATGAAGCGGCCGGCGTCATTGCCGCCGGACCCAGAGCCGGCGAAGGGGTGGTCGTCAACCCGCTGGTCACCTGCGGCCTGTGTCAGGCCTGTCGTTCAGGCCGACAGCATCTCTGCCCGGATCGCCAGATCATCTCGATGCCGCCGCGGCCGGGGGCCTTCGCCGAGTTCGTCACCATCCCGGAGCGCAATGTCATCGCGCTGCCGGCCGGCGCCGATTTTGCCAAAGCCGCGCTGGCGGAGCCGGTTGCGGTCGCATGGCATGCGGTGCGCATCGCCGGCGAACGTTTCTCTGAGCCTCTGGTCACGGCGTCGGCCCTGGTCCTCGGCGCCGGAGCGATCGGGCTCGCGAGCGCGCTCGTGCTCCATGCTTTCGGCGCGCGCGATATCTGGATTGCCGAGCCGAACCCGCTGCGCCGTGATACGGCGCGGCGCTCGGGTCCGTTCCAGGTCTATGATCCCGGAAGCAAGCCGGGGCCCGGCGCCGGCAGCGTGGCGCTGGCGATCGATGCCGTCGGCGCCGCAGAGACGCGTGCCGCGGCAAGCCGCCTCGTCGCCCCGGGCGGCGTCATCGTCCATGTCGGGTTGCTGCCGGGCGCGGCGGGCTTCGACATCCGGCGCATTACGCTTCAGGAAATCACGGTGATCGGCAGCTACTGCTATACGCCCCGGGATTTCGAGGAGGTCGTCGCCGCGCTGATGGCGGACCGGTTCGGTCCCTTGAGCTGGATCGAGCTGCGCTCGCTCGCCGACGGCCCTGCCGCGTTCAGAGCGATCGACCAGGGCGAGACCGCAGCCGCCAAAATCGTCCTCAGGCCCTGAAGGACCTCACACCTCTTGGCGGGCGAGCAGATGCGCGTTGGTGCCGAGCCAGAGATAGCCGATGCAGGCGAGCAGATTGGTGTAGAGCGCGGTCGCGGAGCCGACATAGATCGACGTCACCACCTGCTTGAAATCGGCAAAGCTCTGTCCGTTGTCGGCGGACAGATCGCTCACCGTGATGATGAGGCCGAGAACCGTGCCGACCATGCCGAGATAGACGAGCGCGTTGCCGGACCAGCGCACGCTCTGCCAGTCCTGGCGCAAGACGGAGACGAGGCCCCACGCGAACAGCAGGGTGATGAGCCAGCACATACCCGAGCGGTCGGCGGCGTAGGGGCGATAGAGCAGGCCTTCCGCCCAACAGGCGAGCAGCAGCGCAACGCCGATGAGGTTGAGCACGACGAAGCGCGCGAGGAAAGCGGAGGCAGCGGGCGCGGCGAAGGCCCGCCGCAGCCGGCTCAGCTGCTCGCGCACCGGCACCGCGTCGGCGGGCGCGAACGGCACCTGCGGCGCTGCATCCGGCTTGGCGGGCGCCGGCTTGAGCTTGGCAAGACCTGCGAACATGCTTGGCCTCCTGGACGACCTCGCCCGGCTGCCATCATGCCGCAATGATGATTAAAGGCGGCCTAACCTATGGTGAATAATCTCTAAAGCCGTCAAGCGGCGCGCTCGGCATAGGCCGCCGCCGCCAAGGCGTCGCGGCGGCTCCTGAGCCGGCGCTGAACGTCCCGCACCAACGCGCGCACGATATTGTCGCTGAGCCCGTCGCGCGCCATCAGCAGGCGCGCCGTCTCGTCTCGCAACAGCTCATCGACCGTCGGCTCGTCGTTGAAGAGATACATCAGGCACTCCGTGGCACCAGCAGAGCATGGCATGGAGCTGCGACAGTCGCGCTACGGCATTGGGGCAAAGTGCGGGCAATTTGGGAGGAGGCTTCAGCTTCTGGCGCCAGGCGCGCGATTTCGATAGCGTTGTGACCAGGAGGGCCGGCCGTAACCCGTGGCTAAATCCCGAACCTTGCCCCAGGGCGCCGCCGAAGCGCCGGTGGCGGCGGAAACGCCGCACTATCTCGGCCATCGCGAAAGGCTGCGCGCGCGGCTCTTGGACGGCGGCACCGATGCCGTGCCGGATTACGAGCTGCTCGAATTCCTGCTCTATTCGGCACAACCGCGCCGCGACACCAAGCCGCTCGCCAAGGCGCTCATGGCTCGCTTCGGCGGCCTCGCTGCCGTGCTCGGCGCCGATCGCGCGGCGCTGAAGGCGGTGCCGGGGATGGGCGATGCGTCGGTAGCGACGGTGCTGGCGGTGCGCGCCGCCGCGGCGTGCTTTCTCAAAGCCGAGGTGAAGGAGCGCGAGATCATCTCCTCCTGGCAGGCGCTTATCGATTACTGCGCGGCGCAGGCCGGCTTTGCCGAGAGCGAGGAATTCCGCCTGCTGTTCCTCGACCGCAAGAACGCGCTCATCGCCGACGAGCGGCAACAGCGCGGCACGGTCGATCATACCCCCGTATACCCGCGCGAGGTGGTGAAGCGCGCGCTCGAGCTCAACGCTTCCGCGCTCATCATGGTGCATAATCACCCGTCCGGCGACACCACGCCGTCGAAGGCCGATATCGACATGACCCGCGCCGTGGCGAAGGCGCTGACCGCGGTCGGCATCGCGCTCCACGACCATCTCGTCATCGGCCGCGGCCGGCATTCGAGCTTCCGCAGCCTCGGGCTGATCTGAAGCCGCTTACCGGAGCGGACATTATTGGAGGTCGACGAATTCCATAAAGTAATGTGCGACATGGGCTGAAGGCGTGAGCCAGCCGGCGGGCGTGCGGACATTCTTGTTGCCGAATTCGCGGGTGATGCCGATCACGGCATGCGGAAAGATGGCATTGCGACGTCGCAAAGGCAGCGCCAGCGCTTCTGCCGTCACGGCATCCGTGCCGTTACGGGCAACGGTCAATTTGTGATAGAAGCCGCAGGGCACCCGGCGAATGCGCTCGCGTGCGCGCTGTCCTGCGTCGCCGAGCGTCGGCGGCACGAGGTCAACCCAATTCATGTGGTGGATCTCACGCCCGAAGCGGCGACGCACAGCGGCGCCGGCGAGCTCGATAATCAGCTTCGACGGATGTGTCAGGCTGATGATGCCGATGTGGCTGAGCCAGGGCAGCAGCGCGCGCGGATCGAGATGCTCCTCGAGCGGCACCGCTGCGCCGTGCCGGATGTCGAGCCAATGTGCGACCAGGTCGCGGGCAAACTTGAGCCGCAGATCGATGAGGAGCATTCGGCACTGCTGGTTGCCGCTCACCAGTGTCGAGAGAGGCAGCGCCGGGCCAATCGGGAAAATCCCGAGATGCGACGATGCGATGCTGCACTGAAGGGGCTCGCAGGCGCCGATTCTGGCGAATTGGAAGAGGGACGCTCGACCCGCACGCCCTGGTACGAGCAGCCATCCAGCTGGTCGGCCGTTGCCATGCGCCCTCCCTGCACGGGGCAATTGCGGCTAGCTTCTCCGCAGGGCGGGATCGCATCTCGCGCGCGGAGGATGAGGCATGCGCAATCTGCTGACCGACGTCGCCGGCATCACGGTCGGACATGCGACGGATCTGGCGTTGGGCTCCGGTGTCACCGCGATCCTGTTCGAGCGGCCGGCGGTGGCTTCGGCATCGATACTGGGCGGCGCGCCGGGCGAGCGGCAGGTCGCCATGCTCGATGAAGGAATGACGCTCGATTCGGTCGACGCCATCGTGCTCGCCGGCGGCTCATCCTTCGGGCTCGACGCGGCCGGCGGCGTCCAGGCGGCGCTGCGCCAGATCGGGCGCGGCCTGTTGCTGGGTCGCGTGCGCGTGCCGATCGTCGCCGAAGCGGTCATCTTCGATCTTGCCAATGGCGGGAACAAGGATTGGGGCCGCTTTGCGCCTTATCGCGACCTGGGCTACGAAGCGGCGATGGCAGCAGCCGCGGATTTCGCGCTGGGCAGCGTCGGCGGCGGCACGGGTGCGATGACGGCGACCGTGAAAGGCGGCCTCGGGACAGCGAGCACGCGCACTGCCGCTGGTCACACGGTGGCGGCGCTCGCCGTGGTCAACGCGGTCGGCTCGCCGCTCATCGCCGACGGCCCGTGCTTCTGGGCGGCGCCCTATGAGCAGAACGGCGAGTTCGGCGGTCGCGGCTGGCCGGAGCGGATCGATCCTTCGCTGCGCCTCAAACCCGTGCGCGGCACCAGCACGACCATCGGTCTCGTTGCGACCGATGCGACGCTAACGAAGGGCCAGGCGAAGCGGCTGGCGATCATGGCGCATGACGGCTTGGCGCGCGCCGTGCTCCCCGCCCACGCACCGCTCGACGGCGACACGATCTTTGCCGCCGCCACCGGCCTGCGGCCACTGACGGACCCCATCGCGGAGCTGACCGAGCTCGGCTACGCCGCGGCGCTTGCCATGGCGCGGGCCATCGGCCGCGGCATCTATGAAGCGGCCGCCTTGCCGGTGGAGGCGGCTCAGTCCGCATGGCGCGACTTGTTCGGGTGAGGACGCGCCGCCCTTGTGAATTGCGTTTGGGACGGGAATAAACGAAGCGCGCGGGGAATCATGGGCCGCGGCCGCACTTATCACCAGGGATGTGCAAGAAAGGCGATGGAACGCGGGACACGCTACGGCGCCGGCGCGCGCGCCTTCCACTGGATCACGGTCGCGCTGCTGCTGATCATCATCCCGATCGGCCTCGTCATGGGCGGCCTGCCGCGCGGCCTGCTGCAAGACACCTTGTTCATCACCCATGAATCCCTCGGTGTCACCGTGCTCGGCCTCACCGTGCTGCGGGCCTTCTGGCGCCTCACCCATCCAGCGCCGCCGCCCTCGGCGGATCTCGCCCCGCTGGAGCGGCGCGCCAGCGGCGCCGTTCACGCCGCGCTCTATCTGATCCTGCTGGCAGCGCCGATCACCGGCTACCTCTATATCAGCTTCAGGGGCATCACCCTCCACTATCTCGGCCTGATCGCCGTACCGGCGCTGGTAGCGCCGGACAAGCCGCTCGCCAAGCTCGCGATTTCGGTTCACGCCGCGCTGCCCTGGGCAATTTACACGCTGGCGGCGCTGCATATCGGCGCGGCGCTGCACCATTACTTCGTGCGGCACAACGACGTGCTGCAACGCATGCTGCCCTCGCTCGATCGGCGGTGATGTCTCCCCCCTCTGTGGCAAAAATCGCACTTTCGGGTGAAAGTCGGTTGTCGCGCTGGATAAAATGCCTCGCCAATTGTTTAATCCCCCGTGGCACAGGTTTTTCCGCTGACCGCGGGGGACAGCGCGGTCGACGATGCTGGGGCACTACTAGCCGGGACTTTGGCGGCGTTGCCGGAGGAATGGACCCTCCTGCGCGCGCGCCGTATCGGCGATGTAGGGGCTGACGGCGTCCTCATTCACCCCGGCATCGGCGTCGCGCTGATCGATCTGGCATCGGAGCCACCGGAAGCAGCGCGGGCGGCGCTGGGCGCCCGCCTCGAACGCGAGCGCTTCAGCCAGTTCTTCCCCGGCGAGTTGCCGATCGTGGCGGTGGGCGTGACCGCGGCAGAGCTCGACTCCGTCGGTGAGAAGCTGCAAGCGGCGTTCGAGACCGCTCCCGGCCTCGACATTGCCGATCCGGACTGGGCCGACGCCGTGATCGAGCTGTTGCTGCAGCCGGAAGACATGGCGATGACGCCCGTCGGCGCCTCGGCGGTGACCGAGCCCACCATCCACGCCCCGGCACCGCCGCGCCCCGATCCGCCGCGGGAAGACCGTTTTTGGGAAGAGCGCCCGCGGGAAGAACGGCTGCCGGAAGAGCGCCTGCACGAAGCGCACTTGCGGGAAGAGCGTTTGCAGGAAGAGCCGCTAAGGGAAGAGCCCGCTCGGGAAGACCCGTTCGAGGACGAGCCTCTGCTCGACCGGCGCTTTTATGCCGCGCCACTGCGCGCCGAATTTCCCCGGACACATGATCTCGCGCGCCGTCGGCGTCCCGGGCGAACGGCAGCCATCGTTGTTGGCGCTCTGGTCTTGATCGGCGCCGCCGTCGCAGCGTGGAGCCTCAACGGCAACGACGGCATACCCACCACCATGCTGCGCCAGGCGGAAATCGAAGTGCCGCTGGCGGGGCAGCCCCCCGCCTCCCCACCGGCATCGCTGCCGCAAGAGACCAAGACGGAGCCGCCGCCGCTTCCGGCCGCGCCGCCCGTGATGATGGCGGCGAAGCCGATGATCGAGCCACCGCCGCCGGCGCCGCGCCCAACCAAGGTCACGCCTCTGCCGCAGGTGGTTGTCCAAGCAGCGCCGCCACAGCCGCCACCGCCAGCCGCGACCCCGACGCCAGCGGCGCCGGTAGAGCCGGCGGCCCGCGAGGCCGCTGCGGCAAAGCCGCACGTCGTGGAGCACAAGCGGCCCCACCCGATTTTGACGCAGAAGCCGCCACCGGAAAAACCGCAGCGCGAGGCCCGGGCCGAAAGCCCGGCCGAGCCCAAGCCGCAGCGCGAGGCGCGGCAGGAGCCCAACGACACGCAGCAGATGATGCAGCGCGAGCTCAACTCCGACGAGTCTAAGTCGGCAACCGCGGAGACGGGCTCGCGACCACCGCCGATCGACGCCGACGAGCTGCCGCCCCTCCCCGCATCCTCGGCGCCGCTGGCGCTCGTGCCTCCACCTGTGCCGCCGCCGCCCCCATTCCCGCCGCCAAGCGCACCCGCAGCTCAAGCGACCCCCTCGCCGCCACCGGCCACCACGCCATCGATACAAGAGGGGGCGGCGACCGGGCCGCCGGTGCAGTTGGTGCGGCAGCCCGTCCAAGCGTCGGCGGCCGCGAACGGCGCCGGCGCGCCCGCAGCGGCGGCCGCCAGCGCCGCGACGCCGCAGCGCGAGTGCCGACCCTACACCTCGACGACGACGCTCACCGGCAACGCCGTGCCGGTCCAGGGCATTGCCTGCCGCGACGGTGATGGGCCCTGGCGGCTGGTCAGCGAGGTGCCGGCGCAGTAGCGCCGCTGTTGCGCCGACGCGGCGGCTGGGCTAAGCCTTCGCCGCCCTTTGCATGCGAGCGCTTTGCCGATGATCCCGCGCTACAGCCGGCCGGACATGAGCGCCATCTGGGCGCCGCAGAACCGCTTTCGCATCTGGTTCGAGATCGAGGCGCATGCCTGCGACGCGCTGGCGCAGGCGGGCGTCATTCCGGCGAGCGCCGCCGAGGCGATCTGGGCCAGGGGCAAGGGTCCCTACGATATCGAGCGCATCGACGAGATCGAGCGCGAGACGCATCACGACGTGCTCGCCTTCCTCACCCATCTCGCCGAGCGCATCGGCCCCGAGGCGCGCTTCGTCCATCAGGGCATGACCTCGAGCGATGTGCTCGACACCACCTTTTCCGTGCAGCTGAAGCAAGCGGCGGAGCTGCTGCTCGGTGATCTCGACCAGCTTCTCGTCGTGCTGAAGCGCCGCGCCTTCGAGCACAAGCGGACGCTCACCATCGGGCGGACCCACGCCATCCATGCCGAGCCCACCACCTTCGGCCTGAAGCTCGCCGGCTTCTACGCCGAATTCCAGCGCGCGCGGCAACGCCTCGAGACGGCGCGCGCCGAGATCGCCGTCTGCGCGATCTCCGGCGCCATCGGCACCTTCGCCAATATCGAGCCGGAGATCGAGAGGCATGTGGCGGAGAAGCTCGGGCTCACGCCCGAGCCGATCTCGACCCAGATCATCCCGCGCGACCGTCACGCCGCCTTCTTCGCCACGCTCGGCGTCATCGCCGGCTCGGTCGAGCGGCTCGCTACCGAGATCCGGCACCTGCAGCGCACCGAAGTGCGCGAGGCGGAAGAGTATTTCGCGCCGGGGCAGAAGGGCTCCTCGGCCATGCCGCACAAGCGCAATCCGGTGCTCACCGAGAATCTGACTGGCCTTGCCCGGCTGATCCGCGGCGCGGTGGTGCCGGCGCTCGAGAATGTGGCGGTCTGGCATGAGCGCGATATCTCGCACTCCTCGGTCGAGCGCGTCATCGCTCCCGATACCACCATCGCGCTCGACTTCGCGCTGGCGCGGCTCGCCCAGGTCGTCGACAAGCTCGTCGTCTATCCCGAAGCGATGCGCGCCAATCTCGACCGCCTCGGCGGCCTCGTCCATTCGCAGCGCGTGCTGCTCGCACTGACTCAAGCCGGAATGAGCCGCGAGGACGCCTACCGCGCCGTGCAGCGCAACGCCATGCCCGCCTGGGAAGGCAAAGGCCGCTTCCTCGATCTGCTCAAGGCCGACAGGGACGTGGCGCGACACTTGTCGCCGGCGCAGCTCGAGGCGCTCTTCGACGATGCCTATCACGTCAAGCACGTCGACACGATCTTCAAGCGCGTGTTCGGCGCGAGCTGAGCGCCGCGCACCCACAGCGACGGCACGAATCTCCGCCGCCGCATGAGGCGAGCGGGTAACGTGAAACGTCACCGCTTGCTCGAAGGCCCGCGGGTGATCTGCCCGACCTCATCGATGATCGTCGCGAGCGGCGCGCCCTCGCCGCGGTCGAGCTGCGCCAAGCTTTCGGCATCTGCGGCGATCTCGGCACCCTCGTCGTCAAGATAGCGCCGCAAGGCACGCAGCAGCACCCAGGATCGTGGCCGGTCGAGCATCTCCGCAAGCTTGTCAAATGCCTCGATCACGCCGTCCGGGACGCGGAGCGACACATGCGACTCGCCACATTGGTCGTCCGGCATGCGTACCTCCTGATGCGGCCTAGGACACAGTAGCACCTAATCTTCTCTCCGCCGCCTATTGGCGTGCCCGGGTGCGATGGCCATTATCGCCCGGTCGAGAGAAGGATCAGGGTAGCGCATGTGCACCGTCATCGTTCTACGGCGCCCGGGCCATGACTGGCCGCTTCTTCTGGGCGCCAACCGCGACGAGATGATCGACCGCCCCTGGCGGCCGCCGGCGCGGCACTGGCCCGACCGGCCCGAGGTGGTGGCGGGACTCGACGAGCTGGCCCGCGGCTCCTGGCTCGGCCTCAACGATTACGGCGTCGTCGCCGGCATTCTCAATCGCTTCGGCACCTTGGGCCCGGCGCCGGGACAGCGCTCGCGCGGCGAGCTGGTGCTGGAAGCGCTCGACCATGCCGATGCGCGGGCCGCGGCCGACGCGCTCGTCGAGATCGACCCGCACGCCTATCGCCCGTTCAATATGATCATCGCCGACAATCGCGATGCCTTCTGGCTGCGGCACGCCGATGCGGACGAGCCGCCGACGGCGCGGCCGCTCGCCTCCGGCCTTGCCATCATCGCCGCCGGCGATCTCGACGAGGCGGAGACGCCGCGTCTGCGCCGCTACCGCCCGCGCTTTGCCGCCGCGACCGCGCCCGACCCCGGCAGCGGCGACTGGTCGGCCTGGGAGACGCTTTTGGCCGAGACCGAGACCTCGCCCCATGATGGGCCGGCCGGCGCCATGCGCTTTGTGACCGAGCGCGGCTTCGCCACCGTGTCGAGCGCGCTCATCGCTTTGCCCGGCATCGCCCGGCACGGCGCGAAGCCGGTGTTTCGGTTTCGCGCCTGGCAGCCCGAGGCGATGCCCTGGCGCGATGTGCTGGCGGGTTGAGAGCAAGGCTGCTATACACCGCCTACTCCCGCCGCCCCTGGCTCATGCAGGTTACGGCCATGTCCCGACGCAAACAGGTTTATGAAGGCAAGGCGAAGGTGCTGTTCGAGGGCCCCGAGCCCGGCACCCTCGTCCAATACTTCAAGGATGACGCCACCGCCTTCAACAATCAGAAGAAGGGCACGATCACCGGCAAGGGCGTGCTCAACAACCGCATCAGCGAATTCCTGATGATGAAGCTCGCCGAGATCGGCATTCCGACGCATTTCGTGCGCCGCCTCAACATGCGCGAGCAGCTGGTGCGGCAGGTCGAGATCATTCCGATCGAGGTGGTGGTGCGCAACGTGGTGGCGGGCTCGCTCGCCAAACGCTTCGGCATTGCCGAGGGCACGGCGCTGCCGCGCTCGATCGTCGAGTACTACTTCAAGAAGGACGAGCTCGGCGATCCCATGGTGTCCGAGGAGCACATCACCGCTTTCGGCTGGGCGACGACGCAGGATCTCGACGACATCATGCAGATGTCGCTGCGCATCAACGATTTCCTATCCGGCCTCTTCCTCGGCATCGGCATCAAGCTTGTCGATTTCAAGCTCGAGTTCGGCCGGCTGTTTCAGAACGACGAGATGCGCCTCGTGCTCGCCGACGAGATCAGCCCCGACAACTGCCGGCTCTGGGATGTGAAGACCCAGGAAAAGATGGACAAGGACCGCTTCCGCCAGGATCTCGGCCGTGTCGAGGAAGCCTATCAGGAAGTGGCGCGGCGCCTCGGCATCCTGCCCGAAGGCGGTCCCGGCGACGTCAAGGGCACGCAGACGGTGCAGTGATGAAGGCGCGCGTTCATGTCATGCTGAAACCCGGCGTGCTCGATCCGCAGGGCAAAGCGATCGCGCATGCGCTGGGCTCGCTCGGCTTCACGGGCGTCAACGAAGTGCGGCAAGGCAAGGTCATCGACCTCGATCTCGCCGAGAGCGATCCTGCGCGCGCCCAGGCCGAGCTCGAGCAGATGTGCCGCCAGCTGCTCGCCAATACGGTGATCGAGAGCTATCAGATCGAGCTGGCGTAAGGAAGCTGTCAGCCATCAGCTGTCAGCGATCAGCCAAGAAAATCTGACAGCTGAGAGCTGACGGCTGACAGCTTCCCCTCACCCCGCGCGGGAACGGAGCCGATGCGACATCGTTTCCCAGGATAGGGAAACGGCAGCGGAGGTTCCGTGATGGCTTCACCACGGCAGAGACGCAAGGTCCGGCAGGTGATGCGTGAATACAAGCAAGGCAAGCTCAAAGCGGGGCGCGGGCGCCGCGGCAAGGTGAAGAGCCGGCGGCAAGCGGTCGCCATCGCCATGTCCGAATCGGGTCAGTCGCGCAATCGGCGTCGCAAACCGAAGAACGTGCGCAAGACGGCGCGCAAGAGCAGCCGCGGCAAAGCGACGCGCAGCCGTACGTCGAGTCGGCGCAAGAGCAGCACGACGGCGCGGCGCAAGACGACTCGCAAGACCCGGCGCCGCTCGCGCTGAGACAAGGCGCGCCACGCTTGATCGGCGGCGGGGGGCGGGCTAGATCAAGCCTGTCTCGCCCCGCGCCTCAGAGGCCCCGCGTCGATGCAAGCCGCCATCATCGTCTTCCCCGGCTCGAACCGCGAGCAGGACGTCTATGATGCGCTGGCGCGGGCATCGGGCAAGAAGCCGCTCAAGGTCTGGCACCGCGACAGCGAGCTGCCCAAGGCGGATATCCTCGTCATCCCCGGCGGCTTCTCCTATGGCGACTATCTCCGCTGCGGCGCGATGGCAGCGCATTCGCCGATCATGCGCGAGGTGAGCGCGCGCGCTGCGCGCGGGACGCCGGTGCTCGGCATCTGCAACGGCTTCCAGATCCTCACCGAGGCCGGGCTGCTGCCGGGTGTTCTCCTGACCAACAAGACGCTCAAATTCCACTGCAAGGACGTGCATCTGCGCGTCGAGACCAGCCAGAGCCTTTTCACCAGCCGCTACGAGGCGGGCCAGGTGATCCGCGTGCCCGTCGCGCATCACGACGGCAACTACTTCGCCGATCCGGCGACGCTCGACCGGCTCGAAGAGAAAGGTCTCGTCGCCTTCCGCTACTGCACGCGCGACGGCGAGCTCACCGAGGAGAGCAACCATAACGGCTCAGCGCGCCATATCGCCGGCATCTTCAACGAGGCGAAGACGGTGCTCGGGCTGATGCCGCATCCCGAGGACGCCACCGATCCGCTGCTCGGCGGCACCGACGGACAGGCGCTGTTCGCCGGGCTGGTGGAGGCGCTCGCTTGAGCGGCGCTGCGTCCGGGCCCGATCTCGGTCCGGAGATCGTCGCCCAGCACGGGCTGACCCCGGACGAATTCGCGCGCGCCTGCCGCATCCTCGGCCGCGCGCCCAACCTCACCGAGCTCGGCATCTTCTCGGTGATGTGGAGCGAGCACTGCTCCTACAAATCCTCGAAGGTGTGGCTGCGGCGCCTGCCGACGACCGGACCGCGCGTCATCTGCGGGCCGGGCGAGAATGCCGGCGTCGTCGATATCGGCGATGGCGAGGCCGCGATCTTCAAGATGGAGAGCCACAACCACCCCTCTTTCATCGAGCCCTATCAGGGCGCCGCGACCGGTGTCGGCGGCATCCTGCGCGATGTCTTCACCATGGGCGCGCGCCCCATCGCCAATTTGAACGCGCTGCGTTTCGGCAGCCCGGAGCATCCGAAAACGCGGCATCTCGTCGCCGGCGTCGTCGCCGGCATTGGCGGCTATGGCAATTGCGTCGGCGTGCCGACGGTGGGCGGCGAGTGCAATTTCCACGCCTCCTACAATGGCAACATCCTGGTCAACGCCATGACCGTGGGGCTCGCCGATGCCAAGCGCATCTTCTATTCGGCGGCGGCCGGCCCGGGCAATTCGGTGATCTATGTCGGCGCCAAGACCGGACGCGACGGCATCCACGGCGCCACAATGGCCTCGGCCGAGTTCTCCGAGGACAGCGAAGCCAAGCGGCCGACGGTGCAGGTCGGCGATCCCTTCACCGAGAAGCTGCTGATCGAGGCTTGCCTCGAGCTGATGGGCGAGGATGCCATCGTCGCCATCCAGGACATGGGCGCCGCCGGACTCACCTCCTCCTCGGTCGAGATGGCGGGCAAAGGCGGGCTCGGCATCGAGCTCGACCTCGACCGCGTGCCGGTGCGCGAGACCGGCATGACGCCCTACGAGATCATGCTCTCCGAGAGCCAGGAGCGCATGCTGATGATCCTGAAGCCAGGCAGCGAGGAGAAAGCGCGGCGCATCTTCGAGAAATGGGAGCTGGACTTCGCCATCATCGGCAAGGTGACGGAGACCGGCAAGCTGGTGCTGCGCATGGGCGGCAAGGTCGCCGCGGACATGCCGGTGGGTCCGCTCGTCACCGAGGCGCCGCTCTATGAGCGGCCCTGGATTGCGCCGCCGCCCGCGCCGGAGCTGCGCGCCGAGGAAGTGCCGGCGCGGGATGCCGGCGCGGCGCTGAAGACGCTGATCGGCTGTCCCGACCTCGCCTCCAAGCGCTGGATCTGGGAGCAGTACGATCATCTCGTCATGGGGCATACGGTGCAGCGCCCGGGCGGCGATGCGGCGGTGGTGCGGCTTCCGGGCGGACCCAAGGCGCTGGCTTTGGTGACGGATTGCACGCCGCGCTATTGCGCCGCCGATCCTCGCCGCGGCGGGGCACAGGCGGTGGCCGAGACCTGGCGCAACCTCACGGCGGTCGGCGCCACGCCGATCGCCCTCACCGACAACATGAATTTCGGCAATCCGGAGCGGCCGGAGATCATGGGCCAGTTCGCGCTGGCGATCGAGGGCATGCGCGAGGCGTGCCTCGCGCTCGACTACCCCGTCGTTTCCGGCAATGTCTCGCTCTACAACGAGACCAATGGCAGCGGCATCCTGCCGACCCCGGTGATCGGCGGCGTCGGTCTGCTGGAAGATGCCGGGAAGTCCCTAAGCCTCGCGTTCAAACGTGCCGGCGAGGCGATTTTGCTGGTGGGTGAGACCCGCGGCCATCTCGGCAGCTCGCTATACCTGCGCGAGGTGCTGGGGCGCGAGGATGGCGCGCCGCCCGCGGTCGACCTTGCGGCGGAGCGGCGGAACGGCGATGCGGTGCGGCGGGAAATCCTCGCAGGAACGGTAAGCGCCTGCCACGACGTCTCCGATGGCGGGGTGCTGGTGGCACTGGCGGAGATGGCGATGGCGGGCGGGATCGGCGCTGAGGTGGCCGCCCCCGCCGGCATTGCGCCGCATGGCTTCTGGTTCGGCGAGGACCAGGCTCGTTACGTGCTCGCAACGGCCGATCCGGAGGGGGTGAGCGGACGGCTCCAGGCCGCCGGGGTGCCGGTGCTGTGCCTCGGCGCGACCGGGGGCGATGCGTTGACAGTGGCCGGCAGCGGTGCCATATCCACCGCGGAGTTGCGGCGGATCAACGAGGCTTGGCTGCCGGCCTATATGGCGGCTCGCTGATGCGCTCGACCGGAGACACATCATGGCGATGGATGCGGCGACGATCGAGCGGCTGATCAAGGAGGGCCTGCCCGACGCGCAGGTCACCATCGAAGATCTCCGCGGCGATGGCGACCACTACGCCGCCCATGTCGTCTCCGCCGCGTTCAAGGGCAAGAGCCGCGTGCAGCAGCATCAGATGGTCTATCAAGCGCTGCGCGGCCGCATGGGAAACGAGCTGCATGCGCTGGCGCTCCAGACCAGCGCTCCCGAAGGTTGAGCTGAACTCGCAAGAGGACATCACATGACCACCACCAACGTCACCGTCTTCGACCGCATCAAGCAGGACATCGCCGACAATTCGGTGGTGCTGTTCATGAAAGGCACGCCGGTCTTCCCGCAATGCGGCTTCTCGGCCGCGGTGGTGCAGATCCTGACCCATCTCGGCGTCAAGTTCAAAGGCATCGACGTCCTCGCCGATCCCGAGATCCGGCAAGGCATCAAGGAGTTCTCGAGCTGGCCGACGATCCCGCAGCTCTATGTGAAGGGCGAATTCATCGGCGGCTGCGACATCATCCGCGAGATGTTCGAATCGGGCGAGCTCGGCGACGTCCTCAAGGGCAAGGGCGTCGAGACGCGCGGCTGATCCTCGCCAAAGGCGATCATCCGGAATGCCCGGCCTTGCGCCGGGCGTTCTCGTCTCTGCTCCGTCGCGAACCCCCGCGCCAGGCTGCCAAGCGACGGCGAAAATGCGCGCGATTCCGGGCAATTAGGTGCCACTCCAAAGGTTCTTGAAGAGCTGCTTGGAAACCGTCGGCCGCCCGGCCGCGGGCGATCCTAAATTCCGACCGCAGAAACGATCCGTTCTCTGCTGAATCTAAACAATTTTTTGGCTACCGACGCCGACCGAGCGCGACGCCAGCTAGGTGCGTTCGCGCAGCTTGCCGACGATGCCCGCCGGGAAGAAATAGACGACGAGCACGAAGAGCAGGCCGAGCCAGAGCAGCCAGCGGTCGGGATCGAAGAGCGCCGGCAGCAAGGGCCAGCCGGCGAGCGCCCCCGACAACCCCGCCATCGCCGGCTGCAGATAGTATTCGGCCATGACCAGCACGACGGCGCCGAGCGCGGGCCCGTACAGCGTGCCCATGCCGCCGATCACCACCATCAGCAGAATGTCGACCATGACGGCGAAGGACAGCGTCACGTCGGGGCCGTTGTAGCGCAGCAGCAGCGCCATCAGCGCGCCGGCGAGCGCCGCCATCGCCGCCGAGAGCGCGCCCGCCAGGGTGCGATAGACAACCGTGCGGTAGCCCAGCGCTTCGGCGCGGAACTCGTTCTCGCGGATCGCCTGCAGCACGCGTCCGAAGGGCGAATTGACGATCCGCAACATCAGCAGGAACAGCGCCAGCGACACCGCGAAGATCAGGTAGTAGGTGATGACGCGCCCATCGAGCGGGACGCCCAGCACCGGCTCGGCGGTCAAGCGAAAGCCGGGACGCAGCAGCGCCGGCACCGAGAAGGTGAGCCCATCCTCACCGCCGGTGAGGTCGCGCAGCTGAGTCGCCAGGATGAGCGCAAAGCTCGCCACGGCGAGCGTGATCATCGAGAAGAAGACGGCGCGCACGCGCAGGCTGAGCAGGCCGATCAGGACGGCGACGACGATGGCAAGCAAAACGCCCGCCACCGTGCCGAGCAGCACCGCGCTCCAGCCGGCAGAGAGCTTGGCAAGGGCGATGGCGACGCCATAAGCGCCCATGCCGAAGAACATGGTGTGGGCGAACGAGGCGATGCCGGTATAGCCGAGCATCACGTCGTAACTGGCGGCAAGCACGATGAAGATGCAGATGCGTGCCGCCACCGCGACGGAGCGCGTGCCCGGGAAGAGAAAGGGCGCGAGCGCCAATGCCGCGAGCAAGAGCAGCAAGAGGACGCTGAGCAGCGGCGTTCCGGGGCGGTCGCCCGAGAGCAGCCGGTCGAGCGCCCCTGCCGTGCCGCGCCTCATCCCGCGCCCACCGGGAACAGCCCGCGGGGCCGCCACAGCAGCACCAGCATCATCAGCAGGATGGTCGAGCCCAGCGCCAGCTTGGGCGCGAGGAAGCCGACATAGTTCGTCACCAGCCCGACCAGGATCGCCGCGGTAAAGCAGCCCCCGATCGAGCCGAGGCCGCCGATGATCAGGATGATGAAGATGAGGATGGTCATCTCGCTGCCGATGCTGCGCGTCACCAGCTCCTGATAAAGCGCCCACATCACGCCGCCGATGCCGGCGAGCGCCGTGCCGGTGACGAAGACGCCGATGAAGAGCCGGCGGATGCGATAGCCCAGCGCCTCCACCATTTCGATATTCTCGACGCCGGCGCGGACGAGGAGGCCGACGCGCGTGCGGCTGAGCAGGAGATGGAGACCGGCATAGACGGCAAGGCCGAGCACGACGGCGATGAGGCGGTATTTCTCGATCGCGGCGCCGGCGATGATGATACTGCCCTGGAAGCTCGCCGGCTTGGGCAGCGGCAGCGGGTTGGCGCCCCAGACGGCGACGACGAGTTGCTCGGCGATGATGAGCCCGCCCATGGTGATGAGGATCTGCCGGAGATGGGCCCCATAGACGCGGCGGATGATGAGGCGCTCGAAGACATAGCCGGCAGCGCCGCTGGCGACCAGCGCCACCACCAGCGCCACCGCCAGCACCGCGAGATTGAGCGCCCAGGAGGTGGCGCTGCTCCAGCCGGCGAGCGCGCCGAACACGCTCACCGCGAGATAGGCGCCGAGCGTGATGAAGGCGCCGTGAGCAAAAGTGAAGACCTGCATCAGGCCGAAGATGAGGGTGAGCCCGGCGGCCATCAGGAACAGCATCATGCCCATGGCAAAGCCGGCCACGGTGAGGGTGAGCCAGGTGGAGAAGCTCATGGTGGGCAAGGTCGCGAGCACCAGCAGCGGCAACAGGGCGTAAGGCGCCCAATCGCCGGCGCGGGGCGAGAGGAGGCGCGCGATCATTGGTGGCTCGCCAGGCTGAGGCCGAGGAGATGCTGCTGCAGCGCCTCGTCCGCGGCGAGCGCCGCCATGCTGCCGGTATGGACGATGCGCCCGTCATCCATCACCGCGACATCGTCGCCGACCGAGCGGGCCATGTGGAAATTCTGCTCGACCAGCAGGATCGTGGTCGCCGTCGCTTTGAGGCGGAAGAAAGCGTCGATCAGCAGCTGGATCACCGCCGGCGCCAGCCCCTTGGTCGGCTCGTCGACGATGAGGAGACGCCGCTCTTCGATGATGGCGCGGCTGATGGCGAGCATCTGCTTCTGGCCGCCGGAGAGCGCGCCAGCGGGGTTGTGCCACTTCTCGCGCAGCACCGGAAAGAGCGCCAGCACCGCGTCGAGCCGCGCGTCGTCGAAGCCCAGGGGTCCGGTGGCGAGCAGCAGATTCTCGCGCACCGTCAGCTCAGCGAAGATGCCCATGTTCTCCGGCACATAAGCGATGCCGAGCCGGGCGATGTCGGGCGTGGCGAGGGCGCCGATCGGCGCGCCGTCGAAGCGGATCTCGCCGGCGCTGCGGCGCCAGAGGCCCATGATGGTGCGCAAGGTGGTGGTCTTGCCGGCGCCGTTGCGTCCGAGCAGCATGGTGAGCCGGCCGCGCCGCACGGCGAGATCGACGCCGTGCAGGATGTGATAGCGGCCGATATGGGTGTGAACGCCGGCAAGCTCGAGCAGGATATCGGTCATGTCCGTTGTGCCGCCTTATTGGCGCAACGCACGTCGGTCATCCGCAACCCTCACCCTCCCGGCGCTGCGCGCCGGGCCCCTGGGTCGGGGTGAGGGGTTGCGCACCGCCTCATCCAAGATCCTCGATCGAGGCGTGCACCAGGCTGCTGATGATGTCGAGGCGGCGCGAGTGCCAGGGGTCGGGGACGCGGCTGTTGCTGAGATAGGCGAAAGAGACACCGGTCTCGGGATCGGCCCAGCAATAGGACGAGCCGACGCCGCCATGCCCGAAGGTCGTGGGCGACGCGAGCGTGCCGAGGCCGCGGATGGCGGGCGTGAGGCCGCGCGAATGCGGGCCGAGGCCGCGATGCATGGGCATGCCCATGTAGTGGTCGACGCGGTCGCCGGTGAAGTTGCGCGTCACGTATTGCATGAGGCGGGGCGAGACCAAGCGCGTGCCGCCGAGCGCGCCGCCATGGCCGAGCGCCTGGTAGAACGCGGCCATGGCCCGCGCCGTGGCGAAACCGCCGCCGCCGGGAATGCCGGCGCGGCGCCAGGCGGCGTCGTTCTCATGGGTGAAGCGGACCTGCTTCTTCCCGTCCTCCGACGGACCGTGCATATCGGCGGCGCGCGCACCCTCGCTCGCGGGGAGCCCGACATAGAGCTCGCCTTCGAGGCCGAGGGGCTTGATGACGCGCTGATGGATGAAATCGCGATAATCCATCCTGGTCAGCGCCTCGATCAGCACGGCACAGACCCAATGGGCGGCGAGGCGGTGGTATTCGAGGCGCGAGCCCGGCGTCCATTCGAGGGTGAAGTCGCAGACGCGGTCTTTCAGCTCGCTATGGTCCTCCCAGGCCGAAGCCGGGATCGACATGCCGGCGGCGGGAAAGCCGCCCTGATGCGTCAGCACCTGCAGCAAGGTGATCTCGCCCTTGCCATGGCGCGCGAATTCCGGAACGTGATCGGCGATCCGGTCATGGAAGGTGAGCGCGCCCTGCTCCACCAGCACCCAGACCGCCGCGGCCGTGACCACCTTGGTGTTGGAATAGAGCAGCCAGAGCGTGTCTTCCTTGGCCGGCACCGAGGCCGGCTCGAGCCGCGCCGCGCCGAAGGTCTTCAGCAAGGCCAGCTTGCCGTGGCGCGCCAGTGCGATCTGCGCGCCGGGGTAGCGGCCCTCCTTGATATGCCCCTCGATGACCTGGCCGAGGCGATTCAAGGTTTCAGCGCAGAATCCGAGGCTTTGCGGCTCGGCAGTCTCGAGAATGAACGGCATTTCTTCCTCCTCCGGTCAGGACGCGGCGCGGATGCCGAGATAGGCTTCCTGCACGATCGGCGAGGCCACCACCTCGGCAGGGGCGCCGTCGGCCACCAGCGCGCCGTTATGCAGCACGATAACCCGGTCGGCGAGCCGGCGCACCACATCCATCTTGTGCTCGACCAGAAGGATGGTCTTGTCGCCTTCCGCCTTGATCGCCTCGATGAGGTCGAGGATCACCGGCACCTCATCGACGCTCATCCCCGCCGTCGGCTCGTCGAACATGAAGATCTGCGGCTCGAGCGCGAGCAGGATCGCGACTTCGAGCTTGCGCTGATCGCCATGCGAGAGCGCGGCGGCCGGCACCGCGGCGCGCTCGGCCAGCTTGACGCGTGCAAGACAGGCCTGCGCGCGCTCGGCCAGATCGGCATGGCGCGCCGCCATGGTGAGGAAATCGAGGCCGATGCCGGCGCGCGCCTGAACCGCGAGGCGCACATTCTCGCGCACGCTCAGATTGGGAAAGAGGTTGGTGAGCTGAAAGGCACGGCCGAGCCCGCGCCGCGCCCGCGCCGGCGCGGCAAGACCGGTGATCGCTTCGCCGTTCAGCAGCACGGCCCCGGCGCTGGCGCGGAGCTGGCCCGAGATCAGATTGAAATAGGTGGTCTTGCCGGCACCGTTCGGCCCGACGATGGCGGTGAGGGTGCCGCGCGCAAAGACGCAGGAGACGCCATCCACCGCGGTATGGCCGCCGAAGCGGATGGTGAGATCGCGTGTCTCCAGGATCGGCGCGATCTCGACCATCCCTGCCCCCGCCGGCTCAATGCTGGTTCTGAATCGGCACCTTCATGTCGTCGATCTTGATGACGCGGGTGAGCTCGGGGATCGCCCAGGCCACCTTGGGATCGACCTTGATCTTGAAGGCGTACATGTCCTGCAACGCCTGATGGTCTTCCTTGCGGAAGATCATCTTGCCCTTGGGCGTCTCGAAGGACATGCCCTCCATCGCCTTGATCAGCGTCTCGGTATCGGTCGAGCCGTTGGTCTTCTTCAGCGCCTCGACCACCGCCATCGCCGCCGACATGCCGCCGCAGGTGAAGAAATCGGGCGGCTGGTGCATGCGCTTCTCATGCTCTTCGACGAGCCACTGGTTCACCGGGTTCTTGGGGATATCGTAGTAGTAATAGGTCGCACCCTCGAGGCCCGGGAAATCCTTGTATGCGGCGAGCGCCGGCAGGATGTTGCCGCCGCTTGAGACGTCGATGCCGAGCCGCGCCGGATCGGCGGCCTTGATCGCCGGAAAAGGATTGCCGCCGGCCCAGATCACCCACAGCACCTTGTGGCCCTGCTCCTTGCCGAGCGCATCGAAGATGCGTTGCAGCGGCGCGGTGAAGTCGGTGGTGGTGGGCGGCGCATATTCCTCATGGACGAGCTTGGCGCCGGTGCCGGCGAGCGCGGCCTTGAAGGCGGCGACGCCGTCGTGGCCGAAAGCGTAGTCCTGCGCCAGGGTCGCGATCACCGTGTCGGGCTTGCCGATGGCAATGGCGTTCGAGATCGCATCCTGCGAGGAATTGCGCCCGGTGCGGAAGATGTAGCGGTTCCACTTGTCGCCGGTGATGGAGTCCGCGACCGCCGGCTCGACGATGAGAATCTTCTTGTAGTCCTGCGCCACCGGCAGCATGGCAAGCGCCACCGGGGAATAGGTGCCGCCGACGGCGAGGTCGGCGCCGTCATCGCCATAGGCCTCGCCGAGCAGGTTGCGGCCGACATCGGGCTTGGTCTGGCTGTCCTTTTCGATCACCTCGATCTTGCGGCCCGCCACCGTCATGGTGCCCTTGGTGGCGTATTCGAGGCCGAGCTTGAAGCCGATGGATTCCTGCTCGGCATAGGCCTGGAGCGGCCCGGTCTTGTCCTGGATAAAGGCGATCTTGACCGGCTTGCCTTGAGCGACGGCCGGCGCGGCCAGCGCCACAGCAGCGAGCACCGCCAGCGATGCGACAGAGAATGGGCGGAACGACATCGGACTCCTCCCCCGACCGGCTGATCTGACCCCGGCGTTACATATCACCGGCCCGGCGTTCCGTGTTTGACCGAGCGGGCGCATTTCCTTGACCCAGCGTCCAGCGCGTGGTCACTCTTGGCGCAGCTATAGCACGTCCGGGCAGCCGACAGCGCATCGCAGCGCCGCCGCCAAGCCCGAGCTTTCAAGGGACGGATCGCCATGACTGCGCTCGAGCTCGATACCGCGACCATCGCCCCCAGGGATCGCATGGCCGCGTGGTCTGCTTCCGTCGCCAGTGTCTTCGGCCCTTTCGCCATCTCGCGCAACGGCTCGGCCGATTTCCATGGCCGGCTCAAAGTGAAAGGCCGCGGCGCGCTGCGCTTCGGCAGCCTCGCCTATCGCGGCCATAATTTCGAGCGCCGGCCGAGCGATCTGGCGCGCCTCGCCAATGATTACTTCACGCTGACCTGGCCGGTCTCGGGCCAGGTGCGCGCCGCGCTCGGCGGCGTCGAGCATGAAATCCGCCCGGGCAGCCTCTATCTCTTCAACCATGCCGTCCCCTACTCGACCGTGCCGCAGATCGACTATGAAACCGTCGGCATCGCCTTTCCCTGCGCCGCGCTGCGCCAGCGCGTGCCGGAGGTCGAGCCCTTCTATGCCGTGCCGCTCGATGCCGGCGCGCCGCGCGCCCAGCTCCTCATGTCCTTCGTCGAGCAGCTCGCGCATGGCGTCGAGAGCTGGCAGGAGCACGAATTCGCCGAGCTCGGCGAGCGCTTCCTCGATCTCGTCGCGCTGCTCGTCGTCGAGCGCGCCGGCTCCGCTGCCGCCGATACCAGCGTGCGGATCGCTCATCGCGAGCGCGCGCTGCGCTATATCCGCGGCCATCTCGGCGACATGGAGCTGACACCGGAAGCGGTCGCGCGCGCCTGCGGCATTTCGCTGAGCTATCTGCATCAACTCTTCCGCAGCCTCGGGCATGGCGTCGAGGAAGGCATTTTCGCCGAGCGGCTCGAGCGCTGCCGCCGGCTGCTCGCCGATCCGCGCGCGCGGCATCTCTCGATCTCGACCATCGCCTATCGCACCGGCTTCAGCCATCCCGCGCATTTCAGCCGCGCCTTCAAGCGCCGCTTCGGCGTGACGCCGAGCGACGCGAGGGCGGGAGCGGAGCGGAATTAGCCGGCGCAGGAGCCCGTCAAGCCCAAAGCGCCGGGAGGGGCCTAGGCCCCTGGTGTACACCGGCGACATTTTTTTCTCGGCCAGCGTTGCGCGTCCCGTCTCCTCAAACCGAGGTGGTCTTCACGATGTCAAAGAGCGCGATGGCACGGAGATCCTACCATTGGACCCCTCAGCCGGGCGTCATTGGACGAACCGAAGGCGACGGCTCATCCTGGCATTGCCGCCGCTCCGCGCTCGACATACAGAATGCGGCTGATGACGAGGAACAACGCACCTAGGGGAGGAAGTCATGACAAAAACCACAGAGACGCGCGCAACGGCGGGGCGCGCCTTCGCGCTGGCGGCCGCTCTCTCCGGATTGTGCGCCGCCGAGCCGGCCAGCGCCGCCGGCACGTTGCAGCATGCCTCTTACGGCAAAACGCAGGGCGGCCAGGCGGTCGATATCTACACTTTGTCGAACGACCATGGCATGCGTGTGCGCTTTCTCAGCTATGGCGGGATCATCACCGAGATCGATGTGCCTGACCGAACCGGCCGGGTGGACAATGTCGTGCTGGGCCAGCGTGGCCTGCTCGAGTATGAGACGTTGCTCGGTCATTTCGGTGCGATCACCGGCCGTTTCGCGAACCGCATCGCCGGCGCGCAGTTCACCTTGGACGGGCAGACCTATCATCTGATTGCCAATAACGGCCCCAACACGCTGCATGGCGGCCCGAACGCCTTTGATCACCAAATCTGGACGGTTGCGCCGGTCGCGGCGAAAGACGGGGTTGCAGCCAGCCTCAGTTACGTCAGCAAGGACGGCGACCAGGGCTTTCCCGGCACCTTGACGACCAAGGTCGTCTACACACTGACCGACGACAATGCATTGAAGATCGACTACACCGCGACCACGGACAAGGACACCGTCGTCAACTTCACCAACCATTCCTATTTCAATCTGGCCGGCAACGGCTCCGGGTCGGTCGCCGATCAGCTGCTGCTGATCAACGCCGATCGCTACACGCCGACCGACGCCAACCAGATCCCGACGGGCGCGATCGAACCCGTCGCCGGCACCCCCCTCGATTTCCGGCAAATGATGCCCATCGGCGCGCGGCTCCATAGCACGTTTCAGCAGATGCTTTATGCCCATGGCTACGATCACAACTGGGTCTTGAACAAGCGTGCGGGCGGGGGCCTGACCTTTGCCGCGCGGGCCTATGATCCGCGCACCGGCCGGATCGTCGATTGCCTGACGACCGAGCCCGGCCTGCAGGTCTACACCGGTAACTTCCTCAACGGCTCATTGATTGGATCGTCCGGCACGACCTACCGCCAAACCGAAGGGTTCACGTTGGAGACCCAGCATTTTCCCGACAGCCCGAACAAGCCGAATTTTCCCAGCACCGAGCTGAAGCCGGGCCAGGAATTCCGCTCGACGACGGTCTATCGCTTTTCCACCGACGCCGCCCTGCCTCCCCTCCCGCGCTGATCGCGCCGGTTACCGCGCGTCGGTCCAGCTCTCGGAGAAGGCCAGCGCGCTGGTACTGAAGGGACGGCCTTCCCGCTCGGTCGGCCACGACTTACCCTTGGCCTCGACGCCGTTGCGGGTGAGCCGCGTGGCGAGCGCCGGGATCAGCAGCGTGCAGACGCCGTAGCGCCGGCCGCCGGTGTTGGGCTGCGTGTGGATCAGCAGCGGCTCCCCGATCTCGTACCAGGTGAGCGCGATGTCCTCGCCGGGCGCCACCGCGCGCTCGGTCCAGAAGTAGTGCGGGTCGCCCGACTTGGAGAACGCGGCCTCGGTGACCGGGATCGAGAGATCCTCGAGCTCGTTATTGAGCATGCCCTGCACCGTCGATTGCAGCCAGCGCGCCATCGCGATGTTGTCGGCGTAGATGCGCCAACGGTTGTCGGTAAGCTCGCTCTTGAGGTAGAGCACATGGCCGGGTCCCGCCGGGCACATGATGATGCGCCAGAAGCTGGCATTGGTGGTGAGCGGATCGCCGTTCTTGCCGCTTAGCCGGATGAACGGATTCTCGCCGGTCAGGATCACCCGATTGGGATCTGCGGTCGTCATAGCAAATCTCCCTTCGACGGAGCTGGTCGGAACGTTCCTATCCGCCGTCACGTTGCGACGGGGTCTTCCGGCTCAGACGGCCTCGCCGAGGGCCACCGCGCGCTTGCGCTGATGCTCCTCGCGTATGCCGGGGTACTGTTCGGATAGGAGAGAGCCCGGGTAGTAGGCGGCTGCGAAGGACGGGCGCGCCTTCATGCGAGCAAGCCAAGCCTTCACGCCAGCCTGCTCAGACCACAGGAACTCGTAGCCCAGATCCTCCATACGGACCAACAAAGGCAGGACGCAGAAATCCGCCAGGCTCACCTGCGCTCCCATCAGATAGTCAGTCTGCGCAAGCGCCGCTTCCATCCTCGCCGCCGTCTTGCCGATACTGTCCTCGGCCTGCCGCAGCTTCTCGCCGCTGAATCCCTTCTCCTTGTCCATCTCGCCGAGAAACTTGTCCCTCAAGGGCTTCGACCTGGCGAGCTGGCGAAACTCGTCGTCGGTCATTGGCGCGAAATGGCGCGCGAACGCCGCGTTGTAGGAGGGAAATCGGACGGCAACGGTCGGAACCTCCTCGAAATACCGAAGCCAGGCGCGCATTCGCGCCCGCTCTTTGCTGTTGGGAGGGCTCAAGCGCGTCGCGGGGTATTCCTCCTCAAGATATTCCATGATCACGGACGAATCGATGATCGCAGCGCCGTCATCGACAAGCGTCGGCACCACGCCGTTCGGATTGAGCTTGAGGTATTCCGGTTTGAGCTGATCGTTTTGAAACAGCTTCAGCTTGTATTCGACAAAGTGGAGGCCCTTTTCGGCGAGCGTCAGACGCACCTTCTGGCTGCAGGTCGATTGCGGTGCATTGTAGAGCTCAAGCATCGATCTCTCCTGCGTTCGCGTTCGCAATCGCCGCAAATGGCGCATCACCCAGCGCTCGAGCAACCGAGCGCCATCGCCGGCTGCAGTCCGTGCAACGCGTCGACATGGCCAAGCCTGCTCCGTCCGAGTATTCTCCACGACCTCGACGACATGAGCAACTCGCGGTCTTCAGTCGCGCCCTGTGCCCGGCCGACGCCAGACGGCCGATCCCCATGCGTCAATCGGCGCCCGCACCGCTCGTGTTCGGCAGAAGCCAAGGAGGAAGTGATGAAAGCTGACGCTCTGATGCGCTTCATCCTATCGGGTAACCGCTCCCTGGAAGATGTCGCGGTTCTCCTCGCCCGGATCTCGCTTGGCGTATTCTTCGCTATCTCGGGCGGAAACAAGCTTTTCGTCGCCAGTCAATACAAGCTGATGTACCAAACGATCATCGGTGCCGGAATCCCTTTTCCGCACCTCATGACGTTTTTCGTCTCGTCGGTGGAGCTCGTTTGCGGCTGCCTGCTCATCATCGGACTGCTTTCGACCTTGTGCTGCATCGCCTTGATCATCGACATGATCGTTGCAATCACCACGGTTCAGCTGGCAACCATCGCCAAGTCGCTCTCGTTTATCGACTGGCTGGACGATTTTCTATATTTGCCGGAAGTCATGTACATCATCATCCTTCTCTGGTTGATTTCCTCGGGACCAGGGCGGCTCAGCGTTGATCGTCGGGCCGCCGTCCGCCTCGGGTTGCTTGATGGTGTTGCCCCCGATCAACCGAACGCCCGGGCGGTCGGCAGCCGAGGATGAGCCCGGTGGCGACCGCGACGACGATCAGTCATCGCCGCCGTTCGGGAGGAGGGGTCGATGCCTCGCAAAGAGATCGTGGACACCCTGAAGAAGTACACGGATCCGTTCCGCGTGACGAAAGGCAAGGATTTCCGCCTGAAGGACTTCGATCCCGGCGACACGCTGGGCCTCAAAATGGACAAGGAGGAAGCAGCGCAACTGCTCCAGCGCGGCTCGGAATGGCTCGCGATGGAGCAGGACATGCTCTATGCGCAAGATTCCTGGTGCTTGCTGCTGGTGTTGCAGGCGATGGACGCGGCAGGAAAGGACGGGACGATCAAGCATGTCATGTCGCGCATCAATCCTCAGGGGTGCGAAGTCGTCTCGTTCAAGCAACCCTCGGAGGAGGAGCTTTCCCACGACTTCCTCTGGCGCTACTCCACGAAAGTGCCTCAGCGCGGGCGCATCGGCATTTTCAACCGTTCCTACTACGAGGAAGTGCTCGTGGTGCGCGTGCACCGGCACCTGCTCGAGGCACAGCGGATCCCGCCGGATCTCGTCGGCAAGAACGTGTGGGAGGAGCGGCTCGCCGACATCGCCCGGTTCGAGGACTATCTCACGCGCCAGGGCGTGGTCATCCTCAAGTTCTATTTGAACTTGTCGCACAAGGAGCAGAAGAAGCGCTTCCTGGACCGCCTCGACAATCCCGATAAGCACTGGAAATTTTCCGCATCGGACGTTCGCGAGCGTCGCTACTGGAACGACTACATGCAGGCCTATGATGAGGCGATCCGCGCGACGGCCTCCAAGGCGGCCCCGTGGTTCGTCGTGCCCGCCGACAACAAATGGTTCACGCGTCTCGTCGTCGCCGCCGCGATCGTCGAGGCGGTGGAGCATCTCGACCTCGAATATCCGAAAGTCACGCCGCAGCAGAAGAAGGATCTCAGCGCGGCGCGCGAGGAGCTCAAGGCGGAAGGTTAGGCGAGACGAGACGCGCATGTCGACAATCGCCATTCTCGGCGGCGTCGGACTGTTCCTGCTCGGCATGGCCGTCATGACCGACGGATTGAAGGCGCTGGCGGGATCCGCGCTACGCACCGTGCTCAGCAAGGCCGCGGCGACGCCGGTCTCGGGTGCCTTCTGGGGCGCCATCATCACGTTGCTGGTGCAGTCCTCGAGCGCGGTGACGATGACGACGATCGGCCTCGTCAGCGCCGGGCTGCTGACCTTTCCACAGGGGCTCGGCCTGGTGTTCGGCGCCAATGTCGGCACGACCGGCACGGGCTGGATCGTTGCGCTGATCGGCGTGAGCGTTTCGCTGTCGACCTATGCACTGCCGATGGTCTTCGTCGGTGCCCTGGCGAAGCTGCTTTCCGGCGGGCGGATTGCGGCGGCGGGTAGCGCGCTGGCGGGCTTCGCGCTGGTGCTCTACGGGCTCACGACGCTGCAGCAGGGCATGGGCGGCCTGGCGGAGAGCCTGCACCCCGCCGATCTGCCCGCGGTGGTCGGCACGCCGGGGATCGGGTGGGCCGCCGGGTCGGTCGGTCTCATGACCCTGATCGTCGTCGGCCTCGCCATGACGGCGATCATGCAGTCCTCGACGGCCGCCATCGCCGTCACGATCTCGGCCTACGCCGCCGGGGCCGTGGGCCTGGAGCAAGGCGCGGCCTTGATCATCGGTCAGAATATCGGGACAGCGACGAGCTCGGCGCTGGCGGCCATCGGCGCCAGCGCGACGGCCAAGCGCCTCGCCCTCGCCTACGTACTGTTCAAGAGCATCGCGGCGCTCATCGCGATCGCCACCTTTCCCTTGACGGCGGCGCTGATGCGGAGCTTCGCCGCATCGGTCGACGGGGCGACGCTGCTTGCCGCCTACCACACCGCCTACAACGTCGTCGGCGTTGCGGTGCTGCTTCCGGCGATGCAGTGGTTCACCCGCGTGGTCGAGCGCCTTCTGCCTTCCAAGGAAACGGCCCTCGAGCGCGCGCTCGATCCGAGCGCGCTGGTCAATCCGGTGGTCGCGGTCGAGACCACCCGGCGCGTCGTGGCGGAGATCCTCAAGACGACCGCCGCTTCGGTCTCCGCCGCGCTTTCGGCCGCGGCCGGGCGCACGACGCAGGGCGCCGCGATGGCCGTCGCGCTCGAGGAGGCGCGGGATTTCCTGTCCGAATTGAAAGAACCCCCCGAGACGGAGGCGGAACGGCTGCGCCTGACGAGCACGCTGCACGCGCTCGATCACGCCTTGCAGCTGGTGGAGAGCCTTGGGGAGAGCGGGCGCCCGGGACCCCCATCCGGAGCCACCCATGACCTTCGCGCCGCCGGGCTGTGCGAACAAGCCATGCGCGCGACACAGACGGTTGCGGCATCGATTACCGCGGAATCCGCCCTCACCGGACGGGCGGAGCCGATCGGCTGGACGGTTTCGGCCGAGATTGGCGCCGCGCTTGCCGAGGTCGAACGCGCGGCGAAGGCACTCGATGCGCTGCAGCGCGATCACCGCGCCGCGACCCTCGCCGCCGTGGCGCCCGGAAAATTGACGGTCACCGAGGCGTTCGCGCGGATCGACGCGGCGCGGCGGCTCGACCGCATCGCGCATCACGCCTGGCGCGCGGCGGCGCATCTCCTCGGCTGCGGCGGACAAGCCGCGGACGCGATCGACCGGAGGCGGGCCTGACGATTGGGACCGGTGCCCTGAAAACACCGCGATCGGGAGGAACGACGATGAGCTCAGCTGAGACCGCGGCTTCAAGTGCGGACGCGGCGCCCTGGCATGCGCTGCCGGCCGCCCAGATCGAACGGCAACTCAACGTCGATCCGGCGCGGGGCCTCGATGCCGCAGAGGCGGCCGGGCGGCTCGGCACCTACGGGCCGAACCGCCTGCCCCAGGGCAAGAAGACGGGGCCGCTGGCGCGGTTCCTCGCCCAATTCAACAACATCCTCATCTATGTCCTGCTCGCCGCGGTCTTCATCAAGCTGATGTTGAGCCTGTGGCTCGATGCCGCGATCATCTTTGCCGTCGTCATCCTCAACGCACTGCTGGGTTTCGTGCAGGAAGGCCGGGCCGAGAAAGCGCTCGACTCGATCCGCAACATGCTGTCGGCGGAGGCGCGCGTTCTGCGCAGCGGGGAGGTTCGCCTGATCCCCGCCGAGGATCTCACTCCGGGCGACATCGTGCTGCTGGAATCGGGCGACAAGATCCCGGCGGATATGCGCCTCGTCGACGCCAAGAACCTGCGCACGGACGAGGCGGCGCTCACGGGCGAATCCGTCCCGGCCGAGAAGACGATTGCTCCGGTATCCGCCAAGGCCACGGTCGGCGACCGGCAGAACATGGCATTCTCCGGCACGATGGTGGTGTCGGGCCGGGCGACCGGCGTCGTCGTGGCGACCGGGAGCCAAACCGAACTCGGCCGCATCAACCAGATGCTCGCCGAGGTCAGCGCGCTCGAGACGCCGCTCCTGCGCCAGATCAAGCGGTTCGGCTACGTCATCACGGCAGCCATCGCCGGCATCAGCGTCGTGCTGTTCGCCTGGGGCCACTGGCTCGGACACATGACCTTCATCGAGCTGTTCCAGGCGGTCGTCGGCATCGCGGTGTCGGTGATCCCGGAAGGCTTGCCGGCGCTCATCACCATCACGCTCGCCATCGGCGTGCAGCGCATGGCCCAGCGCAACGCCATCATCCGCCGCCTGCCGGCGGTCGAGACGCTGGGCTCCGTCTCCCGCATCTGCTCGGACAAGACGGGCACGCTGACGCTGATGGAGATGATGGTAACGTCCGTCGTGACGGCGGAAGCGGCCTATGAGGTTACCGGCGACGGCTACGCACCCGAAGGCGAGGTCAGGACGGGCGGCAAGCCGGTCGGCGCCACGCCGGACGTGCTGACGCTGATGGGCCGCGTATCGCTGTTGTGCAACGACGCTCAACTCTTCGAGGACGACGGAAAATGGACAGTGGAGGGTGACCCGACCGAGGGCGCTCTCTACCCGTTCGCCGCCAAGCTCGGCATGGACCGCGCCGCGGAAGCGGCCGCCGCGCCGCGGATCGACGCGATCCCCTTCGAGTCCGAGCACAAATTCATGGCGACGCTGAACCGTTCGGCGGATGGCGAGATGCTGCTGGTCAAGGGCGCGCCGGAAGTCATCCTCGAGCACTGCGACCGGCAGCAGACGGCGACAGGTCCCGCGGCGCTCGATCGCGGCCGGTTCACGCGGGCGGGCGACCGTCTCGCCGCGCAGGGCGAACGGGTGCTGGGGCTGGCGTGGCTGCCGAGCCCGGACCTCGCGGCGGGCGGCCTTGGGCCACAGGACCTGCCGAAGACCCTCGTGCTGCTCGGCCTCGTCGGTCTCATGGACCCGCCGCGCAAGGAGGCCATCGACGCCGTGCGCGAATGCCACGGCGGCGGCATCCGCGTGACGATGATCACGGGCGACCACAAGATCACGGCGGCGGCGATCGCAAGAATGCTCGGCATCGGCGACGGCAAGACGGCCGTGGCTGGCACCGAGATCGAGGCGATGAACGATGCGGCGCTGCGCGATTGCGCGCGCGACGTCGACGTCTTCGCCCGCGCCAGCCCCGAGCACAAGCTGAGGCTGGTGAAGGCGATCCAGGCCAATCGACAAATCGTCGCCATGACCGGCGATGGCGTCAACGATGCGCCGGCGCTGAAGAAGGCGGATATCGGCATCGCGATGGGCATCAAAGGCACCGAGGTGACGAAGGAGGCGGCCGGGATGATCCTCGCCGACGACAATTTTGCCTCGATCTCAGCCGCCGTGAAGGAGGGCCGCACGGTCTACAACAACGTCGAGAAGGCGATGCTCTTTCTGCTGCCGACCAACGTCGCCCAGGGCGCGGTGATCGCGATTGCGATCCTGTTCGCGTTCACGCTGCCGATCACGGCGCCGCAGGTCTTGTGGGTGAACATGGTCACCTCCGTCGCGCTCGGCCTCGCCATTTCGTTCGAGCCGCACGAGGCCGACGTGATGCGGCGGCCGCCGCGCGCCGTCGACCGGCCGATCGTCACCGGCTTCGGGATCTGGCGCATCCTTTTCGTCGGCGCGGCGCTCGTGCTCTATACGCTCTCGGCCTTCTTCTGGATGAAAGCGCAGGGCGCTTCCGACCCGATGGCGCGCACGGCTGCCGTCAACGCCATCACGCTGGGCCAGGTCTTCTATCTGCTCAACAGCCGGTACCTGCTGGAGTCATCGCTGTCGGTGCGCGCCCATATGGGCAATCCCTATCTCTGGTACGGAATAGCCGGGGTCGTGGCGCTGCAGCTCGTGTTCACCTATGCGCCACCCTTCCATGCGGTCTTCGCCACCGCGGCCCTGCCCTGGTCGGCCTGGCTCTGGCTCGTCGGCGGGGCATGTCTCTTCTTCCTCGTGGTGGAGGTCGAGAAGCTCATGATTCGGTCCATCCCCGCCGTGAGAGGATCGGCGATCTCTCGGCAGGGGGAGCCGGCATGAGCCGCCCTTCGTCACCTACGCGAGAGAGCGTGTGAAGAAATCGCGCGCAAAGGCGCTTTCGCTGACATCGTGCGGCTCAGAAATGGACCGCCGCTTTCGCGCTGGGGTACGTTGAGATTCCACTATCTTTCCCGCCGTCCCCGCGAAAGCGGGGACCCAGAGCCATGCGCTCCATTCATCGGGGCTGAAGCTCCTGGATGCCCGCTTTCGCGGGCAAGGCGAAACAGGGGATATGGTGGCTTCGCCGTGCGATTTGTACGTACCCTAGCGCTTTCGCGGGGACGGCGGGAAAGATAGTGGAATCGCTGTGTTTTTTTGAGATGTGTACGTGCCCTAAAGCATTTGCGCGCCCTAGGAATTGCCGATCAAAACTCCCGTGCCGAAGACCAGCACGCCGCCGACCAC
>DATJLU010000055.1:0-15212 GCA_035509275.1 Allostellaceae bacterium | reverse complement strand
ACGATCACCATGAGCTGCTGCGCCGGCGTCACCACGCCGCCAACCGTGTGCACCGCGAGCTGCTGTATCGTTCCGTCCACCGGCGCAGTGAGCGTTTGCAGCGCCGCATGCTCGCGCGCCTTGATCAGCTCCTCTTTGAGGCTCGACGCCTTTTGCTGGGCCGCGACGAGATCGCCGAGATTGGTGCGGGTGAATTCCGACTCGCTCTCTCGGCGCTGCTCCACCAGCGCGGCAAGCGCCGCTTTCGCCTCCTCGAGCCGGGCCTGCTGTACCTGCAGCTCCTGCTCATGCTCGACCAGATCCTGCTCGATCTCGAGATAGGTGAGGCGCGAGCCGACCTCCTTCTCCATGAGGTACTTCCGCGCCTCGACCCGCTGCTGCAGCAGCGGGATCGCCATGGTGAGCTTTTGCACCGTCGCCGCCACGGCTGCTCGGTTGGCCTCATTCTGGGCGACCTGCCGGTCGAGCCCGGCGAGCTTCGCCCGGAACTCCTCGATCTGGCTCAGCATCAGCGCGCGCTGGACCTCGATCTGCTGCGGCGTGGCGCCTTCGGGCGCCGCGAAACCCGCCGGCGCTCCGGACACCGCCGCCAGCACCGCGGCCAGTCGGGCGGTGTCGAGCTCCGCCGCGAGCCACTCCTTGGCGAGCCGATCGCGCTCGGCGTCATCGATGGTCGGATCGAGTTCGACCAGGACTTCGCCGGCTTTCACCGCTTGGCCGTCGCGGATATGAATGGCGCGCACCACCCCCGTCTCGAAGGGCTGCACCACCTTGGTCCTGCCGCTCGGCACGATCTTCCCGGGAGCGGTGGCGATGATGTCGACATGGCCGAAATAGGCCCAGGCGATCGCGGCGGCGAAGAACAGAATGATCGTCGCGCCGATCGCGCGACCGACCGGCGAGGCCGGCGTCTCGACGATCTCCAGCGCCGCCGGCAGGAATTCGCGCTCCACCATCCCGCGCAGCGGCCGGCGGAAAGGTACCGGGAGAGCGATCTTGGGCGCCTCAACGAACTTCATGGATCCCCAGCTGCAAGCGGTGGAGGCTCGCATAGCGGCCGCCCGTGCCGATCAGCTCGTCATGGCTGCCATCTTCGATGAGGCGGCCATTCTCGATGGTGATGATGCGGTCGGCACGGCGCACGGTCGAGAGCCGGTGCGCGATGATCAGCACCGTGCGCCCTTCGGACATCTTCCGCATATTGTCCTGGATGATGCGTTCGCTCTCGTAGTCGAGGGCGCTCGTCGCCTCGTCGAGGATGAGAATGCGCGGGTTGGTGACCAGGGCGCGGGCGATGGCAACACGCTGGCGCTGGCCGCTCGACAGGCTGGCGCCGCGTTCCCCGACCATGGTGTCGTAGCCCTGCGGCAGCTCCAGGATGAAGTCATGGGCGCCGGCAAGCTGCGCCGCGGCCATCACCTGGTCGAGCGGCAGCCCGGGCGCGGCGAATGCGATGTTGTCGCGGACGGAGCGGTTGAAGAGGACATTTTCCTGCAGCACCACGCCGACCTGGCGCCGCAGCCAGGAGACATCGACCGCGGCAAGGTCGACGCCGTCGACCAGCACGCGGCCGCTCTCGGGAATGTAAAGACGCTGCACCAGCTTCGCAAAGGTCGACTTGCCGGAACCGGACGGGCCGACGATGCCTACGACCTGGCCGGCGGGAATGCGCAGGCTTATGTCGTGCAGAACCTCGGGACCGTCGAGGCGATAGCGGAAGCTGACATGCTCGAAGGCGATGCTGCCCTGGATTGCCGGCAGCGCGGCGCGCCCGGGGTTGAAGCTCGGCTCGGGCACGGTGTTGAGGATGTCGCCGAGCCGCGCGATCGAGATGCGCGCCTGATGGAAATCCTGCCAGAGCTGGGCGAGTCGCAGCACCGGCTGCGCCACGCGACCGGCCAGCATGTTGAAGGCGATGAGCTCGCCGACCGTCAGCTTCCCCGCGATGACGAGAGAGGCGCCGAAATACAGCGTCAGCGCAGTGACCATCTTGCTGACGAGCTGGACGAACTGGCTCGCCGAATTGCCCAGCGACAGCACTTTGAAGCTCGCGCCGACATAGCCGGCGAGCTGTTCTTCCCAGCTTTGCTGCATCTGCGGCTCGACCGCCATCGCCTTCAAGGTCTGGATGCCGGTGATGCTTTCGACGAGCAGCGCCTGGTTCTCCGCGCTGCGGTTGAACTTCTCCTCGAGCCGCCGGCGAAACAGCGGCGTCACGCCGGCGGAGATGGCGACATAGAAGGGCAAGGAGGCGATCACGATCCAGGCCAGGAACGCCGAGTACCAGAACATCACCGCGATGAAGACGGCGGTGAACAAAAGGTCGATGACCAGGGTCAGCGCCGAGCTGGTGAGGAAGTTGCGGATGTTCTCGAGCTCGCGGACCCGCGCCACGGAATCGCCGGCACGGCGCGCTTCGAAATAGCCGATCGGCAGCGCCAGCAGGTGGCGAAAGAGCCGCGCCCCCAGCTCGACATCGATGCGGTTGGTGGTATGGGCGAAGACATAGGTGCGCAGCGTCGCGAGCACCGTCTCGAAAATCGAGACGGTGATGAGGCCGACCACCAGCACGTCGAGCGTCGTCAGGCCGCGATGGACCAGGACCTTGTCGGTGACCACCTGGAAGAAGAAGGGCGTCACCAGCGCGAAGAGCTGCAGGAAGAACGAGGCGACCAGCACCTGAACCAGGATGGCGCGATATTTGTGCATCGCCTGCAGGAACCAGGTGATGTCGAAGCGCCGCGCCGGATCCGTGAGCGCGGCGCGGCGCGCCAGCAGGAGCAGCCGCCCGGTCCAGCCTTCCTCGAGCTCGGCGCGGTCGACGAGGCAAGGCCCCTCCGCCCGCGGGTCCTGGATCAGCGCGCGATTCTCGACGATCTTGCCGAGTATCCAAAATCCGCCATCGCGCCGTTCCAGGATCGCGGGAAGCGGCGTTCCCGCCAGCCGCGGCCAGCGCGTGGTGATCGACCGCGCCTTGAAGCGAAGCTCCTTGGCGCAACGCAACATGTCACCGAGGGTGAGCGGTCTTTGCCCGAAGCGATGGCGGATCTGCTCGGGGTCCACCGCTGTCCCGTGCAGCCGCAGCAGCAGCACGAGAGCGGCCAGGCCAGAATCGTCGGTGCCGGGCGTACGCAGATCGTCGGGCATCCTCCCTTGGACCCTCCGTTATCGAATGAGCGGCCTCGCCTTCGATCGGCTCACGCCGAAGCGGTCCAATGCGCGGCAATGGCGTTTTGCAAAGTCGGATCGTTCGGAGCTTGGGCGACCGCGGTCGGGTCGAAGCCGGGGTGATTGGTCGAGTAGGTGGCCATCGCCTGAACCAGCTGGGCCACCTGGTTGTTGAGCAGCGTCTGGCCGCCCGCCGTGATCTGCTGGAGCTGATTGTTCGGGCTGGCATACCAGCCGGCGACCGTGACCTGGCTGCTGGAGCCCATCACATCGATGTTCAGATCATTGCCCGATTGGCTGAGCCAAAGCTGGTTGTCGGCGACGCCGCAGCCAAAATCCAGCTCGTTGCTTGGGTTTGCGCTCGAACCGGGCCCGTTGTTGATCGTCGCCGGCCCGTCGCCGCGCGCGTAGTCGTAGAAGCCCTGGGCTCCGGTATTGGCCATCGCGGTAGCGCCGGTTCCGGCAATCAGCGTATCCGCCGTGCCGTTCGCCGTCGCCGCTTCGTTGCCCGGTCCGAAGGACGAAATCGTATTGCCGTCGCCGTTGACGGCGATGACGTCGCCGCCGCCGCTCATCACCACGGTCAGGCCGCTGCCATTCGCCGTACCGCTGCTGTTGGCGCCGAAGGTGACGCCAGAGTTGTCGGCCGTCACCGTGTCGCCCGTGCCGGTAATGCCGAAGCTGGAGGAACCCGACGCCGAAATCGTATTCGAATTGCCGCCGACGACAACGACATCGCCGCTATTGGCGGCCACCGCGTCGCTGCTGCCAGACACGGTGAGGTCGCTGCTCGCCGTCAGATTGACGGTGCAGGAAGACGCACTGACGACATCGCCGGTGCCGACCGCCGTCAGCGTGCTGCCACCGGCCGACGAAAGTTGGTTCGAATTGCCAATGACCGTAATGTCGGCGTTCGCGCCGACATCGACGGCCATGCCGTTGCCGTTGACGGTCTCGCTGACCCCGTCGCCAATGGTCAGGGGAACGTTGCCGGCATCGGTCATCGTCACATCGGCGACGCTGCTCCACGCCGCTCCGTCATAGGCGCTGATCGCCAGCGTGTCGCTCCCCGCCGCGGGACCGCCGTTGTAGAAGAGACCGGCGAGACTGCCGACAGTGATCGTCGGGTCGGCGGGCAGGCTTGTCGAGCCGTTGCTGAGCGAGCCGTCGGGCGTGCCGCCGCTGCTCGAGACGAGCGTCAGCTGGTACATCGAGATGGGATAGCCGGCAAGATCACTGGTCGAGACACATTGCGACAGTGCAATCTGCTGACCCAGAACCGCCGTCTGATTGGTTCCGGCGATCAGCGGCGTTTCTGCCGCAGCGAGCGCGTTCGCCAACCCGGCGCCCTGCAGCGTCGCCGGATCGCCGAGATCGGTCGCGCTGGATAGGAGCGCCTGCTCGATGGTCGCGTTGCTGGCGCTGGGCGCGAGCTGCTCCAACAGCGCCGCGACCCCGGCAACGGTCGGGGTGGCAGCCGAAGTGCCGAAGAAATCGCTGAGACCGCCGGGCACGGTGGTGGCGATGCCGTCGACGCCGGTGATATCAACCTTGTTTATGGGTTCGGCGATGGGGTTGCCGCTGCTGTCGAACAACCACTCTGTCCCGGCGCCGGAGGAGCTGAAGCTCTCCAGCGCGTCATCGCCGGAATAGGCGGCGGCAACCGTGATCGCATTGGGATCTTCGGCGTGACCGATGACCGTCCCGACATTGGCATCGGCAATCGAAACCGGGTATCCGTCCCCGAGCGCCGCGAGTTTCACCAGGCCGGGCGCGGGACCGCTCAGATCGCTGATCGTGAGCGTGCCGGCGATGGTGCTGGCGGTCGGATTCGCGATCGAGAGCAGCGTCACCGGCTCGCCATTGTAATCGACAACTTGGCCCTGGACATACGGCGCCAGCGCCCCGGTCGCCGTGAGGTCAAGACTGCTGGTGACGTCGTCGAGCGGCTCGTTCCACTGCAGATCGAAAATGATGTCGGATTGCGGGCCGATGGTGACCGATTGCGGCGTCAGCGAAGACCAGCTCGCCTGATAAGCGTTGCTCGCATTGTTGCCTGCCGCCGTGAAGTAGAGGGCGCCGCCGGCGACGACATTGTCGATCGCCTGCGAGATCACGCCTTCCTGGAACATCGGCTCGTCGTAATAGGTGACGTCGTCGAGGATGATGTTGCAGCCGGCTGCGCCCAGCGCCGCGATGTTGTTGGCGAAGTTCTGATCGCCGCCCTCGGCGGTGGCGAAATAAAGCTGCGCGCCCGGAGCGATTTGATGGACCAGCTCCAGCATGGCGCGACCTTCATCGCTGCCATTTCCGTAAGGGTCGTCCTGCAGCACCGTGACGTTCGCCGGCAAGGCACCATCGGCCTCGTCGGCGGCGGCGCCGCCGAGATTGTCGAAGCTGTCCGACAGCACGCCGATCTTGATGCCGGCGCCGGTGACGCCGAAGGTATCGCGAAGCTCAGTGGCCGCGAGAGCGGTCGAGCCGCCGGTGCCGACCGCGGCACCCGTTGTTGGCAAGAGCGCCGCGCCGGCAGCGGGAACGTCTCCACCACCCGGCGCGCTGGCGGCGGGTAAAGCCGTATCGGCGCCGGACGAGGACGATGCAGCGGCCTCTCCCGTCGCAAACCCATAGGCCCCGAACAGGGCAGAGCCGAACACGTCCGGCATGCCCCAATCCGCGGACGGCGATGAGACATCCGTCCAGAGCGACTGAGAGCGGTCAGCCGGATCGCTTTGACCGTCTTCGGCCGCGGTCTTGCGCCGCGCGTCGGCGAGAAGCTGATTGACGGTCGTCATGCGGATTGACCCCGAGCACTCCCTCCCTGTGCCACAAGCAGCCCACCGACGCTACGCGAAACTGCAGTGAAACGCTTCGCGCCCCGCGTGAGTGCGAGGAGCGCCCATAAAAGACACGGACGAAACAGTTACGGCGCAGACCGATCAACCTGAAGATGCGACACGATACGAATCGTCAGACGGCGATGTGCGGCACTGCGGTCAACCGATGGAACTGAATCGCTCGAAGCGATCGTGATGCGCGAGTCAGGAGGCGCGGCGGGTCCCGGCATCCTCTTCGATGATGCGGAACCGGATCAGCGCGTCGTCGATGGTGGCGCGGGCGCGCGCCTCCCAGACCCGATGAGCCTCGTCATAGCTCGCGTAAGGGCCATGCCGCTCTTCCTGTGTACCCGGCGCGAGCCGCTCGAAGCGCGTATCGGCATATTCGCCGCCAACCACCCAATACCGTGCCATGGTTCCGTCCCGAAATAAGCGCCCTCGGTGCCGATGGTGGCTCGCCGCTACAGCGCGACCTATAGTGCCACGACCGCCGTTAACGCAAGGTTTTCCATGCCCTACGCGTCGCTCCGCGATTTCGTCGCCCGGCTGGAAGCGGCGGGCAGGCTGGTGCGCGTCAAGACGCCGGTCTCGCCGGTGCTGGAGATCACCGAGATCCATACGCGCCTTCTCGCGGAGAAGGGACCGGCCGTGCTGTTCGAAAATGTGGTTCGCCCGGAGGGTGGACGCTATGCCATGCCGGTGCTCACCAATCTCTTCGGCACGGTGGAACGCGTTGCCTGGGGCATGGATCGAGAGCCGGACCGGCTGCGGGAGATCGGCGAGACCCTCGCCTTCTTGAAACAGCCGGAGCCGCCCGGCGGCTGGCGCGAGGCGCTCGACATGCTGCCGCTGCTGAAGACGGTGCTGGCGATGAAGCCGAAGACGGTGACGAGCGCGCCCTGCCAGGAGATCGTGCTCACCGGCAGCGAGATCGACCTCGCTCAGCTGCCGATCCAGAGCTGCTGGCCGGGCGAGCCGGCGCCGCTCATCACCTGGCCGCTGGTGGTGACCAAAGGGCCGGGCGAGCGGCGCGAGGATGATTACAATCTCGGCATCTACCGCATGCAGGTGACGGGCCGCGACACCACCTTGATGCGCTGGCTCAAGCATCGCGGCGGCGCGCAGCATCATCGCCGCTGGGCGGCGGAGCGGCGCGAGCCGCTGCCGGCGGCGGCGGTTATCGGCGCCGATCCCGGCACCATTCTCGCCGCGGTGACGCCGGTGCCGGACACGCTGTCGGAATATCAGTTCGCCGGGCTGCTGCGCGGCCGCAAGGTCGAGCTGGTGCCGTGCCGCACCGTGCCGCTCAAAGTGCCGGCCCAGGCCGAGATCGTGCTCGAAGGCCATGTTGCGCTCGACGAGCAGGGCGATGAGGGGCCCTATGGCGATCACACCGGCTATTACAATTCGGTCGAGCGCTTTCCGGTCTTCCACCTCAGCGCCATCACCATGCGCCGCGATCCGATTTATCTCTCGACCTTCACCGGGCGCCCGCCCGACGAGCCCTCGGTGCTGGGCGAAGCCTTGAACGAAGTGTTCATCCCGCTGCTGCAGCAGCAATTCCCCGAGATCGTCGATTTCTGGCTGCCGCCCGAAGGCTGCTCCTATCGCGTCGCCGTGGTGGCGATGAAGAAGGCCTATCCCGGCCACGCCAAGCGGGTGATGATGGGCGTCTGGTCGTTCTTGCGGCAGTTCGTCTATACGAAATTCGTCATCGTCGTCGACGACGACATCGATGCGCGCGACTGGAAGGATGTGATGTGGGCGATCTCGACGCGCATGGACCCGGCGCGCGACATCACCGTCGTCGAGAACACGCCCATCGACTATCTCGATTTCGCCGCGCCGGAGTCGGGCCTCGGCGGCAAAATCGGGCTCGACGCCACCAACAAATGGCCGCCGGAGACGCGGCGCGAATGGGGGCGCAAGATCCGCATGAGCGACGAGATCATCGCCGAGGTCACGGCGAAATGGGCGAGCTATGGTCTGCCGGGAACGGGGAAACCGATCTGGAAGTAAGGGAGGCTTGCCTGCCCTGTGCGGCTCTCGCGGTTGCCGAGCAACCGCTGACGCCGCCGCGGACTGACCCGCTGCGCGGGTCAGCCGCGACTTAGCCGCGCGCCATCAGGCGGTCGATCTCGTCTTGAGCGAGGTCCGGGCTGCCGGCGATTTCGACGGTGAGTTTGATCGGCTCGCGCGGCGGCTCGGCCTCTTCTCCGGCGGTCGCGGTATGCTCGACCATGTGCTCGAGCATATGGTCGAGGGCGCGGAGCTGATCGACGGCGCGGCGGATGCGCTGGCTGGTGAGGTCCTGGAAGCTGCAGGCTTCGAAAATGGTGCTCACCTGGTAAAGGATCACGGCCTTCCCGTCAGAGCGGTTGGCGGCTTCGCGGATCGCTTCGGCAGCGCCGAGGATGCGGTTGGCGGCCTCTTCGGTGGCGTGGACGACGCTCTCGAGCTCGACGCCCGAGTTCCGCGTCGCCGCCACCGGCAGCGCCACGACGCGCGAGAGATGCTGGTGCATGCGCTGGAGCTGCTGGGTGAGGTGGGTCTCGCTGAAATCGACCATCTCGACCGTGGCATGGATCTCGGTGCTAAGCTCGGAGATACGGCGATCGACGAAGCGGCGCAGCTCCTCGAACATGCCGCCGACTTCGGCGCGCACGGCATTCTGCACCAGCTGCGCTAAACCGGCGCTTGTCTCGCCGTCCATGGTCCACTCCTTGCTTCTCTTCCCCGACGGGACGGAGCCGGCACTTTGCCCTCTCGGGGCTTAAGCCTGCGTTAAGCGCGCCGTCATTCCGGCAGTGGAATGAGCTCGTTGTCGCCGATGACCGGGGCGAAGCGGCCGGCGCGCCAATCCGCTTTGGCCGCCTCGATGCGCGCTGCGGAGCTCGAGACGAAGTTCCACCAGATGTGGCGCGGCTCGTCCAGGGGCTCGCCGCCCAGCAGCATCAGCCGCGCGCCCTCGGGCGCCGTGACGGTGACCTCAGCCTTGGGACGAAACACCAGCAGCTGCCCCGGCGCGTAGCTCTCGCCGCCGATCTCGATCCTGCCCTCGATGAGATAGGCGCCGCGCTCCTCATGCTCTGCGGGCAGTGCGAGCCGGGCGCCCGGCCCGAGCGTGGCATCGGCATAGAACATGGGCGAAAACACCTCGACCGGCGAACGCTTGCCGGCAAAGCTCCCCGCAATGAGCCGCACGCTCTTGCCCTCGCCCTCGATCAGCGGCAGCGCCAGCTTGGCGTGATGGCTGAAACCCGGCGCGGTCTCTTCCTCGCGCCGCGGCAGCGCGACCCAGGATTGGATGCCGGCGAGGCGCTGCGGCTTTTGCCGTAGCGCGGCGTCGCTGCGCTCGGAATGGGCGATCCCGCTCCCGGCCGTCATCCAGTTCACCTCGCCCGGCCGGATGGGCTGGATATTGCCGAGGTTGTCGCGATGCAGGATCTCGCCCTCAAAAAGATAAGTCACCGTCGCGAGGCCGATATGCGGATGTGGACGCACATCGAGCCCCTGCCCGGCGGCAAACTGCGCCGGTCCCATCGCATCGAAGAAGATGAAGGGCCCCACCATGCGGCGCTGGGCGAAGGGCAGCAGCCGATGCACCGTGAAGCCATCGCCGAGATCGCGCGAGCGCGGCAGGATCGCCATCTCGATGCCGTCAGGCAATTCCACCGCCTTCGGCTTGTCTCCCGGTTGCCCGCTCATGCCGTGCCTCCTTCGCCGCTTCGACAGAGATGGTGGCGCCCTGCGCGCTTGTCGCCCCCCGGTGCCCTTGCTAGCGTGCCCGCGGCGTGTTCGGAGGGCGAGCGATGCCGGTTATTGATGTTCACACCCATATGCTCAACCGCGAGTGGCTGGAACTGCTGCGCCGTCACGGCAAGCCGCGCTACGAGCTGCGCCAGAGCCTCGATGCGGCGGAGGGCATCTTCCTCGACGGCGCGCCGTTCATGACGCCGCAACCCGGCCATTTCGACTATGATTTGCGCATCAAGGCGATGGATGCGGCGAAGGTCGACCTCGCCATCCTGTCGCTCACCTGCCCCAACGTCTATTGGGGCGGCGAGCCGGTCAGCCTCGAAGCCGCGCGCGTCGCCAATGACGACATGGCGCGCGCCGAGAAAGCCTATCCCGGCCGCATCCGCTGGATGGCGTCGCTGCCCTGGGAGTACCCGCAGGCGGCGATCGGCGAGCTGAAGCGCTGCGTCGATCAGGGCGCGGTGGGCGTCATGGTGCTCGCCAACATTGCCGGCCGCTCGCTCACCGATCCGCTTTTCGCGCCGGTCTGGCAGGCGATCGACCGCCGCGCGCTGCCGGTGCTGGTGCATCCGACGGCGCCGCCCGGCACGCCGGAGATGGATCTCCGCCAGTACAATCTCATCGCCTCGATCGGCTTCATGTTCGATACCAGCCTTGCCGTGGCGCGGATGTGCTTCGACGGCTTCCTCGACCGTTTCCCCAATCTGAAGCTGATCGCTTCCCATTCCGGCGCGGCATTGCCCTACCTCGTCGGACGGCTCGACATCTGCTTCGACAACATGAATGCCTGCCGCACCAAGACCGAGACGCGGCCGAGCGAGTATCTGCGCCGCATTTATTATGACAGCGTCACCTACAGCCCCGGAGCGCTCGCGCTCTGCATCGAGGTGGGCGGCGCCGATCGCGTGCTCTACGGCTCCGACTACCCGCACAATATCGGCGACATGAAGGGCATTCTCGCCCGCGTCGATGCTTTGCCGGCAGCGCAACGCGACGCGGTGCGAGGCGCCAACGCGCAGCGCATCTTCAACCTCTAGGCTGTGCTGACAGCCGGCGCAGACGCGCCTATATGGCCAATGTAAGGCCGAGCAGTGATCGGGGAAACCGCCATGCCGCAAGACACCGCCTTGAACCAGCTTGGCGATCTCATCGCCAAGGCGCGCCGCGCCGGAGCCGAGGCGGCCGACGCCGTCCTCTTCGAAGGGGTTTCGCTGTCGCATGCGCGCCGGCTCGGCCGCACCGAGAAGCTCGAGCGCTCGGAGAGCTATGATCTCGGACTGCGCGTTCTCATCGGCAAGCGCCAGGCGATCGTCTCCTCGAATGATCGCGACCCCTCGCGCGTCGACGCGCTGGTCGAGCGCGCCGTGGCCATGGCGAAGGCGGTGCCGGAGGACCCGTTCTGCGGCCTCGCCGAGCCCAGCGAGGTCGCGCGACGCTGGCCCGATCTCGACATGGTCGATGCCGAGGAGCCCGCCCCCGAACGCCTCATCGAGCGTGCCGCCGCCGCCGAGGATGCGGCGCGCGCGGTTCCGGGGGTCACCAATTCCGAAGGTGCGGAGGCAAGTTGGGGCCGCTCGCGCGTCGCGCTCGTCGCCTCGAACGGTTTTGCCGGCGGCTATGGCAGCACCGGCCACAGCGTCAGCGCCGCGGTGCTCGCCGGCGAAGGCACGGCGATGGAGCGCGACTACGACTACACCAGCGCCGTCCATGCCAGCGATCTCCGCGATCCCGCCGCGGTCGGTCGCGAGGCGGGAACGCGTGCCGTCCGCCGCCTCGGCGCCCGCAAGGTCGAGACCTGCCGCGTGCCGGTGGTTTACGATCCCCGCATCGCGTCGAGCTTGCTGCGCCATCTCCTCGGCGCGATCAGCGGCCCGGCCGTGGCGCGCGGCACCAGCTTTTTGAAGGACAAGCTCGGCCAGCGCATCTTCCCCGTCGGCATCGCCATCATCGACGATCCGCACCGGCTACGCGGGCTGCGCTCGAAGCCCTTCGACGGCGAGGGCATCGCCAATCGGCGCCGCGCGGTGATCGAGGATGGCGTGCTCACCACCTGGCTGCTCGATCTTGCCTCGGCGCGCCAGCTCAAGCTGCAAAGCACCGGCCATGCCAGCCGCGGCACCTCCTCGCCACCCGGCCCGGCGCCGACCAATCTCTGGCTCGAGCCTGGACCGGTGACGGCACAGGAGCTGATCGGCGACATCGCCTCAGGCTTCTACGTCACCGAGCTCATGGGCATGGGGGTCAACGGCGTCACCGGCGATTACAGCCGCGGCGCCGCAGGTTTCTGGATCGAAGGCGGCGAGATCGCCTATCCCGTCAGCGAAGTGACCGTGGCCGGCAATTTGAAGGAGATGTTCCAGCATCTCATCGCCGCCAACGACCTCGAATTCAAGACCGGCATCGACGCGCCGACGCTCCGCATCGACGGCATGACGGTGGCGGGCGCGTGAGGGGCGAAACGAAAGCTCTGACGCGACGCGCGGCGAGTGGAAACACTCGCCGCGCGCGTTTGTCGGACCACCGGCGCCCGCATGCGGGCGCCGGTGTTCTGCTTCTCAATAGCCGGAGAGCCGGCTGCCGGGCTGGTAGATCTGCCGCGCCGTATCGTCCTGAGGGCCGTGGTTGCCCACGACGTCTGGCTTGCCATTGACCATCGGCACGGTCGAAGCGTAGCGCGAATCCTGCGCCGCCGCCGTTCCCGCCGACTGGCGGACGATGTTCTCACGGTAGCCGGTGGCGCTGTCATCCTGGAACGAGCCGGATTGCGCCGCGGCTTGCGGCGCTCCCGCCGACTGCCGGACGACGTTTTCACGATAGGCCGTGGAGCTGCCGTCCTGGAACGTATTCGCCGACTGCGCAAAGGCGCTCGGCGCGATGGCGAGCGCCGCGACAACGGACAGCGCGGTCAGGGAAGCAAAACCCACCGCTCGCGAATTGACTGTCATGATCCTCTCCTCCAAATGGACTGGGCGCGACAGCGTCGCGTCCCATGCACGGCGTGGAGGATCGCCCAGACGAGGTTGCACGATAATTCGGTATTGCTCGAAGACAGTCTTCGGCCCTGGATTAGGGCAAAATCGCCAAAAACACTCTTTGGAGCGGCCGAATGATCGCAGAAATCCTGGCGTTTTCGGCGGGGCGCCGGCCGTCGCAACCGGAACGGCCTAGGGCGGCGCCGATCTCTAACTAACTATACATAAGACCTCGTGCACCCTCATGGCGCCGGCGCCAACCCTTCACCCCAGAGGCCGCATGGACCGCATCACGAGCATGACCACCTTCGCCACCGTCGTGGCCAGCGGCAGCTTCGCTGCGGCGGCACTTCGTCTCAACATGTCGCCGGCGACCGCCACCTATCACGTGCAATGGCTCGAGCAGCGCCTCGGCGTCCGCCTGCTCAACCGCAGCACCCGCAAGCTGAGCCTCACCGAGGCAGGCAAGGTCTATTACGAGCAGTGCGCCGTCATCCTCGCCCAGATCGAGGATGCCGACAGAAGCGTGTCGGTGATGAACTCGATCCCCCGCGGCATGCTGCGGCTCAATGTCGCGAATGTGCTGTCCTACAGCGTGGCGCCGCTGATCGGCAATTTCAGCATCGCCTACCCGGAGATCGGCGTCGAGCTCACGACCACCGACCGCATGGTCGACCTCGTCGACGAGGGCATCGATGTGGCGATCCGCTTCAACATGCAGGAGGATTCCAGCCTGATCATGCGCACGCTCGGCCAGTTCCGCGTCATTCTCTGCGCTGCCCCGGCCTATCTCGAAAAACACGGCGCACCGCACCAGCCGAGCGATCTCTCCGACCACAACTGCGTCGCCTATATGTATCGCGGCTTCGACAAGCTGACGCGCGAATGGCACCTGATCGGGCCGGAAGGCGACGTGACGGTGCCGGTGTCGGGCAATCTGCACACCAACAGCGTCGCAACGCTCATGGCGGCGGCCAGCGACGGGCGCGGCATCGTCATGGCCTGCAGCCGCACGGTGGAACGGTCGCTGCGCAGCGGCGAGCTCGTCCGCGTGCTGCCCGACTATCATCTGGGCGAGTTCCCCATCGCCGCCGTCTATCCGCACCGGCAGCACCTCTCGGCGAAGGTACGCAGCTTCGTCGATTTCGCCGCGGACCATTTCGCCGACGAGCCCGTCATCCCGGCCAACGACACGCCTCGGCCCGGACGCACCAAGGTCGCGCCGCTCCGCCGGCTCGTGGCACCGAGCGCGTAGCGCCGCTGCCGCGGTCACGCGACGATATTGGCGCCACCATCGACATAGACCGTGCTGCCGGTCAGTCGCTTGGCATAGCGACCGCGCGCGCGCTCGAGCGATCGACTCAGGGCAAGGGCGGGTTGTTCGGGAAACAGGCGGTGGCGGTGAGGTTGTCGCTGCCGACGAGCAGCACGATCTTCGGTACGACCGAGGTAAAGGCGAAGGCGAGGGAGACTTGGGAAAAGCCGGTCTCGCCGCCGCACGTGGCATTGTGGTTCAGCGTCACGTCCGCACTCGGCACCGTGATGCCCCAGCCGCCGGCGACCTGCTGGATGTAGCTCGTCGTACTTGTGCTGTTGAAGCCGCCGCCCGAAGCGCAAGAATTCGCCAAAATGCCCATGCAGCGGGCGCCGGCGATGGCCGCCTCCTGCAGCGCCTGTTTCGTCCACAATAGCCGGCCATACTCGATGACGCCAAACGCCATCATCAGCAGCGGCATCAGCACCAAGGCGAATTCGACGGCGCTGGCGCCGCTCCGGTCGCGGCGGAGCGATGTCTTCCGGCGCAGCGTCATTGGGTTTCCACCGCGGCCGCCTGGACGATGGGGCCGGCCGGGACGAAGCCGAAGCTCGGAAAGAAGGACGAGACCGAGCGCTGTGCCGTAATGGTCACGAACTGGCCGGCATGGATATTCCCGGAACAGGTGGTGCCGGCGGTGACGGCGCCACCCCAGCTCCACTTCCCCGGCGTGCCGGTCAAGCAGTAATAGGAGTCGGCCGCGGAGGCGTTGCCGCCCGAAGACACGCTGCCGTTGGTGATGGAGACGGTGGGGCCGTTATTGACGATCACGGTGACGCTCGCCCAGCCCGTGCCATTGGCATTCGCCACGGTCGTCGCGATCGAGTTGGCGAGGGTCGCCCCCTGGGTCGAGTTGACCTGCGCCGTGTTGACGGCCGCGGCCTGTGCGCCGGCCGAAACGGCAGAATCAAGCTCGAACTCGGTGAAGAGAACGTTGCCGACGTCGATTGTGCCGGCGAGCAGCGTAAGGAACACGATGGCGAAGATGGCAAATTCCACCGCCGCGACGCCGCCGGTGTCGGCGGCGAGCGCCGTGAAGAGGCGCCGTGGGCGCACATAAACGGCCATTGCTGCGCTCCTCCGGCTCATTGCACCAGGTTGACCTGGGTGCCGGCGCTGCCGCCGCCAAGGCCGGTGCAGGTCGTGCCCGCCGCCGAGCCC
>DATJLU010000054.1:0-14176 GCA_035509275.1 Allostellaceae bacterium | reverse complement strand
CATGCCACGTCTCCCGCTTCGGGGCAGGGCAATCGCATTTGTCGCAGCGCCTGCGGCAAGAAAAGATCGACCACGGAGGCACGGAGATCACGGAGACGGGAAGAATGGCGCGCTTCGCGCGCCAAATGCTTATTCTCCGTGCCTCCGTGGTGAATCATATGGGATAGCCTTCCCCTTCGGGAGGCGCGATCTCGGCCTGAAAGATCGACCAGACGCGGTCATAGAGCTCGGCAAAGCCTTTGGTATGGAAAGGCTGGAACACGTTGCGCGGCCGCTCGAGCGGAATCGCGATGTCGGATTTGAGCCGCGTCGGCTGCCGGCTCAGCAGCACGACGTTGTCGGCGAGCAGGATCGCCTCGGTCAGATCATGCGTGACGAAGAGGATGGTGGTCTGCTGCCGGCTCGCCAGCGCTTGCAGATCGTTCTGCATCACCATGCGCGTCTGCGCATCGAGCGCGCCGAAGGGCTCGTCCATCAGCACCATTTCGGGCCGGTAGATCAGCGTGCGCGCGATCGAAGCACGCTTCTGCATGCCGCCCGAGAGCTGATGCGGGTAGTGATCCTCGAAGCCGGCGAGACCGACCGCCGCCAGCATCTCGCCGAGGCGCTGCGCCCGCTCCGGCGCCGGCACGCGCCGCAGCAGCAGCGGCAGCTCGACATTCTCGCGCAAGGTCTTCCACGGCAGCAGCTGCGCCTGTTGCGGCACGAAGCCGACGGCGCGGTTGATCGATGCCACCGGCACGCCGCCATGGCGCACCGCGCCGGCGGTCGGTGCGAGCAGACCCGCCGCCATGTGGAGCAGCGTGCTCTTGCCGCAGCCGCTCGGCCCGACCACCGCGGTGAATTGCCCGGGCTGCACGGCGAAGGAGATGCCGTCGAGCACGCGGCGCACGCCCTCGCCCTGCGGCGCGCGGAATTCCTGGACGATCGCTTCGAATTCGAGCACCGGCAGGCGCGCCTCGCCGCCGGGACCATCGCCCGGGCCGCGCCGCAACAGCGGGGGTGAGGAGAGAGCCATCGCCATCCTGTCTATACACGTCTACACCAACAGGCGAGGCCTGTCACGCCGCAACTTCCGGGCACACTCAGAGAGCGAAGGCGGGATGGGTGACGGCCGCGAGCGGGTGGCGGCGCCAGAAGGCGAGCGCGGTCTCGAAGCGCTCGCGCAGCGGGGCATAGTCGTCGGCGCTCGCGGGCGCGAAACGCTGCAGCAGCAGCGCCTCCAGGAGCGGCCGCAGCGCCGGATCGTCCTGCGCGCCGAGGAAGGCCTGGCGCAGCGCCGGCAGCGGCGGTGCCGAGGCGATGAAAGGCGGGATGGCGGTCGGCTCGGTGCGCGCCAGGATGCGCAGCCCGGCGGTGAGCTCGGGCGCGTGGCGCCGCAGCAGATCGAGCGCGAAGCCATCGATGGGCGCCGCGTCCGCGCGGCCTTCGCGCACCGCCGACAGCGCGCCGAGGGGCGTGACCGTCGGCGCGATGATCTCGCGATAGAGCGGCCTGCCGCCGCCGGCGGGCATGAGGTGATGCAGGGCAGCGGCGTAGCCCGATTGCGAGTCCGGCGTAGTGAAAGCGATGCGGCCGCCGAAACTGTCCTCGAGCCGCTGATAGCCGCTCTCGGCGCGGGCGACGAAGGCGCTCCAATACTGCGGCTTGCCGCCATACTCGGCCGGCGCCGGCAGCGGGGCCGCGACCAGCGCCGGAGGCGGCAGCGCGCGGCTGAAGGGCAGGCCGCACATCAGCACCGCGGCGAGATCGGGGCGCGACCACAGCGCCGCGATCGGTGCCGGCGGGGCATGCTCGACGATGTCGATCGCCGCGCCGGCGCGCGCCGCGATACCCGCCAGCAGGCGGCGCCAGAGCTGCGCCACCGCCGGGGTGACGGCATACATGCGGGCGTTGGCGAGCATGGGGGGTTGGGAGTTCTCAGTTTTCAGTCGTCAGTTGTCAGTATGGCGGGGGCGCGGGGCAATCCGGAACTGAAAACTGACCACTGAGAACTGACAACTCCCTCACTTAACCCTACATAGAGAAGGGTTGACTTGGCCCCCGGCTGATCCAAGGTACAGGCCACCGCGCGCCAAGCCCCAGAGGAAGCGATGTTCATCCAGACCGAGCCGACGCCCAACCCCGCGACGCTCAAATTCCTGCCGGGCCGGGCGGTGATGGCGCAGGGGACCGCCAACTTCCCCGACCGCGACGCGGCGGCGCGCTCGCCGCTGGCCGAACGGCTCTTCACCCTGCCCGGCGTCACCGGCGTCTTTCTCGGCGCCGATTTCATCACCGTCAGCAAGGATGACGCGGCCGACTGGTATCAGCTGAAGCCGGCGGTGCTCGCCGCCATCATGGAGCATTTCACCGCCGGAACGCCGATCCTCCTGGGCGAAGCCGCGGACGAGAGCGAAGCCGCCGAGGATGAGGATGAAGTAACGCAGCAGATCCGCGAGCTGCTGGACACGCGGGTGCGTCCGGCGGTGGCGCAGGATGGCGGCGACATCATCTTCCACCGCTTCGAGGACGGCGTCGTCTATCTGCACATGCAGGGCTCCTGCTCGGGCTGCCCGAGCTCGACCGCGACCTTGAAGGCCGGCATCGAGAACATGCTGCGGCACTACGTGCCGGAGGTCGTCGAGGTAAGGGCGGTCTGAGGGGCGGTGCGGTTTTTCTGGCGGAGTCCCTACCTCTCCCGGTTCCCGATCCCAACGCTGAAGCTAGTCCGAACCGTGCGGCTCCCGCGATTGCTGCGCAATCGCTGCCGCCGCCGCGGACGAACGCGCTGCGCGCGTTCGCCTTGACCTCAAGGGGGGCGAGTCTCTGTTGGCGATATCGCCTTACGGCTTGCTCCGCTCCGCCACGAGCGCCGAGAGGGTAGGGTCGCCGGCTTCGTCCGCCAGCGCCGCGACCACGGTGGCGCGGTCTTCGGCGGGGCGGTTTTGGCTCATTTTGAATTTGCCTTCGAGCTTTTCGATGGTGAGCTCGAAGCCGATGATCGCTTTCAGCATGGCGTCGATATAGTCGGCGGGCGCGTCGGTGACGTGCCAGGGTTGGGCGCGGCCGGCTTCATGGGTTTCGGTGAGGCGCGTGACGATGGCGCGGAGCTGCGCGGCGTCGTCGAAGAAGCGGAGCCGGCCGGTGGCGTGGACGGCGACGTAGTTCCAGGTCGGCACGACCTTGCCGGTCTGCGGCTTCGTCGCGTACCAGCCGGGCGAGATATAGCCGTGCGGCCCGGTGAAGATCGCGAGGGCGCTCATCCCGGGCTGGGCGCTTTTCCAGTGCGGATTGGCGCGCGCGATATGGCCGCGCAGCGTGCCGAACGGCGCCGGCGCGGCCTCGACGAGCATCGGCGCCGGCGTCGCTTCGAAGCCGTTCTCGCCGCACGTCACCAAGGTGCCGAGCGCGATCCGGCGGATCGTCTCGTGCAAGACGTCGACACGGTCTTCGCGGAACTGCCCGGGCACATACACGGCGTCTCTCCCTTCTCGGCGAGGCGCACTATAGGATTGCGGGGGTGCTTGGGCTACAGCATCGGCGTGGGCGCGTCGCCATCGCCGAGCAAGGGATAGCGGCGAGGGTCGAAGAGCTGATAATGCCACCATTCATTCGCATAGAAATCCCAGCCGGCGGCCGTCATCAACCCGAGCAGGAGAAGGCGATTGCGCTGCGCCGCGGGAGCGATCTCGGTGCTGGCATGGAAGGACAGCGGCGTGAAGGCATCGAACGGTGTTCCCATGTCGAGCTCGACCCCGGCGCCGTCGAGCAGCGTGACGTCGACGGCGACGCCGCGCGAATGCGGCGAGCCGTGCCGGGGATCGGCGAGGAAGGCCGGGTCGGGGCAGGCGTTCCACAGCGCCCATTGCGCCTCGGTCGGGCGAAAGGCGTCGAGGATCTTGAGCCGCAGCCCGAGCGGGCGGGCCAGCGCCACGGCGCGGGCGAGCAGCACCTCGGCATCCCGATGCAGAAAGCAGCGGGGCTGGCGATAGATCGGCTTGCCGGTGACGTTCGCGGCGGTCGCATAAGCGAGCGCGAGGGCGACGTCATGGCTTGCGGCGGTGATCTCGACGAGCGACATGGGCGGGCGGCGCAACTGCCGGCAGCTTCTAGCATGCGGCGCGGCGGCCGGCGAGGGTGGTGAGCGTCCTCGCTTTCGACAGCGGCGGCGCGGCCTGCAGCGCGGCGGTGCTGCGCGACGGCGCCGTCGCGGCGCGCCGCCTCGCGCCGATGGAGCGCGGCCATGCCGAGGCGCTGATGCCGATGATCGCGGCGGTGCTGGCGGAAGCCGGGACCGAGGTGGCCGCGCTCGACCTCATCGCCGTCACCACCGGACCCGGCGCCTTTACCGGCCTGCGCATCGGCCTTGCCGCGGCGCGCGGGCTGGCGCTGGCGAGCGGAGTGCCGGCGCTCGGCATCACCCGCTTTGCCGCCGCCGCCGCTGCCGTGCCGCGGGAACGGCACGCGGGCAGGCGGCTGGTCATCGCGCTCGACAGCAAGCGGGAGGAGCTCTACCTGCAGGTCTTTGCCGCGGGCACGGCCGCAGGCGACGGCGCGTTGGTGCCGCCCGGCGCCGTGGCGGACTGGCTGCCGCCGGGAGAGTTGCTGCTCGCGGGTGACGCGGCGCCGTCCCTGGCGCGGCTTATTGCCGCGCGCGAGGGGGTGGAGCAGGCGCCGGGGCCGGGCCTCATCGATGCGGTGGATGTGGCGCGGCTGGCGGCGGCAGCATGGCGGCCGGGCCTGCGCCCGCCGCCACCGCGGCCGCTTTACCTGCGCGCCCCCGATACCACCCTGCCGCGCCGGGCCGGGAGAGCCCCGTGACCCGCCGCCTGCGCTCGATCGAGACCACGGATCTGCCGGCGCTGGCGCGGCTGCACGCGCTCTCCTTCCCCGACGACAGCTGGGACGAGAAGGCGCTCGCCGAGCTGTTGGACATGTCGGGCGCCAGCGGCCATCTCGTCGAGGAGGAGGAAGAGCGCCGGCCGATCGGCTTCATCCTCGACCTCATTCTCGCCGGCGAGGCCGAAGTGCTGACCCTGGCGGTCACCCCCTCGTGCTGGCGCCAGGGCATCGGCCGGGCGCTGCTCGCCGATCTGTTCGAGCGGGCCTGGCGCGCCGGGGCGCGCGGCATCGGCCTCGAGGTTGCGGCCGACAATGCCCGGGCGCGCCTCCTCTATGAGAGCTGCGGCTTCGTGCCGAGCGGACGGCGGCGCGGCTACTATCGCCGCCGCGGCGCCAGCATCGACGCCCTGCTATTTCGTCGCACGCTGCTTGCGTAACAGTTCAGCAACTTGGCGTTTCCTTGCCTTGACTGGCGGTCGACTTGGGCCCACCCGTTAGGGGCAAGTCGGGCAAGAGACCTGCTCGCGAAATTGAACATTTCGTGCTCGCCCCTTCTTTTTCATCAAAAAGTCAATGCTGATTCCCCATATACTCATTGCTTCCCACCAGCAAAGATCATATATCGATGACTCAGTTTGCCAGAGGAATTAGCGGAAATGACTGACGCGGCCAATTCAAACGACCTGCTCGCATTGACGACCGAAATTGTCGCCGCCCATGTGTCAAACAATACCGTGGCGGTCAGCGACTTGCCGCAGCTCATCAACCAAGTTTATCAATCGCTCGCCGGGATCGGCAAAGCGCCGGTCTCGCCGGTCGAGCGGCCGCAGCCGGCGGTGAGCGTCAAGCGCTCGGTGCATCCCGACTACATCATCTGCCTGGAAGACGGCAAGAAGCTCAAGATGTTGAAAAGGCACCTCAAAACCGCCTACAACATGAGCCCCGACGAGTATCGCGAGCGCTGGAACCTGCCGCCCGACTATCCCATGGTGGCACCGAACTACGCCCGCCAGCGCAGCAAGCTGGCCAAGGATATCGGCCTCGGCACCCGGGGCCGCCGCAGCAGCGCCGCTTGACCACCCCCGGGCGGGTCGGCCGGTATAGGCTCGACCCAGGCTTTCGGGTATACTGTTTCGGCAGCGCAACAGCGCGTGACAGGTGGGGATGCCGTCGCGGCTCGAACAACTCTGTCTCGACAAGGGGCTGAAGATGACCGAGCAGCGCCGCGTGATCGCTCGGGTGCTGTCCGATTCGGCTGATCACCCCGATGTCGAGGCGGTGCATCGCCGGGCGACCGAGATCGACCCGAAGATCAGCATCGCCACGGTCTACCGCACCGTGCGCCTCTTCGAAGAGGCCAACATCCTGGCGCGCCACGATTTCGGCGACGGGCGGGCGCGCTATGAAGAGGCCGGCTCCGAACATCACGACCACCTCATCGACGTGCAGAGCGGCAAAGTGATCGAATTTCGCAACGAGGACATCGAAAAACTACAGCGCCACGTCGCCGAGAAGCTGGGCTACCGGCTGGTCGGCCATCGCCTCGAGCTATTCGCCGTGCCGCTCGCCGGCAAGGCCGAGCGCAAGTGACCGCCGGGCAGCGCGCCTTGATCGAGCCGCAGCCGCAAGCAGCGCTCGCCCCGGCCGAGCCCGTCTCCGTCGTCGATGTCCGCTCGGGCCTGCTCCAGGTGCGGCTGGCCGAGACGGTGGGCGATGTCGATGCGGCGCAGGCGCTGCGCTATCGCGTCTTCTATGACGAGATGGGCGCGAAGCCGAGCGCGGAGATGGCGCGGCAAAGCCGGGATTTCGACAGTTTCGACGGGGTCTGCGACCATCTTCTCGTGATCGATCACGGTCGCGGCGCGGGTCCCCAGGCGGTGGTCGGGACCTACCGCCTGATCCGCCGCCCGGCCGCCGAGCGCCACGGCCATTTCTATTCAGCGGCGGAATACGACATCGGCAAGATCGCCGCCTATCCCGGGCAGATCCTCGAGCTCGGCCGATCCTGCGTCGACGCCTCGGTGCGCAACCGGCCGGCGATGCAGCTGCTGTGGCGCGGCATCGCCGCCTATATCTTCCATTACGACATCGCGCTGATGTTCGGCTGTGCCAGCCTGCCGGGCATCGATCCCGAGACGCTGGCGATGCCGCTCTCCTATCTCTACCACCATCATCTGGCGCCGCCGGCGCTGCGCCCGCGCGCGCTCGCCGAGCGCTATGTCGATATGCGCCGGCTCGACCGCGCCGCGCTCGACCCGGCGCGGGCGCTGGCCGAGCTGCCGCCGCTGATCAAGGGCTATCTGCGCCTGGGCGGCTTCGTCGGCGACGGCGCGGTAATCGACCACCAGTTCAACACCACCGATGTCTGCGTCGTGGTGAAGACCGATCTGGTCACCGATAAGTACTATCGGCACTACGAGCGCCAGGCGCGGGACGGCGGCGCCAGCGCATGAGCGCCACGCTGCTTCGCTTTGCCCGGTTGCTCGTCTATCTCGCCATCACCTTGCCGCTGATGCCGCTGCAGGCGGTGTTCGTGCTGGCGGGCAGCCGGCTCGCCCGCCGCCTGCCGCGCCTCTATCACGGCTGGACGACGCGGCTCCTCGGCTTCCAGGTGGCGGTGAGCGGCGAGATCTCGCCGCGCCAGCCGACGCTGTTCGTCGCCAATCACGTCTCGTTCCTCGATATCGAGATTCTCGGCTCGCTGCTCGAAGCCTCGTTCATCGCCAAGGCCGATGTCGCGCGCTGGCCGCTGTTCGGCTGGCTCGCCAAGCTGCAGCGCACGGTGTTCGTCGACCGCCGCGTGAGCAGCACGCACCAGCAGCGCAATGCCATCCGCGAGCGGCTCGACGCGGCCGACAACCTCATCCTCTTCCCCGAGGGCACGACCGGCGACGGCAATCGCGCGCTGCCGTTCAAGAGCGCCCTCTTCAGCGTCGCCGACTATACCGGGCCGCATGGCGCGCTCGTCGTGCAGCCGGTCTCGATCGCCTATGTCCGTCTCGACGGCATGCCGCTCGGCCGGCTCGACCGGCCTTTCGTCGCGTGGTATGGCGATATGGAATTCATTCCCCATCTCTGGACGATGCTCGGGCTCGGCCGCCTCGGCGTCGAGGTCGCCTTCCACCCGCCGGTGAGCCTTGCCGATTTCGGCTCGCGCAAGGCTCTGGCCGAGCATTGTTACCGCGTGGTGGCGGCCGGCGTCGCGAGCGCGGTCGCCGGGCGCAAGCAGGAATGGCCGGCACCGGCGCCCAGTCCCGCTGCCCCGCAGCCGGCCGGCGCGGCGGCACACTAAGCAGAGCAGGATCGGCGCTTGGCGAAAAAGCTCTATATCAAGACCTATGGCTGCCAGATGAACGTCTATGATTCCGCGCGCATGGCGGATGTCCTGGCGCCGCTGGGCTATGCGCCGTCGGCGACGGCCGAAGACGCCGATATGGTCATCCTCAACACCTGCCACATCCGCGAAAAGGCGGCGGAGAAGGTGTATTCCGAGCTCGGCCGCTTGCGGCCGCTGAAGACGCAAAAGGGCGAGCGCGGCGAGCCGATGATCCTCGCCGTCGCCGGCTGCGTGGCGCAGGCCGAAGGCGCCGAGATCCTGGCGCGCGCGCCCTTCGTCGACATCGTGCTCGGGCCGCAGACCTATCACCGCCTGCCGGAAATGGTGGCGCGGGCGGCACGCGCCGGCAGCCAGGTGCTCGACACCGAGTTTCCCGCCGACGGCAAGTTCGACTTCCTGCCCGAAACGGCGGCGCCGCAAGGCGTCTCGGCCTTCCTCTCGGTGCAGGAAGGCTGCGACAAATTCTGCACCTTCTGCGTCGTGCCCTATACCCGCGGCGCCGAGTTCTCGCGGCCGGCGGCCGATGTCGTCGCCGAGGCGCGCCGCCTCGTCGCCCAGGGCGCGCGCGAGATCATGCTGCTCGGCCAGAACGTCAATGCCTGGCGCGGCGGCGACGGCGGCTTCGGCGGCCTGCTGCGGCGCCTCGCCGCGATCGCGGGCCTCGCGCGGCTGCGCTACACCACCTCGCACCCGCTCGATGTCGATGACGCGCTGATTGCCGCGCATCGCGAGCTCCCGACGCTCATGCCCTTCCTGCACCTGCCGGTCCAGTCCGGCTCCGATGCGATGCTGGCGGCGATGAACCGCCGGCACCGCGCCGATGATTATCGCCGGATCATCGAGCGCCTGCGCGCCGCCCGCCCCGACATCGCCTTCTCTTCCGACTTCATCGTCGGCTTCCCCGGCGAGAGCGACCAGGATTTCGCGGCAACGCTCGCGCTCATCCGCGAGATCGGCTTCGCCCAGGCCTTCTCCTTCAAATACAGCAAGCGGCCGGGAACGCCGGCGGCGGCGCTGCCGGACCAGGTACCGGAAGCGGTGAAGGCCGAGCGCCTCGCCGCGCTGCAAGCGCTCGTCGCCGAGCAGCAGCGCCGGTTCAACGCCGCCGCGCTCGGCCGCGAGATGGCGGTGCTGTTCGAGAAGCGCGGCCGGCACCAGGGCCAGCTCGCCGGCCGCAGCCCCTATTTGCAACCGGTGCATGCCGCGGCGCCCGATGCGCTCATCGGGCGCGTCGCGCCGGTGCGCATCACCGCGCTGCGGCCCAACAGCCTTGCCGGCGAGATCGCGGCAACCCCGGCCGAGGCGGCACCATGAGCGCCGACGGCGCCGAGGGGCGCGTGCAGATGCAGTTCGAGGACAACTCGCTGCTGGCGCAGCTGTTCGGCGAGCGCGACGAGAATCTCGACCGCATCGAGCGCAAGCTCGGCGTCTCCGTCGTCTCGCGCGGCAACCGCCTGGCGATTTCGGGACCCACCGCGCGCACCGATGTCGCGCGCGCGGCGCTCGCCGCGCTCTATGAGCGGCTGCAACGCGGGCTCGAGGTCGACGGCGCCGCGGTCGACGCGGCGCTGCGCCTGGCGCAGAGCCGCCCGGGCGCGCGCGAGCTGTGGAGCGAGGGCGACGAGATCCGCACGCGCAAGCGGCGCATCTCGGCGCGCAGCCCCAACCAGGCGAGCTATATTCGCGCGATGCGCGAGCATGAGCTGGTGTTCGGTCTCGGCCCCGCCGGCACCGGCAAGACCTATCTCGCGGTCGCCACCGCGGTCGACATGATGATGTCGGGCGCGATCGAGCGCATCGTGCTGTCACGCCCGGCGGTTGAGGCCGGCGAGCGGCTGGGCTTCCTGCCCGGCGATCTGCGCGAGAAAGTCGACCCGTATCTCCGCCCGCTCTATGATGCGCTCTACGACATGCTGCCGGGCGACCAAGTGATGAAGCGTCTGGCCAATGGCGAGATCGAGATCGCGCCACTGGCCTTCATGCGCGGCCGCACGCTCGCCAACGCCTTCGTCATTCTCGACGAGGCGCAGAACACGACGCCGGTGCAGATGAAGATGTTCCTGACGCGGCTCGGCGAGAATGCGCGCATGGCGGTCACCGGCGATCTGTCGCAGATCGACCTGCCGCCCGGCGCGCAATGCGGGCTGCGCGACGCGCTCGAGACCTTGCACGGCGTCGAGGGCGTGGCGGTGGTCGAATTCAACGAAACCGATGTCGTGCGCCATCCGCTGGTCTCGCGCATCGTGCGCGCCTACGATCAGCGCGACCGCCGGCGCGACGCGTCGCGAGCGAAGAAGGAGCGATGAGCGGCGATCCCGATGATGCCGGCGCGATCGAGATCGATCTCGCCGAACCCGCGCCGCTCTGGCGCCAGAGCCTGCCGGAGGCGGAGCGCGTCGCGCGCGCCGCGGCGCGGGCCGCGCTCGCGGGCAGCGGATGGCGGCTCGATGCGCCGGGCGAGCTCAGCCTCGTTCTCGGCGACGACGCGCTCGTCCGCGCGTTGAACCGCGACTGGCGCGGCCAGGACAAGCCGACCAACGTGCTGTCGTTCGGCGCCGGCGAGGACGGGCCGCATCCGCCCGGCGCGCCGCGGCTGCTCGGCGATGTCGTGCTCGCGTTCGAGACGGTCGCGGCCGAAGCCGCGGCGCAGGGCAAGCCGCTCGCCGACCATCTCGCCCATCTCGTGGTGCATGGTGTCCTCCATCTCGTCGGCTTCGATCACGAGGTTGCCGCCGAGGCGGCGCGGATGGAAGCGCTCGAGACCGGCATCCTCGCCGGGCTCGGCATCGCCGATCCCTATCGCGCGCGCGAGGCGACGCATGGTTGACGAGACGCCCGGTCCCGAAGGCCCGCTGCACGGCCTGCGCAACTGGCTGAAGCAGCTCGTCGGGCCGCGCAATGGCGAGACCAGCCTGCGCGAGGAGCTCGAGGAGCTGATCGAAGAGCACAAGGAAGAGCAGCCGATCGATCCGCATGAGCGGACGCTGCTCGGCAATATCCTCAAGCTGCACGAGCTCAGCGCCGCCGACATCATGGTGCCGCGCGTCGACATCGTCGCGCTCGAGATCGACACGCCCTTCGTCGACGCGGTGAAGCAGCTGGTGGAGCACGGCCATACGCGCCTGCCGCTCTATCGCGAGACGCTCGACGATGTCGTCGGCATCGTCCACATCAAGGATCTGCTGCCCTACGCCGCCGACGGCAAGCCGGTGCCGCTCGGCAAGATCGCGCGCAAGGTGCTGTTCGTGGCGCCGTCGATGCCGGTGCTCGACCTGCTGCTGCAGATGCGGCTGTCGCGCGTGCACATGGCGCTGGTGGTCGACGAATTCGGTGGCATCGATGGCCTCGTCACCATCGAGGACGTCATCGAAGAGATCGTCGGCGAGATCGAGGACGAGCATGACGATGCCGACCGGCCGAAGCTGATCGAGCGTCCCGACGGCACGCTCATCGCCGATGCGCGCGTCAAGCTCGAGACGCTGCAGGAGAAGGTGCCGGCGGCGCTGCTGGCGCCGGCGGAGGAGGAGACGATCGAGAGCCTCGGCGGCCTCGTCACCGCGCTCGCCGGCCGCGTGCCGAGCCGCGGCGAGGTGGTGCGGCACCCCTCGGGCCTCGAATTCGAGGTGCTGGACGCCGATCCGCGCCGAGTCAAGCGGTTGCGGCTGCGCGGCCTGCCCCAGGCGGCAGCCTCCGATGCCTGACGCGCAAGCGAGCCTGTTGTTCCGCGCGGCCGGCCCGTTGGCGCCGTTGCAGCGCGGCGCGCTCTGGTGCGCCGGGCTTTCGGGCTGGCGCCGGCATGTCGCCGCGATCGTGCTGGGCGCGCTCGCCGCGGCGGCGTTGTCGCCGGTCGATCTGACGCCGATGCTGGTGGTCTCGATGAGCGGCCTGGTCTGGCTCTCGGACGGCGTCGCGCGGCGGCGCGGCGCGGCGCTGCTCGGCTGGAGCTTCGGCTTCGGCTTTTTCGTGGCCGGGCTCTATTGGATCGCCGCCGCGCTCTTCGTCGACATCGCGCGCTTCTGGTGGCTGCTGCCTTTCGCCGTCCTGGCGCTGCCCGCGGGTCTGGCGCTCTTCCCGGCGCTGGCGCTGCTCGCCTATCACGAGGCGCGCGAGCGGCTGCATCTGTCGGGCACGCCGCGCATTCTGGTTCTCGCCTGCGCCTGGGCCGCGGCGGAGTATGCGCGCGGCCATGTGCTGACCGGCTTTCCGTGGAACCTCCTGGGATATGCCTGGGCCGGCGCCTTCCCTGGCGCGCTCACGGTGCTGCAATCGGCGGCGGTGTTCGGCATCTATGGCCTCAGCCTGCTCACCGTCGTGGCGGCGGCGCTGCCGGCGCGGCTCGGCGATCTCGGCAGCGGCCGCTTCTGGGCGCCGCTTGCGGCGCTGCTCATGGTCGCCGTGGCGGCGGGCGGCGGCGCCTGGCGGCTGTCGGGGGCGACGCGCGACACCGTGCCGGGCGTGATGCTGCGCCTGGTCCAGCCCTCGATCCCCGAGAAGCTCAAGAACGATCCGCAAGCGCTGGCGCAGAATTTCCGCCGGCTGCTCGAGCTCAGCGCCGCGCCGGGCGCGGCGCGCATCACCGACATCGTCTGGCCCGAAGCGGCAGCGCCGCCGCTGCTCGAGCGCTATCCCGAGCTGCGCCAGACCATCGCCAAGATCATTCCGCAGGGCGGGCTGCTGCTCACCGGCGTGGTGCGCGCCGAGCCGCTGACGGGCTGGCCGCCCGCGCATATCTGGAACAGCCTCGAGGCGATCAACGACAAGGGCGAGGTCATCGCCAGCTATGACAAGGCGCATCTCGTCCCGTTCGGCGAGTACGTGCCGCTGCGCGGCATCCTGCCGATCGACAAGATCGTGCCCAGCATCGGCGATTTCTCGCGCGGGCCAGGACCGCGCACGCTCGATCTGCCGGGGCTGCCACCGGTCTCGCCGCTGATCTGCTACGAGGCGATTTTCCCCGGCGCGGTGATCGATCCGGCGCAGCGGCCGCAATGGCTGCTCAACGTCACCAATGACGCCTGGTACGGCGTCAGCTCCGGTCCCTTCCAGCATCTCGCCATCGCGCGGGTGCGCGCGGTCGAGGAAGGCATGCCGCTGGTGCGCGACGCCAATAACGGCGTTTCCGCGGTATTCGACGCCTATGGCCGAGTCCGTGCACGGCTCGACCTCAACGATGTCGGGGTGGTCGACGCGGCTTTGCCGAGCGCTTTGCCGCCCACCCCTTATGAGCGAGTTCGCGACGCCGCCTTTTGGGTGATCTTGCTCGCTTTGCTGGCGATAGCTGGATTTTCTTCCCTTATCGATCGGCGTCGCTCGGCTCGATAGGGGTACTTTGCCCGTAATCTACGGAAATAATCGCCGATGGGACGGTCGCGGCGGTTGACCGCATACTATCGTGTGAACTATCTAGGCGTGTCTCAGGCCAGTCCCAAGCCTCAAAGGCGATAATGATTCCCAAGCCACCGGTCGGACGCAGGCGGCGTCGCAAGTCCGACAAGCCCAACCCCGTCGACGTCCATGTCGGCTCGCGGGTGCGTCTGCGGCGCACCTTGCTGGGGATGAGCCAGGAGCGGCTCGGCGAGGCGATCGGCCTTACCTTCCAGCAGGTGCAGAAATACGAGCGCGGCGCCAACCGCCTCAGCGCGTCAGCGCTGTGGCGCGCCGCCGATGCGGTCGACGTGCCGGTCAGCTACTTCTTCGACGGCCTGAGCCAGGGCCATGCGGTGGCGGCCGACGACCAGCTCGACGTGATCGTCCTCAAGCTGACCCAGAAGATCCGCAAGCTGGACCCCAGCGTGCGCGAGAAGCTGTCGGCCCTGATCGCGGTGCTGAGCCGCGAAGAAGGCTGATTCCAGGGCGCTTTAGCCCCGCGGTTAAGACAAACTTAACAGCGAAATGCGCCAATTTGCCCGCGGCCCGTCGCGCCCGACGCGCGGCGCGCCCCGCGGCACGAGGCGGCGCATGCTCAAAACGAGGCATCTCCCGTGGGCCCTGATGCTGGCGCTCGGCTGGCTCACG
>DATJLU010000053.1:0-23952 GCA_035509275.1 Allostellaceae bacterium | reverse complement strand
AAGAGCGGCGCTTCTTCCCGGTAAGAGAGTGCCGAGGGAGGCCGCCCAGGTGCCGCTATGCACCGGGCGGATGCGAGAGAGGCGCAGCTCGGCCGTGCGCGATGCCTTCGGGTGTCTCGCGTGAGCCACGTCGCGAAACGTGACGTCGGAGGCGAGCCATGAGTGCGCATCGCAGTGCTGCGGAAGTCCGCGCCGGTCTCAAGCATCCCATTGTCGACGGCGACGGCCACTGGGTCGAATACGTCCCGGTTTTCGCCGAGCGCATGCGCAAGGTCGCCGGCGACAAGGCGGCGGACGGATTCATCGCCAGTCAAAGGCGGATTCCCGACGCGCTGAGCCTCACCGTCGCCGAGCGCGTGCAGCGCGGCCTCGGCATGGAAGGCTATTGGACGCGCCAATCCACCAACACCCGCGACCGCGCCACGGCGATGATGCCGCGCATGCTCTACGACCGGCTCGACGAACTCGGCATCGATTTCGGCATCGTCTATCCGACCGCGGGCCTCAGCATCCCGCGCATCCCCGATGCCGCGACGCGGCGCGCCGTGATCCGCGGCTTCAACATCGTCACCGCCGAGTATTTCGCCAAGCTCTCCGACCGGCTGACACCCGCCGCGGTCATTCCGATGCATGACCCCGACGAGGCGATCGCCGAGCTCGACTTCGCCACCAAGCAGCTCGGCGCCAAGGTCGGCATGTTCGGCAGCAGCATCGCGCGCCGCATACCCGCGGCGGCCGGCATCGATCATCCGACGGTCGCGCGCTTTGCCGTGACCTATGATCAATTCGGTCTCGACAGCGCCCATGATTACGATCCGGTTTGGCAGAAATGCCGCGAGCTCGGCATCGCGCCGACCTTCCACACCGGCGGTCGCAGCTTCGGCCTGCGCAATTCGGCGACCAACTTCACCTTCAACCATATCGGCCACTTCGCCGCGGCCGGGCACGCCGTCGCCAAGGCGCTGTTCCTCGGCGGCGTCACGCGGCGCTTCCCCGAGCTGCGCTTTGCTTTCCTCGAAGGCGGTGTCGGCTGGGGCTGTCAGCTCTTCGCCGATCTGATCGAGCATTGGGAGCGGCGCGGCGCCGCGGGCATCGCCTATATGGATCCGAAGAAGCTCGACCGCGCGCTGCTCCGCAGCTATGCCGAGACCTATGGCGATGCGGATTTCACCGCCGAATTGGCGCGGCGCGACGGCTGGCCCAGCCTCGCCGAGGACCAACTCACCGGCGGCGTTGCGGTGCTCGACGATTTCGCCGCCTGCGGCATCAGCCGCAAAGAGGACTGGGTCGAGCTCTACGCCAAGCCGTTCTATTTCGGCTGCGAGGCCGATGACCGGATGAACGTGACCGCGTTCGGGCGCGCCAACCCCTTCGGCGCCCGGATCAACGCGATCTTCAGCTCGGATATCGGGCATTTCGACGTGCCGAACATGCTGCATCCCGTGCCTGAGGCGTATGAGCTGGTCGAGGACGGGCTGATCACGCCGGAGGATTTCCGCGACTTCGCCTTCGCCAATGCGGTGCGGCTCTGGGGGACCCAGAACCCGCGCTTCTTCGACGGCACGGTCGTCGCCGCGGCGGCCGCCGAGGTGCTGAACAGCGCCCCCGCCCGCGTCGCCGCGGAATAAATCACGGCGCGCGCGAGCGGCGGCGGGGTTTCCGCCGCACCGGGCGGCCGCGACCGCGGCCCTTGCCGCGATGCGGCCCGGCGACCGGCTGGTCGTGCGACACCGCCAGAACGTGGCTATAGAGATTGGCGATCCATTGCTTGCCCTCGATGGTGTTATCGAGATGGCGCAGCGCATCGTGCAGATAGGGCTCGACGCTGCTCCAGAAAAAGCTGGGATAGTGTTCGACCAGATCGGCGGGCGTGCGATAGCCGAGCTCGTCGAGATAGCCGATCTCGTTGAATTCGTAGTAGAGCGCGGTGAGCTTGCTCGGATAGAGCGGGTCGGCAAGCTGCCCGATCAGGTCGGCAGCGCGCAGCAGGCCGGGCTCGGTGCTGGTCTCGGCATAGTCCGCGCTTTTGGGAATGGGGAAGCGCGTCATCTCGATGGCGCGCGCGACGCGCTCGGCATCGACGCGCTGCGGTGACTTGAACCGCTCCTTCACCGCGATCTTGGAGCGATCGACATGGTAGGGCGTCAAGAAGGCATCCGACGCGCCGCGCGGCGGCGTCACGGTGTTGCCCTGCTCGTCGATGACAAAGCGCTCGCCCGTGTCGCCGGCACAGACGCCGCGGACATAGCCGAGATCATGCGTCAAAGCGGCAATCATGAAATGGTACCAGTCCGAGGGCGACACCGATTTTTCCAGGCGCAGCCCGCGCAGGATGTCTTGCGCGACCAGGGCCACCATCATCGTGTGCTGCGTGTCGTGATAGAGGGCATCGCTGCTGCCGATGCGCTCGATGACGAGGCGCGCCGATTCGTCCAGCGCCGTCGCGATCAGCGGGTCGCGGCTGCCGAAGGTCTGCCGGTAAACCTCGGCGAGATTTTGGCCCAGCGCCGCGGCCAGCACTGCCGTCGGATTGAGCATCCCTGCCTCCCCGCCCTGGGGAATGGAGCCGGTGAACGGGCGCGGGGCTCCTCGATGGCCAGCCGCTCTTCCGCCCGCAAAACCTGCGCTCCTCCCCGCAACCGAGCCAAGAATAGCACACCGCAGCCGTGTCGGCTCGCGGCGCGGTGGTGGGCTGGTCCCTCACATGCAACGTCCTCCTCTTCGTCACCCCGCGAAAGCGGGGACCCAGAGCCATGCGCTCCACTCACTCGGGGAGGAAGCGCCTGGATGCCCGCTTTCGAGCGTGTGAAGGAAGCGCGCCGCAGATGTGCCTGCGCCGACATCGTGCGGCTCGGAAATGGACCCCCGCTTTCGCGGGGGCGACGAATTCTAAAGCAAAATCAAACCATTCCGTCATTCCCGCGAAAGCGGGAATCCATGCGATCTCAAAGCGTCGCCTTCGTCAACTTCGATTTCTTCACACACTGACAATAGACGACCCGAACGATCTGACCTGAACCGGCGATTTGCTACCCCGCCCGCCCGGCCACGCGCCGCACCTTCCGGGGTGCGGCGCACCAGATCGCGGCCGGCGAGAGGAGGCTGCAGGCGATCGCGACCCACCAGGCCGCCCGGTAGCTGCCGGTCGTATCGTGCAGCAACCCGGTGAGCCACGGTCCCAGCGCACCGCCGGGGATCGCGGTCAGCATCAGCATGCCGAAGATGGTGCCGTAGTGCCGGCCCTCGAAAATCTCCGCCGGGATGGCGCCGATCACCGAGGTGAGGCCGTAGCCGAGCACGCCTTGCGCCGCCACCATCAGATAGAGCAGCGCGAGGCTCGGCGTCTCGCGCAGCAGCAGCAAGGCAACATAGGTGAGGACGAAACCCAGGCAGCCGATCGTCCATACCCATTCGCGGCCGATACGGTCGGAGAGATGGCCGAGCGCGATCTGGCCGGGAATGCCGGCAAGGCTGACGAAGCCCAGCGCCCAGGCGGCATCGCTCGCGCCGAAGCCGATCTCGGTGAGGTATTTGGTCTGATGCACCTGCACCGCATACCAGGCGAAGAGCGCGGTGAAATAGCCGGCCGAGATCCACCAGAAGCGGGCGGTGCGGAGCGCGCGGGCGAGCGTCCAGTCGGTGGCGACCCAAGCCGGGTCGACGACCGCGCTGTGGCGCTTGGCGGCGGTGGCTTCGAGCGAGGCGTCGTCGCCGTCGGGCGCGAGGCCGAGCTCCTCGGGCTTGCGCCGCAGCAGCAGATTGAGCGGCGCCAGCAGCACCAGCACCAGGACGCTGAGCACCCAGCAGGCGCCGCGCCAGCCCATCGCGGCGATCAGGCTGCCGAGCCAGGGCAGCAGCACGATCGAGCCGATGCCGACGCCGGAGAAGGCGAGGCTGAGGGCGAGCCCGCGCCGGCGCACGAACCAGTGCGGCAGGAACAAGGACTGACCGGTATATCCCAAGCAGACGCTGCCGCTGCCGACGAGCACGCCCAAGGTGAGATAAAGCTGCCACGGCGCCGTAACGAACGTCGCCAGCATGAGCCCCGCCGCCATGATGGCGACGCCGAGTTCCATCACCACGCGCGGTCCGTAACGGTCCATCAGCTTGCCGAGCGCGGGCCCGAGCACGGCCGATACCAGAAAGCCGAAGGAGAAAGCGCCGGCGGTGACGCCGCGGCTCCAGTGGAACTCCGCGAGGATCGGCGGGAAGAGCAGCGAGAACGCGGTGCGCGCATTGACGCCCACCGCCATGGTGACGAAGGCGACGCCGACGACGACCCAGCCATAGAAAATCGGCAGGCGGCGCGGGGTGGATGTTGGCAAAGAGGTCATGGCTGGTCGCTGGTTGCGGATGGCGCGCGAGTGTCGCCGCTGCCCGCCGCCATGGCAACTACGTCGGAGGTAATGGGGTCGCGGCGGGAGCGCTCGCGAGCGACCGCGGCGCGATTCCCGTGTGAGCCGGCCGCATCGGCCGATATCATCGGCTGATGAAGACACGCCGAGCGAGGCTCGAGGATGCCGCCGAGGCCTGCATCGTCCTTCGCCGGTCGATCACCGAACTTTGTCATTTGGATCATGGCGGCGATGAGGTGATGCTGGCGCGATGGCTCTCGAACAAGACCGTCGAGACGGTGCGGCGTTGGATCGGGGAAAGTCATGTCTTCGTCACAGAGGAGGCGGGACGCATCCTCGGCGTCGCCGCGATGAATGGCGCGGGGACGATTACGCTCAACTACGTCTCTCCGGACGCTCGGTTCCGCGGCGTCAGCAAGGCGCTCGTCCGGCGTTTGGAACGTCAGGCGCGGGCGCTCGGCCTGGCGGAGTGCAGGCTGGAAAGCACCAAAACGGCGCTGCGGTTTTATCAGGCTCTGGGATATGTGACGACCGGGACAATCGAGGTCCTGCCGTTGACCGGAACCGAAGTTTCGGTGCTGTCGAAGCGCCTTCGCTCGGACATCTACTCATAAAGGGCGAGAGCCAGGCGCCCGGCAGCGTTCAAAAAGCCTCTTAACACACTGTAAAGCGGTCTTCACTACGCTCGGCGCGCCAAATCCTGGACGGGCAAAAGGAGGCCGGTATGTTCGCACATCGGCCGCATACCTGGTGGATCATCGGCATCACCAGCGCGCTCGTCGCCGCCTTGATCGGCATGTTCGCCTGGATGTTGTCGCACTCTTACGAGATCACCGTCGACGACACCTTCGATTCCAGCTCGAACCTCGCCTTGTCCGTCGAGCAATTCGTCGCCCACACCATCACCACCATCGATCTCTCGCTGCAGGTCATCAGCGACGAGATCGATGCGGGTGAGGCGCGCTCGCCTCGGGCGATGCAAGCCCTGCTTGCAGCGAGGCTCAAGCGCTTGCCCGAGATCGCAGGGCTCGCGGTGCTCGACCCGGACGGGCGCGTACGCGCGAGTTCGGCGGATTTTCCGCCGGTCGGCGCCGACCTCGCAAACGCTGCCTTTTTCCGCCAGGCGCTCGAGCAGGACGGCATCCGGGTCGCGCTCGGCGACCCGTCGGGCCAGCGCGCCGACGGCAGGCAGTTGATGCTGAGCCGCCGATACCTGCGTGCGGACGGCAGCGTTGCCGGTGTCGTCGCCGCCACGCTCAACCGTGACTACGTGCAGCAGTTCTTCAGCACGCTGCACATCGGCAAGAGCGGCATGATCATGGTCGCGACGAACGACGGCACGGCGCTGGTCAGCTGGCCCTATCGCGAGGACTACATCGGCAAGAATTTCGGACGGACAACGCTGTTCACCCAGTGGCTGCCGTTTGCCGCTTCCGGCGTCTTGACGCTCCACCTTCCCGAAGCAGGCGCGTGGCGCATCACCGGCTATCAGCGTGTCGAGAAGCTGCCGCTGGTCGCGCTGGTGGCCCTCTCGCGCCGCGAGGCGCTGGCGCATTGGCGCGGCACCATGTGGGTGCAAACCGGCGCCGGTGCGGCGCTGCTGGCCGCCCTGTTCCTGATGGCGTGGTATCTCAATCGGGAATTTACGGCGCGGCTCGGCGCCTATGGTCAGCTCAGCGCCACGGTGCGCGAGCTCGATCGCGCGCGGCTCGCCGCCGAAGAGTCCAGTCGCGTCAAAAGCCAGTTCATGGCGCATATGAGCCACGAGCTGCGCACGCCCTTGAACGCCATCATCGGCTTCTCCGAGATGATCCGCGATGCCGTGACCGGACCGATCAGCGCGCGCTATCGCGACTATGCCGTCGACATCCACAAGTCGGGGGCGCATTTGCTGCGCCTCATCAACGACGTGCTCGACCTGTCGAAGGTCGAGGCGGGCGGGCTCGACTTGCACGAAGAGACGGTGAGTCTGGCCGACCTGGTCGACGACTGTCGGCGTCTGCTCAGCGACGGGCTCGCCGCCGGCGAGCTCGCGCTCATGATCGAACTGCCTGCCGATTTGCCGGCGATCCGCGGCGATGCCCTGCGCTTGAAGCAGGCGCTGCTGAACCTGCTGTCGAATGCCGTCAAATTCACCCCGCGCGGCGGCTCGATCCAGGTCTCGGCGGCAATGACGCCCGAAGGCAGCATCGCGCTGGCGATCCGCGACACCGGCATCGGCATGGCGCCGGAGCAGATCCCGCTGGCGCTCGAGCCGTTCCGTCAGCTCGACGACGCCTTCAACCGCCGCTTTGAGGGCACCGGGCTCGGCCTGCCGCTGGCGCGCCGGCTCGCCGAACGGCATGGCGGCCAGCTGCGGATCACCAGCGCGACCGGCATGGGCACGACCGCAACGCTGATCCTGCCGGCGAGCCGCGTCATCGCGCGTGCGCCCGCGACGCTCAATCAGCCGCGCAGTAAGCGCGACCTGAGCGGCTGATGCCCTGAGCGCCGGGCGGCTTGGCCGTCTGTCCTCGCGCTAGCCACGCCGGACACGCGAAGTTTTGCAGACCGCGCTACTCCGAGGTGATATGCTGCTCGCTCTGGACAGCAAGCACCGCACGGCCGGCTTCCGACGAGGTGATCAACTCTCGCGGAGCAACGCTTTGAGGGAGGAAGCGATGGTGTCCAGAGGCGAGGTTTCGCGACGGGCCCTGGGCGGGCTCTTGGCCGCGGCAATGCTGTCGGCGACAGGGGTGGGGGTAGCGGCGGCGGCGGAGCCGATCAAGATCGGCTTCAGCATGGAGCTGACCGGGCCCTTGGCGGTGATCGGCAAGACCGGGCTCATGGCCTTCCAGATCTGGGCCGAGGACATCAATGCCAAAGGCGGATTGTTGGGGCGGCCGGTCAAGCTCGTCTATTACGACGATCAAAGCAATCCCGCCAATGTGCCGGGCATCTACAGCAAGCTGTGCGACATCGACAAAGTCGATCTCCTGATCTCGAGCTACGGCACCAATCTGGTGGCGCCGGCATTTCCGATCGTGATTCAGCGCAACCGCCTGTTCTTCGGCTTGTTCGCCCTCGCCGCCAACGCGCAATTCCATTATCCCCGCTACTTCTCGATGCTGGTCTTCGGGCCCAATCCGAAGCAGACCTTCTCCGCGGGCTATTTCGACCTGGTGATGGCGCAGAACCCGAAGCCGAAGACGGTCGCGATCGTCGCCGCCGATGCCGAGTTCTCGCGCAACGCCTCGGACGGCGCGCGCGCCAACGCCAAGGCCGCCGGCCTCACCATCGTCTACGACAAGACCTACCCGCCGACCACCGTCGATTACGCGCCGATCGTCCGCGCCGTGCAGGCGGCCGAGCCCGATATCGTCTATGTCGCGTCCTATCCGCCCGACACCGTCGGCATTTTGCGCGCCGTCGAAGAGACCGGGCTCAAGACCCGGATGCTCGGCGGCGCGTTCGTCGGGCTGCCCTCGGCGGCGCTCAAGACGCAGCTCGGGCCGGCGATGAACGGCATCGTCAATGTCGAGCTGTGGGAGCCGGTAAAGCCGATGGAATTCCCCGGCGTCATGGATTTCCTGAAGAAATACCAGGCCAGAGCGAGCGCCGAAGGGATCGATCCGCTCGGCTATTTCCTGCCGCCTTTCGCCTATAGCGAGCTACAGATTCTCGGCGACGCGGTCGAGGCGACCAAGAGCCTCGATGACGACACGCTGGCCAAATACATGCACGCTCACACCTTCCACACGATCGTCGGCGACATCGCGTTTGGCCCCGACGGCGAGTGGACCGAAGGGCGGCCGATCTGGGTGCAGTATCACGACATCAAAGGCCACGACGTCGAGCAGTTCCGCGGACCCGATCCGACGACGATGTCGATCCTCGCCCCCGACCAGTACAAGACCGGGTCGATGATCTATCCCTACACCGAGGTGCGCGAGACGCAGACCTCCGGGAAGTAGGGAAAGATCGGCATCACGGCCCCGCCCAATCGAACGGGATGTGTTTGCTCGAATTCGTCGTCCACTGGAATTTGTAGCCGAACGCATCGACCGAGCAGATCGTCGACTTGCCCCAGGTGACGATCTGGCCCGGTCCGGTTTCCGAGCCCGGCGGATTGATCAGCTGCGGATAGGTTCCCGGCACGCTCGTCGGCCCGGTGATCGCCTTGGCCCAGGCTTTCACCTTGCCGGCGATCTCCGTGCCCCAATGCGAACGGTCGGGCGCGATCTCGAAGGTGATCCGGGCGCGTTCCACGCCGCGGACCTGCCGGCCTTCGCTGAACATGCCGGCGACGAGCGCCGGAAACCCGCCGACCTGTCCGCCGAAAATGCGCGGCAGCACCTCGGCCTGCCGCTCATCGGCGCGCTCGTCGATGAAAAGTCCCGCGGCGCCTTTGACCTTTCCCGCCCACAGATCGCCTTCCCATCGTCCCACCCGGACGAAGCTCAGGCCGTCGAGCGTGATGTCGCCGTAATGGCCGTGTCGGATGTGCCAGAACAGCACGGAGTCGCAGACGCCGTTATCCGGCGCTTGCGCAAAGGTGCAGGGGCAGGGGACGGCGCAGCTGCAATTGTCGAACCAGTCTCCTGCAATGTGCCAGCTGGGATTCTCGGTCATGAGGGCCTCCTTGTGCGAGGACCTGCATTCGCGGCTGAGCGACGATACGACGCCGGTCGCCGGCATGCGACCGGCCGAGAGGCCACGAGACTATTTCGCCGGCTCGGGCGATGGCACCTTGGCGCGCTGCAGCGCCGAGATCGCCGTCTCGTACCGTTCGGCACGGTCGGCGAATTCCAACCGCAGCCGCGGATCCCTGGCCTTCTCTTGCATCTCGCGATACACCCCGGCCATGCGGGTCAGCTCTTCCTCTTTCAGCATCGACGCCTCCGCAACGATACGTTCCGCCCGAACGCCGTAGCCGTCATAAAATTGCAACCTCGCCGATTCTTCGCATGTGCAGTGCGCCACCGCAAGGCCTCTCGCCCGCCGGGAATGAGCGAGCGCTGCTGCACGAAAACCGAGTGCGAGCGCGCCCGCACTAGGGCACCAGGACGCAGCGCGTCTCGCTAATGTTCGGACACCCCTTCGCGCCTCAACTCCGGAGCGATGCTCGCACGTCAAGAAGCCATCAGGCCGATCGCCCAGAGAACCGCCGCCATCGCCGCGACAACGGCAAGGCCGACGAGCAGTCTTACGCCACGATGTTCCATTGCCGGCGGCGCCGACTGATCGATGGTCAAGCGATCCATTCGTTCGTGCTCGAATGATCGATCCGGAAATATTCGGATTTCGCGATGTTCGCGAGCCTACACGTCATTTGTGACGGGAGCGTGACGCGTGCACGCAAACGGTGTCGCGCGTCGCCATCGGTCTTCTCTCACTCCGCATCGTCGGCTTCTAATCCTGGGATTGAAGCCGCGCCCGCGCTTGGGTGCGCGATGATCGAAGAATACAACAAAAAGCCCCGCTGACTTTTTTTGCCAGGCGCAGCGGGGAGGGGAGGATGGACAAGCGCAGTGCCGATCTGTTACCGATTCGGGTCGAACCGATGACGCCGCCAGGGAGCGACCATGAAGGGATCTGTGTGGACGGTGCGGCCTGACGACCTCCGCCGGGTCGCGGCCCATGCCGAGGAGCCTGAACGACAGCGCAAGCTGCTGGCCTTGGCGCAGCTCCTCGAGGACGCAGCGTCCGGGAACGACACCGACAGCGGCGATACGCCTGCCGGCACCCGGAATCGCGCGCGCTGACATCGGTCGGGACGGCCCGTCAAAACGGGGACAGTCATGTACACGATCTACTATGAGCGTGACGGCAGCGACCACCGCGTGCCGGTGGTGTTTGCCGAGAAGCTGCCCGCGCTGGAGAACGCTTGCGAAATGCTGAGGCTCGGCTTCCGGGTCGCGAGGATCGAAGGGCCAGGCTTCAGCATCGGCGCGCGCGCGCTCCATGAGTACCGCCGCGCAACCTCGGCCCGCGTCCGTGGCCAGACCTTGAGACTCAAGAAAAATCGCGCGATGGACGAGGCTGACGAGGCGATGGAAGCTGCCGGCGCCGATGCAGCGCTGCGCAAAGCGTGATCCCGGCTCGCTTGCTTCTATCGACGGCGCAGCGCGGTTATCCCGGCTGCCATCCCTGCGGCGTGTCGTAATCGGGGTGTTGGCGGCTGCGCAGGTTGCGCGCCCCGGCGCCGGTCTGCGCCGTTTCCTTGTCCGGTAGGCGCCCCGGCGCCAGCGCCGCCGTCCAGGCGAGCCGGCTCTCGATGCCGAAATTCTGCGTCGGCGGCGCCTGCTCGGGATGATCGAGGCTGCCGATCGTCACCTCCATATGCGCCGCATCGAGATAGCGGAAGGTGAGCGGCGTGCCGCACGCGGCACAGAAGTCGCGGCAGGCGGCGCTGGAGCTCTGGAATGTCGCGGGCGGCGAGCGCGTCCACGCCAAATCCGCCTTGTCGATTTTCGCCAGCGCGGCGAACGGACCGCCCGTCGCCTTCTGGCACATCCGGCAATGACAGAGGCTGCCTTCCGGTGCCGCATAGAGCGCGTAGCGCACCGCCCCGCATTGACAGCCTCCGGTCGCGACGATGCGGCGCTCGCTCATCTCAGGCCTCCGTCCGCGCCAGCGCCGCCAGCACCGCATCGCCCATCGCGCGCGTGCCGACCAGGCTGCCGCCGTCATGCAGAATGTCGCGTGTGCAGATGCCGGTGGCGAGCGCGTCGGCTACGGCGCGCTCGAGCCGCGCCGCGGCGCCAGGCTCGCCCAGCGACAGGCGCAGCGCCAGGGCGACGCTGAGGATCGCGCCCAAGGGATTGGCGACGCCTTTGCCGGCGATGTCGGGCGCGCTGCCATGCACCGGCTCGAACAATGCCGCGCGCTTGCCATCGGCTCCGACCGGGCCGAAGGAGGCGGAAGGCAGCATGCCGAGCGAGCCGGTCGCCATCGCCGCCGCATCCGAGAGGATGTCGCCGAACATGTTGTCGGTGAGCAGCACGTCGAACTGCGCCGGCGCGCGCACGATCTGCATCGCGCAATTGTCGACCAGCATGTGCGAGAGCTCGACATCGCTGAATTCGGCATCGTGCAGCGCCTGCACCTCCTGGCGCCAGAGCTGTCCCGCTTCCATCACATTGGATTTGTCGACGGAGCAGAGCCGCCGCCGCCGCATCCGCGCCAGCTCGAAGCCGAAACGCGCGACGCGGCGGATCTCGCCGCTGGTATAGGAATGCGTATTGACGCCGCGCCGCTCGCCATTGGGCAAGGTTTCGATGCCGCGCGGCTCGCCGAAATAGAGCCCGCTCGACAGCTCGCGCAGGATGACGAAATCGACGCCTTCGAGGACGCGGTTCTTGAGCGAGGACGCTTCGGCGAGCGCCGGGATCGCCACGATCGGGCGGAGATTGGCGAAGAGATCGAGGCTCTTGCGGATGCGCAGCAGATTGCCCTGGCGCTTCGCCTCCGGCGGCAGCGCATCGTAATCGGGCCCGCCGGTGGCGCCGAAGAGGATGGCGTCGGCGCTCTTCAGCGCCGCCGCGGTGTCGTCGGGGACGATCTTGCCGGTGCGGCGATAGGCTTCGGCGCCGTAGAGCCCATCGCGCGTTTCGATGCCGAGCTTGCCTTCGCTCACGAACCAGCGCAGCACGCGGCGCGCTTCCGCCATCACCTCCGGCCCGATGCCTTCGCCGTCGATGATGACGACCTGCTTCAGATTGCTCATCGCCGCGTCTCCACCGCCCAGATCCAGGGCCGCTCGGCGCGATCTCGCGCCTGGAAAGCGGCGATGTCGCTCGCGCGCTTCAAGGTGAGGCCGAGATCGTCGAGCCCGTCGAGCAGCGCCTCGCGCCGCAGCGTGTCGATCTGGAACGCCGTCTCGCCGCCATCGGGCGCGGTCACCACTTGCCGCGCGAGATCGACCGTCACCTGGTTGCGCTCGGGATCGGCCTCGACCTGGCGCGCGATCGCCTGCACCGTGGCCTCGGCCACCACCACCGGCAGAACGCCGTTCTGGTAGCAATTGTTGAAGAAGATGTCGCCGAAGCTCGGCGCCACAACCGCGCGGAACCCCTTCTGCTTCAGCGCCCAGACCGCGCCTTCGCGCGAGCTGCCGCAGCCGAAATTGCGCAGCGCCAGCAAGATCTGCGCGCGGCGATAGGGCTCGCGGTTGAGCACGAACTGCGGCTCCTCCGACCCGTCGGGCCGGAAGCGCCAGGATTCGAAGGCGTAGTCGCCGAGGCTGCTGCGCTGCGTTGCGCCGACCAGCCGCTCGATGCGGATGATGATGTCGGTGTCGACATTCTCGCGAAGCAGCGGCGCGGCGATGGCGCTGAGCCGGGTGAATTTTTCCATGTCTCAGCCTCCCAGCGTCCGGACATCGGCGATGGCGCCGGCGAGCGCCGCCGCCGCGGCCATGGCCGGGCTGGCGAGATGCGTGCGCGCCCCCGGCCCCTGCCGGCCGACGAAATTGCGGTTCGAGGTCGAGACCGAGCGCTCGCCGCGCGGCACGGTCTCGCCATTGGCGGCCAGGCACATCGAGCAGCCCGGCTCGCGCCAGTCGAAGCCGGCGGCGCGGAAGATGCGGTCGAGCCCTTCCGCCTCGGCCTGCCGTTTCACGTTCTCCGAGCCCGGCACCACCCAGGCGCGCACCTGCGGCGCGACCTTGCCGCGCTGTGCCACCGCGGCTGCGGCGCGCAGATCGGAGATGCGGCTGTTGGTGCAGGAGCCGATGAAGACATACTGAATGGCGGTGCCGGCGATCGGCGCCCCCGGCGCGAGCCCCATATAGTCGAGCGCCGCTTCCGCCGCGCGCCGCTTGCCGGGATCCGTCATGCCGGCGGGATCGGGGATGCGCTCGGTAACGCCGATCACCTGCTCGGGGCTGGTGCCCCAGGTGATCTGCGGCGCGATCGCGGCCATGTCGATGTGCTCCTCGCGGTCGAAGCGGGCATCGCCATCCGACGGCAGCTGCCGCCACGCCGCCACCGCGGCATCCCAGAGCGCGCCCGCCGGCGCGAATTCCCGGCCGGCGAGATAGGTGAAGGTGGTGTCGTCGGGCGCCACCATGCCCATCTTGGCGCCGAGCTCGATCGAGAGGTTGCAGAGCGTGAGACGGCCTTCGACCTCGAGCGCGCGCACCGCGCTGCCGGCATATTCGACGGCATAGCCGGTGCCGCCGGCGGCGCCGATACGGCCGATGAGATAAAGGATCATGTCCTTGGGCGCGACCCCCGGCGCCCGCGCGCCTTCGAAACTGACGCGCAAGCGTTTCGGCCGGCGCTGGATCAGCGCTTGCGTCGCCAGCACATGCACCACCTCGCTCGAGCCGATGCCGAAGGCGAGCGCGCCCATGCCGCCATGGGTGCATGTATGGCTGTCGCCGCAGACGATGAGCGCGCCGGGCAGGCTGAGTCCGAGCTCCGGCCCGATGACATGGACGATGCCCTGGCCGGGCTCGCCGATATCGAACAGGCGGACGCCATGTTCGCGCGACAGCACGCGCAGCATCTCGAGCAGCTTCTGGCCGGTGGCGCTGGTGCCGGCGCGGCCGGGCGCGCTCGAAATCGCATGGTCGGGCGTGGCGAAGGTGAGGCCGGGGTTGCGCAGCGCCAGGCCCTTCTCCTTGATGTCCATCACCGCGCGGCCGCCGCCGAGATCGTGCAGCAGGTGGCGGTCGATATGGAGGAGCGCATAGCCGTCGCCGAGATCGGCGACGGTATGCGCTTCCCAGATCTTGTCGAAGAGAGTTTTGCCGCTCATTCGCCGATCACCTCGCCGAACAGGACCCAGCGTTTGCCTTCGAAGCGGGCGAGCTGCATCTGCTTGATCGGCGAGAAGTCTTTCGGCCCGGTATGGACGTGGATGCCGGGCAGCAGCAGCGGCAGGTTGATGTTGAGGTTCGCCGCCTGCTTCATGACATTCTCGCGCGAGAGATCGTTGCCGCATTGCTTCAGCAGCTGCACCAGCGTCTGCGCCTCGGAATAGCCGTAGACATTGAAGATGTCGCCGAGATCGCCTTGCGGATCGTACTTCTTCATGAAGGCGAGCCAGTCCTTCATCGCCGGATCATTGGCCCATTGCGGATCGTTGGGATCCTTCAGATAGAGCGCGGTAATGATGCCCTGGCCCTTTTCGAGTCCCGCCGGCTGCATCACCGCACCGACCGAGTTGGCGACGCTCATCAGGAAGTGCAGCGGCCGCCAGCCGATGTCATAGGTCTTGCGGATCGCCTGGGCGGCGAATTTGGGCGTGGTGTTGTCGAACAGCACCGTGGCGCCCGAGCTCTGCAGCGAGACGATCTGCGAATCGAGCGTCGCGTCGGTCACTTCATAGGTCGCGGTGGCGACGATCATCCGCTTTACCGCATCGGGGCCGAGTCCGTCCTTGAACCCCTTGACGTAATCGCGCCCGGCATCGTCGTTCTGATAGAGCACGGCGACCTTCGCGTTGGGGTCGCGCTTCAAGAGGTAGCGGGCGTAGATGGCGCCTTCGGTCTGGTAATTGGGCTGCCAGCCCATGGTCCAGGGGAAATGCTCGGGATCGGCCCAGAAGGTCGCGCCCGAGGACTGGAAGAGCTGCGGCACGTGATGGTCGTTCAAATATTTGTGGACGACGACGCCGGTCGGCGTACCGAGGCTGGAGAAGATGAAGTCGACATTGTCCTCTTCGACGAGGCGGCGCGTCTGCTCGAAGGTCTTGGGCGGCGAGTAGCCGTCATCGAGGCTTTCGAGCGTGATCTTGCGGCCATTGACCCCGCCCTGCTCGTTGATCATCGCGAGATAGGCGAGCTCGGATTTGCCGATGGCGCCATAGGCCGAGGCCGGGCCGCTATAGGGCATGGTCTGGCCAAGCTTGATCTCCGTGTTGCTGACGCCCGGCGCCGCGTTCCCCGCCGCCAGTGCCGGCGATGCGAAGAGCACGGCGACGGCGAGCGCCAGCATTGATCGAACCTCGTCTTGCATCTTTCCTCCCTCGGCCCCTGCCGCGGTGTGACCGGCGGGACCCTGCGTTTTTGGTGCGAGCATGGTGGGTCTTTTCCACCGTCCTGGCAATCCGCTCGTAACGCAGGGCTGATGGCAAGCCGACGCTGGACGGACCGCCCGCGCCGTGCCAGCCTTGAGCCACAAGCAAGAATGAGGGAGGACACCATGACCGCGGCCGCAACCGCCGCCCGCCCCGCCACAGCAGCGACGCGCGTCACCGCGGCGCTCGCCGCGCGCGCCGCCGCGCTCCGCCATGACGAGCTGCCGCGCGACATCCGCAAACTGGCGCGGCAATGCCTGCTCGACTTTCTCGCCGTGACGCTTGCCGGCGCAAACGAGGAACTGACCCGGATTCTCCTGGCCGAAGTCGAGGAGCAGGGCGGCACGCCCGCTGCCACCTTGATCGGCCATGCAAGGCGCGCGCCGAGCCTGCAGGCGGCGCTCGTCAACGGCGCCGCAGCGCACGCGCTCGATTACGACGACGTCAACATGACCATGGGCGGCCATCCCTCGGTGCCGATCCTGCCGGCGATCCTGGCGCTCGCCGAAGCGCAGGGCGCGAGCGGCGCCGCGCTCGTCACCGCCTTCGTCGCCGGCTATGAGACGCTCTGCCGCGTCGGCGCGCTGGTCGCGCCCGGCCATTACGCGCGCGGCTTCCACAACACCGGCACGGTCGGCAGCTTCGGCGCTGCCGCGGCGGCGGCGAATCTGCTCGGCCTCGACGCGGCGAAGACCGCCACCGCGCTCGGCATCGCCGGGACTGAGGCGGCCGGACTCAAATCGATGTTCGGCACCATGTGCAAGCCGCTGCACGCCGGCAAGGCGGCGCAGAACGGCCTCTTCGCCGCAAGCCTCGCCGCGCGCGGCTTCTCCAGCCGCGAGGACGTGCTCGATTGCGCTCAGGGCTTCGCCGATGCGCAAAGCCCGGATTTCAATCCCGAGGCGGCGCTCGCCGAGCCGCCGGGCGGCTGGCACCTGCGCCACAATCTCTTCAAGTATCACGCCGCCTGCTACCTGACCCATGCGCCGATCGAATGCGCACGCGCGCTCCGGCGCGAGCACGGCCTTGCCGCCGAGGCGGTGCGCGCGGTTGAACTGACCGTCGACAGCGGCGCTGCCCGGGTCTGCAACATCGCGGCGCCGCGCACCGGGCTCGAGGCCAAGTTCTCCTTGCGCCTCACCACCGCCATGGCGCTGGCCGGGCTCGATACGGCGCGGCTCTCGACCTACAGCGCGGCCAGTGCCGCCGATGCCACGCTGCAGCGGCTGCGCGACCAGGTCGCGGTCGAGTTCGCGCGCGACTGGCCGCATACCCTCGCCGAGCTGAAAGTGACGCGCGCCGATGGCAGCGTCCTCGCGGCCCGTTATGACAGCGGCGTGCCGGCGACGGATCTCGATGCCCAGGGCAGCCGCCTCGAGGCAAAGTTCCTGAGCCTTGCCGCGCCGGTGCTGGGCGACAAGCAAGCCGAGCAGCTTGCCGCCGCGGTCGCCGCCGTCGACGAGCTCGGCTCGATTGCGGAGCTGACGCGGCTCTGCGTGCCGGTGTAAGGTCTGCTCCCGGCGCATCGGCCGATGAACCGCATTCAGGATGCCCATGAAGCACATGACGTCGCCCGCCGAGACGAGCGAGGCTTCGCCCCGCAGCGACCGCGTACCGCCCGAGCCGACGACGTCCGTGCCGCGCCCGCGGCGGCTCAATCCGCAGGCGATCGTTGCCGCCGTGATCTTCGTCGCCATCATCGGCCTCGCGATCTGGTACCTGGCGCGTCCCGAGCCGCTGCTCGTACAGGGCGAAGTGGAAAGCACCCGCATCGACATTGCCGCGCGGGTCTCGGGGCGCCTGGCCAAGCTCGCGGTGGTGCGCGGCCAGAACGTCCCGGCGGGCGCAACCCTGCTGGTGATCGACAATCCCGAGCTGATGGCCGAGCTGCGCGAAGCCCAAGCGGAAAAGACCGTCGCCGATGCCGAGCTGGCGCGGATCAACGCCGGCACGCGCAGCGAGATCATCGCCCTGCGCCACGCCGAGGTCGATCGCGCCACGGCCGAGGTCACGCTCGCGCAGCAGACCTATGACCGCACGCGGCAGCTCGCCGCGAACAAGGTCGCATCGCAATCGAAGCTCGACGAGGCGACCGACGAGCTGACCGTGGCGCAGCGGCGGCTGGAGCAGGCAAAGCTCGCTTATCAGGAGGCGGTGCGCGGCTTCACCGCGGAGGAGCACGAGATCGCCGAAGCCAATGTCACCAAGGCGGCGGCGAAGATCGACACGATCAAGGCGCTGGTCGATCAGCTGACGATCACCGCGCCCGTCGCCTCTGAGGTCTATCAGATCCCGGTCGAAGAAGGCGAGGTGGTGACGCCCGGCGTGCCGCTGCTCTCGCTGGTCGACCTCGGCGATACCTGGCTCGGCTTTTCGCTGCGCGAGGATCTGATGGCGGGGCTGAAGCAGGGCGACCGGATCGAGGTGCGCATCCCCGCGCTGGGCAACCGCCGCGTCACCGCCGAGATTCGCGTGATTGCCGCCAAGGGCGAATATGCCGGCTGGCGCGCGACGCGGGCGACCGGCGATTTCGACCTGCGCACCTTTGCGATCCGCGCCTATCCCGTCGAGAAGATCGACGGCTTGCGGCCGGGCATGAGCGTCTATACCGACTGGTCGCAGCGCGCGCCATGAGACCGCCGCCGCGACCGGGTCTGCGCCTCGTTGCCGCGCGCGAGATCCGCTTCTTCCGCCGCGATACCGCCGGGTTTTTCCTCATCATCGTGGTGCCGCTGATCGCCTTTGCGGTGCTCGGCTGGACGTTCAGCGCCGGCGTCGTGCGCGGGCTCGATCTCGTCGTCGTCGATATGGACCGTTCCACCACCTCGACCGGGATCGTTCAGACCATCGCCGCGGCGCCGGGACTGCGCGTTGCCGAGCGCGCCGCCACCTTGACCGCGGCGACCCAGGCGATCCGCTCCGGCCGCGCCATCGCCGCGGTCTACATCCCGCCCCAATTCGAGCATGATCTCATGGCCGGGCGCCGGCCGCAGATCATCGCCTTCTACAACGAGCAATATTTTACGCCGGGAAACATTGCGTCGAGCGGCTTGCGTGCGGCGATCTCCGCCGCGACCTCGGACCTGTCGCCGCTGCGCGAGGTTCGCCTGCAGCCGATCGGCAGCGGACCGCTCACCGTCGAGCAATACGTCCTGACCAACCCCGCGCTCAACTATGCCGGCTTTCTCCTGCGCGCGGTGATGCCGACGACGCTCCATGTCGTGATCGCGATCGCCGCCTGCTATGCCGTCGGCACCGAATTTTCGCGGCGCAGCCGGCGGGCCTGGCTGCGCTGCGCCGGCGGCAGCGCGCTTACCGCGCTTCTCGGCAAGCTGGCGCCGCTCTTCGCCGTTTTCTTCCTGATGCTGGCGATCGACGCGCTGATCCTGCACGCCGGATTCGCGCTCTCCTATCGCGGCGACGTCTTCATGATCATCGTCGCGGCGATGCTGTTTGTCGTCGCCTATCTCTCGCTGGCATCGCTGGTCGAATTGCTGGTTCGCGATCTTCCGCTCGGCCTCAGCATCAACGCGATCATCGCCTCGCCGGCCTTCGGCTTTGCCGGGGTCGGGCTTCCCGTGCTGGCCATGAACCGGTTTGCGCGCGGCTGGGGCGCCCTGTTGCCGCTGCGCTGGTATCAGCAGATCCTGTCCGATCAAGCCGCGCGCGGCTCGCCGGTTCACGCTTCGGCGCCGCCTTTTGCGATCCTCGCCGCGATGGCGCTCGGGCTGTTTTGCCTCGCCTGGCTGCGCTTGCGGCTGATGTCGCCGGGCCGCGGCGAAATCGAACCGCCGATGGCGCGGGATGCGCCGGGGGTGGGCGTCGCTACCGCCTTTGCCGGGGAGTGGCGCCGCGTGCTGGCCGATCGCAGCGTCTTCAGCCTGTTGATCATCGCGCCGGTGTTCTACGGCATCTTCTATCCGCAGCCCTATCTGGGGCAGCTCGTTCGCAAGATCCCGATCGCCGTCGTCGATGACGATCGCACGCCGTTGAGCCGGCGCCTCATCCAGACCCTCGATGCCGATGAGGCGGTTTCCGTCGCGGTTCGCGCCCCGGCGCTCGACGTGGCGCAGCAGGCGCTGTTCGATCGCCGGGTCTTCGGCATCCTCGACATTCCCCGCGGCACCGAGCACGACGTCTTGAAAGGCGACGAGGCGCGGCTGCCGGCTTATGTCGATTCCGCTTATTTCCTGGTGTTCAACCGTACCTTGGAGGGCATCGTCGAGAGCGCCGCCGACGTCAATCTCGCCGATGCCGCGCATGGGTTGCGGCCGGACAGCGCCGTTGCCAGGCTTGCGCTCGCGGCGGAGAGTCCGGTCGAGCTGCTGATGGAGCCGCTCTACAACCCGACCGGCGGCTATGCGAGCTATGTCGTGCCGGCCGCCTTCGTGCTGATCATTCAGCAGACCTTGCTGATGGGGGCGGCGACCTTGGGCGCGCTGTCGCTGGCGCGCACCCCATCGCCCGCCAACCTGCTCGGCCGCGGGCTCGCCCATCTCACGATGTACCTTCCCGCCCTGGCGCTGTTCCTGGTGATTCTGCCGCGCATCTATGGTTTCTCGACGCTCGGCCGCATCGGCGATCTGGCGTTGTTCGCGGTGCCCTTCATCCTCGCCACCAGCTTCATGGGCCAGGCGGCCGGACGCTTCTTCAAGCGTCGCGAGACCGCGATCCTGGTGTTCGCCGCCACCACCTTGCCGCAATTCTTTCTCGTCGGGGTATCCTGGCCGCGCGAGATGATACCGCCGCTGCTCGACCAGCTGCGCCGCGTGTTTCCCAGCGAATCGGCGATCGACGGCCTGGTTCGGATCAATCAGATGGGCGCGCGGCTCGCGGAAGTGCGCGGCGACTGGCTCTTTTTGTGGCTGTTGGCCGCCGTCTATTTCGCCCTCGCCATGGTCGCGGCGCAGCGCCGCGCATCGCTCGGAGGCGCCGATGGCCAGTAGGGGCGCAGAGCGCCGCTTCATCATCGCGGTGGTGCTGGCGCTGGTGGCGGCGGGCGGCATCCTCGCTTTTCTGGTGCTGGGCTCGCATGTGCGGTCGCCCAGCGCCCCCGGCGTGATCGAGGCGACCGAGATCAAGATCGCGCCGGAGATCAGCGGCCGGCTCAAGCGCATCGCCGTCGCTCGAGGACAGAGCGTCCATGCCGGCGATGTGCTGGCCGAGCTGTCGAATCCGGAGCTCGAAGCGGGGCTGGTGCTGGCCAAGGCGCAGCTCGGCGAGGCGCGCGCCGCGCGCGACCGGGTTTATGCCGGCCCGCGACAAGAGCAGGTGGATGCCCTGCAACGCTCGGTCGAGACCGCCAAGGCCAATCTGCTCTACGCCGAGCAGCAATTCGCCCGCACCTCGAGCCTTTCGGCGCAGGGTGTCGCCTCGGTCCAGGACCTCGACAAGGCGACCGCGGAGATCGGCACGGCGCGTGCCAATCTGCTCGGCGCCGAGGAGCAGTACCAGGCCGCCCGTCTCGGCCCGACCGCCGAGCAGCGCGAGGTGGCCGATGCCGAGGTCGGCAAAGCCGCGGCGGCGGTCGCGGTGGTTGCGGCGCGCGTCGCCAAATTGCAGCTGCGCGCGCCCCAGGACGGCACCATCGCCTTGCTCGTCGCCGAGCCCGGCGAAGCCATCATCCCGGGTCAGCCGGTCATGACTTTGCGGCCGACCGCCGAGCGCTGGGCGAGCTTCAACCTGCGCGAGGATCGACTCGGGACGCTCCGGATCGGCGCGCCGGTCGAGCTTCTGCTGCCCGGCGGCAAAACCCGCGTCGCCGCCCGGATCACCGAAATCCTGCCGCGCGGCGAGTTCGCGACCTGGCGCGCGGCGCGCGCCGTCGGCGATTACGATCTCAACACCTTCCTCATCCGCGCCGACCCCGCCGCGCCAGCGCCGGCGTTGCAGCAGGGCATGACGGTCTGGCTGGAGCGTCCCGGGCAGCCCTGACCCGATCAATGCGCTGCCGCCGGTCGCAGCCTCCCCACCTCACCCCCCGCTGCGCGGGTCCCCCTCTCCGCCCCTCAGGGGCGGAGAGGGTTGGGGTGAGGTGGGGTTGCGCAATCGGACTTGCGTAGCGGTACCAACGTCGCGCGGGAATCGCTTTCCCTCGCCGCCCCTTCGGCCTTACACTTTCCCGCAAATCGCCGGCGCGGGAGACCTGTCATGTTTCTTCGCAACGCCTGGTATATCGCCGCTTGGGCCGACGAGCTCGGGGAGAAGCCGCTCGGCCGCCGCATCTGCGACGAGCCGATCGTGCTGTTCCGCGACAGCACCGGCGCCGCCGCCGCGCTGGCGGACCGCTGTTGCCACCGCTCGGCGCCGCTGTCGCACGGCACCGTCGTTCCGGGCGGGATCCAATGCGGTTATCACGGGTTGACCTTCGACGGCAGCGGCAAATGCGTCGTGATTCCCGGGCAGAGCCGCATTCCCGACGACGCGCGGGTGCGCAGCTACCCCGTCGTCGAGAAAGATCAGCTCGTATGGCTGTGGATGGGTGAGGCGGCGCGCGCCGATCCGGGCCGGATCCTCGACTTCCCCTACCACAACGACCGCGCCCATTGGCCCAACAAGCATGCCTGCTATCCCATCAAGGGCAACTACATGCTGATGGTCGACAATCTCATGGACCTGACGCATCTCGGCTATCTCCACGCCAGGACGGTGGGCGGCAATCCCGCGGCGCATGTCGGCGCCGAGATGAAAACCACGCGCACCTCCACCGGCATCAAATTCACCCGCTGGATGCGCAACTCGGTGCCGCCGCCGACTTACGTGAAAGCGGCGGGCTTCACCGGCCGGGTCGATCGCTGGCAGGAATTCGAATGGGTCGCGCCCAGCTCGATCCTGCAATGGACCGGCGCCGCCGATGTCGGCACCGGCGCTTATGAGGGCAAGCGCGAAGGCGGCTTCCAGTTCCGCCTGTTCCACGGCTTGACGCCCGAGACCGAAACCTCGTGCTTCTATTTCTGGTCTTGCGCCAATGGCTATCGCCAGAACGAACCGGACGCGACCGAGCAGCTCTATAGCGAGATCGCGCCGACCTTCGTCGAGGACAAGGAGATGGTCGAGGCGCAGCAGGCGCGCATGACCGAGCTCGGCGAGGCCGGTCTCGTCGACATCGCCACGGACGCCAACCGCATGATCATGCGGCGCTTCATCGAGCGCATGATCGCCGAGGAGAACGGCGCCCGCGCCGCCGAGTAGCGGCGCTCTTCGACACCCTCCGGCGAAGGGGACCGGCGATCAGCACCGCACCCTCCGTTGACATCGACGCCGACGCCTTCTGGCGGGACCCCTATCCCGTTCTGGCCCGGCTGCGCGCCGAAGCGCCGATCGCCTATGTGCCGCAGCTCGGCAGCACGCTCCTCACCCGGCACGACGACATCATGATCTGCGAAAAGCAGATCGACATCTTCAGCTCCGACCAGCCGGCAGGGCTGATGACGCGGCTGATGGGCCACAACATGATGCGCAAGGACGGCGCCGCGCACAGCTCCGAGCGCAAAGTGATTCTGCCGGCGATGTCGCCCAAGACGGTGACGCAGGTGTGGACCGAACGCTTCCAGGCGCATGCGGACCGTATCCTCGCCGGGTTCGGCGCGGCCGGGCGGGCCGATCTCTGCACGGAATTTGCGCTGCCGCTCTCCGCCGAATGCCTCAAGGACATGACCGGCCTCACCAACATCTCCTATCAGGAAATGGATGCGTGGTCGCAGGCGATGATCGACGGCATCGCCAATTACCTCGGCGATCCTGCCGTGGAGCGGCGTTGCCATGACGCGACCGCCGCCATCGACCGCGCCATCGACGATATGATTCCGGTGGTGAAGCGGCATGCCAATGCGAGCCTCCTCAGCGTCATGCTCCACGCGGGCATGGCGCTCGACAGCGTGCGCGCCAACATCAAGCTGACGATCTCCGGCGGGCAGAACGAGCCGCGCGATGCGATCGCCGGCACGATCTGGGCGCTGCTCACTCATCCCCGGCAATTGGCGCTGGTGCGCGACGGGCGGGTGACGTGGCTGCAGGCCTTCGAGGAGTATGCGCGCTGGATCTCCCCCATCGGCATGTCGCCGCGGCGCATTGCCAGGCCTTGGCGCTTCAAGGACATCGATTTCGCGCCCGAGGATCGCATCTTCTTCATGTTCGGCTCGGCCAATCGCGACGCGGCGGTCTTCGACAGTGCCGACCGGTTCGACGTTACCCGCGACATCAGCAAGAGCATCGCCTTCGGTGCAGGGCCGCATTTCTGCGCCGGCGCCTGGGCCGCGCGCGCCATGATCGCCGAGGTGGCGTTGCCGTCGATCTTCACCCGGCTGAGCCGGCTTCGGCTCGCTGAAGCCCAGCCGATTCGCTTCGGCGGCTGGGCCTTCCGCGGCCTGCTCGACCTGCCCGCCGCTTGGGGATCCGCGTAAAACGATGCAGGTCTATCGCACATGATTCACCACGGAGGCACGGAGGACACGGAGAATAAGCATTTGGCGCGCGAAGCGCGCCATTCTTCCCGTCTCCGTGATCTCCGTGCCTCCGTGGTCGATCTTTTCTTGCCGCAGGCGCTGCGACAAATGCGATTGCCCTGCCCCGAAGCGGGAGACGTGGCATG
>DATJLU010000052.1:0-24296 GCA_035509275.1 Allostellaceae bacterium | reverse complement strand
GCCGATGAACGATAGGTCGAGGACCGATTTGGCATCGACCGATTTGTCGACCAGCCCCTGCGATTGATACCAGGCGACCTGGTGATAGATGTCGTTCACCAGCAGCTTGGCGTCGGGATCGATATAGGGAATGCCGTTGCGGATCTGCGCCGCGGACTGGCCGGTGTATTTGGCGATGATCGCCAGCAGCGCCGGCGCCTCGGCGCCTTCGCGCGGCGTGCCGTCGGCGCCCTTCACCAGGAACGCGTCGTAGAAATCATGCGCGGCGCGGCGATAGGCGCGGATGAAGCCGGCGAGCGCGGCGCGGCGGCCGGCGATGGTGCGCTCGGTCGCAAAGATCGCGCCGAGCTGCCATGGCGTCTCGTCGCCGACCCAGCCGAGGTTGTGCGCCTCGCCCGCGGTCACCAGCGGCAAGGCGACGGTCGCGGGCAGCAGCGCGGCATCGGCCTGGTTGCCCTTCACCGCCGCCGCCATGTTGCCCATCGACTGCAGCGGCAAGAGTCTGATGCTGGTCAGCGGGAAGCCGAGCTTCTCCGCGAGCAGGCCGAGGCTGTAATGGAAGGTCGAGCCGACCTGGGTGATCGCCACGGAATGACCGGGCAGATCGGACAGCCTAGTGAGGCCCGTGGCGAAGGCGCGGTTCGAGGCGACATAGGCGATGAGATGATAGCCCCGCTCTTCGCGGCTTTGCGCGCCGATGATGCGCAGCGCGCCCTTGCCCGCGAGATTGTAGAAGCCGGCGGTAAGGCCGGTGACGCCGACATCGACATCGCCGGCCACGGTGCCGACGGCGACCGGCTGCGCGGCATCGAAGAAGCGCAGCTCGGGAGCGATGCCTTGCGCGGCGAAATAGCCGCGCTCGACGGCGATGAAGACCGGCCCCGAGGAAGCGAGCTTGAGCACGCCGATGCTGAGCTTCTCCGCGGCATTCGCCGGCGCCGCCAGAGCCCAGAGCAGCACCGCCGTCAGCAGAATGACCGGTGCGCGGAGCCTCATCGCCTCCCCCTATCTTGCTTCATTGCGGGCGCAAGATGCGGGGAGGGCCGGTGCTTGGCAAGCGCGCCGCGCGCGGCGCGCTCAGGCGAGCGCCGCTCCTATTCGCGGCAGAGGCGCTCGTTTCGGTCGGCCGCGGCGCGCTGAGCGACGTAGCGACGGAACTGGTCGCCCGAAAGCGTGTCGGCGGTGGCGAGCAAGGGTTGCGCGTTGCGGCACATCTCCGCCACCGGCTCCGCGCCCAAGCGCAGCGACGCCTCGTTGGCGAGCTGCGTCAGATAGGAATCCAAGCGCTCTTGCGCATGCGCCGAGCCGCTGCGGCGAAAGCGCTCCACGAGCTCTTGCTGGTACTCCACGAGTGCATCGCGATTGCGGCGCGCAAAGCGCGTGTAGGTCTGTGCGCCGCAGGTGTCGCTGACCACCATGATTTCGGTCTGGAAGCGGATTGCCTGATCCGCTTCGATCTCGTTGGGGTGCAGGCATTGCGATGTCGCGGCCGCGGCCCAAGCGGCCGAGCCGAGAAACACAACGGCAGCCGTTGCAAACCTGAACATGAACCTCACCACGAGCTGATGCGAGCGCGAGAATGATGCCGCTTTGTTGCTTAACGATCAATTTCGACGGCGCAGCCGCCACGCAATTGTCATCGAATGCGACAATTTTACTGGTATCGCTCGCGTATTGCGCTCAGGGCGAGGATGACACCGCTTCCGCCGCGCGACGGCGATGGCGGCGGTAGCGATGGACGATGGCGACGCCGATGACGCCGACGATGAACGCGGCGAGCGCGATCATGCTGAACTCGTCGGCGATCTGGCCCAGCATGTGCTCCAGCGCGCGCCCGCAGAAATAGCCGCTGCCGACGAACACCATCGCCCACAGCATGGCGGCGAGGAAGTTGAGCGTCATGAAGCGGCGCCAGTCGATGCCGCTGATGCCGAGCGCGAAGGACGAGAAGTTGCGCACGCCGTAGATGAAACGAAAGCTGAGGATAAACCATTTGTCATAGCGCTTGACCCAGCCGAGAGCGCTGTCGACCGGGCCGCGCCAATGCGGCCGATAGGACAACAGCCGGAGGCCATAGCGCCGGCCGATCCAGAAATAGCACTGATCGCCGGCGAAGCTGCCGAACCAGGCGGCCAGCAGCAGCAGCGGCCCGCTCAGCAGGCCTTGCGCGGCGAAGAAACCGGCCACGAGCACGAAGGTCTCGCCTTCGATGAAGGTCCAGGCGAAGGTCAGCAGATAGAACCAGACGCCATATTGCCGGATGAGGCGCGGCACATCCTCATCGCGCATGAGCTGGCCGAGCCCGAACACGGCGCCAACGCACAGCACGACGATGGCTGTGGCGCCGAGAAGACGCAGACGATTGGACCAAAGCGAGGAAAGCAAGAGCCGGCGCAGCCTCTCAATTTGCCCGAGAAGGGTTCACGAATTTACCGGGTCGCGATGATCAAGGTCGAGTCGAGAATGGCGCCGCGGAAAGATGATGTTTATGTTGCGGCGCAGCGAAACGCAGACGATCGCGCCGCTCAACGAATTGCGGCATAGCGCGCATGCGGGCCGCGATGCAACCACCAGCCCTCTTCGTTGATGGAATAGTACGGCTCGTATTCCGGCAAGCTGCTCGCCGCCACCACGGCACTGCGCAGATTGTCGAGGACGAGCGCCTCGCCTCCGACATAAGCAATGGTGACGGCATGATCAAGGCCGAGACGCGTGTCGCGCAGCACCACGACGCGCAAGCGCTCCGCCGGCACGCCGGCCTCGCGCAGCAGCAGATACTTTGCGATCGCGTAATCCTGGCACTGGCCGCCCTTGCGCAGGAACTCGAAGGGCGTCTCCCAATAATTGCTCTCGTGCCAATTGACCGGCGAGGGCACATAGGGATGGCTGTTGATGGCGGCATTGGCGCGCTCGATCTTGGCGCGGAGATCGAGGCCTTGCAGCGATCGGACCAGCTGGCGCCACGCCGCGGGCGCTTGCCGCCGCTCCAGCGCGTAGCGCCGCATCATGCCGTGCCATTTGTAGAAGGCCGAGCTGTCGGCGGAGAAGATCTCACTGGTGCCAAAGAGGGAGACGGGCTGGCGCAGCGACGGCGCCGGCTCCTTGGCGGCGAAGGAGGCGGCGGGAAAAGCCAGCAGGAAGATGATCGCCAGGCGATAGCGCAGCCGCATGGGGGCCTCGTTCGGAAGCCCCGCTACCTGCCGAAGGGAAGGCCGGAGGCTTTGCGTCCCCGGGTCGCCCCGGGTTTGCCGTTTCGCGATGCCGCCCCGAACCGGGGACGCCATCCATCGCCGGAGAGTTCAGCACAACCGGCTTAAGGGCCCGTAAAAACCGGGCTAACTCTTTGACTCAAAAGCCCTCACCGCGTCGGCACGGGCTCATCCCCCGCGCTCGCGCCCGTCGAAATAGTGCTTCAGATTGGCGAAGATGAAGACGAGCGAGACGCCGAAGAGCGCATAGCCCACCGCTTCCGGCACCGCTTCGGCCGAACGCGCCGCGAGCAGCAGCCCACCGACCGCGAGAGCCGCGAGCAGCGCGATCACCACCACCAGGGCCGTGGCCTCATCGACCAGCACCGACATCGGCGCGCGATCGCCGTCGAGGGCTCGTTTGAGGCGCCAGGCCAGCATCAGCAGCGCGAGGCCGGCGGTGGCGAAGCCGATGACATAGCTGACATCGCCCTCTGCCCGGCTCGCGGTGAACAGGCCGAGCAGCACCGCCAGCACCAGGAACGCGCCCACCAGCCAAGGCGCGACCCAGCGCCAAAGCTCGTCGAACGCGACCCGGTCGCGGGACGAAGGTTCAGGAGGCATGGTGAATTCCGCCATTCCTTGCCGCTAACGGCGCAAGCAAGGGTTGCGATCCCGATGCTTGCCCGACCCGGTCGGAAGCCCGATAGTGGCGGGAAAAGCCGGTTCGGAGGATTAGAAGACACATGAGCAAGCTGCCCCTGTCGCGTTTCAAAGTCGTCGACCTCACCCGCGTCCGCGCCGGCCCCACCTGCGTGCGCCAGCTCGCCGATTGGGGCGCCCAGGTCATCAAGGTCGAGGCCGTCGAAGGGGATGGCGGGCTGGGCGGGTCGCGCCACGGTCCCGACTTTCAGAATTTGCAGCGCAACAAGCGCAGCATGACGCTCGATCTGAAGCAGCCCGAGGGGCTCGAGATCCTGATGCGGCTGGTGAAGGAGGCGGATGTCTTGGTCGAGAATTATCGGCCCGACGTCAAATACCGCCTCAAGGTCGATTACGAGAGCCTGCGCAAAGTGAACCCGCGCCTCGTCTATGGCAGCATCTCCGGCTTCGGCCAGAGCGGGCCCTATCGCGACCGGCCGGGCTTCGACCAGATCGCGCAGGGCATGGGTGGCCTCATGTCGATCACCGGGCTTCCGGGCCAGGGACCGGTGCGCGTCGGCATTCCGGTGGCCGATCTCACCGCCGGCATCTTCTGCGCCATGGGCATCCTGGTGGCGCTGCTGGAGCGCGAGGTGTCGGGCGAAGGCCAATGGGTCGAATCCTCGCTGCTCTCGGCGCAGATCGCCATGCTCGACTTCCAGGCGGCGCGCTGGCTCATCGGCAAGGAAGTGCCCGGCCAGGCCGGCAACAATCATCCGACCAGCATCCCGACCGGCGTGTTCAAAACCAAAGACGGGCACATCAACATCGCTGCCGCCGGCGCCGAGATCTATAAGCGCCTGTGCAAGGCGCTCGGCGCCGAGAGCCTCGCCACCGATCCCGATTACGCCACCGACAAGCTGCGCTCCAAGAACCGCGACCGGCTCAACGCCGCGATCGAGGAGATCACCAAGACGCGCAGCTCGGCCGAGTGGATCGAGCTCATCAACGGCGCCGGCGTGCCGTGCGGTCCGATCTACAAGATGGACGAGGTCTTCGCCGATCCGCAGGTGCGCCATCTCGGCATCGCGCAGCCGGTCGAACACCCGAGTTTGGGCCGCCTCGAAGTGGTGGGCCAGGCGGTGACGTTGAGCCGCACGCCGTCGGAAATGCGGCTGCCGACGCCCGAGCGCGGGCAGCATACCGACGAGGTGCTGCGCGAAATCGGCTATGACGAAAAGACGATCGCCGATTTCCGCAGCAAAGGCGTGATCTGATTTCCTGAGGAGCAAGACGATGATTTCCCCGAGCGAGCGCGTGATCGCCGAAAAGGATGGCGCGATCGGCTGGATGAGCTTCAACAACCCCGAGCGGCGCAACGCGTTGTCGCTCGACATGTGGCAAGCGATGCCGGTGATCCTCGATCACTTCGACCGCGATCCCGAGATTCGCGTCGTCGTCTTGCGCGGCGTCGGCGACAAGGCCTTCGTTTCCGGTGCCGACATCTCGCAATTCGAGAAGCAGCGCTCCTCGCCCGAGAGCATCGCCGATTACGACCGTATCGCCGAGCTCGCGAACCAGAAGCTGGGCGAGCTGAGAAAGCCGACCATCGCAATGATCTACGGCTTCTGCATCGGCGGCGGTGTCGGCGTCGCGCTGCAATGCGATTTGCGCATCGCCGCTGACAATGCCCGCTTCGGCGTGCCCGCCGCGCGGCTCGGCCTCGGCTACCGCTGGGCCGGCGTCAAGAAGCTCGTCGATCTCGTCGGCCCGTCCTTCGCCAAGGAGATATTCTTCACCGCGCGGCATTTCTCGGCCGCCGAGGCGCTCGCCATGGGGCTCGTTAACCGGGCCGTGCCGGAGACCGAGCTCGAGGCCTATGTCCGGAACTACTGCGCGCTCATCGCCGACAACGCGCCGCTCACCATGGAGGCGGTGAAAGGCGTGGTGAGCGAGCTCGCCCGGCCCGCCGCCCAGCTCGACCGCGAGCGCTGCGAGGCGCTGGTCAAGCGCTGCTTCGACAGCGCCGACTACATCGAAGGCCGCCGCGCCTTCATGGAGAAGCGCAAGCCGGTGTTCGCGGGGAAGTGAAGCAACGGCGTCTGCCATCGCCATTGACGCCGGCGCTGAACTCCCATACCGTCGCGCTCATGATTTCGGCCCTGACCTCTTTGCTGATCGAGGACCGCGGTAACCGCGCGGGGCCGAGGGAGTCGTGCATGCGGTAGAGCAGCCGCAGCATCGATCGACCATCCGGCCCCGCCGCATCCCGGCGGGGCTTTTGTTTTTGGCACGGCCGTTAAGGAAATGTGACATGCCTGAGCACGCGACACCCGACATCGTCATCCGCGCGGCCCTGCCCGAGGAAGGCGGGGCGCTGCTGGAGGCGGTCGGCCGGATCGATGAGGAGACCGAGTTCCTGGGCAAGCCCGGCGAATACCGGCGCTGGCGCGACGGCGTCGAGGAGCGCCTCGCGGTAATGCGCGACAAGCGCAGCGGCATCTATCTGTTGGCGCTCGCCGGCGACGAGATCATCGGCTTTCTCGGCGGCTTCGCCGGCGTGTTCCGGCGCTCCGGCGGCATCCTCTATATCGGCCATGTCGGGCTGCGCCGTTCCTGGCGCGGGCGCGGCATCGGCACGCGTCTCTTCACCGCCGTCGAGGATTGGGCGCGCGCCGGCGGTGCGTGGCGGCTCGAGCTGCGCGTCGACGAGGCCAATGAGCGCGGGCAGGCGCTCTACCGCAAGCGCGGTTTCGTCAGCGAAGGACGCATCGCCGAAGCCGTCTTTCTCGACGGCAAGGCGCACGCGCATTATTGGATGGCGAAGACGCTGCGCCCGCTCGACGGCGCGGATTGGCGCGAGATCGATGTCGCGCCGGGCCGGATCGAGCCGGCTGCGCTCGCCTTCCGGCCGATCCGCCCCGAGGAGGCCGGGCTCGTTTGCCGGTGGGAGCGCCAGCTCCTGGCAGAGACGTCGTTCCACCTCAAGGAGCCGGAGGAAGTGCTGACGGAGACGGCGATGGCACAGGCGCTCGCCGACGAGCAGAAGGCCGGGCGCTTGGCGCTGGCGGCGGTCGCGCGCGACCGCGACGGCGAGAGGGTCGTCGGCTACGGCTCGATCGCGAAAGAGCTGGGGTTGCGCATGCAGCATGATTGCTTGTGCACCCTGAGCCTGCTGCGGACGCATTGGGGCGTCGGCATCGGTCGCGGCCTCATGGCCCGGCTCGAAGAATGGGCGCGCGAGCACGGCGCGCGCCGCCTCTCGACCAGCCTCCTCGCCCATAACCGCCGCGGCCTGCGCTTTGCCCAAGCGCAGGGCTTTGCGATCGAGGTCGATTCGCCACGTTTTGCAACCATCGACCGCAGCGTGGTTCGCCGCCTCCGGCTGGCAAAGCGGCTCGAAGCCTGAGTCGGCAGAAGGGGAGCGTCGTTGCATGCAATACGCTTGGACTTGCGGCTGTTGCGGTAAGCAATACAGCACGCTGCCGGAAGGCTGGGCCTACAAGGCGCCGGACCAATGGGTCGCGATCCCCGTCGCGGAGCGCGGCAGCCGCGGCAAGTGCGACAGCGATCGCTGCTACATAGAGGATATCGGGTTCTTCATGCGCGGCTGCATCGAGATCCCGGTGATCGGCTACGACACCACCTACATCTGGGGCGTTTGGGCGTCGGTCTCCAAGCAAAGCTTCTATCGCATCCTGGATCTCTGGGACGCGGCGGATGCGGAGAACGAGCCGCCGCATGCGGGAAAGCTGGCCAACCATGTCGCGATCTATCCGCCCATGCTCGATCTCGAGGTAAGCCTGCAGCTGCGCAGCAACAACAAACGCCCGGCGATTACGCTCGACGTCGCAGACCATCCCCTTGCGGTCGAGCAACGCCGCGGGATCACCGTCGAGCGCGTGATCGAGATCACGGCGGCTCTATCGCCGCATCATTGATGCGGGCGGAGCTCTGCACTCGCATCTTGCGTCCGAGATAGGCGCTCATCAGAGAGTGCAACTGGGCCCCCGCTTTCGCGGGGGCGACGGAAAATCAGGCGAAATCAAATTACTTCGTCATTCCCGCGAAAGCGTCGCGAAAGCGGGAATCCATACGGTCGCCAAAGCATCGCCGGCGCTGCAGTCAGCGAATCAGCGAGCCCAGAGTTACTCCGCCGCCGGCGCCGGACAGCTCACACCCGTGCCACCCAGGCCGCAATAGCCGCCGGGATTCTTCGCGAGGTATTGCTGGTGGTAATCCTCGGCGTAGAAGAAGTCGCCGGCCTCGGCGATCTCGGTGGTGACGGCGCCGCGTCCGGCGCGGGTGAGCGCTTGCTGATAGGCCTCGCGCGAGGCCTCGGCGAGGCGGCGCTGCTCCGGCGTCGTATAGTAGATGGCCGAGCGGTATTGGGTGCCGACATCATTGCCCTGGCGCATGCCCTGCGTCGGGTCGTGGCTTTCCCAGAAGGTCTTGAGCAAGGTCTCGTAGCTCACCTGCTTGGGATCGAAGACCACCAGCACCGCTTCGGTATGGCCGGTGAGACCGGAGCAGACTTCCTCGTACGTCGCATTGGGCGTGTAGCCGCCGGCATAGCCGACCGCCGTGGTGTAGACGCCCGGCAGCCGCCAGAAGCAGCGCTCGGCGCCCCAGAAGCAACCCAGGCCGAAGATCGCCGTCTCGAGCCCGGCCGGAAAGGGCGGCTTCAGCGGATGGCCGTTGACGAAATGCGCCTCGGGCACCGGCATCTTCGCGGCGCGCCCGGGCAGCGCGTCCGCGCGTGCCGGCATCGCCGTCTTCTTGCGCATCCACATGGCTCGGCTCCTTTGCTCGTTTGCCCTCAATGTAGGAAGTCCCGCGCCGCGCCGGCAATTGCCATTGACGCACACGTGAACGGCGGCTAGGCGGCGGCGAAAGCGACGGAGGACACGTCATGAAGGTGATGGAAATGCGCGACGCCTGGGGCGTCGAGCACATCAAGCCCGGCACCCGGCCCGAGCGCGCCCCGGGCCCCGGCGACGTGCTGGTGAAGATGGCGGCGGCCTCGGTCAATTTCCGCGACTTCGTCATGACGCGGCGCGGCTATGGCAGCCATAGCGGCGAGCTGCCCTTGATCCCGCTCTCCGACGGCGCCGGGTGGGTGAGCGCGGTCGGGCCGGGCGTCACCCGGGTCAAGCCGGGCGATCTGGTTTGCCCGGCCTTCGCGCAGCGCTGGATCGCTGGCTCAATGAAAGAAGAGCACCGCGCCGGCATGCTGGGGGGCATGCTCGACGGCGTGATGCAAGAGCTGATGCTGTTGCCGCAAGCGGGCGTGGTGAAAGCGCCGAAAGGCTGGAGCGCGCTCGAAGCGGCGACGCTGCCTTGCGCCGCGCTCACGGCATGGAGCGCCGTCATCGGCAGCGGCGTCAAGGCGGGCGATGCCGTGGTGACGCAAGGCACGGGCGGTGTTTCGCTCTTTGCCGCGCTGTTCGCCAAGATGCAGGGCGCCTTCGTCATCCTGACCTCGTCGAGCGACGAAAAGCTGGCGCGCGCCAAAAGCTTCGGCGCGGATCTCGGCATCAACTACCGGACGCATCCCGAATGGAGCCGCGAGACGCGCAAGGCGCTGGGCGGGCGCGGCGCCGATCTCATCGTCGAGCTGGGCGGCGCCGAGACGCTCGACCAATCGCTGCGCGCCATCCGCACCAGCGGCACGCTCGCCATGATCGGCGTGCTATCAGGCGCGACCGCCGAACTGAATCTCGGCCGCGTGGTGACGCAGAATGTGCGGCTGCAAGGCGTGACGCTGGGCAGCCGCGACGCCTTCGAGGACATGGTCCGCGCCATCGACCTGCACGGCATCAAGCCGCCGATCGACGAGAAGCGCTACGCCTTCGACGAAGTCGCCGACGCCATCCGCGCGATCGCGGCCGGCCGGCATTTCGGCAAGATCTGCATCGAATTCTGATCCGCTGCGTCGGGCTCGCTCAAAGCGGGCCCTTGCAAGCGACGGTGACGCCGCTCGCGCTGCCGCCCTGCAAGGCGATGCGGCGCTGCATTTCCTGACAGGTCGCGAGGTCGGTGACTTCGCCAACCGCAAGCGGCGTCGCCGAGCCAGGCATGTGCCATTCGACCTGCGCCATGGCGGAATCGGGCGGCCCGTGCCGGCCCGGAAATGTCTCGGAGAGAAACAGCGCCACCCAGAGCCCGATCAATACCGCCCAAAGAACTTGCCCACCCATCGATACGTCCCCAACCCGGCCTCGGCAGAAACCGCTGAATGCCAGCGGTTGTTTTTCTTTGAGTCTATTAAGCCGTCGAGCGAGTGTGCCGAGTCAGAATTGGAACAGATTTAGGGCATTATCGAGCCTGAAGCGCATCCACCGCGAGGATGGCGCGGGCGAGCTTCTTGCCCTCGGTGGGAAGGCTGCGCCGCGCCGCCGTCTCGGCCGCAGCGGTCGCATCGGTGACGATGCCGATCTCGTCGAGTCGCGTGGGCAGACCGAGCGAGCGATGGAAGCCGACGAGATCGCCGAGGAGAGCCGCCGGCCGGTCCTCGAAGACCAGCTGCGCCAACAGCGCGAAGGCGACGAGCTCGCCATGCAGCGCGGTGCGGCACGGCGGCAGCATGGCCAAGCCCCGCGCCAGCGCATGCGCGATCGAGGGGCCGCCGCTTTCATGCGCGAGGCCGCCGAGGAGCAGCATCGCTTCGGTCACCTGCTCCAACGCCTCGCCGCCGCTGCGCCGCGTGCGTAGCGCGAGCGCGGCGCCGGCATGTTCGCGGATCGCGCGATAGCACGCTTCGGCCGAAGCGGCGGCCAGCAGCGTCGGCCGCCCCTCGAGGAGATTGAGCGCGCCGGTAGCAGTACTGTGCTCCAGCTCAAACTTGCGCGCGATCGCATCGCCCAGCCCGGCGATGAAGAGACGCGGCGGCGCAGCGGCGACAAGCGCGGTATCGACCAGCACCGCTTCCGGTGGCTGCGGCAAAAGCCGAGTCTCGGCCGCCGCCTCGCCATCGCCCTCGATCTCGACGAGGCGGCTCACCGCGGCATGGCAGCAGGGCGCCGTCGGCACGGTGACGAGCGGCAGGCGCGTCGTCAGGGCAACGCCTTTGGCCAGGCCGATAGCGAGGGCGCCGCCCAGCCCGGCCAGCAGATCCGCCTCGAGCATGCGCGCCGTCTCGACGAAGCGCTCGATCTCGGCGGCGCTGCAGGGACCGCCGGCGACGCCGAAGATGACGCGGTCGGTCGTCTCCTTGAGCCGCTGCTCGATTTCCTGACGCAGCGGCTCCGGCGCCGCCGCATCGGTAAGAATGAACGGGCGCCGGCCGAGCCGGCCGAAGAGCGGTGCGAGCTGCGCCAGCGCGCCGGCGCCCTGGAGGTAGCGCGGCGGCGCGCCGAAGATCCGATCCGGCATCTCGCCTCCTTTCCGGCGGCATCTTAGCGTATTCTCGGCGCGTCTATGCGCGGTAAGCGCGCAACCATCAGCGAGACCCGGTCTCAGCCTCATGCACGCCGCTCTCGCCACCGCCCTTGTGGTCGCCGCCTCCGAGTTTGGCGACAAGACGCAGCTGCTGGCGCTGTTCCTTGCCTCGCGCTTCGCCCGGCCCGTGCCGATCATCCTCGGCATGTTGACGGCGACGGTCGCCAATCACCTGCTGGCCGGGCTTCTCGGCGCGCTGGTCGCCGCCGCGCTCGACCCGCACTGGCTGCGCTGGGGATTGGCGGCGGCCTTCCTCGGCATGGCGCTCTGGATGTTCGTCCCGGACCGGGCCGACGCGCCGCGGATGGCGCGCGGCGCCGCCGGCAGCGCTTATCTCGCCACGGTGGCGAGCTTCTTCCTCGCCGAGATGGGCGACAAGACGCAGCTCGCCACGGTCGCTCTCGCGGCACGCTTCGGTACCGTGCTGCCGGTGGTCGCGGGCTCGACCTTGGGGATGCTGGCGGTCGACATCCCGACCGTGCTGTTCGGCGGCTACGCGGCAGCGCGAATCGATCCGCGCTGGACGCGCTTTGCCGCCGCGGCGCTCTTCGCCCTCTTCGGCGGCCTGGCGCTCCTCGGTATCGCGTGGTTTTAGTCTGGCCGTTCAGCGGGCGATCTTGCCGCTCTCCAAGAACTGCGGGTCGTAGCGGAAGACGATGTCGCGGTCGGCGACGATGAGGCGCTTGTCGCGCCCGGGATAGTCGATGCGTGACAGCAGGTCGCGGATGAGGTTGAGCCGCGCCAGATGCTTGTCATCGGCACGGACGACGGTCCAGGGCGCGAATTCGGTGTGGGTGCGGCGGAACATCGTGTCGCGCGCCTTGCTGTACGCGCGCCAGAGGTGCTGCGCCTTGGCGTCGACCGGGCTCAGCTTCCACTGCTTCAGCGGATCGCGGCGGCGGTCGGCGAGACGCCGCCGCTGCTCATGCTTGTCGATGTCGAGATAATATTTGAGCAGCTTGATGCCGGAGCGGATCAGCATGTGCTCGAAATCCGGCACAGTCTCGAGGAATTCGCGCGTCTCCTTCTGCGTGCAGAAGCCCATCACCGGCTCGACGCCGGCGCGGTTGTACCAGCTGCGATTGAACAGCACCATCTCACCCGCGGCGGGAAGATAGTGGACATAGCGCTGGAAATACCAGGAATGCCGCTCGCGATCCGATGGCGGCCCGAGCGCCACGACGCGCGTTTCGCGCGGACTCAGGTGCTCGATGATATGCTTGATCGTCCCGTCCTTGCCGGCGGTGTCGCGGCCTTCGATGAGGACGAGGATGCGGTCGCCGCCGGCGATCAGCTCGCGCTGCAGCTTCACCAGCTCGATCTGCAGCTTGACGAGCGCCTTGGCGTACTCGTGTCCTTCGGGCTCGCGCGCGGCGCGGCGCGATTTTTTGGCCATGCTCTCTCCCCCCTCAAGCTCCGTGCAGGACCAGCCAGGCGGCGAGGCCGAGGCCGCACAGCGCCAGGAAAACGAGCGCGCCGGCGGCCGGCAGGCTCGCCCTCACCCCCGCGAAGGCGCCAGCATAGCCGGCCTTGAGCAGGTTGTTCGAGGCGGTGGCGATGAGCACCGCGGTGGCGGCGCCGGCGACGGACAGCGGCGCCGCCACGCCCTGCGCGATGCTGAGCACGAAGGGATCGATGTCGGTGACGCCGACGACGGCGGCCAGAACGTCGATGCCGGCCTCGCCGAAGCGGCTTTTCACCCAGCTCGACAGAACCGAGATGATGACGAAGAGCACCGCGAAGAGCGCCGCGGCGTTGAGCTCGAGCGGATTGCGCGGCGCCTGCGCAACGCCTGGATCGCGACTCGCCCCGGCGCGGTAATACTGCCAGGCGGCGAGCGCCAGCCCGACCACGGCGAGCGCGAGCAGCGGCGGCGCCAGGCCCAAAGCGAGCTGCGGGTTGAAGACGCCGATCACCACCAGGATGCGCGGATACATCAGCGCGGTCGCGAGGATGATGCCGGCCTGCGCGCGCGACGCGGTGGCGGGATTGGCGCCGGCCTGGCGCGCCAACACCACTGTGGTCGCGGTCGAGGAATAGAGCCCGCCCAGCGCCGCCACCCAGAGATCGCCGCCCTTGGGGGCGACGTAGCGCTGCAGCAGGTAGCTCGCATAGGAAATGGTGCAGACGGCGAGCAGCGCGAGCCAGGCCTTGTAGGGGGTGATCGAGGTCAGCGACGTCACCGGCCGGTCCGGCAGCAGCGGCAGGACCAGCCCGGTGAGGATCAGGAACTCGCCGGCGGTGACGATCTCGCGCAGCTCGAGCCGCCGGGCGAAGTCGTGGAGCCGCTCGCGCCCGGTCAGCAGCAGCACGGCGGCGACGGTGAGGCCGACGCCGATCCAAGGCGGCTCCGCCAGGACGATCGGGCCGAGCAGATAGGCGAGCAGGTTGGCGACGGGAACGATGAGCCCGGCATCCGGCGCGCCGGTCGCATCGACGCTGCTGAGGCGGTCGCGGTAATAGAGGAGAAGCCAGGCGCCAAGCACCAGGAGCCCCGCCGCCAGCGGCAACAAGCGCGTCGGGTCGAGGAGATAAAGCGCCCCGCCGGTCATCGCCAGCAGCGGAAACGTGCGCACGCCGCCCGGCCGCGCTTCGCCGCTACGCCGGAAAAACTCCTCGAAGGCGAGCCCGAAGAAGAAAGAAAGGCCCAGCAACAGGGCAAAGTTCTGCACCGGCGGTACCGGCATGGGCGGGAGCCCGCTCGTCGTTCAAATGCCGGGCCCTAGAATCGCCTGTTTGCCCACCGCCGGGCAAGGGCGGAAATGCTCAGCCGACGCGGCGCAGGATGTCCCGGAGCCGCACCTTCAGCGCGCTCAGCTCGTCCTCGGTGCGCTCGGCGGCGCGCAGCAGGTCCATCGGCGGCGGCTGCCGCCGGCGCAGCACGGCGCTGATCTCCGCCTGGAGCTCGCGCGCATGCGCGAGCAGCGCATCGCGCCGCCGTACCACCACCTGCCACTCCTCCTGCCAACTTGCTTCGTACCCCAGTGGCATCATCCCGTCCCCTGACCGCAAAAACCTGTTTTGCCAGCTCTAGGGCGGCAGCGCGCGCTCTGGTTGTGACCGATCTGTGAGTTTTTTGCGCGCGGCGTTTGTTCAGTTGCGCCCGGCCAAGAGGCCGCGCGCGATGACATGCGCCTGGATCTCGGCGGCGCCTTCGAAGATGTTGAGGATGCGCGCATCGCACAGCACGCGGCTGATCTTGTATTCGAGCGCATAGCCATTGCCGCCATGAATCTGCAGCGCGTTGTCGGCATTGGCCCAGGCGGTGCGCGCCGCCAGCAGCTTCGCCATGCCCGCCTCGATGTCGCAGCGCCGCTCGCCATCCTTCTCGCGCGCCGCGAAATAGGTGAGCTGGCGCGCGACCATGGTCTCGACCGCCATCCAGGCGAGCTTGCCGAAGACGCGCGGGAACGCGTAGATCGGCTTGCCGAACTGGCGTCGCTCGAGCGCGTAGCCGAGGCCGAGCTCGAGCGCGTTCTGCGCCACGCCGACGGCGCGCGATGCCGTCTGGATGCGGGCGCTCTCGAAGGTCGCCATCAGCTGCTTGAACCCCTGCCCCTCGATGCCGCCGAGCAGGTTCTCCGCCGGCACGGCGAAGCCGTCGAAGCCGATCTCGTACTCCTTCATGCCGCGATAGCCGAGCACGCGGATCTCACTGCCGCTCATGCCCGGCGCCGGGAAAGGCTCCGCTTCGCTGCCGCGCGGCTTCTGCGCCAGGAACATGCTGAGCCCGCGATAGTCGCTGGTGGCGGGATCGGTGCGCACCAGCAACGTCATCAGATCGGTGCGCGCCGCATGGGTGATCCAGGTCTTGGCGCCGTAGATCTTGTAGAGATTGCCCTCGCGCACCGCGCGCGTCCTGAGCGAGCCCAGATCGGAGCCGGTATCGGGCTCGGTGAAGACCGCCGTCGGCAGGATTGCGCCCGAGGCGATCAGCGGCAGGTATTTCTCCTTCTGCTGCGCCGTGCCGCCGAGGCGGATGAGCTCGGCAGCGATCTCCGAGCGCGTGCCGAGCGAGCCGACGCCGATATAGGCGCGCGACAGCTCCTCGGAGACGATGCACATGGCGAGCTTGCCAAGGCCGAGGCCGCCGAAGTCCTCCGGCACGGTCAATCCGAAGACGCCGAGCCCGGCCATCGCCTCGATCACCGGCAGCGGAATGAGCTCATCGCTGAGATGCCAATCATGGGCGAACGGCTCGACCTGCTCGGCGCCGAAGCGGCGGAACTGATCCCGCACCATGTCGAGCGCCTCTTCGCCGAGCGCGAGATGGCCGAAATCACCGCTCTCGAGCGAGGCCGCGATGAGCTCGGCAAGCCGGGCGCGGGCCGCTTCGGTATTGCCGCTCTGGATCAGTGCCGCCACCTCCGCCCGGCGGAAGGCATCGAGCTCCGCCGCGCCGAGGCCGAGATCATGCGGCCGCACCACTTCGCCCTGGCTCAAGGCGATGCCGCCGGCGAGCTGGCTCAGATATTCGCCGAACGCCATCTGCAGCATCAGCGCATCGAGCTCGCGCAGCGTGCCGGCACCATCGAGCCCCTCCGCCCAGAGCCGCATCCGGCGCAGCGCCTCGACATAGGTTGCCATCCAGGCGAAGCCATGCGCCGCAAATTGCCGCCGCTCCAACAGCGCCGGGTCGATGGCACCGCCCGGCGCCAGCTCGGCCAGCAGCCGCCGCTTCGCCGCCGCCACCAGCCCCTCCGCCGCATCGAGCGCGCGAGCGGTGAGCGACAGAAGATTGGGGAGCAACGTGTCGCTCGCCGCGCTGGCGCTTGCCGTTAGAGACATCGTCTTCCCTCTGATGTTTCCCCCTCTCCCCTTGTGGGAGAGGGAGGGACCCATTGCGAAGCAATGGGAGGGTGAGGGGCGATCAGCGGCGCTGCCCCCTCACCCTCCCGTCGCTGCGCGACGGGCCCCTCCCTCTCCCACGGAGGGGAGAGGGGATTCAAGCGTTCGCCGCCTCTTCGAGGCCGCGCAGGCCCGGGCGCTTTGCCTGCACCAGCACGGCCATGTTTCCGGGCTTGTGCTCGTTGCGCCACATCTTCATATGCGCGCGCGGGATGTCGTTCCAGGCGAAGACCTCGGACATGCAGGGATCGATGCGGCGCTGCACGACGAGGTGATTGGCCTGGCTCGCTTGCAGCAGGTTGGCGAAATGGCTGCCCTGGATGCGCTTTTGCCGCATCCAGACGAAGCGCGCATCGAAGGTGAGGTTGTAGCCGGTGGTGCCGGCGCAGAACACGACCATGCCGCCGCGCTTCACGATGAAGCACGAGACCGGGAAGGTCTGCTCGCCGGGATGCTCGAAGACGAAATCGACATCGTTGCCTTTGCCGGTGAACTCCCAGATCGCCTTGCCGAACTCGCGCACCTTCTTCATGTAGTCGCCATAGCCGCCGGCGCTGTTGATGTCGGGAAGCCGGCCCCAGCAATCGAACTTCTTGCGGTTGATGACGCCGCGCGCGCCGAGCGACAGCACGAAATCGCGCTTCTCATCCTCGGAGATGACGGCGATCGCATTGGCGCCGGCGGTGGCGATAAGCTGGATCGCCATCGAGCCGAGGCCGCCCGCGGCGCCCCAGACCAGCACGTTCTGACCCGGCCGCAGCACATGCGGACGATGGCCGAACAGCATGCGATAGGCGGTCGCCAGGGTCAGCACATAGCAGCCGCTCTCTTCCCAGGTGAGATGCTTCGGCCGCTCCATGAGCTGGCGGCCCTGGACGCGGGCGAATTGCGCGAAGGAGCCGTCCGGCGTCTCGTAGCCCCAGATGCGCTGCGACGGCGAGAACATGGGATCGCCGCCATTGCACTCCTCGTCATCGCCGTCATCCTGGTTGCAGTGGACGACGACCTCGTCGCCAACCTTCCAGCGCTTCACCTTGGAGCCGACCGCCCACACCACGCCGGCCGCGTCGGAGCCGGCGACATGGTAATCCGCCTTGTGCACGTCGAAGGGCGAGATCGGCTTGCCGAGCGAGGCCCAGACGCCGTTGTAGTTGACCCCCGCCGCCATCACCAGGACCAGCACCTCGTCCGGCGCCAGCTCGGGCGTCGTCAACACCTCGACCTGCATCGCCGAATCCGGCGGGCCGTGGCGGTCGCGCCGGATCGCCCAGGCATACATGCGCCGCGGCACATGGCCCAAGGGCGGGATCTCGCCGATCTCATAGAGGTCCTTGACCGGGCGCGCCGCGCCCGGCGCCGGCTCGAAGGGGATGACCTGGGCAGGCTCGCTCATGGCATAGGCACTCCGTCAAAGCCGCTGGAACAAAACCGCTTGCGTGCAACGCAATATCAATGTGAACAATTCTTTAGGCAGAATGTCTATCTGCCGCAACGCACAAAAGGCCATTCATGTCCATTTTTCGCGTTGACAGGACATTTTATTTCAATATTTCTCTTTTGGCGGAAGCGGTTGCCGAAACGCCGTTAGTTCAGCGCGCAGCCGCAACTGTCATCGGGCGGCCGCAGCTGCGATTGATTTTGCGTCGCAATAAAGCCGGCGCAGACAGGGGAAGGCGGGCATGAGCGAGACGACGGCGCGGCGGGACGAGCCCTGGCTCATCCGGACCTATTCCGGCCATTCCTCGGCGGCGGCCTCGAACGCGCTCTATCGCACCAACCTGCAGCGCGGCCAGACCGGCCTCTCCGTCGCTTTCGACCTGCCGACCCAGACCGGCTATGACAGCGACCATCCCCTGGCCAAGGGCGAGGTCGGCAAGGTCGGCGTGCCGGTCGCGCATCTCGGCGATATGCGGGCGCTCTTCGACGGCATCCCGCTGGCGCGCATGAACACCTCGATGACGATCAACGCCACCGCGCCCTGGCTGCTGGCGCTCTATATCGCCGCCGCCGAAGCGCAGGGCGCCGCCGCGCGCGAGCTTGCCGGCACGACGCAGAACGACGTCATCAAGGAGTATCTCTCGCGCGGCACCTATATCTTCCCGCCCGGCCCCAGCCTCAAGCTCACCGCCGATGTCGTCGCTTATACCTATCGCGAGCTGCCGAAATGGAACCCGATGAACATCTGCTCCTACCATCTGCAGGAGGCCGGGGCGACGCCGGTGCAGGAGGTGGCCTATGCGCTGGCGACGGCGGAGGCGGTGCTCGATGCCGTGATTCGCTCGGGCCAGGTGCCGGCGGCGGATCTGCCGCAAGTGATCGGGCGCCTCAGCTTCTTCGTCAATGCCGGCATCCGCTTCATCACCGAGATGTGCAAGATGCGCGCTTTCGCCGAGCTCTGGGACGGGCTGACGCGCGAGCGCTACGGCGTCGCCGAGGAGAAGTATCGCCGCTTCCGCTACGGCGTGCAGGTGAATTCGCTGGGCCTCACCGAGCAGCAGCCGGAGAACAACGTCTATCGCATCCTGATCGAGATGCTGGCGGTGGTGCTGTCGAAGCAGGCGCGCGCCCGCGCCGTGCAGCTGCCCACCTGGAACGAGGCGCTGGGGCTGCCGCGGCCCTGGGATCAGCAATGGAGCCTCCGGCTGCAGCAGATCGTCGCCTATGAGACGGACCTGCTGGAATTCGGCGACATCTTCGACGGCGCGCCGGAGATCGAGCGCAAGGTTGCCGCGCTGAAAGATGAGATCCTCGCCGAGCTCGAGCGCGTCCGCCGTCTCGGCGGCGCCGTGGCGGCGGTCGAGAGCGGCTACATGAAGCAGCGCCTTGTCGAATCGAATGCTCGGCGCCTCGCCGCGATCGAGCGCGGCGAGCAGATCGTCGTCGGCGTCAATCGCTATGCCGAGAGCGCGCCCTCGCCGCTGCTTGCCGGCGGCGAAGCCGGCTTTCTCGTGCCCGACGCGTCGGCGGAGGCAGAGCAGCAGCGGCGGCTCGCCGCCTGGCGCGCGGCGCGCGACAGCGCGGCCGTGACGCCGGCCCTCGCCGCGCTCGCCCGCGCCGCTGCCGAGGGCGGCAATGTCATGCCCGCTTCGATCGACTGCGCCCGCGCCGGCGTCACCACCGGCGAATGGGCCGAGGCGCTGCGCCGCGTCTATGGCGAGTACCGCGCGCCCACCGGCATCGCCCAGGCCGCGGCGGCGCGCGGCGCCGGCGAGCTCGGCAGCTTGCGGCACCGCGTCGGCGAAGTCTCCGAGCGTCTCGGCCGGCGGCTCAAGATGCTGGTGGGAAAGCCCGGCCTCGACGGCCATTCCAGCGGCGCCGAGCAAGTGGCGCTGAAAGCGCGCGATGCCGGTTTCGAAGTGGTCTATGAGGGCATCCGCCTGACGCCGGCGCAGATCGTCAACGCCGCGCTCGAGGAAGGCGTCCATGTCGTCGGCCTCTCGATCCTTTCCGGCAGCCATGTGCCGCTGGTGAGCGAGGTGCTGCGCGGCATGGCGGCGCAAGGCATCGGCCATGTGCCGGTGGTGGTGGGCGGCATCATCCCGCCCGAGGACGAAGCGCAGCTGAAGCGCCTTGGCGTCGCCCGCGTCTACACCCCCAAAGATTACGACCTCACCGCCATCATCGGCGACATCGTCGAGCTCATCGCCGGCGAGCCCCGCCTCGCCGCGTAGTCGGAGCAAAGGACGAATAACCACAGAGACAGTGAGACACGGAGATTGATCAAAGAAATGGCGCGCGGAGCGCGCCGTCTCATTTTCTCACTGTCTCACTGTCTCTGTGGTCAAAATTTAAAGCCGGGTCGAGAGCCAGATGGCGAGGCGTGAGCCGGTCTTGATGGCGGCGCTGAGCGCGGCGTAGCCGGGCGCCGCTTCGGCGCCATGCCCAAGCGCAATCTCGCGATGCTCGAGCTCGTCGCGGCGGAACTCGTCGAGGGTCGATTTGAGCGCCGGCTCGGCATCGCCCAGCGCTTCGCTCTGACGGCGGTAATGCTCGTCGATCACTTCTTCGACCGCGACCGTGCAGGCCATGGCGGCGCGTTCGCCGAGCAGTGCGGTGGCGGCACCGAGCGCGAAGCCGGCGGCGTGCCAAAGCGGCGACAGGAGCGTCGGCCGCACGCGGCGCGCGGCAACAAGCTTGTCGAAGGCGGCGAGATGGCGTTGCTCCTGCTCGGCCATGCGGCGGATATCCTTGGCCGCGCGGGCCCGGCCGAGCACGGCGAGCTGGCCGTCATAGATGCGCTTGGCGCCATATTCGCCGGCATGGTCGACGCGGATCATGCGCGCGATCAGCTCGTCGCGCGAGGGATCGCCGGGAAGCCGGCGCAGCTTCAAACTTGTCAATTGCCCGTACCTCCCACAAACGCCGGAAACCTTTGCAAATTGAGGGTTTCCGGGGCTTTTCGCAAGGGAAAAGCCGCGGGTCAAAAGTGCGTGAAAGTGCGCAAAAGTGCTCCAAAACGCGAACCCCACGTCACAACCGCGGCACAAAACGTTCGCGCCATGTTCTGCATCATTCACACGCGCGCCGCACGCACGCGTTCTGCCGACCCAGGACAGTCGAGTCGCGACATGGCTGAGCGCCACCTCGTCGGGCGTGGCTGCTAGACCGACATCGTTCCGGTCACCGCCGCTGCCAGCACCTTCGGAGCCGCGCCCCTAGTCTCCCAATCGCCAGGGTCGACCTGCTCGATCTGCCCCACCTCCATCCTGCTATCATGCTCGAACTGCGGGTGACCGTACCTGATCGGGCGAACGCCCAGATCCTTCTCGCCCAGGTCGACGGCGATCTTCGCTCCTGGCCGTCGCAGATAAACGTGCGCTCGGTGACCGATCCCTGCCTCCTAGCAGCTCGCGACGGCAGCGACCTCAACGCCAGCCGAAATGTATCAGCGCCACTTCTGTTCGGTGGCGGCCACGCGTTGTGTGTCGGTGAGTGGTCTGTGTCAATGTCGGCCCTTCGCGAGCGCAGAGCCTTTGTGGCGAAGTTTATCGGCGCTATACTGGGCACCAAACGGAGGGCTGCCCGGTCGCAAGACGGGGTGGCCCTTCGCTGTATTCGGGTAGAGGCAAGGACATGAGTAATCCAAACGATCACGATCTCCCGCGGCGCTGGGCTGCAGCCCGGCCGAGGTGCTGGCGGTGCAGCAGGACGATGGCCGCATGCGTGTGCCTCGGCGTTATGGGCCTCCTAGTCGCCCAGCAAGACGAGCCAGACGAGCTGACCGGGCACGCGGGCGCGGGCGTGACGATGGCTTTCGCGCCGAGCGCGACCAGCGGCGCCACGACCTCGACTGTGGTCTTCGGCAGTCTCGGCTTTCCGGCGCACGCCGTCGTCTACAATGAGGTAACCGGCGCCGAGATCGCGACGCAACCTCCGATGCTCGGCCGGGCCATGACGGCACGGCAGAATGTCGTGCAACCGACGAACCCGAACGTCGGCAGCGGCACCCGGATCTCAGGCGTCACGCTGCGCTTCGACTTCCCCGTTCAAGTGACGAAGGAGACGACATAGCGTGATCGCTCCGACATGCGACAATGCCCTCTTGATCGACAGCAACATCGGGCAGCTCGGCCGCATCATCACACGATTGGCCCGGAAGCTCGGCGCCGTTTTGGGCGTGCTTGGCGTGCTCGCCGGCGGGGTGACCGCCGACGAGTTCAGCCTTCCCGACCGCAGCAAAGTGGCGGCAAGCGACCTGACCTCGGGCGCCCCGCACGACGACATCGGGGATCGCGAAGCCGGCTGGCCGGATCGTCCGACGATGGCGCAGACGGAGACCTCGACGCCCTCGAAGGCCGGCTCCTGGGAGGAGGCGATCCGCCTTGCAGATCCGACGCTCATTGTCGTCTCTGCGAGGTGATCGCAGGTCCTATCATCTTGCGGATCAGAAGCCCTACCAAGGCAACGGGCGCATCCGCCATCGCTACAGGACGCGCGGGGCAAGAGGAGAACGCCAGCGGGTGCGCAACTGCGGGTTGAGATAGACTCGGACCATCGAGCCTGAGACTGCCGGACAGAGACGAGCCAATCGGAGGCTGGAGGAGGTCGCCCCAATGACAACTCTCTATCGTGTCTCTCTAAGCAAGGCGCAGCTCGACAAAATCCCGCATGACGAGCGGGTTTTCTATCTGATGGCGTCGCAGCTCTCGAACGACCTGAACGTGCTGGCAAAGCTGCTGTTCTTCGCGGCAAATCATCTGGAAGACGAGGTGCGAACGCACGTCGCGATGGCCCAGGAGCTCCTCATCATCAAGATGATGGCCGGCCGACTCCACGAGGGGCGCACCCTGTTGAGCAAAGCCTTCTCTGCCAAGGGCCTCTGGGACAAGCACAAGAGGGATTTGTCACCGAAAGCCAGGGACAGCTTCGACCAGATTAACAAGTACTTCGGCAGACAAAACGTGATAGAGACGATACGAAACAAGTTCGCCTTCCACCTGGACGTGACGCTAATCGACTCGATGTATGATCAGGTCCCGAGCGATGTGCCGTTCATCGACTACGTGGCTGCCGAGCATGCCGGCCACAGCCTCCACTTCGGTGGCGAATGGATGACGCTCGCTGCGATGGTCAATGCCGCTGGCGGAAGCGACTGGCGCGACGCACTTACCAAGATCTATCGCGAAACAACGCAGGTCTCCGTCTGGTTCTGCTTCTTCATCCAAAGCTTCGTAGGTGTGATCCTCGCAAAACATCTCGAGATGACCATGGAGGACCTGCAGGCCGCGGCGATCGAGGTCGCCGACGATCCGCCGATCAACGAGGTAACGCTGCCCTTCTTCTGTCCGCCGCCGAGCGGCGGGATCGTCTCCTGGTTTTAGTTGCCGTGGCGATCGGCCTCTGGCATTCCAGCCCAGTCCAGATCCTTCTCAGTGCAGCGTGTCATTGAGCACCGCCGCGAGCCACACGCCCGCCTTCTCCAACTGCACCTGGACCACATAGATCGCTTTCTGCTCGTATGACGCCGGCAGCACGCCGGGGCTGTGCGGCCAGACGCCGTGGATCAGGTTGCTCGCGACTCCGTAGCTGTCGTCTGCCCAGCCGGCCGGCGTGAGCGAGGCTCAGCTCCTAAGCGCGTTCGCCATCCAGGCCGGCATTGGTGAGGATGCCCGTATCCCAGATGACGCGCACACTGGTTGATGGGATTAGTCGGTATCAGGAGGCCGTTTCCTCAGGTCCGCAACATGAGCGCGCGCCTCTTGTTCCGTCTTGAAGTGTCCGGTGACTACAGGCGGCTTCCCGGGCTCGGTCCTCTCGACGGCAAACGTGCCATCAGCATGGCTGATGATGCGGTACGTGGCTTCCATCGGCCGAGTATAGCACCTCCAAGCGGCACGCATCCGGGCGCGTGAGAAGCTGTGCAGCGACAGGGTGGCGTGTCACTTTACCTCGCTCTCCCGTCTGCGCAGCGCGATCAGCACCTCAAGATCGACGCGCTCGAAGGCGCGGAGCCACACCTCATCTCTCGCGCTCATCGCTGCTCGGGCGCGCACAAATGCCTTCCACTGCGGGCTCTCATAGGCGCCCTTCACCCAGCCGCGCTCGTTGAGGCGTGGCTCGCGTGTGGCTTCGTCTTCTCGTCGAACTCGCATTATCACGTCCATCGCGACTCAAAAGAAGGCGTCACCACGCGAGTTCCCGCGCTCGTCACACGCGAGATGTGCGCGGCGGTTTAACCTCGCAAGGTTGTAGGGAAGGAGCACCCCCGTGACGCACGGGTTTTCGGACTGCCCCGCGCGGTGCTTGGGGTTACTGCCTGACCGCGCGGGATGGAACCTACCCGGCTTGCGCCGGGGCGCTTATCGGGTGAAGTCCAGAGCGGGTAGTATTCACTGTAGCCGCGCGGCCACAGGCCAGCTCCGTGCCTATCGTAGGTAGAGTTGGTCATGAACAGCACCCACTATTGTAGCAGTTTATTAACCGGCTTCGGTCATGCTCGGGCCTTGATCAGCGGGCTCGACTGGGCGTCCCGCGCCCTGGCTTGCCCGGCAACGCTCAATATTTGTTGGGGGGTCCAAAGATGGCTGCATCCGATACTTACCGAAAACAACACGCCGAGCTGGTCGAAATCGTTCGCAGCATTGAGGTGCTGCTCGACCCGGCAAAGCTCGCCACCGCTGCCACCGAGACGCGGAACCTGATCTCAAAACTGTTGGGCAAGCTCTCCATCCACCTCGC
>DATJLU010000051.1:0-38664 GCA_035509275.1 Allostellaceae bacterium | reverse complement strand
TCGGATTGATGCGGTAGAGCGCCTCGTCCGTGCCCGAGCGCAGCAGCATCTCCAGCCGCGAGACGACGCGCGGCCCCCAGGATTTCGCCGCTTCGAGCGCAACCAGGCGCTCTTCGAGCTTTTTTTCGTCGATCATCGCCTCACTCCGCGATATGACCTCGACCATGGCCTGGCGGCGCTGGTCCGGGAATGTCGGCGACGCGCCGCCCTCCAGAACCGTCGGCGAAGGCCCCGTGGACGAGGACGACGTTCTTGAGCGGCCCTGTAGCAAAGTGGCGCGCCCTGCAGGAATCGAACCTGCGACCTGCCGCTTAGAAGGCGGCTGCTCTATCCGCTGAGCTAAGGGCGCTTCCGGGCGCGCACTTTAACAGGCGCGGCAGACGACCGCGAGAGCCGCCTTACCCCGCCGACCAGCGCGGCCGGTCATAGCGGAAATTGTCGGCATAGGCCTTGGGCTTGTCGAGGCGCTCATGCGGCGGCGCGACGACATAGTCGAGGCCGCGCTTTTGCGCGTAGGCGACCGCCTCCTCGAGGGTGTCGAAGGAGAGATGCAGCTGGTTCAGCGTGTCGCCGGCGCTGATCCAGCCCATCAGCGGATCGGGGTGCCGCTGCGTCGCCTGCTCGTAGTCGAGCACCCATTTGTGCGTCTTGGCGCGGCCGGATTGCATCGCCGTCTTGGTCGGCCGATAGATGCGTGCAACCGCCATATTTCCCCCTCATCGCTCGAGATGGTCGGGGCGAGAGGATTCGAACCTCCGGCATCCAGCTCCCAAAGCTGGCGCTCTACCAGGCTGAGCTACGCCCCGCAACGTCAGAAATGCAGCCATTCCTTATGGGTTTCTGGGCCTGTTTGCAAGCGGTTAGGTAACGGAAACAGAGGGGCGCTTGGAGCGCGTTTTCGGACAAAGGTTAGACACAGAACCCCCGGCTGCTGTTCGGCCTGTGTTCGCCTGCTTTAGGGGGCATGCGCCCCCTCCCTGCTCCTCAGAAATCGAGAGAGGCACCGGGTAGAAAGTGCCGTCTCCCCACCATACCTTGCCGCGTTAACTCGACGGCTTGCGCCGCTGACGCCCTGCCCCTCCTGTCACAATCCGAGTCGCTGGCGGCCTAAGCAGAAAGCGACGGTCGAAGACAACGCTGAGCACTGAACGTGAGTTCTTGAGTTCGCATTGAAGCGCACCGTCAGCACCTGATCAGTCGGCGCGATGCTGTAGCGTGCCGGATAGTTCGGCAGCGGATTGCTGGTATGGAAGATAAGAGCGATCTCCGCGGCGGGGAGCTTGTTGAGGAAGCGGCCCGCCATCGCCAGGCCGAAGCCCGGGCTTCAATTACTTCATCGGCGGCGCGCTCCGCTTCCTACTGCGTCAGCACGCTTAGTTCGCAGCCACCCAGGCGACCGAAGGACCTGCCATCGTTGTGCAGACAACGAGCGCGTATTGTCTCTCTCCTAGCACAATCAAAACCAGCTTCCATGATTATGATCGGGGTCATCCTCTTCGATCGGCTCGGCGCTGGTTGAGCGGCGCGGTGACCGGCCACGCGCTATCAAGCCGGCAAGGCCGAGAATGCCGATGCAGATCGCGAGCCACACGCCGGCGTAATGCATCAGCTCGGGTCAGGGAACGACGAGCGGCCTGTCAAAGCCGCGCCGAGCGCAATCACCGCAAAGAGGGCACCGGCGAGCGCGAACAGGCTGACCGCCGCCATCGCGGCACTCGTTGCGACGCCCTCGAAGCCCAGCAGCAACGCCACAGCCGATACCACGCAGGAGAACAGGGATAACCAAAGCATATCAACGAAACGAGGGCGCACTGCGCGATGTTCTTGTTTTCAATTGCTGCTTACCCTGCTCGCAGCGGAATTGACCGGGAACGTGGGCCGCTTTGCCCGCCCGCCGGGCTCTGCGGCCTCACCCGTCAATCTCGGTTATCGGCCGGCGGCGGATCGCTCAATCCGGCAAGGCTCGAGATTCGCGACCGGCTACAGGCGATCGAGGACGAGTTGACCGAGGCTGGCTATGACGAGTTGATGGTCATCTGCTCGGCGCGGCAGCGGTGGTAGGCTGCAATGATCTCGCGCATGTCCTCGGGGTCGAGCCGGGCGGACAGCGCGGTGGAGCCGACGAGGTCACAGAACATGACCGTGAGCTGGCGACGCTCAGCGATGCCTTCTGTGCGAGCGGGCGGAGAGACCGCAGGGATGGGTGCAGGTGTGGTCGGAGTGCGAGCGAGCTTCTGGCCGCACTCCAGGCAGAACTTCGCCCCCGCCGGATTGGCGCTACCGCATGATGGGCATCGAGCGGGGAGAGCTGCACCGCACGAGATGCAGAACTTGCTGCTGTCCGGCGTCTCGGAATGGCACTTTGGACACTCCATGAGCGCCCCCTGATCCGACGAGCCGCGCGATTACCGAACCAGAGTTAAGGCGGCATAGGCAACCGCGGCGCAGGCGATCAGCTTTCCCAGCCTGCCTTGCGCAGCCCCTCCAGCATGTGCTGGTAGTCTTCGGGACGATGCCACGGCACGCGCTTGCGAACAAATAGCTCAAACGAGCTTGGCCTGATCGCAATCGCCTTCGCTAAGGCTTCCCTCGCTTCCACAACTCGACGAAGCTGCCCGAACGACGCGGCAAGCCAGCGGTATGGCATCGGCAACTCCGGGTAACAACGAATGGCCTGCTCCGCGGCATCTACGGCTGCTTGATAGTCGTGGCAGCAATAGCTTCCCACGGCAATCCAATTCAGCCGCCACGCCATTTGCGGATCGTGCGGATCAAGTCGAATGCTGGTTTCAAGCGAGGCGACGCCCTCCTTCGGCCGCCCCAAGTAAACGAGCGTCGTTCCCAATTCTCCGTGGGCGGAGGCTAAGTTGGGACATATCGCCAGTGCCCGCTCGGCCTCGCCAAGAGCCCCAACGAGGTCGCCGCGCATCCGCAGGACGCTGGCAAGGCAGACATGGCCTTCCGCATTGGCACCATCCAAAGCAACCGCTCGCCGCGCCAACGTCTCTCCTAGCGACTGCGCCTCTTCTAGCTCGCGCACTTGGAAGTGAACGGCCGCTTGGAACAGCGCCCACGCAAGGCCGACATAGCCTCCCGCGAAGTTACCGTCGAGATCGATGGCTTGCTGAAAGAGCCGCTGGGCGAGACCGTTGTCATCCTCTGTCGCATTGCTCAAGTGCCAGAGCCCGCGTTGATATGCAGCCCAGGCGTCGAGATTGCTCGGCGGCTTGCGCATCGCCCGCCCGAGTTCAGCCTGCGCGATAGCGGGAGCTACCGCGATTGTCACCGCCGCGGCAATCTCGTCTTGTACGGAAAAAATGTCCGCGAGATCGCGATCGTAACGCTCGGCCCACACATGGCGCCCGGTCTCGGCCTCCACCAGTTGGGCGGTCACTCGGATGCGCTTCCCGGCTTTGCGCAGGCTTCCTTCGAGCACGTAGCGCACTCCTAGCTCGCGACCGACCTGCTTGACCTCCACCGCACGGCCTTTGTAGGTGAAGGACGAGTTGCGAGCGATCACGAACAACTGTTGGAACCGCGACAAGGCCGTGATGATGTCTTCGACTATTCCGTCGGCGAAATCCTCCTGTTCGGGATCGCCGCTCATGTTCTCGAAGGGCAGGATAGCTATCGACGGTTTATCGGGGAGCGCCAGCGCTGCGGCCGCTTTGTCAACGCGCTCAGAGGCCGCTACCTGATACACCCGCACCGGCTGAGCGATGTTCTTAAGCCGCTGCTCACCCAAATCCGCTGCCGCAAGCTCTATCTTGCCCTGGATCTGGCGATAGGCGTCACCTGATAGACAGATCGCGCCCGCGTCGGCGATGCCCTCCAAACGCGCAGCAATGTTGATCCCGTCCCCAAGCAGGTCATCGTCTTCGACCACCACATCTCCAATGTGGATGCCGACGCGGAACTGGATACGCTTGTCGTGCGCCACCTGGTCATCGCGAGAGGCTATTTCTCGCTGCACCACAATGGCACAGCGCACCGCATCCACGACACTGGCGAACTCGATCAGGAGGCCATCGCCGGTCGTCTTCACGATCCGACCGCCATGCGCAGCAATCGTAGGGTCGATCAACTCGCGCCGCAGCGCCCGCAGCCGCGCAATCGTGCCCTCCTCGTCAGCGCCGGTCAGGCGGCTATAGCCCGCTACGTCGGCGGCGAGGATCGCCACAAGTCTCCTTTGGACGCGCTCTCCCTCCACCGCGTGCTCCCGCAGAGTGGCGCCGGGAATCAGTGTACCATCACTTTTCAGCGGAGCGAACGGCCGATCAGAACGGCAAGCGAACGCGCCCCCCAGCGAGGATCGCCGAGCCGTTGCTGATCACGGCGGTGACCGCGGGGCTGACCAGCCCGCCGGGGAGCGCCAACCCCAGCGCCAACGCGTTGAGCGCGGCGACGATCGCATAGTTCTGCTTGATGAGGCCGACCGCGCCGCGCGAGATCTCGATCGCTTTCACCAGCTTCCACAGCGAATCCTCCATCAGCACGACATCCGCGGATTCATGCGGGATGTCCGCACCGTGCTTCATGGCGATGCCGACATCGGCATAGCTGAGGGCCGGCGAATCGTTGATGCCGTCGCCGACCATGGCGACGACCCGGCCGTCGCGCTGAAGCTGCCGGATGGCGTCGACCTTGTCGGCCGGCAGGAGGTCGGCGCGATGGCTGGTCAATCCGAGCCGGCGCCGCACCGCACCGGCCACGACGCCGTTGTCGCCGGTGAGCATGACCGTGTCGCGGACGCCCAGCGCGTGCAAGTGCCGGATCACGTCCGCGCTCTCCCGGCGGATCTCGTCGGCATAGGCGACGCGGCCGGCAAGCTCGCCGTCGACCGCGACATAGGTGCAGGATTCGCCGCGCGCCTCGACCGTGAGGCGGTCGCTCGTCGCGATGTCGAGCCGGATCTCCCGCTGCCGCAGGAAGCGCTCGCTGCCGACATGCACATACCAGCCGTTGACCTTGCCCTCGACGCCGAGGCCGACATGGTACTGCCCCTCCTCGCAGGCGGGGATGGCGAGCGCCCGCTCGCGCGCCCGCACCCGCATCGCCTCCGCCATCGGATGCTTCAGCCGGGTTTCCGCCGCCACCGCCACCGCGAGGAGATGATCGGCCGGCAGCGCGTTGCGATAGGAGACGACGTCGCGCACGACCGGCGTTCCATGCGTCAAGGTACCGGTTTTGTCGAAGACGATCGTGTCGATCCCGGCCAGCTTCATATGCCCGCCGCTCTTCATGATGATGCCGGCGCGCGCGGCATGGGTGATCGACGCCAGCACCGAGGTCGGCGCGGCAACGCGAATGCCGGTGCCGAAATCGACGATCACGAGCGACAGGAAACGATTGACGTCGCCGGTCACGGCCGCCGTGCCCGCGGCCAGGCTCAGCGTCGGCAGCACCAGCCGATCGGCGAACAGCTCGGCATGGTTCTGCATGCGCGTGTCCCCGACCGGCGCGCTCTCGACCAGTTCCGCGATCTGGCCGGCAGTCGTAGTGAGGCCGACCTTGAGCGCGCGGATCGTGAGCTGGCCCTCGCGCAAGATCGTCGCGGCAAAGGCGGCTTCGCCGAGGCCGCGGGTCACCGGCAAGCTCTCGCCGGTGATGGTCTTCTGGTCGATCAGGCCGCGACCCTCGATGATCTCGCCATCGACCGGGATCATTTCGCCGTGATAAACGATGACGATGTCGTCGATCGCGAGGTCGGACGCCGGCACCGCGGCGACGACGCCGTCCCGCAGCCGCCAGGCGGTCTTTTGCCGGAACTCCAGCAGCTCGCTGATCGCCCGTTTCGAACCGGCCGCGGTCAAATCGCGGATCCAATCGCCGAGCCGGATCAGCCAGGTGATGATCGCGCCGGTGAGCAGGCTGCCTTGAACGATCGAGGCACCGATGGCGAGGGTGTCGAGGAAATCGACATTGAGACGGCGTTCCCGGCTCCAGACCCGCCAGGCGCGCTTGGCGATGGGATAGGCGTTCCACAGCAGCAGCGGCGCGTTGACCCCGACCGCGAGCGGATGGCTCGACAGCGCCAGGGCGAGCGACACCGTCGGCAGCGCCAGCGGCCAGCGCTTTGCTGCGCCCGCCCGAGCGGCGCGAGGCTGCGCCGGCGCGGTCTGATCGCGGGCGGGCGCGGCAACGCGCTGCAGCATGGCGCGCAGATCATCGATGGTGCTGCCGCGCAGCGCCACCATCAGCCGGGCCAGATGCTCCGACTGCGCGGCGTCGTATTCGATGACGAGGCTGGCGCAGCCGTGATTGATGCGGGCGCGGGTCACCCAGCGCTGCGCGGCGAGGAAGGCCAGCACGGCTTCCGACAGCGGCGAGCACTGATAGAGCGCCGGGATGTGGAGCCGCATCCGACCGGGGATGGCGTGGCGGATTGAATAGTCCATGATGCAGCGCCGACGACGGGCGCGGCCGCCCGCCTAGCGAGCGGCCGCGCCGATCGCTGGGTGCGGCATCGCCGCCGCGGCGGCGGCCCCGGGCGTATGCATTTCGAGGAAATGGTTGAGAGCGAAGAGCGCCAAGGTCACCCACATCGGCGTTGCCGCCGTGGCGCCGATCCCGGCGAAAGTCGCGACCGCGAGCCCCAGGGCGAGCACGATCTTGAGGTCGATGGCATTGTTGGTCAGCAGCTTGATCTCGCGATCGGTCTCGCGAAAGAAGCTGACGAGGGCGCGCGCCGAGCGCGAATGACCGGCGAGAAAAGCCGCTTCGGCTTCGACTTCGCGGGTCACCCTCGCGAATTCGTTGTCCGGCATTTTGGGCTGCTTCGGCGCCTTGTGCGGGATCAAGGGCACCGTGTGCTTCCAGTGCTGCATCAGCCGCTCCTGGAACAGGTCCTCGTCCTTGGGGTCATAGCGCAGCACGATGCTGCCCGCGTCGGGCTTGATCCGCGTACCTTCCAATCCCGGTATCTCGGCGAAGATCTGCCTGACCTGCTCGAGCAGTTCCGGATTGCCCTTGGCCGCAGGGATTTTGATCCGGATCCGCCCCGGCATCTGGTGGGCGATCTGGGCGTGCTGCTTCATGGCCGTCTGCCGAAGGGCTCAGGCGCCCGCCGGGGCCTTTTCCTCGGCATTCTCCTCGGCAACGATATCGCGCACCTGCTCCTGCGCTTCCGCCACCGCGTGCCGAGCCTTCTGCCCAATCTTGTAGACGCCGCGCACCGCGCCCCGGAAGGCCGGCTCGATCGCGCCGCTGACTCTCGGCAGTGCTTTCGGCGCCAGCATCGCAGCGACGCCAATGACCATGCCCGGGATCAACGCCGCCTCGAACAGCGCCGCGCCCACGCAGATGATGCCGACCGTCGCCGCGCTCGCGACGAGATCGTCTCGACTGGCATCTTCCTCGGCAACCGATATCTCTTCGCTCGGCTGCTCGCCTTGCATATGTTCGGCCTGGCCGTTGCCGACATCGGCAGCACCCTGACGTCGCGGCATGGTGGCGTCCCTTGCTGGTGGAAGTCAGAACTCTGCGAAACGATAGGCAATTGCGGTGACGCATTGATGACGGGAGAACCGGGTCTGCGGGGGTCCGGGGCGCGCCGGCCTGCCGAGGCGCGGCGTCTCCGCCACTCGAGCAAAGCGCTTTCCTGAGGGGTGCCGTAGTACCATCTCACAGCCGCGCTCTTTGACATCGTGCAGGATGTTTCACGTGTGACACGCCGTGCCCGGCGCCGGGAACGTCGTTCGAAAAAAAATGCCGCCGGTGTACACCGGGGGCGTAGGTTGCTCCCGGTGCCGAGGCGACGGCTGGAGCATGGGTTGTCGCTTCGAGGAGATCATCGCGCTGAAGGCGTCGTGCGTCGGATTGGACGAGACGTCGAAGCCGGGGCCGTCGCGCTGAGCGTTACGGCGCGACGCGGCGCCAATAGGCCTTTGCGTAGCCCTCTGCATCGACCGCGCCGACCTTCGTCGGCACCGGCTGGCCGCCTTTGCACGCCCAGGACACCACGGTCTCGTGCCCGGTGACCACCATGGGCACGACGGTCGCGTTCGGGTTCTCGCGGCAGAAAGCGGCAAGGGCCGGCGTCGGTGTCCGGCTGGTATCGGCCTTGGCGTCGCAGGGTATGTTCGCGCCGTAGAGACAGGCGAGCACCGCGCCGCGCGCGCAACGCCACTCCATCAGCTTGCCCTGGCTGGGATCGAGATGAAGCTTCGCGGCCATCCACGCCGGCAATTTCGCGCCGTCGTATCGCGCATCCGGTTTGTCGATCGTGCGCACCGCTCGGCAATAAGCGATGGGATCGCTGAAGCTCTCGGCGGCAGCGGCGACGACAGAGCAAAGCATCACCGCCGCAAACATCAGCGCCGCAGCAAGCAAGCAACGGCGCCGGGGCTTGGCTGTACCTGCGTCCTGACACGCCATTTCTGTCCTCCGCCCCGATCCCTCGAGCACCCCGTTCTTGACGCCGCTCGCGCGTCTGCGCAACGCGTGCGGTCTCGTTGGAGTCGCGAGCCTTGGCCCAAAAAGGACAGAAGAAACCAGTCCAATTTGGGCGATCATAGCGGCGTTCTGGTCTCTACCAGCGCGTGTCAGTGTGCGGCGAGTACCTTGCGGGTCGAGATACGTTTGAAAGAGTGGCGAAAGGGCGTGGCGTGCTGGTCGACATTGCCTTGCCCTGTCAGTGTTCCCGCCTCGCGCTGGTACACGCTCATGCGAGACGCGGCGCAGTTCGTCAGCAGTGACTGGGCGATCCGAGCGGCGGAGTCAGGCTGGGATACCGCCAGCCTCTTCGGCTGCCATCCGCGCTATCCGCTCGAGCGGTTCGATTGCCGGGGCGTCCTCTGGAGCATCGACGGCGCCGAGATCATCGCCGTCACCGCGTCCGAGATCGTCATCCGACTCAAAACCGGCTCTCGGCTCGCCTGCCGCCGCCCATCCGCAGCGCCAGGCGAGCCGATCACCTTGGCTTGGCAGCTCGAGATCGTGATCCCGGAGGATCACGCTCAGAGGCCGATCGACGCCGCCTGATTGGTTTGGCCTGGGCGTCGCTCGCGCGTCGCCGGGGCGGCGCGGGGCGGCAGCGATTGCGAGGTCCCCGGGTCTTCGCTGAGCATGACGCGCAGATCGGCGCGCGCACGGCTGAGGCGCGAGCGCACCGTGCCTACCGGCACGCCCAGGATGTCGGCGACCTCGTCATACTTCATCCCTTCAAGCCCGATGAGCAGAAGGACGGTACGTTGGTCGTGGGGTAGCCGAGCAACGGCTCGGTCGAGATCATTGAGCTCCAATCGGCGCATCTGCGTCGCCGGAGCCGGTGCCTGGATGTCGTCGATATTCGCCGTCGGGCCCTGCCGCACGAGCTGGCGAACGCGGTTGACGTGCTGGTTGTGCAGAAGCGTGAAGAGCCAGGCGCGCAAATTCGTGTCCGGTTGATAAAGGTGCTTCTTCTCGAGTGCTCGAAGAACCGTATCCTGAACCAGGTCGTCGGCTTTGTCGGGATCGCGCAACAGAGCGAGGGCATAGCGGCGCAAACGCGGGAGCTGTTCTTCAACGAGCTTGCCAAACGAAGTCACTGCGGGCCTCCTGCAACGTGCTGGTTGTTGACGCGCAGTCTTAAACGGTCCGCGTAAACCCAGTGCGACAGATACATCGTTAATTTGCAACAAATTGAATCAGTCGCCGCACTTTGCGTCTCAGCATCGCCTTTTTGGGGCAGCATTGCGGTCCGGACGCGCAGTTCGAAGCGACGCCATCGGGTCGGCCTACATGCCCGTTAAGTATGCGGCCACCACCGCCGCGACGGCAAAGAACGCCATCGTTACACCGATCCACGCGTTCAAGGCGTGCCTCCTCCTGCATGATCAACTGCGGGGCTCGGCAAGCGGCGGCCATAGGCCGCCGGCACAAGCGAGGCCCAGGTAACCAATCGGCGAACAAGGAAACGCGGTAATCGCGCCCAGGTTCCGCCAATTCTGCGTTGAGCCCGCCGCGCCGGACGGCGCTGGCGCCCGCACGCCGTCATTGCGCACCGGGACGCTAAAACGCCGATCGGCCGCCACTCGCGCCCGATCAAAGCGTTTACCCCTGCGACAAGCGAATGGGGCGCCGATGGACTACGCAAAATACTTGCGCGAGCGCGCCGCGGAAATGAGCGAGCTCGCGCTCACGGCGACGGAGCCGGCGGCTTCCGTCGAATTCTTCAAACTGGCGAGCCTCTGTCGAGACAGCGCCGAGCGCATCGAGCGGTTATCGAAGGGACGGCCGTGGCACGTCTCCCGGTCGGAGGAAGTTGCCGCCGACGCGTCGGCAGCGCCCGCCGGTTCGGCGGAGACGCAGATCGAAGCACCGTCCGCGGCCAAGCCCGTCGAGAATGGATGTTGAGAAAATCGGCAGCGGCGGGGCTTCTCGGCCTTGCCTTGGTCGGTCTCTGCTCTTGCGCCTCGCCGCAGGAGCTGCGCGCCCAGGATGAAGCCGCATGCACCGGCTATGGCTTCCAGCCCGGGACACCGCAATTCGCCGGTTGCCTGCAACGGGAAAGCCTCGCGCGGAACTATGGCGCCGCGCCGGCGGTCGGGTTCGGCATGGGATTCGGCTTTGGCTACTGATCGCAGCGGCGGCCCTGCACCCATTCGGCCGACCAGCGCGGCCGCCTATGCTCTGCCGCCCCGCACGACCGAAATGGGTCCGTCGCGCCAGGTCGCGGAGGCTGGCGGCGAGCTCGGGAGAGAACGGGTGAAAGATCGCGTTTTGACATTGAACCCGTAGCGCCATCGCCTCAGACAGACGATCGCCCTTCGGCACTCGATTTTTCGCGCCAGGAGCAGGAGCCGCAGGTTCTGGCGCTCGCGTCTGGCCGATTTCAGTGATTTCCACTTGTCGTGGTCGAGCGGCGACGTATTCGCCTCGAGCGCGGCGACGATGCGATCGATCCGCCGGAGCAGGCGCTCGATCTTCAGGGTTGGCAGCGATCCTTGGTCGAAGATGCCCGGGTCCATGACACTTCTCTGCGCGAGCGGACCCGAGCAAACGGAGTCGCAAAAGGAAGCTCCCAGAAATCTTTCGAGCGATAAACCCGGATGAACCGGGACGCAGGCGCGCGCCGGCCCTTTCCTCGCGGCGCTTTGCCCGCCAGGATTGCCGCGCTGTTGGCGAGGCGAGGCGACCCATGACCAAGCGCCATATCGAGCTCACCGAAAGACTCCAGGACTACGTGCTCGACACCTCCTTGCGCGAACCGCCGCTGCTGCGGCGCCTGCGCGACGAGACCGCGCGGCTGCCCATGGCGGGCATGCAGATCGCGCCGGATCAGGGACAGCTCATGGCGCTGCTCGCCCGTCTCATCGGCGCCCAACGCTGCCTCGAGATCGGCACGTTCACCGGCTATAGCGCGCTCGTCCTGGCGCTGGCGCTGCCGCCTGACGGGCGCATTATCGCTTGCGACGTCAATCCCGAGACCACAGCCATCGCCCGGCGCTATTGGGCCGAGGCCGGCGTCGACAGCAAGATCGAGCTCCGCCTCGCCCCGGCGCTCGCGACGCTCGACGCGCTGCTCGCCGACGGGCAGGAGGGCCGCTTCGACTTCGTCTTCATCGATGCCGACAAGGAGAATTACGACGGCTACTACGAGCGCGCGTTGCGCCTGGTGCGGCCCGGCGGGCTCATCGTCATCGACAATGTGCTGTGGAGCGGCCGGGTCGCCGATCACCGCCGCAAGGATGCCGAAACCCTGGCGCTGCGCGCGCTCAACGCCAAGCTGCACCGCGACGAGCGCATCGACCTCTCGCTGCTCCCGCTCGCCGACGGCATCACCCTGGCACGGAAGCGCTAGGGCCTAAGCGCAGGCGCAAGGCGCCTTCGTCCGCTGCCTCTCCGACAAGGCCCTTCGCCTGCCCGCTCAATTGCCGAAGATCGAAAAATGCACGACGTCGCCGAGATGGATGCCGAGGCGTGAAACGGTGCCGCCATTGAGCTCGAGGACGGCGCGCACCGGCACTTTCGAATAGATCGTCGCCTCGGACAGCGGCACGGCGCGCTCGTGGATGTCGGCGACGCGGCCATCGGCGGCGATGAACAGCATGTCGAGCGGGATGAGCGTGTTCTTCATCCAGAAGGCCGCCGGCTGAGTGGCGCCGAAATCGAACAGCATGCCGGCATCGGCGGGGAGCGAGCGGCGGAACATCAGCCCCTGCTCCTGCTCCGCCGGCGTCGTCGCAAGCTCGACGGTGAAGCGCTGCGGCCCGCTGTCGGTATCGATGGTCAGCGTCGATTTCTGGAACGTGGCGAACTGCGCGCCGGCGGCGGGAACGAAAGCGACCAGCAGCAGGAGAGCGAGGAACGGGCGGAGCCTGGACATGTGCGGCGGGGACATTCGAGGGCGGGACGCGGGGTTCTACCGCGCTCCGGCCCGGCGCGGCAAGCCGCGTCAGGGGAAGAACAGCAGCTGCACCAGCAACAGCCACGGCAACAGGCAGAGGATCGCCCAGCCGATATAGGGAAAAAAGCGCGGCATCGCGATGCCGTGGCTTTCCGCAATGCTCTTGATCAGCAGATTGGGCGCGTTGCCGAGATAGGTGAAGGCGCCGAAGAAGGCGGCTGCCGCCGAGATCGCCGCCAAGGTCTCCGGCAGCGCCGCGGCGACCGCCGCCCCGCTGCCGCCGGCGAAATGGAGAGAGACGAGATAGCTCGGCGCATTGTCGAGCACCGCCGACAGCAGACCTGTCCCCCAATAGAACAGCCGGTCATCGGGAACGCCGCCCGGCATCAGCCGCACGAACAAGGGCGCCGCGGGTCCGGCGGTTCCGGCCGCGATCATCGCCGTCACCGGAATGAGCGTGATGAAGATCCCGGCGAAGAGAACCGCCACCTCGATCATCGGCCGCCAGGCGAAATCATTGCGCTGCCGCGTTTCCCGCGTGGTCAATGCGAGCGACAGCAGCCCGGCCGCGGCGAGGAGCGCGTCTGCCGCGATCTCCACGACGTTCCAGCGGATCGCGCCCAGGGGCAGCGCGAGCGCGGGATGCCAGAAGGCGCGCAGCAGCACCGCCAAGATAACCAGAGCCAGCAGCGCGATATTGACGCCACCCTCGATGCCGAGCTTCTCCATCTCGGGCAGCAGGGCCGGATCGATCCGGCCGCGGCGATGAAAGATATAGCGGTCGAGCGTGTAGAAGCTGAAGAGCAGCCCGGCCGCGACGAACAGCGTCGGGGCCCAGAGATGCGCGAGCGGCCAGAAGAACGGCACCCCGGCGAGGAAACCCAGGAAGAGCGGCGGATTGCCGATCGGCGTCAGCGCGCCGCCGACATTGGCCACCAGCAAGATCAGGAAGACGAAGACATGCGCGCTGGGCCGGCGGTGGCGGTTGGCGCGGATGAGCGGCCGAACCATCAACATCGCCGCGCCCGGCGTGCCGATGACACTGGCGAGCGCGGTGCCGATGGCAAGCATCGCCGTGTTGACGGCGGGCGCGCCATGCGGCGTGCCGGTCACGCGCAGGCCGCCGGCGATGATGTAAAGCGATCCCAGCAACAGGGCAAAAGGCAGATATTGGAAGACCGCGGTCTCGAGCAGCGCTGCGCCCGCCGCACCGGGACCGTTGACGACCGCTTCCGGCAGCAGGAAGGCAAGCGACCAGAACAGAGCGAGCTTGGCGTAATGCCGGTGCCATACGGCCGGCGCCACCAGCGGCGCGCAGGCGATCGTCAGCAGCAGGCCGAGAAAGGGTACGGCCCACAACAGCGCGGCGGGGGCGGTCATCGACCCACTATGGCCTCCGGCGTCGGCTCCCGGGAGTCCGCGGCTATCCTTGCCCGCGGCAGAACGACGCGATAGGCTCGCCGCCGCTCAGAAAAACCGAGGGAAGGCCGCCATGGACATGACCGGCGAGTTCCGGATTCCGGCACCGCGCCAAAAGGTGTGGGAAGCACTCAACGATCCCGAGATCTTGCGGCGGAGCATTCCGGGCTGCGAGGAAGTACACAAGGTCTCCGACAACCAGCTCGAAGCCAAAGTGACCGCCAAGGTCGGCCCGGTCAAGGCGCGCTTCGGCGGCAAGGTCACGCTGTCCGATCTCGACCCGCCCAACGGCTACAAGATCAGCGGCGAAGGCAACGGCGGCGCCGCCGGCTTCGCCAAAGGCGGCGCCACGGTGCGGCTCAGCGATGACGGGCCCGGCACCAAGCTCAGCTATACCGTCGAGGCGCATGTCGGCGGCAAGCTGGCGCAGATCGGCTCGCGGCTCATCGATGCGACCGCCCGCAAGATGGCCGAGGATTTCTTCCGCTCCTTCTCCGAGGTGGTCGGCGGCGCGCCCGCGGAAGCGGCGCCGGCCGCCGCACCCGCCGCGGCTGCCCCCGCCGCGGCCGCGGCACCTCCGCAAGCCACCGCCCCGGCGCCGACGCCCACGCCGGCACCGCCCTCACGGCGGCTTTCGCCCGCGGTCTGGATCCTCGGCCTGGTCGTCGTCGTCATCGTCCTGCTTTATTTCTTCACCCACGCCGCCGGGCACTGAGCGGCTTGACCGCGCGCCTCCGGCGCATGAAACTTGGGTTATTATCCTCCGCGTGGCGCTCCGGGCGGCCCCTTCGGGAGCGTGGCGTCACGGGGGCGGCACCGAAAACGACATAGAGGGAGTCGAAGTCCATGGCCACCGTAACGCTTACGGTCAACGGCAAATCGGTCACCGCTACCGTCGAACCGCGCACCCTCCTGGTGCAGCTGCTGCGGGAGCATCTCGGCCTCACCGGGACCCATGTCGGCTGCGACACCAGCCAGTGCGGCGCTTGCGTCGTGCATGTCGACGGCATCTCGGCCAAGAGCTGCACCATGCTCGCGGTGCAGGCCGAGGGGGCGAAAGTGACGACGATCGAAGGCCTTGCCACCGGCGACAAGCTGCATCCGATGCAGGAAGCCTTCCGCGAAAATCACGGCCTGCAATGCGGCTTCTGCACGCCCGGCATGGTGATGAGCGCCGTCGACTTTGCCCAGCGTCACAAGAACCCGACCGAGCAGCAGATCCGCGAATGGCTCGAGGGCAATATCTGCCGCTGCACCGGCTATCACAACATCGTCAAAGCGATCAAAGCCGGCACGGAGGCGATGGGGAGGACCGCGTAATGTCCAGCACCGGGATCGGCGCCCCCGTGCGCCGCAAGGAAGACGCACGCTTCCTCACAGGTCGCGGCACCTATACCGACGACATCAACCGCCCGGGCCAGGTCCACGCCTTCATCCTGCGCAGCCCGCACGCCCATGCCGAGATCAAAGGCATCGACAGCACCAAAGCCAAGGCGGCGCCGGGCGTGCTCGCCGTCTTCACCGGCCCCGACATGCAGGTGGGCGGCCTCCCCTGCGGCTGGCTCATCCATTCGAAGGATGGCTCGCCGATGGCCGAGCCGCCGCATCCTGTGCTGGCGCAAGGCAAGGTGCGGCATATCGGCGATCCCGTCGCCGTCGTCATCGCCGAGACCCGGGCACAGGCCAAGGATGCGGCCGAGTTGATCGCCGTCGACTACAACACGCTGCCGGCGGTGGTCTCCGCCGAAGAAGCGCTGAAGCCGGGCGCGCCGCAGCTCCATGAGCAGGCCAAGGGCAATCTCTGCTACGACTGGCATCTCGGCGACAAGGCGGCGGTGGACGCCGCCTTCGCCAAGGCCGCGCACGTGGCGCGGATCGACATCGTCAACAACCGCCTGGTGCCGAATGCGATGGAGCCGCGCGCGGCGATCGGCGAGTATGATCGCGCCACCGGCGAGCACACGCTCTACACCACCAGCCAGAATCCCCATGTCATCCGCCTGCTGATGGGCGCCTTCGTGCTGCAGCTGCCGGAGCACAAGCTGCGCGTCGTCGCGCCCGATGTCGGAGGCGGCTTCGGCTCCAAGATCTATCATTATGCCGAAGAGGCCATCGTCACCTGGGCGTCGGCGCGGGTTGGCCGTCCGATCAAGTGGACCGCCGAGCGCGGCGAGAGCTTCGCCTCCGATGCTCAGGGCCGCGACCACGTCACCCACGCCGAGCTCGCGCTCGACAAGGACGGCAAATTCCTGGCGCTGCGGGTGGCGACGATCGCCAATCTCGGCGGCTATCTCTCGACCTTCTCGACGGCGATCCCGACCTATCTCTACGGCACCCTGCTCGCCGGCACCTACACCACGCCGGCGGTCTATGTCGAGGTGAAGTCCGCCTTCACCAACACCGTGCCGGTCGACGCCTATCGCGGCGCCGGGCGGCCGGAAGCCTGCTATGTCATCGAGCGGATCGTCGACACCGCGGCGCGCACGCTGAAGATCGACCCGGCCGAGCTGCGCCGGCGCAACTTCATCCCCAAGGACGCCTATCCCTATCAGACGCCGGTGGCGCTCACCTATGACAGCGGCGACTATTTCACGACCTTGGACATGGCGCTGAAGGCGGCGGATTACGCCGGCTTCGAGCAACGCCGCCAGGAGGCGGCGCGGCGCGGCAAGCTGCGCGGCATCGGCATCGCCACCTATATCGAGGCCTGCGGCATCGCGCCCTCGGCGGTGGCGGGCGCGCTCGGCGCCCGTGCCGGCCTCTATGAGACGGCGGAGCTGCGCGTCCATCCCACCGGCAGCGTCACCGTCTTCACCGGAACGCACAGCCATGGCCAGGGCCACGAGACGACCTTCGCCCAGCTGGTTTCCGAGCGCCTCGGCCTGCCGCTCGAGATGGTCGATGTCGTCCATGGCGACACCAACAAGATCCCCTTCGGAATGGGCACCTATGGCTCGCGCTCGCTGCCGGTCGGCGGCTCGGCGCTGGTCAAGGCCATCGACAAGGTGGTGAACAAAGGCAAGAAGATCGCCGCCCATCTGCTCGAGACCGACGAGGCGGATATCGAGTTCAAGGACGGCAAATACTCGATCGCCGGCACCGACAAGAATGTCGCCTTCGGCCAGGTCGCCTTCGCCGCCTATGTGCCGCACAACTACCCGATCGAGGAGCTCGAGCCCGGCCTCGACGAGACCTCCTTCTACGATCCGAAGAACTTCACCTATCCCGCCGGCTGCCACATCGCCGAGATCGAGATCGACCGCGATACCGGCATCGTCAGCGTCGAGCGCTTCACCGCCGCCGACGATTTCGGCCGCATCGTCAATCCGCTGATCGTCGAAGGCCAGGTGCATGGCGGGCTGGCGCAAGGCATCGGCCAGGCGCTGCTGGAGAACGCGGTCTATGACGAGGACGGCCAGCTCATCACCGGCTCGTTCATGGATTACTGCATGCCGCGCGCCGACGACCTGCCCGCCTTCGACGTCGCGACGCATACGACGCTGTGCACGCACAATCCGCTCGGCGTCAAAGGCTGCGGCGAGGCCGGCGCCATCGGCGCCCCGGCCGCGGTGATGAACGCGGTGGTCAACGCGCTGGCGCCGCTCGGCGTCAGCGATATGGAGATGCCGGCAACACCCGAACGCATCTGGCGCGCGATCGCCGACAAGACCATGCCCAAGGCGGCGGAATAGGATAAGGGAGCAAGAGCCATGTACAATTTCGAGTATCAGCGGGCGCAGAGCGTTGCCGACGCCGCCAAGGCGCTCGGCGGCAAAGAGGACGCGAAGCTGCTCGCCGGCGGCATGACGCTGATCCCGACCCTGAAGCAGCGCCTCGCCAAGCCTTCCGACCTCATCGATCTCGGCCGCATCGCCGAGCTCAAGGGCATCAAGCGCGAGGGCAATGCCGTGGTCATCGGCGCGATGACGCGGCACGTCGAAGTCGCGACCTCGGACGTGGTGAAGAGCGCCATTCCGGCGCTCGCCCATCTCGCCGAAGGCATCGGCGACCCCCAGGTGCGCAATCGCGGCACGATCGGCGGCTCGATCGCCAACAACGATCCCGCCGCCGATTATCCCTCGGCGGTGCTCGCCCTCAATGCCACGGTGATCACCAACAAGCGCAAGATCGCGGCGGATGATTTCTTCAAAGGGATGTTCGAGACCGCGCTCGCGCCCGACGAGATCGTCACCGCGGTGAGCTTCCCGCAGGCGGAAAAGGCGGGCTATTCCAAATTCCCCAATCCCGCCTCGCGCTATGCCGTCGTCGGCGTCTTCGTCGCCCGCACCGGCGGCCAGGTGCGCGTCGCCGTCACCGGCGCCGGCCCCGTCGTCTTCCGCCAGAAGGACATGGAATCAGCGCTCGCGAAATCCTGGAGCCCCGACGCCGTCGCCGCCGTCAAGCAAAGCGCCACCGGCCTCAACGCCGACATCCACGCCAGCGCCGAATACCGCGCCCACCTGGTGACGGTCATGGCCAAACGCGCCGTCGCCGCGGCAGGGTAAATCAGTAACGCGAGGTAAAATCAGCGACGCGCCACGCCCCCTCTCCCCTCCGTGGGAGAGGGAGGGGCCCGCCGCGCAGCGGCGGGAGGGTGAGGGGCGATGACAGATTCAACCTTCGCCCGCCGCCTCCGGCGCGACATGACTGAAGCTGAAAAAATCATCTGGCGCCTGCTTCGCGCGCGCCAACTCGCAGGTTACACATTCCGCCGCCAAGAGCCGATCGGCCGGTACATCGTTGACTTCGTCTGCTTCCAGCCGCGCCTCGTGGTCGAAATCGATGGCGGTCAGCACGCCGACCCCACGCGGTACGAGGAAGAACGGACGGGATTTCTCGAGCGCGAGGGCTTCCGTGTGCTGCGCTTCTGGAACAATGAGGTGTTGGAGAACCGCGAAGGCGTTTGCTTGAGGATCCTTGAAGTGCTGGCGCTCCCCCCTCACCTTCCCGGCGCTGCGCGCCGGGCCCCTCCCTCTCCCACGAGGGGAGAGGGTACTTAGCCTGCCGTTTGCCCTTGTGCCTGTTTTTTCCTAGAACCCCTCCAAGAAATCGTGACGGACACCTGATGACCTCCCTTCCCGCTTCGGTCAGCGCGACGCTCGAGCTGTTGCGTCGCGGCAATTATGTCGGCGATCGCAGCCTTGCCACCGCGGTTTATCTCTCGCTCACCCTCAACCGGCCGCTCTTTCTCGAAGGCGAGGCCGGGGTCGGCAAGACCGAGATTGCCAAGGTGCTGGCGGAGACGCTGGGGCGCCGGCTCATTCGCCTGCAATGCTATGAGGGGCTCGACGTCGCTTCGGCGGTCTATGAGTGGAATTATTCGCGGCAGATGATCGAGATTCGCCTCGCCGAGGCCGAGGCCGAAAGCCGCGAAGCGGTCGAGGACGAGATCTTCTCCGACCGCTTCCTGATCAAGCGTCCGCTGCTGCAAGCGCTGGAGCCGGACATCGCCGGCCCGCCGGTGCTCCTGATCGATGAGCTCGACCGCACCGACGAGCCCTTCGAGGCCTATCTCCTCGAAGTGCTCTCGGATTTCCAGATCACCATCCCCGAGATCGGCACGATGAAGGCGGCGCACCCGCCGATCGTCGTCATCACGTCGAACCGCACGCGCGAGATCCACGACGCGCTGAAGCGCCGCTGCTTCTATTTCTGGGTCGACTATCCCAACGCCGCGCGCGAGCTCGAGATTCTGAAGGTGAAGGCGCCGGGCGCGGCCGAGCAGCTCTCGCGCGAAGTGGTCGCCTTCGTGCAGAAGCTGCGCGCCACCAGCGATCTCTTCAAGCTGCCCGGCGTCGCCGAGACGATCGACTGGGCGCATGCGCTGACCCAACTCGACGTCCTGGCGCTGACGCCCGAGGCGATCAACGACACGCTGGGTGTGCTGCTCAAATACCAGGACGACATCGCCAAGATTCAGGGCTCGGAGGCGCAGCGCCTGCTCACCCAGGTGAAGCAGGAGCTCGCCCAGGCGAGCTGATGGCGGGCCGCCTCCTCGCCAACATCATGTATTTCGCGCGCACGCTGCGCGCCGCCGGGCTGCCGATCGGGCCGGGCAAGGTACTGGCGGCGGTCGAGGCGGTGCGCGCCGTCGGCATCACCGACCGCAGCGATTTCTATTGGACGCTCCACGCCGTTTTCGTCAACCGCCGCGACCAGCGCGAGCTCTTCGACCAGGCCTTCCACATCTTCTGGCGCAATCCGGAGCTGCTCGAAAAGATGATGGCGCTGATGCTGCCGGCGATCCGCAGCAACGAGCCCGGCGAGGAGATCAGCCGGCGGCTCGCCGAGGCGCTCCATGCCGGCGATGGCCATGACAAGGACCGGCCGAGCGAGACCGAGATCGAGGTCGACGCCGCCATGACCTTCTCGGAGCGCGAGCTGCTGCAGAAGATGGATTTCGAGAAAATGTCGACGGCCGAGCTGGCGGCGGCGCGTACCGCCATCCGCCGCATGGCGCTGCCGATCGCCGACCTGCCGACGCGGCGCTTTGCCGCCGATCCGCGCGGCGCGCGCACCGATATGCGCGCGACCTTGCGGGCGCAGCTCCGCTCCGGCGATCTGCTGACCCTGAAACGCAAGCGCCGCCGGCGCCGGCCGCCGCCCCTTGTCGTGCTCTGCGACATCTCGGGGTCGATGAGCCGCTACAGCCGCACCTTCCTCCATTTCATGCATGCCGTGACCAACGACCGCGACCGCGTCTCCACGTTCCTGTTTGGCACGCGGCTGACCAACATCACGCGCTTCCTGCGCTACCGGGACGTCGATGTTGCGCTCGACAAGGTGGCCGGTGCGGTCGAGGACTGGTCGGGCGGCACGCGCATCGGTCAGTGCCTTGCCGATTTCAACCGCGACTGGTCGCGCCGCGTCCTCGGCCAGGGGGCGGTCGTGCTGCTCATCACCGACGGGCTTGACCGCGACGCCGGCGCCGGCATCGGCCGGGAGATGGACCGGCTGCACAAATCCTGCCGCCGCCTCATCTGGCTGAACCCGCTGTTGCGTTACGAGGGATTCGCACCAAAATCATTGGGGATGAGGGCGATCCTGCCGCATGTTGACGAGTTCCGTCCGGTGCACAATCTGGAAAGCCTGGGTGAGTTGGTAACGGCGTTGAGCCGGCCGGGACCGCGGCGGCTGGAAGCGGCGGCGGCATGGCGGGAAGCGGGGTAAGATGATGGGCGATAACGAAGAGATCCTGCAGCAGGCGGTGGATTGGCGCGCGCTCGGCAAAGGCGTGGCGCTGGCGACCGTGGTCAGCACCTGGGGCTCGTCGCCCCGGCCGGTCGGCGCCAAGCTCGCGCTCGAGCAAGAGGGCGCCTTCATCGGCTCAGTCTCGGGCGGTTGCGTCGAGGGCGCGGTGATCGAGGAAGGGCTGAAGACCATTGCCGACGGCAAGCCGCGCCTCCTCAGCTTCGGTGTCAGCAATGATCGCGCCTGGGAAGTCGGGCTTGCCTGCGGCGGCAAGATCCAGGTCTTCGTCGAGCGCGTCGAATGAAGCTCGGCTTTCTCCAGAAGGCGCTTGCCGCGAGCCGCGAGGGTCGCGCGGCGGTGCTCGCAACGAACCTCACCAACGGCTTTCAGACCTTTATCGAAGCCACTGAAACGGCTGGCGATTTGACGCTCGACGCGGCCGCCCTTCAGGCCATTCGCAAGGCCGTCACCGAGGACCGCAACGCCACGATCGAGACGGCGGACGGGCCGGTCTTTATCGAGGTGTTCAATCCGCGGCTGCGCTGCGTCATCGTCGGCGCTGTCCATATCGCCCAGCCGCTGGCGCGCATGGCGGCGCTCACCGGATATCTCGTCACCGTCGTCGATCCGCGCACCGCCTTTGCCAGCGACGCGCGCTTCCCCGATGTCGTGCTGTCGACCGACTGGCCCGACGAGGCGATGGAGAAGTTGAAACCCAACCGGCGCACGGCGGTGGTTACGCTGACGCATGATCCGAAGCTCGACGATCCCGCGCTCAGCGTCGCCTTGCGCTCGGATGCCTTCTATATCGGCGCGCTCGGCTCGAAAAAGACCCATGCCGCACGCTGCAAGCGGCTGCAGGCGCTGGGCTTCGGCGAGGAAGAACTGGCCCGCATCCATGGGCCGGTCGGCCTCGATATCGGCGCCATTTCGCCGGCGGAGATCGCCGTCGCCATCATGGCGCAGATGACGCAGGTGCTCCGCGCCGAGCCGCAGAGCGACCGCGAGGCGGCATGAAATTCGGCGAGATCCCCGTCGCCGAAGCGGTCGGCGCGGTGCTCGCCCATTCTCTCAAGGCCGGCGACCGCAGCCTGCGCAAAGGCCGCGTGCTCAGCGCCGAGGACGTCGCGGCGCTGCGCGCTGCCGGCCGCGCCACCGTGATTGCGGCGCAGCTCGAACCCGGCGATGTCGACGAAAACACCGCCGCCCGTGAGATCGCCCGGCCGCTGGCGGGCGGCCATGTGAGCGTTGCCGCGCCCTTCACCGGCCGCGTCAACCTGTTTTCGGAAGTGCCTGGTATTCTTGTCTTCGACCGCGCCCGGATCGATCGCCTCAATCTCGTCGACGAGACGCTGACGCTAGCCACGATCGAGCCCTATAGCGTGGTGGCGCCGAAGCAGATGGTGGCGACCGTGAAGGTCATTCCGTTTGCGGTACGCGAGCGCTCGGTCGCCGCCTGGGTCGCCGAGGCGGCGTCATCCGGCCCGCTCATTGCCGTGGCGCCCTTCTCGCCCCGGCGCGTCGCGCTGATCCAGACGCGCCTGCCCGGGACCAAGGAGAGCATGCTCGACAAGACCGTCGAGACCACGCGCGAACGCCTCGCCGGGCTGGGCAGCACCCTGGTTGCGGAGCGGCGCTCGGAGCATCGCCCGGCCGAGCTCGCGCCCCACATCGCCGCCGCCATCGCGGAGGGCGCCGAGCTGGTGCTGGTGGCCGGCGCTTCGGCGATCGTCGACCGGCGTGACGTCATCCCGGCAGCCATCGAAGCGGCAGGCGGCGTCATCGAGCATTTCGGCATGCCGGTCGATCCCGGCAATCTCATGCTGATGGGCCGCTGCGGCGCAATACCGGTGCTGGGGCTTCCCGGTTGCGCCCGCTCGCCCAAGGTCAATGGCTTCGACTGGGTGTTGCAGCGGCTGCTGGCCGGCTTGCCGGCAAGCCCGGCCGAGATCATGCGCATGGGCGTGGGCGGTCTCCTCGCCGATATCCCGACCCGGCCGCTCCCCCGGGCCAAGGTCGCGGCCGAGGCCGCGAAAGTCGTGCCGGGCGCGCCGCGGATCGCCGGGCTGGTTCTGGCCGCCGGGCAATCGCGCCGAATGGGAACGGTGAACAAGCTGCTCATCGGCATCGACGGCAAGCCCATGGTCCGGCGGGTCGCCGAGGCGGCGGCGGCGTCCGAGGCGCGCCCACTGGTCGTCGTAACAGGGCATGAGCGCGAGAAGGTCGAGAACGCCCTCGCCGGGCTCGAAGCCCGCTTCGTCTACAACCCCGACTATGCCCAAGGGCTTTCCACCTCGGTCAAACGCGGCCTTGCCACGCTTCCGGCGGAGATCGACGGCGTTGTCATCTGCCTCGGCGACATGCCGTTGGTGAGTGCGGCGGTGATTGACCGGTTGATCGCCGCGTTCAACCCGGTCGAGGGCCGCGCCATCTGCGTCCCGACCCGGCGCGGCAAGCGCGGCAACCCCGTCTTGTTGGCGCGGCAGCTCTTTCCCGAGCTCACCGCGATTTCGGGCGATGTCGGCGCGCGCGACCTCATCACCGCCCATCCGGAGCGGGTCGTCGAGGTCGAGATGGAAAGCGACGCGGTGCTCACCGATATCGATACCCCCCAGGCGCTGGCAAAACTCGCTGCCAGCACCAAGATCGATGCCTGACGATGGATGCCTAAAAAGCGGAATAAACCTTTGGGGTGCGGCGTTGTTCCGCAAACTCGGCCGATAAAACCCGAAGGAGGCCTTGTCGATGAGCACGCTTCTTGGTGCCGTAACGCTGGCCAGCACGGTCTGCGGCCTGATGCTGGGTCAGATCACCGCCGGCGCCCAATCCGCCGGCGTCGTTCTTGCCTCGCTGGTCCTGATGACGCTCCGCGCCTAGCGCGGCCCACTTACCTCTCGTCCGAACGCGACCGACCGCTTCAGCCGCGTATGTGCTGAAGCGGGATTATCTCTTGCTCGGCCATGGCGGGATTGACGATGCTGACGATGAACGTGTTCCCCTGCCACTGCCAGCCGGACTGCCCCCAATAGGGCAGTGTCTGCACCCTGACATAGGTGGTGGTGCCCGGCGCGACCGCGACGGTCTTGACCTGATCCGGATAAAGCTTGTCGCTGCGCGCCCCGATTTGATAGGTACCGGGCGCGACGTCGCGATAGAAGACGGTCCCCAACTCCGAGGCGCCGACCGGAACGCCGTTCAGGGATACAATCGTCGTTAGCAATCCGTCATAAACATTGGCGTCGCGGTAGAAAAACAGCCGCGCCTCGCCCGCTGGTAGCGGCGGAATCGGTCCTTCCAACGCCTGCGTCGCCGTGTCGCAGCCACCCAGCCAAAGCGCCAGGAATAGGCTGAGAAGTACCGGGGAGAATCGAGCGCTCATCTACATTCCTTCCCTTACGACTCGCGTCAAAAGCGAAGCCCGGAGGTCGTCAATCCCACTATCGGTATAGCGCATTGCTCATGAGTTGCACGAAAGTTCCGGCGGGAAACCAGTAGCGAGAGCAACCTCTTTGCCCAATTCTAGCCGGAAACTTTTTCTAAACGATTGAGGCCGGATGCTGTCCGCAGTCCTCCGCAGGGAAACAAAGCACAATGTCGCTCCGCAACTTCGTCCTCGGCCTCTGCACCTCCTTTGCCTTTCTCGGAACCGCCTACGCTCACGATGCTTTGTGGCTCGCTCCGGCCTATCCCGGTGAGCCCGAGCTCGGCCCCGCGCGCGCGGCGGGCGCGGTGATCTGGAGCCATGGCCGATCGGTCGATTCCGAGGACTCGACCGCACCCACCCCGCCTTATATGGCGCAGCTCAAGGCCGGAGGCTGGGACACCTTCCGCTTCAACCGCATGCGCGTCGCCGACACGCTCGACAATTCGGCAGAGGGCCTCGTCCAGGCGGTGCGCAAGCTGAAGGAGGAGGGCTATCGCCAGGTCGCGCTGACCGGCCAGTCCTTCGGCGGCTTTATCGCGCTGATGGCAGCCGATGCCAGCAACGAGGTCGACTCGGTGGTGGTCACCGCGCCGGCCGCTTATGGCAGCTTCTCGGATTTCTATGGCAGCTGGCGCAACAACGCGACGAAGCTCTATCCGCTCTACCAGGAGGTTCGCCATGCGCGGGTCATGGCCTTCTACTTCCATGGCGATGATTTCGATCCCGGCGGACGCGGCGACCGCACCCGCGCCATCCTGCGGGCGCGCGACCTGCCGCATGTCGTGATCGACCAGCCGCCCTTCCTCACCACGCATTGGGCCGCATCGACGCCGCAATTCGCCACATATTACGGCGACTGCATCCTCGGCTTCCTCGACGCGGTGCGCATCAATGAAGGCGCCACCTGCCGCGGCGACAGCTTCTGGGCCGGCGCCGGCGAGCTGTCGCCGACGCACCCGGCGACCACCGCCGCCGCCGAAGGCGTCGCCGAGCCGCCGCGTCAGTAATCCGCCTGATCGTCGACGGCGCCACCGCGTTTCAACACCGGTAGCGCTCGAAGCTCATAAGCACCGCGCCGTCGGCCTTCTTGCCGATGGCGCGGCCTCTCCCTATTGGACGGCATAGCCCTTGGCTGCGCCGGCGAGCCCTTCAAAAAGCCCGAGCATGCGCCGCCGCCAGGCCGCGACCGGATCATCGGCGGCGAGGAGGGTGTAGTCGCTGATGCAGCGCACCCATTGGAATGCGCCCAAGACGATGTAGTCGGCGTAAAGCGGCGTCTCGCCGCCGAGGAAAGGCTGTGCCTCGAGCGTTTGCCGGAGCGGCGCGAGGCTGCGGCGGAAGCCGTCCAGCCGCTGGTCGCGATCGGCGGTGAAGGCCTCGAGACTGGTGCCAAAGCGCTCCTCGCGCGAGCGGCGGAAGTAATCCTTATCCTGCGGCGCCGCATGCCGCCAGATATCGAGCGCGGCGAAGCGGATGAGCGCCGGCTGCAGCACCCCGTCCGCCCAGTTGTTGTAGAAGCGCGATAAAGCGATGCCGGCGCCGCCGCCGAACAGCGACGGGCGATCGGGATAGGTTTTCTCGAGATAGGTCGCAATCGCCCAGGAATCGGCGATCCAGCGACCGTCAACGACGAGCACCGGCACGCGGCCCTGGCCCGAGGGTGCGAGCCTCTCTTTCTCGGTGAACCGCCACGGGATCGTCTTCACCGGCAGGCCCTTATGCGCGAGCGCCATGCGGATGCGCCAGCAGTAGGGGCTGAAGCGCCGATCCTCCTCGGCGCCGGCGAGGTCGTAGAGCTCCATCATGCGCGCTACTCCCAAAACGGCCCGGTGGCGCCGATCACGACGATGACGAGGCCGAGCACGAGATTGACGCCGACGATGCCGCGGATCTGGTCGAGCTGGCGCTGCGCCGCCGGCAGGTCGCCGGCATCGAGCGCGCGCCGGAAGCGCTTCCACGGCGCGAAATAGAGATGGGCGAAGATCAGCATCATGATGATGCCGATGCCCTGCATCATATCGACATAAAGCGGGAGATTGGCGAAGCCGCCGAAGCCCCGGAACACCATGGCATAGCCGCTCGCCAGCAGCGCCACGATCGCTCCCCAGACCACCGGGAAGAAACGCTCGAAGACGCGGCGCCAGAGCGGCAGGCGCTCAGCCGGCGCGAGCGGACCCGCCGCCGGTCGCAGCATCTGATGGGCGAAGAACATCCCGCCCACCCAGATTACCGCCGCAAGGATATGAAAGAACATCCCGAGGATCATCGCGCCGGCATTCTATCCCCGGGCGCGGCTTACGCCAGTGCCGCGTTCTTACTGCTCGGTGCCGCACCGCGCGCGGATGGCCGCGCGGATCTCGGCCGGCTGAGCATCGATCGCATCGAGCGTGACGCGCAAGCGGCGGCGCAGCGTATAGACTTGGTCGAGGAGCTGCAGCACCACCGGCATCGCCTCTTCGTCGATGGCGAGCTCGTAGCGCAGCTCGTGGATCAGCTGCACGCGTGCCACATCGACCTCAGCGAAGACATAGCCTTCGGCGCCGCTTTCCGGCCGCACCCAGCGCTCGGCGATCCAATGGCGGAGCTCTGCCTCGTTGAGGCCGACGACGAGACGGATCACCGCTTCAAAGCTGATCATGACGCCATCCCCCGCCGCGGATCATAGGGGTGTTGCGGCGCCCAGTCGCGCAGGAACGCAGCGAGCGCCGCATCGCCGCCCTCGGGAAGCATTACGCGCAGCGTCACGTATTCGTCGCCCGGCTCGCCCCCGGGCCGCGGCGCGCCTTTGCCTTTGAGGCGGAGCACCCGGCCGGTATTGGAGTTGGCGGGGATGGTCATGTTGACCGGTCCCGATGGCGTCGGCACCGTCACCTTGCCGCCCAAGACCGCCTCGGCGAGCGTCACCGGCAGATCGAGATGGACATCGTCGCCCTCGCGGCGAAAGAAGGCGTGCGGCGCCACATGGATCTCGATCAGCGCGTCGCCGGGCGGCCCCTCATTGAGCCCCGCGCCACCCTGCCCTTTGAGGCGCAGGACCTGGCCGTCGCGCACCCCGGCCGGGATGGTCACCTCGAGGCTGCGATCAGGGGCGAGCTGGAGGCGCTGCTTGGCGCCGTTGATCGCCGTCAGGAAGTCGACGGTGAGCGCGAAATGGAGATCGGCGCCGCGCATGCGGATGGGACGGCCGCCACGCCCGGGACCCTCGCCGCGCTGGCCGCGACCGAAGAAGGCAAAGAGATCGTCGAGATCTTCGGGCGCCATGCCTTCGGCCGAGTGGAACTCGTAGCGCTCGCCCGGCGCGCCTTCGGCAAAGCCGCGATAGCGGGAGTAGGCGTGCTCCGGGCGCTCGGCACCGCTGGCGTCGATCTCGCCGCGGTCGAAGCGGGCGCGCTTGTCCTTGTCCGAGAGGAGGTCGTAGGCGACCGCGATCTCCTTGAAGCGCGCCTCGGCCTCTTTGTTGCCGGGGTTGAGGTCGGGGTGGTGCTTCTTGGCGAGCTTGCGATAGGCGGTGCGGATTTGATCCTCCGTCGCCTCCTTCTGGACGCCCAGAACCTCGTAGGGGTCGCGCGCAGCCATGGCAATGCCGGGATTGTGGTCCCCGCCATATAGGGCGCAGCGCGCGCCCTGCCAAGCCGGCGCGGCTGCCCGGCGAGGCTCCTAGTGAATCAGCGGCGGCTCGACATAGGTATGGAAGGGCGGCGGCGAGGGCAGCGTCCATTCGAGCGTCGTCGCCCCTTCGCCCCAGGGATTGGCCGCCGCCTTCTTGCCCGCCAGCAGCGTATGAAAGACGACGAAGATGAACCATAGAGTCGAGGCGTAGGAGATATAAGCGCCGATCGACGCCACCATGTTCCAGCCGGCAAAGGCATCGGGATAATCGCTGATGCGCCGCGGCATGCCGGCCAGCCCGAGGAAATGCATCGGGAAGAAGGTCAGGTTGACGCCGATGAACGTCGTCCAGAAATGGATCTTGCCGAAGGTCTCGTTGTACTGCCGGCCGCTCATCTTGGCGATCCAGTAGTAGAAGCCGGCGAAGATGCCGAAGACCGAGCCGAGCGACAGCACGTAGTGGAAATGCGCGACGACGTAGTAGGTGTTGTGCAGCACGACATCGACGCCGGCATTGGCCAGCACCACGCCGGTGACGCCGCCGACGGTGAAGAGGAAGATGAAGCCGATGGCGAACAGCATCGGCGTCTTGAACTCGATCGAGCCCTCCCACATCGTCGCGATCCAGGAGAAGATCTTGATCCCGGTCGGCACGGCGATGACCATCGTCGCCGCGCTGAAATAAGCGCGCGTATCGACGCTGATGCCCGTCGTGAACATGTGGTGCGCCCAGACGACGAAGCCGATGACGCCGATGGCGACCATCGCATAGACCATGCCGAGATAGCCGAAGATCGGCTTCTTCGAGAAGGTCGACACCACCTGGCTGACGATGCCAAAGGCCGGCAGGATCATGATGTAGACCTCGGGGTGGCCGAAGAACCAGAACAGGTGCAGGAACAGCAGCGGGTCGCCACCGCCGGCGGGATTGAAGAAACTGGTGCCGAAATTGCGGTCGGTGAGCAGCATGGTGATGGCGCCGGCCAGCACCGGCATCGCCAGCAGCAGCAGGAACGCCGTCACCAGGATCGACCAGCAGAAGAGCGGCATCTTGTGCAAGGTCATGCCCGGCGCGCGCATGTTGAAGATGGTGGTGATGAAGTTGATGGCGCCGAGGATCGACGAGGCGCCGGCGAGGTGGAAGGCGAAGATCACCATGTCGACCGCGGGGCCCGGCTGGCCCACCGCGCTGGAGAGCGGCGGATAGAGCGTCCACCCCGTCCCCGCTCCGCCTTGGACGAAGGCCGAGCTCGCAAGCAGAGCATAGGCCGGAACCAGCAGCCAGAAGCTGACATTGTTGAGCCGCGGAAAGGCCATGTCCGGCGCGCCGAGCATCATCGGCACGAACCAGTTGCCGAAGCCGCCGATCAGCGCCGGCATCACCACGAAGAAGATCATGGTGAGCCCGTGCTCGGTGATGATCACGTTGTAAAGCTGATGGTTGTTGGCGAAGAGCACATCGCCCGGCCGCATCAGGTTGTAGCGCATGACGACCGAGAGCGCGCCACCGATGATACCGGCGGTAACGGCGAAAGTGAGATAGAGCGTACCGATATCCTTGTGATTGGTCGAGAACAGCCAGCGGCGGACGAAACCCGGACGATCATGGGACTCGTTCAGGGTGTGGGCATAGGATTGCGGCATGGCGGGGGCCCGACAAGGGAATGGATAGCCTCGCCTAACGATCGACCCTCGCCGCAATTGGTTCCGCGGTCATCCTGTCGCGGTGCTCAAAGGAGAGGCAACAGCTGTCCCGTATGCTCAAAGCGCGAGCGCACCGGTCACAGCAGCGCGCGCAGCCGGGCCAGCAGCTCGGCGAGGTCGAACGGCTTTGCCAGGTATTGATCCGGCAGCATGCCGTGCTCGTCGGCCCACTCCGCATCGCCGGTCATGAGGATCACCGCAATGCCGCGCTGGCGCGCCGAGACCGCGAGCTCGAGACCGGTCTCGCCGGGGATTCGCGCATCGGTGATGACGAGATCGAATTCGTGCCGGCACATCAGGTCGCGTGCCACGGAGACACGCCGCGCCTTGCTGACGCGGAAATTGGCCGCGCCGAGGGCACGCTCGAGCAGCTCCAGAATGAGCGGATCGTCATCCACCACGAGGATGTGTTTGGCTCCCGCAGGATCCATCCGTCCATTCCTTTTGCCGATGGCTCGACCAAGGCAAGCGTCATGCCAGATCGGTTTTCGGCCCTGGCCGCGCCCGCCGGCGCGCTGGCCGCCTTGCCTGCCCGATCTTTGAGCAGCACTGCCGCGCCGGCGACAGTGGTGCACCGCGGCGATCCGCGACCACCGCGTCGGCAGAAGCGCGCCTGCCCTTGGCCCGGGCTTTGCACCGGAGGTGTCGAGGCGGCGGGGTGATCGCCGTCGGGAGCGATCGTCGTGAGCCTGCGCTTGGCAGAGGACCGGGAGTCTCCACTCCCCTTCGACGAGATGGGCACGGCCAAGGACTGCCGCGCGCATTACGAGATCGTTCGCCGCTGGCTGGACTCGACGCCGCCGGAAGTGCTCGCCCTGAAGCGCCGCGAGGCCGAGCTGCTCTTCCGCCGCATCGGCATCACCTTCGCCGTCTATACCGAAGGCGGCGATCCCGAGCGCCTCATTCCCTTCGACATCATCCCGCGCGTGCTCGATGCCGGTGAATGGCAGCTGCTGTCCCACGGCCTCCGGCAGCGGGTGCGCGCGCTCAACGCCTTCATCCGCGACGTCTATCACCGCCGCGAGATCCTGCGCGCCGGCATCATGCCGCCGGGGCTGGTGCTGCACAATGAAGGCTTCTGCCCGGAGATGCAGGATTTCGAACCGGCGGCAGGGATTTATACCCATGTCGCGGGCATCGACATCGTCCGGCTCGGTCCGCGCGAGTTCACCGTGCTCGAGGATAATTGCCGCACGCCCTCGGGCGTCTCCTACATGCTGGAGAACCGCGAGGCGATGATGCGGCTCTTCCCCGACCTGTTCGCGCATCACCGCATCGCCTCGGTCGCCCATTACCCGGAAGAGCTGCTCGAAACCCTGAAATCCGTCGCGCCGCCCAATTGCCGCGGCGAGCCGCGCGTCGCGCTGCTCACCCCCGGCGCCTACAACAGCGCCTATTACGAGCATTCGTTCCTGGCGGACGAGATGGGGATCGAGCTGGTCGAAGGCGCGGATCTCTTCGTCGACGACAACATCGTCTATATGCGCACGACCGAGGGGCCGCGGCGCGTCGACGTCCTCTATCGTCGCATCGACGATGGTTTCCTCGACCCCCTCACCTTCCGGCCCGATTCCGCCCTCGGCGCGCCGGGGCTCTTCAACGCCTATCGCTCGGGCAATGTGACGCTGGCCAATGCGGTGGGCGCCGGCATTGCCGACGACAAGTCCGTTTATCGCTACGTCCCGGCGATGATCCGGTTTTATCTCGGCGAAGAGCCGATCTTGAGCAATGTGCGCACCTATTCCTGCGCCCAGGAGGCGGATCTCGCCTATGTCCTCGAGCATCTGGGCGAGCTCGTCGTCAAGGAAACGCATGGCTCGGGTGGCTACGGTATGCTGATCGGGCCGCAAGCGACGCGCGAGCAGCTCGACACCTTTCGGGCGCGGCTGCGCGCCGCGCCCGACAGCTACATCGCGCAACCCACCTTGGCGCTGTCGACCTGCCCGACCTTCGTCGAGGCCGGCATCGCGCCGCGCCATGTCGATCTTCGGCCGTTCGTCCTGGCCGGACGCGAGATCCGCATCGTTCCCGGCGGGCTCACCCGCGTCGCCATGCGTGAGGGCTCGCTCGTCGTCAATTCGAGCCAGGGCGGCGGCACGAAGGACACATGGGTGCTCGAGAGTTGACGCAATGCTGAGCCGCACCGCCGACAGCCTCTACTGGCTCGCGCGGTACATGGAGCGGGCGGAGAACATCGCGCGCATCGTCATGGTCGGCCATCGCATGTCGAGCCTGACCCGCTCGCTCGAGAATTCCGGCAATGAGTGGCACTCGACCTTGCTCGCCGCCGGCTGCGAGCCGGAATTTTTCAAGAAGCATGCCGAGGCGAGCCCGACGCTGGTCATCGACTACCTCGTGCGCGACCCCGACAATCCCTCGAGCATCTATTCCTGTCTCGAGACGGCGCGCCGCAACGCGCGCGCCGTGCGCACCGCGCTCACCGTCGACATGTGGGACGCGCTCAACGAGACCTGGCATCAGGCACGCGGCGGCAAACGCTTCGATGCGGCGGCGGATCTGCCGGCGCTGCTCGATTGGGTGAAAGAGCGCTCGCTGCTCTTCGCCGGCGCCTATGCCAACACCATGCTGCGCAACGATGCGTTCTACTTCACGCGGCTCGGCACCTTCCTCGAGCGCGCCGACAACACGGCGCGGATTCTCGACGTCAAATATCATGTGCTGCTGCCGCGCCATGAAGGCGTCGGCGGCGCGCTCGACTATTACCATTGGCAGGCGATCCTGCGCTCGGTCTCCGCCTTGCGCAGCTATCACTGGATCTACCAGGACCGGCTGAAGCCTTGGCTGGTGGCGGAACTGATGCTGCTCCGCCCCGAGATGCCGCGCTCGCTGCTCAGCTGCCACGAACAGATCGTCCGCCATCTCGAGCTGCTCGCCGAGGCCTATGGCGGCAAGCGCGGCGAGTGTCACCGCATCGCCGGCGAACTGCATGCGCGGCTGCGCTTCGGCCGCATCCAGGACATCTTTCAATCGGGGCTGCACGAGTTCTTGACCGACTTCATCGATCGTTCGGTGACGCTCGGCAACGAGATCAGCACGCTCTACCTGTTGTAGCGCCCTGTCATGCGCCTGCGCGTCCACCACGAAACCTCCTATCACTACGACAGCCCGGTGGCGCTGGCGATCCAGAGCCTGCGCTTGACGCCGCGCAGCTATGAGGGGCTGCGCATTGTCGAATGGCGCGTCTGGAGCGACCGGCGGCGCGAGCTGCCGGTCTTCGTCGACGGCTACGGCAACATCACCCATACCCATGCCGTCAACTACCCCCACAGCGAGGCGCGGGTCTTCGTCGAGGGCGAGGTCGAGACCGCAGCGACGCACGGCGTCGTCCGCGGCGCGCCCGAGCCGCTGCCGCCGCTGTTCTTCCTGCACCAGACCCCGTTGACCGCCCCGGATGCCGCGATCGAGGCGCTCGCCGGCAAGGTGGCGCCGCAAGGCTCGGTGCTGAAGCAGCTGCATGCCCTGCTGAACGCGGTGCGCGATGCCGTCGACTACACGCTGGGCGCGACCGATTCGGCGACGACCGCCGCCGAGGCGCTCGCCGCCGGTTCCGGCGTCTGCCAGGATCACGCGCATATCTTCATCGCCTGCGCGCGGCTGCTCAGCATTCCAGCCCGCTATATCGGCGGATATCTCTGGACCGGAACCGAGTCCCGCGAGTATGAGGCGAGCCATGCCTGGGCCGAAGCCTTCGTGCACGATCTCGGTTGGGTGGGCTTCGATCCGTCGAACCGGATCTGCCCGACCGAAGCCTATATCCGCACCAGCGTCGGGCTCGACTATCGCTCGGCGGCGCCGGTGCGCGGCGTTCGCCGCGGCATCGCGGCGGAGAAGCTGGCGGTGGCGGTGAAGGTGATGCAGGCCGGCGTCGACCAATGAGCGGCGGGCGGCGGGGGAAGACGGGATGACCTATTGCGTCGGGCTCGATCTCAAGGACGGTCTCGTGCTGCTCGCGGATACGCGGACCAATGCCGGGGTCGACAACATCGCGACCTTCTCGAAGACCTATGTGTTCGAGCAGCCGGGCGAGCGGGTGATGGCGCTGCTCGCCGCCGGCAACCTCGCCCTTACTCAATCGATCGTCAATCTGCTGCACGAAGGCATCGAGGCCGACGATATCGTCGAAACGCTGCTCGGCGCCAAAACCATGTTCCGCGCGGCTCAGCTCGTCGGCGAGGCGGTGCGCCGCATCTACCGCATCGATGGCCCGGCGATGCAGGCACAGAATATCTCGTTCGACGTCTCCTTTCTGCTCGGCGGGCAGATCAAGGGCGGCACTCCGCGCCTCTTCCAGATCTATGCCGCCGGCAATTTCATCGAAGCGACGCCCGACACGCCCTTCCTCCAGATCGGCGAGCACAAATACGGCAAGCCCATCCTCGACCGCACCGCGGGTTACGACACCGATCTCTATGATGGGGTCAAGCTGGCGCTGATCTCGATGGATTCGACCTTGCGCAGCAATCTCACCGTCGGTCCGCCGGTCGATCTGCTGGTCTATCGCCGCGATGCCTTCAAATTCGAATTGAAGCGCCGCATCACCGAGGACGACGCTTATTTCCGCATGATCCGCGAGCGCTGGTCCGAGGCCTTGCGCGAGGCCTATCTCGCCATCCCGCGGCCGGATTGGAGCCGATGACGGCGGCCCGAGCCACCCGGGCCGACATCGTGCGCCAGACGCTCGCCGATGACATCATCACCGGCAGGCTGGCCGCCGGCACGCGCCTCGACGAAGGCAGCCTCGCCCGGCGCTTCGGCGTCTCACGCACGCCGGTGCGCGAGGCGCTGCGCGAATTGGCCGCCACCGGCCTGGTGCGCATGCAGGCGCATCGCGGCGCCGTCGCCGCTACCATCGGCGAAGAGAGGCTGCAGGAATTGTTCGATGCGCTCGCCGAAATGGAAGGGGTTTGCGCCCGGCTATCGGCCGCCAACATGACATCGGCCGATCGCCGCGGGCTCGAGGCGCTCCACGCCCGCTGCGGCGAACTCGTGCGCTCGGGCGACGCCGAGCTCTACCATGCCGCCAATGCCGAATTCCACGTCGCGATTCGCAGCGGCTGCCGCAACGCCGTGCTGCAGGAAATGACCGCGGATCTGCGCCGGCGCTTCGCGCCGCTGAGCCTCGCCCAGTTCCGCGGCCCCGGCCGCCTCGCCCAATCCTATGCCGAGCATCACGTGATCGTCGCCGCGATCCTGCGCGGCGATGGCGAGCGCGCCTATCAGGCGACGCGCTCGCACCTGCTGAGCGTGCGCCGCTCCTTCATCAGCTATGCCGAGGCAGCGAAGGAGGCGACGACCGCGGCGGAATAGACGGCGCAACGCGAAGCGTTGTCGCCGGCGGGCGTCAGCGGTTGCGCCAGCAACCGCGAGAGCCCGCACCGCGCCGGAAATTCTCGGCGCTAGCGCCGCCCGGCCGCGCCGAGCGGCAAACCGAGCCGGCGCTGGAACGCGGCGCCGAGCGTGCACAGCGCGGCATCGGCGAAAGCCGGCGCGATGCAACTGACACCGAAGGGCAACCCGTCGCGCCGGAAGCCCGCCGGGAGCGCGATCGCGGAAAGGTCGAGCAAGTTGACGAAGTTGGTATAAAGGCCGAGCTTGGCGTTGAGCTGGACCGGATCCGCCTCGACCTCGGCGATGCGATAGATCGTGCCGGCGGTCGGGAGCAGCAGGAGATCGGCTTCGCTCCAGAGCCGCTCTGCCATGCGGCGCAGCTCCGCGAGGCGATAGCTTGCCTTGAACGCGTCGACCGCGCTGTAGCGCGCCCCGCCGGCGATGATGTCCCTCACCACCGGCAGCAGCGCGGCCGGATCGCGCTCAAGCAGCTCCCCCACCGCAGCGAGGCGCTCCGCCACCCAAGGCCCGTCATAGAGCAGCGCGGCGGCTTCGCGGAACGGCGTCAGATCGGCGTCGACGGCGGTCCCGCCCAGCGCCTCGAGCGTATCGGCGGCCTGTGCGTAAAGCCCGGGCGCATCCGCATCGCCAAGGAAATCGAGATCGGCGGCCCGCGGCAGGGCAAAGCGAAACGACGCGGGGAAGGCCACCGGCGTCGGCGCATGTCGTGCAAAAGGATCATGCGCGTCATAGTGGCCGCAGTGCGCCAGAATCTCGGCCGCATCGGCGCCGCTGAGCGCGAAGATCGAGACGCAATCGAGCGTGCGGCAGGCGGGCACGACACCGCGCGTGCTGACGAGCCCGCGCGTCGGCTTCAGCCCGACAATGTTGTTGAACGCCGCCGGCACCCGGCCGGAGCCCGCTGTGTCAGTGCCGAGCGCGAAGCTGACGAGGCCCGTGGCAACGGCAACTGCCGAGCCGGAGCTCGACCCGCCCGGAATGTAACGGGCATCGAAAGGGTTGCGCGGCACGCCATAGGGCGAGCGCGTGCCGACGAGGCCGGTGGCGAACTGATCAAGATTGGTCTTGCCGATCAGCAGCGCACCGGCCTCGAGCAGCCGAGCGACCGCAGCGGCCGTCTCCCGTGCCCGATAAGCAAAGCCGGGACAGCCGGCGGTCGTGGTCATACCTTCGACATCGATGTTGTCTTTGACGGCGAAGGGGGTGCCGAAAAGCGGCAGACCGGCGCGCGCTTCAGGCTCGCGCGCGACCCGCGCATCCAGTGCCGCGGCGCGAGCGCGGAGCGTTTCGGCAGGAACGCGCTCGATCCAGACCTTGTCGTCGCCGGCCTCTGCAATGCGGTCGAGCACCTCCTCGGCCACGGCTACCGCGGAGACTTCGCCGCCGCGGAACCGCCGCCGCAAGCTCGCGAGATCGAGGCTTTCCCGAAACGCGGACACCCTACCCTCCTGGTTTCCAGTATCGGCACGGCATGAGCCCCTGCAGAGCCTGTGCCACAGCAATGAGCCCGCAAGATTGCATACAACCGCTCCAAACTTGCCTATTTTTTAATCTTGGACGCCAACAGGCAGCCGCCTACAAACCGGCTCATCGCGGCTTTGGCGTCATTTCCTGCCATCGCGTCGCTCCCCCAAGGCCATCCCGGATCTGGCATGGGCTTTGCGACAGCCCGAGCGCACCTGCCACAAACCATCGAAGAACAGGAGGGAGCCCTCGATGCGCCTTGTCCGTCACTCGCGTCGCCGTTTCCTGCAAGGAGCCGCCGCCACCGGCACCGCGGCTGCGCTTTCCGGCTTGCTGCCGGCGAGACCGGCCTTCGCTGAGGATCTTGTCGTTGGCTTCATCTATGTCGGCTCGCGCGACGATTACGGCTACAACCAGGCCCACGCGCAAGGCGCCGCCGCGGTCAAGACCATGGCCGGCGTCAAAGTCGACGAAGAGGAGAATGTCCCGGAGACCGAAGCCGTCGAAAAGTCCATGGAGTCGATGATCAATCTCGACGGTGCGACCCTGCTCTTCCCGACCTCATTCGGCTACTACAACCCGCACGTCCTGAAGATGGCGGAGAAATACCCCAAGGTCCGCTTCGAGCATTGCGGCGGCCTCTGGACGCCGAAGGACCCGAAGAACGCCGCCAGCTATTTCGGCTACATCGACGAATGCCAATACCTCTCGGGCATCGTCGCGGGTCACACCAGCAAGACCGGCAAGCTCGGCTTCGTCGCGGCCAAGCCGATCCCGCAGGTGCTGCGCAACATCAATGCCTTCACTCTCGGCGCGCGCAGCGCCAATCCGAAAGCCCAGACGCAGGTGATCTTCACCGGCGACTGGTCGATGCCGGTCAAGGAGGCAGAAGCCACGAACAGCCTCGTCGACCAGGGCGTCGATGTCGTCACCTGTCATGTCGACGGCCCGAAAACGGTGGTCGAGACCGCGGCGCGTCGCGGTATCTGGGTGACGGGCTATCACTGCAATCAATCGGCGCTCGCGCCCAAGGCCTATCTCACCGGCGCCGAATGGAACTGGGAACAGCTCTATCCCAAATTCGTCAAGATGTTCATGGCCGGTGAGGCGATCCCGAATTTCTATCGCGGCGGATTGAAGGAAGGCCTGGTCAAGCCCTCGCCCTATGGACCCGCGGTGGGCGAAGCCGCGCGCAAGCAAGCGGACGACGCCAAGGCCAAGCTGATGGCCGGCGGCTACGCTATCTTCAAGGGCCCGCTCGTCGACAATCGCGGCAAGACGGTGATCGCCGCGGGCACGCAACAGGGTCAAACCGATCCGACGCTGGAGAAGATGGACTATCTCGTCGAGGGCGTCATCGGCTCGACCTCCTGAGCACGGCCGGGCTCTGCGATGGCCATCGCGATCGGCGCAAAGCTGGCGCGGCGCGACGCCCGGGGCGACCGGCTGCGCCGGGCGGCGGAAAGCATCGTCATTCCGCTGCTGGCGCTGCTCGCGGCGATGATCCTGTTCGGACTCTTCGTCGGAGTTCAGCGCGTTAACCCGCTCGCGCTTTATGCGCTCATGTATCGCGGCGCCTTCGGCACCTGGTTCTCCTGGCAGAACACCCTGACGCGGGCCGCGCCGCTCATCCTGACGGCGCTCTGCACGGCGCTGCCGGCACAGCTCGGCCTGATGGTCATCGGCGCCGAAGGCGCGCTGGTGATCGGCGGCCTCTGCGCCACCATGGCCGGCGTGGCCCTGCACGGCACGGCGCCGCTCGTGGTACAGATCGCCATGGCCATCACCGGCATGGCGGCAGGCGGCCTGTGGATCGCCCTGGCCGGCGGGCTTCGCCACTATCGCGGCGTCAATGAAACCATCTCCAGCCTGCTGCTGGTCTATATCTCCATCGCCATTCTCAATCATGTGGTCGAAGGGCCGTTCCGCGACCCGGCCAGCCTGAACAAGCCGTCCTCGCCTTCGATCGGCGATGCGAACATGCTCGGCAATATCCCCGGCACCGAGGTCCATTGGGGCCTGGTCTACGGCATCGTCGCCTGCATCCTCGCCTACATTCTCGTCAACCATACGGTGTTCGGCTTCTCGATCCGGGTGGTGGGCGGGAACGTGCGCGCGGCCAAAATGGTGGGCCTGAAGGTGGGCCGGCTGATCC
>DATJLU010000050.1:0-59510 GCA_035509275.1 Allostellaceae bacterium | reverse complement strand
CCCGCCGGCAGGCGCTTCCGCATCTGCTGGCGCGGGAAGGCCCGCGTCTCGCACAGGAAGACGGTACGGACCCCGGCCGGCAGAGCAGAGGCGGCAACGACCGGAAGACCGCCCGCGTCGCCTTCGCCGCCATCGGTGATCACCGCCTGGACGGATTGCCGGAGCGCCGGCACCTGTTGCAGCAAGAGTTCGAAAAACGGCCCCACCCCGTAAAGCGCAAGTCCAGGGCGGTTCAGCAGATGCTCGCCGAGCCGGCGTGCGCACGCCGCCTCGTCCGAGCCGCCGCTCCACGAAAAGCATTGGTGCGCGCTGAAATGCACGCGCGTCGCGTCGACGCGTCGGCGAAGACGTCCGCGCTCAAGCGTTAGTGTGACCTGTTCGCCCACGTTGATCTCCCCTCGCTGGAGCAAGCGTGCATAATCTCTGTCCCACAACTTCTATAGCATAGACGAGCCGCGGCGGCGAGCCGTCGAGTGTGCGTCCAATCTCAGCCACCAGCGGCGCGTGCGATGGCGGCGGCGAGCGCCTCGCCGCTCCAGTCGACAGTCGTGTCCACGAGTGCACGCGCTTCCTCGGTCAGCCCCGTGTTGCCAAAGGGCGGCAGGCCAATGACTGGTTTGCTGTGACGCCGCGCCATCTCGACTTCGAGCTCGACCCATTTCCGCGCGCTCTTCACGGCATGGACGCTCCCGAGGAGCACCACCACCGAGACCGGAATGATCTGCGATTCGAGCCAGCGACGGACGAAGCGCGCCCCGTTCTCGGTATTGGGATCCATGGCCGGGTCATACCATGGCACGCTGAAATTCCGCCACGAGAAGCCCGAGCATCCGTCGAGTACCGTTCCCACCCGCGTCCAATCGTCGTGGTATCGCCAGGCATGGGTGATGAAGACATCGTAGGTTTTGTCAGCCATGCATCCGCGCATGTAATCGTATTCAACATTATGGTGCGCGAATGCCGGCCGCAATGCAAGGCATCGATCTCGCGCGCGTAAATCTGCGATGCGGCAATTTTCTGTCCCATCTTGCGGACGCTCCTATTTGAGGTATCTTACGCGCCCTATGGGGGGTCTTAGAGGAATACCCGTTGCAGGCTAAATCAGATACCGGCCGACCCGCGCTCGGACAGCTCTATCGCGGGCTCCGGCGCATCCGCCGCGTCGAGGAGGAGATCGCGCGGATCTATCCCTCGGACAAGATCAAGAGCCCCGTCCATCTCTCGATTGGACAAGAGGCGGTCGCCGTCGGCGTCTGCGCTGCCTTGCGCGCGGATGACGTTGTGGCGCCGACCTATCGCGGCCACGCCGCCTACCTCGCCAAAGGCGGCGATCTCGGTGCGATGATGGCCGAGCTCTACGGCAAGGCGACCGGCGCGGCGCGCGGCAAGGGCGGCTCGATGCATCTCGTTGCCATGGATCATTTCGTCTTGGGCGCCTCGGCCGTGGTCGGCACCACGATACCGCTTGCCGTCGGTTACGCGCTGGCGTTGAAGCGGGAAGGCAAGGGGCGCATCGCCGTCGCTTTCTTCGGCGACGGCGCGACCGAAGAGGGCGTGTTTTACGAATCGCTGAATTTTGCCGCGCTGCACCGCTTGCCCGTGCTCTTCGTCTGCGAGAACAACCGCTATGCCATCCATACGCCGATCGAGAAGCGCTGGGCGACCGAGCGCCTGTCGGAGCGCGTCGGCACCTTCGGCATTCCGGCGACGCGGATCGAGGATGGCGACGTCCTGAAAATCCATGCCTGGACCGAGGCGAGCGCGGCCGCCATCCGCTCCGGGAAGTCGGGCCCGCGCTTTGCCGAATGCCTGACCTATCGCTGGCGCGAGCATGTCGGCCCCGCCGAGGATTACGAGGCGGGCTACCGCTCGCGCGCCGAGCTCGCCCCCTGGCTCAAGAGCGACCCGGTCGAGCAGATCGGCGCGCTGATTTCCGCTGCGGAGCGTCGGCGCATCGACGCGGCGATCGAGGACGAGATCGCTGCCGCGGTCGCCTTCGCCGAGCAAAGCCCTTTTCCCGAACCCCCGGAACTTTTCACTCATGTCTTCGCGAGCTGAGGCCGCCGCCAGCGCAGCGCTGGCGATGCCGCCGGAGCGCCGGCTCCGTTATGTCGACGCGCTCAACGAGGCGGTGGCGCAGGAGATGGCGCGCGATCCCCGCGTCTTCCTCTTCGGCCTCGATGTCGATGATCACAAGGGCATCCAGGGGTCGACCGTGGGATTGCAGCAGCGCTTCGGCCCCGACCGCGTCTTCAACACGCCGCTGTCCGAAGATGCGATGACCGGCGTCGCCATCGGCGCGGCGATGGCCGGGCTGCGGCCGATCCATGTCCATATCCGCATGGACTTCCTGATGCTGTGCATGAACCAGCTCGTCAACATGGCGGCGAAGGCGCATTACATGTATGGCGGCGCGGTCAAGGTGCCGCTGGTCGTGCGCTCGATGATCGGCAAGTCCTGGGGGCAGGGCGCGCAGCATTCCCAGGGCCTGCAGGCGATGTTCATGCATGTGCCCGGCCTCAAGGTGGTGGCGCCGTCCAACGCGCATGACGCCAAGGGCTGCCTCATCGCCGCCATTCGCGACGACAATCCGGTGATCTTCGTCGAGCACCGCCTGCTCTATTCGACCGAGGCGGCGGTGGCCGAAGAGCCCTATACCGTGCCGTTCGGCCAGGCGCGGATCATGGCCGCGGGCGACGACATCACGGTGGTCGGCATCTCGAACATGGCGGTCGAGTGTTTGCGCGCGCGCGAGCTGCTGTCGGAAGTCGGCATCGCGGCCGAAGTGATCGATCCGATCTCGCTGGTGCCGCTGGACCTCGAGACCATCGTCCAATCGGTGCGCCGCACCAGGCGCCTCCTGGTCGTCGACAACGCCTGGACCACCTGCGGCGCCAGCGCCGAGATCGTCACCGGCGTCATCGAGCGGCTGGGACCCGCGGGCCTGCGCTCGGCATCCAGGATGGGCTTTGCGCCCACGACCTGCCCGACAACGCCGTCGCTGGAGCGTGAATTCTACCCCAACCCCAGCACCATCGCCGCCGGTATCCACCGCCTCGTTCGGCCGGAGGGTCCGGTCTGGGCGCCTTCGCCCGAGCATGCGGCGCTGGCCTACCAGATCCAGTTTCGCGGGCCTTTCTGAGCGGAGCGCGGCAAAGAATGTTCTACGAGCTGGCAGCCAGCACCTGGGGAGAGGACGAGCGCAAGGCGATCCTCGACGTCCTCGACAGCGGCCGCACCACCATGGGCGGCCGGGTGGCCGCCTTCGAGGAGGCCTTTGCCCGCTATCACGGCCGCCAATACGGCGTCATGGTCAATTCGGGCTCCTCGGCCAATCTCGTGGCCATCGCCGCCCTCTGCTACAAGCAGGCGCGGCCGCTGCAGCGCGGCGACGAGGTCATCGTGCCCGCCATTTCCTGGGCAACGACCTACCATCCGCTGCTGCAATACGGCCTCAAGCTGCGCTTTGTCGACATCGAGCTCGATACCCTCAACATGGATTGCGCGCAGCTCGAGCGCGCGCTGACGCCGCGCACGCGGGCGATTGTCGGCGTCAGCATCCTCGGCAACCCGGCGCCGCTCGACATCATGCGCCGCTTCGCCGACCGGCATGGCCTTTACTTCTTCGAAGACAATTGCGAATCGGCGGATGCCGAGCTCGGCGGGCGCAAGGCCGGCGGCTTCGGCGATATGAGCAGCTTCAGCTTCTTCTTCTCGCACCACATCGCCACGATGGAAGGCGGCATGGTGCTGACCGACGATGTCGAGCTTCATCACCTCCTGCGCAGCCTGCGCGCCCATGGCTGGACGCGCGACCTGCCGGCCGATACGCCGCTTTACAAGCGCACCGGCAGCGATCATTTCGAGGCCTATCGCTTCATCCTGCCCGGCTACAACGTCCGGCCGCTCGAGATCACCGCCGCCATCGGGCTCGTGCAGCTCCAGAAGCTGCCGGCGATGACGGCGCAGCGGCGCGAGAACCTGGCGGTGTTCAAAGCGAAGTTCGACGGCGATCCGCGCTTCGTCATCCAGCGCGAGAACGGCAAAAGCTCGGCCTTTGCCTTCACCATCATCCTCGACCCGCGGCGCAGCGTCGATCGCGAACGCGTCTTTGCCGCGCTGCGCGATGCGGATATCGGCTTCCGCATGATCACCGGCGGCAATTTCCTGCGCCATGACGTGATCAAGTATTACGACTACGATACCGTGGGCGAGATCCGCAACGCCGACATCGCCCATGATTACGGCTTCTTCGTCGGCAATCACCCCCACGACCTGACGCCGCAGATCACGCGGCTCTACGAAGTGCTCGACCGGACATGCAACTGAAGCGGATGCCATGAGTCACTCGATCCTCGTCACCGGCGGCGCCGGCTATCTCGGCTCGACCCTGGTGCCGGCGCTGCTCGCGGCCGGCCACAAAGTCACGGTGCTCGACAATTTCATGTACCGTCAGGCGCCGCTCGCCCAGGTTTGCGCCGACGTCAATTTCGACATGGTCCGCGGCGATGCGCGCGATGCGTCGGTGCTGCGGCCGCTGATCAAGCGCGCCGACATCGTCATTCCGCTGGCGGCTTTGGTCGGCGCCCCGCTCTGCGAGCGCGACCAGGTCGGCGCCGAGACGACCAATCACGGCGCGGTCCGTACCGCGATCGAGCTGATGAGCCGCGAGCAGCGGCTGCTGATGCCGACCACCAACAGCGGCTACGGGATCGGCGAAGCCGGGCAGTTCTGCACCGAGGATACGCCCTTGCGGCCGATCAGCATCTATGGCCGCACCAAGGTCGAAGCGGAGCGGGCGGTGCTCGACCGCGGCAACAGCATCAGCTTCCGCCTGGCCACCGTGTTCGGCATGTCGCCGCGCATGCGGCTCGACCTTCTGGTCAACGATTTCGTCTACCGCGCGGCCACCGACCGCGCCGTCGTGCTGTTCGAGGCGCATTTCAAGCGCAACTATCTCCATGTCCGGGACGTCGCCAACGCCTTTCTGCACGGCATCGCCCAGTTTGAAGCCATGCGCGACAAGCCGTACAATGTCGGCTTGTCGGATGCCAACCTGTCGAAGCTCGAGCTATGTCAGCGCATCCAGAAACATTTGCCGAAATTCGTCTTCCTGGAGGCACCGATCGGCGAGGACCCGGACAAGCGCGATTACATCGTCTCCAACGCGCGCATCGAGGCGGCGGGGTTCCGGACGCGGCACTCGCTCGATGACGGGATTTCCGAGCTGATCAAGGGCTATGCGATGATCCGCAACAACGCCTTCGGCAATTTTTGACGAGCGCGACGGGAAGGTGAGAGCCATGACGGACCCTATCGACGTCGTCCTCGTCAATCCCGGCGGACGGGACAAGATCTATCAGGAGCTCGGCACCGATCTGACCGCGGTCGAGCCGCCGCTCTGGTGCCGGCTGCTGGCGAGCTATCTCCGCCATCGCGGCTACAGCGTGCGGATCCTCGATTCGGAAGCGGAGAATCTCGGACCCCAGGCCGTCGCCGAAGCGGTGCACCGGCTCTCGCCGCTGCTGGTCGGCATGGTCGTCTTCGGTCATCAGCCTTCGGCCTCGACGCAGATGATGGCGGGGGCGGGCGAAGCCTGCCGCGCGATCAAGGCGGTCGATCCGGCGCGGAAGATACTGATCCTCGGCGGCCATGTCTCGGCGCTGCCCGAGCGCACGCTGCGCGAAGAGCAGGTGGATTTCGCGGCGGTCGGCGAGGGCGCCCAGACCTTGCAGCAGCTCATCGACGTGCTGCGCTCGCCCGAGCCAGAGAAGGTCGACCAGGTCGCCGGCCTGGCGTTCCGCCGCGAGGGCGAGCTCGTCATCAATCCCATGCCGCCGCTGATCCAGGATCTCGACCGCGATCTGCCCGGCGACACCTGGGATCTGCTGCCGATGGAGCGCTATCGCGCGCATAATTGGCAATGCTTCGGCGAGCTCGCGCGCCGCATACCCTATGCCTCGATCTACACCTCGCTCGGCTGTCCCTATCACTGTTCCTTCTGCTGCATCAACGCGCCCTTCGGCAAGGCCAACTATCGCATGCGCAGCCCGGAGGCGGTGGTCGCCGAGATCGAGCATCTCTATCGCACCTATGGCGTCCGCACCTTCAAGATCATCGACGAGCTCTTCGTGCTCAATGACCGCCATGTACGCGGCATCTGCGAGGCGTTGATCGCGCGCGGCTTCTCCGATGAGCTCAACATCTGGGCCTACGCCCGCCCCGACACCATCAAGCCGGGGCAGCTCGCCCTGCTGCGCAAGGCCGGCATCCGCTGGCTCGCGCTCGGCATCGAATCCGGCAGCAAGAAGGTCCGCGACGAGGCCGACAAATCGCTCAAGAGCGACGACATCAAAGGCATCGTCGAGCAGATCCAGCGCGCCGGCATCCATATCATCGGCAACTATATCTTCGGCCTGCCGGAGGACGACGCCGAAACCATGGCGGAGACCTTGGCGCTGGCCAAGGAGCTCAACACCGAGTTCGTCAATTTCTATGCCGGCATGGCCTATCCGGGATCGCGGCTCTACGAGACGGCGCTCGAGCTGCAGTGGGCGCTGCCCGAGAGCTGGAGCGGCTACTCGCAGCACAGCTATGACGCCAGACCCCTGCCGACGAAGCATCTCTCCGCCGCCGACGTGCTGCGCTTCCGAGATCAGGCCTTTACCGAGTTCTTCACCAATCCGCGCTATCTCGACATGATCACGCAGCGCTTCGGCCCGGAGACGCGGCACCATCTCGAAGCGATGACGAAGCATAAGCTGCGCCGCAAGCTGCTCGAGCAGCCGACGATGGCGGCCTGATGGGCGGCAGCGACGCCGCGGCGCAGCTGCGGGGCATCGATGCCGCGATCCTGGCGGGCGGGCTGGGGACGCGCGTCGCGCGCTCCCTCGGCGACTTGCCCAAGGCGATGGCGCCGGCCGGCGGCCGGCCGTTTCTCGACCATCTTCTCGACTGGCTTTACGAGCAGGGCGTCCGTCGCGTCGTGCTGTGCCTCGGCCATGGCGCCGGCGCGATCCTCGCTCATCTCGAGAACTACCCGTGCCGCGATCTCGAGATCGTCTGCGCCGTCGAGCCCGAGCCGCTCGGCACGGCCGGCGGTATCGCTCATGCGCGCCATCTCCTGAGCGGCGATCCCGCGCTCGTCCTCAATGGCGACACGCTGGTCGATATCGATCTCGGCGCCTTCGTCGCCGCCTATCGCGCCGCCAAATGGGACGCCGCGATCGTGTGCGCGCGGGTCGCGGGCAGCCGTTACGGCCGGGTCGAGATCGACGCCGCGGACCGCATCGCGCGCTTTCGCGAGAAGGAGGCAAGCGACGCGGGTCCCGGCTGGATCAATGCGGGGGTCTATCTCTTCGGCCGCGCCCTACTCGATGGCATCGCCGCGCTCGGCCGGGGCTCCTTGGAGCACGACGTGCTCGAGCGCCAGCCGCCCGGCTCGATCGGCGCATTCCGCACCGAAGGGCGCTTCATCGACATCGGCACGCCGGAGACCCTTGCCGCCATTCGCGACGGCGTCTCGGTTTTCGCCGGCGCAGGGGAACTTCGTCCATGATCATCAGCCGCACGCCCTTCCGGATCTCGCTGTTCGGCGGCGGCACCGATTATCCCGCCTGGTATCGCCAGAACGGCGGCGCCGTGCTCGGAACGACGATCAACAAGTATTGCTACATCAGCGTCAGGGTGCTGCCGCCCTTCTTCGAGCATCGCCATCGCATCGCCTATTCCAAGATCGAAACGGTGCAGAACATCGCCGACATCCAGCATCCCGCGGTGCGGGCCGTGCTGCAGGATCTCGCGGTCGAAGACGGGCTCGAGATCCATCATGACGGCGATCTTCCGGCGCGCTCGGGGCTGGGCTCGAGCTCGGCCTTCACCGTCGGCATGCTGAACGCGATCCACGCCTTGCGCGGCCGGATGATGACGTCGCGGCAGCTCGCGCTCGATGCGATCCGGATCGAGCAGGAGGTGCTGAAGGAAGCGGTCGGTTCCCAGGATCAGATTTGGGCGGCTTACGGCGGCACGAACCTCGTCAGCTTCCTGCCGGACAATTCGTTCCAGGTGACGCCTGTGGTGATGGCCGAGGAGCGCCGCGAGGAGCTGCAGGCATCGGTCGCGCTCTATTTCACCGGGCTGTCGCGCTTCGCTTCAGGGATCGCGGCACAGCAGATCGCGAATTTCGGCGCGCGCGAGAGCGAGCTCAAGGCGATGGCGGAGATGGTGCCGGCGGCACTCGACATCCTGCGCGATCCGCGACGGCCGCTCTCGGAGTTGGGGCGCCTGCTGCACGAGGCCTGGCGCTTGAAGCGCAGTCTCGCCGAGGTCGTCTCGACGCCCGAGATCGACGAGATCTACGCGGCGGGCCGCGCCGCCGGCGCGCTCGGCGGCAAGCTGCTCGGCGCCGGCGGCGGCGGCTTCCTGATGTTCTTCGTCGAGCCGGAGAAGCGGGCGGCGCTGCGCCAGCGATTGGGGAAGCTGATCGAAGTCTCGGTCGAGATCGGCAGCCCCGGCAGCAAGATCGTCGTTTACGAGCCCTCCGGCCTCGAGCATAGCTGACAGCGGCGCGGATCAGCCCAGGCGCTCGTTGTTGCCGAAAGGCTCGACCGCCGTGGTTGCCGGCGCCGAACGACCGTGCCGCAGCAGCCGGACGACGCGCCGCGCCGCGCCGGCGAAGAAGGCGGGGGGCTTGCGCGGATAGAGCGCGAGCGAGCCGGCCAGGTATGACAGGGCGCGCAGCGGCTGACCGGCGTAGTAGCAGGTCACGCCCTGCTCCATCAGCAGCGCGGCCTTGAACTGCGCGTTCGGCCAGTAGCCGAGGCGGCGCATGGCGGCGTCGTGCTTGCGGCGCAGGAGACGAGCGGCGGCGAGCACGGCGGCGGGAGCCATCCGCTCGGCCATGTGGATTCGCGCCAGGGGTTCCGGCACCACGAGGATGTCGTGCTGGGCGACATAGCGCAGCAGCCAGTCCCAATCCTCGAGGCGCCGCAGCTCCTCGTCGAACAGCCCATGGATGGCGAAAGCCTCGCGCCGCATCATCGCCGTCGAGCCGGGGCTGAGCACGCAGCCGCTGCGCAGCGCCGCGCCCCAGTCGGCGACGTTCCTCGGCGTCCGCGCACGGACCTCGCGCGAGCGCTCGCGCAGCATCCAATAGCCGGTGGTGGACATCAGCACCTTGGCCGGCGCTCGCTGCAGCGCCGCGACCTGCCGTTCCAGCTTCTGCGGCACCCACTCATCGTCGGAATCGAGGAAGGCGATCAACGCCCCGGCGGCGGCACGGATGCCGGTATTGCGCGCCGCGGCCGCGCCGCGGTTCGTGTCGTGGCGCAGCACGCGGAGGCGCGGATCGGCGCATTGCGCCGCCTGCACCGCCGTGCCGTCGGCCGAGCCGTCATCGACGACGATGATCTCGAAATCGCCGAAGGATTGGCCCAGCACGCTGTCGATGGCGCGCCGGAGGACGGGCGCACGGTTGAAAGCGGGGATGACGACGGTTACCAGCGGCACGGGCAGCCACATGCAAATCGCTTCAGCGTGCGGGAAATTCAACAAAAAACCCGCTGCAATGCAACCTCGGCGTAGCGCACTCTCCAGCCAGCCTACCGAGAAAGGCGGTAGTTGGTGAACCAAAAGTTTCCATCGCGAAACTCCCGCTGCTGTGAATATCCCAAAGCTGCCAGCGCCGCGCGGGTGGCTTCCAGTTCCTGCTTGATCTCGATGAAGAGATCGCAGCTGTTGTTGACGAGAAACGTCTTCGCACCCGCAACGAAGAATTGCTCGGCGCCCTCCACGTCGATCTTGACGAGCACGGTTTGGCTGGAATGCGCGAGCACGCCGTCGAGACGACGTACGGATATCGTTCCGGATTGCCAATTCTCATCGGTCGCCAGTTTCTCAAACTTGGAAAGCCCGGAATTGGAGCGCGGCGAAATCAGGAACTTCTGATCGTCAGCGTCGACGTCAGATAGTGCGAACTCGTAGATTTTGACGCGGCGAAGGTCGTTCATCGCAAAGTTGGTGCGCTGGAAAGCGACGAGCCGCGGGTTCGGCTCGAAAGAGTGGACTTCGGGTACGCCGCCGGCTGCGGCGATGCAACTGTACAGGCCAAAATTGGAACCGACATCGACAAACATCGAAGGTTTTCGCGACGAAATGCTGCTTGTGATCGCATCGACCAAATCCGACTCAAACCCTCCGCCGATCAAGATTTTCCTCGAGATATAGTCCTTCGTGTCCAACAACAGAACGAGATTGCGCCAGCGAAAGACCGAATAGTGATTCGTTCGCTTGTACTTCAGGTGGAGCAGTTTTTTTCGCAGTGAATAAAGCAAAACGCCCCCTGGGGAGTTCGCCCTTCCCGAATCCTGATGATAGCCGTAGCAATCGCGAAGGGGGAGGTCGGCGCGCAGGGTTCACCCCGGACGCTCCGTTCGGGCTTAGCCGGCGCCGAGCGCCTGCGCGAACACGTCGCGATCGACATTGCCGCCGGAGGCGATGACCGCGACCGTCTTGCCATGGGCGTCGAGCTTGCCGGCGAGCACCGCTGCCAAGGCGGCGGCGCCGCCGGGCTCGACCACCAGCTTGAGGTCGGCGAAAGCGACGGCGATGGCATGGAGGACCTCGCCGTCGCTCACGGCGAGACCGCCCGCGAGGAGACGCTGTCCGAGGGCGAAGGTGATCTCGCCCGGCATCGGCGCCAGCAGCGCGTCGCAGATCGAGCGCGCCGCCGGATCATTGGCGAGGCGCTGGCCGGAAGCGAGCGAGCGGCGCCAATCATCGGCGGCTTCGGGCTCGGCGGTGTAGACTTTGGTTGCGGGACTCTCCGCGGCGAGCGCGAGCGCACAGCCGGTGACGAGGCCGCCGCCGCTCACCGGCACTACCAGGGCATCGAGCCTCGCGCCCAGCGCCGTCGCCTGCGCCGCGATCTCGAGCCCGGCGGTGCCTTGACCGGCGATGACCCGCGCATCGTCGAACGGCGGGACGAGGCTTGCGCCGCGCTCCGCCGCGATCCGCGCGCCGATCGCTTCGCGGCTCTCGCGCCAGCGGTCGTAGAGCACCACGTCGGCGCCGTAGCCGCGGGTGTTCGCCACCTTGATCGCCGGGGCGTCGGCCGGCATGACGATGATCGCGGGAATGCCGAGAAGCTGCGCCGCTGCCGCCACGCCTTGCGCATGATTGCCCGAGGAGAAGGCGACGACGCCGGCGCGGCGTTGCTCCTCGTCGAGCTGCAGCAGGGCGTTCATCGCGCCGCGAAACTTGAAAGAGCCGGTGCGCTGCAGCGTCTCGGCCTTGACCAGGAGACGGAGCCCCAGCCGCGCGTTGAGCAGCGGCGATTCGATCAGCGGCGTGGCGACGATGCGGCCGGCAAGGCGCGCCGCGGCAGCGCGAACCTCGCCGATGCCGGGCAGCTCAGAAGCGGCGGACGAAGTCATCGACGGCGGCGGCCTCGGGTTCGTTGAGCGTCGGCGCATGGCCGGCATTGGTGACGGTAATACGCTGCAGGTCGGGCTTGGCCAGCGCCATGCGCTCGAAGGTCTCGGCCGAGAGCACATCGGACAGATCGCCGCGCAGCGCCAGCACCGGGAGACGCCGAAGCGCCCGGAAATAAGGCCAAAGGTCGGGAACCGCACCCTTCACGCGCGCCAGCGGCTTGGCAACGTTGAGATCCCAGTCGAAGTGCAGGAGGCCGTCGATCCCTTCGCGATAGGTGGCGCGCGCAAACCTGAGCCAACCGTCATCGGAGCGGATCGACAGCGTCGGCAGCAGCGCCCGCAAATGGCGCGCCGCGCTCGGCCAATCCGGTTGCGGCTGATCGTTGCCGATGTAGTCGAGGATGCGGCTGACGCCGTTGGCGGCGACCTCGGGTCCGAAATCGTTGAGCACGACGGCCGCGACCGCCGTCGGCTTCATCACCGCGAGCCCCATTGCCAGCGCCGCGCCCATGGAGGTGCCGACGACGACGACGCGCTCGATCCCGGCAGCGGCGATGAGATGCCCGATGTCGTTGACATAGACGAAGGGATCGTAGTTGCGCCAGTCGGCGTCATGCGCGGAGCGGCCGCGGCCGCGATAGTCGGGACAGATCACCCGGCGCTCGCCGGCATGGCGTTCGGCGAAATCGGCGAAATCGGCGCTGTTGCGCACCAGGCCGCTAAGACACAGCAGCGGCAGGCGCGGCGCCAGCGGATCGCCATAGTCGCGGAAATAGAGCCGCAGCCCATCTTGCGCCGTTAAATTCCGTTCGCGATAGAGCGTCATCGGATGCCGAGCAAGGGCGGCAGCGCGTCGAGCCCGGTGATCTCGGCTACGGGTTGCGCCGGCAGGCGCTCGCGCGGCGCGCCGGCGCGGTTGGCCCAGACGGCGGTGAAGCCGAAGCTCGCCGCACCCGCCGCGTCCCAGCCATTCGACGACACGAAGCAGATGCGCTCCGCCGGCACTCCGAGCCGTCGCGTCGCCAGCTCGTAAACGCGGCGAGCCGGCTTGTAGATGCCGACATCCTCGACCGAGAGGACATGGTCGAGAAGCCCGGCAAGGCCGGCGGATTGGGTCGCGGCGGCAAGCATGCGCGGCGAGCCGTTGGACAGGATGGCTGCCGGGCGCCCCGCCCGGCGCAGCGCCTCCAGCATGCCCTTCGCGTCGGGATAAGCGTCGATGGTGAGAAAGGCATCCATCAGCCGCTCGCGCAGCCCCGGCGCGGCAATGCCGAGCTGCGCCATGGCATAGTCGAGCGCTTCGCCGGTGACCTGCCAGAAATCGGCATGCCGGTCCATGAGGCTGCGCAGCCAGCTATATTCGACCTGGCGCATGCGCCAGAGCGCGCTGAGCGCCTCCGCCCGGTCGCCCAGAGCATCGGCGCAGCGGCGCGCCGCCGAAGCGAGGTCGAACAAGGTCCCATAGGCGTCGAAGACGCAGGCTTTGGTGTCGGCGAGCGAGTGATCGGTCATGGCGGGCCTCCGCAGCAGCGAGGCGGAGATAAGGCCGCCGGGGTCACCTTTTCAAGTCGCTGGCGAGCGAGAAGGCGAGGCCGCGGTCGCCGAGGCGCAGCCGGTAGATCTGGAGATTCTCCAGGACGCGCTGAACGTAGTTGCGCGTCTCGCCCACCGGGATCGATTCGATCCAGTCGACGACGTCGATGTTCTTGGCGCGGGGGTCGCCGTAATCATGGATCCACTGCCGGACGCGCGACGGGCCGGCATTGTAGGCGGCGATCGCCAGCACATAGGAGCCGGCGAAGTCGCCGAGCAGCCCATCGAGGTAATGGCGGCCGATGATGATGTTGTAATGCGCGTCGGTGAGCAGCCGGTTCTCCGAGAACGGCATGTGCAGCGATTTGGCGATGTGGCTCGCCGTTGCCGGCATGAGCTGCATCATGCCGCGCGCGCCGGCCGAGCTCACCGCCTCGCGGTCGAAAGCGCTTTCCTGCCGGGTCATGGCCAGGACCAGCGGCCGCTCGACCCCGGCGCCGCCCGGCGGCAACGCGGTGATGGGGTAGCCCTCGTCGATGAGCGTGACGCCGGCATAGCTCGCCTTCTTGGCGACGGCGATGGCGAGATCGGGCCGGTCGAGCCTGACGACGAGATGCGCCAGCAAGACGTGGTCGGCGGGCACCTTCGCCGTCTCACTCACGCGCTTGGCGAAGGGGCCGATCTCGTCCTTGGCGCCGACCTCCGCCAGATCGCGCATCACCCGCACGAGCTCGCGCTTGTCGAAGGCGGTTACGTCCGCCGGCGTCGGCTTGGGCTCGGCGATGCTGCGCACGATATCGGGCTCGCCGAGCGCGGTCGCGGCGAGCTGGCCGTAATAGGTCGTGACCTGCACGGCGGCGGTGCCGTACCAGGCGGCGGCGAGCTGGTGAAAGCCCATCGTGTCGGCGGCGCGGCCGGCCCAGTAGGCGCCGCGCGCGATGCTCACCGGCAGCTTCACCGCGTCATAGAGCTTGACGAAATGGTTGTAGGCGACGTCCGGCTCGCGCAAAAAGCGCAGCGCGACCCAGCCGGCGAAGAATTCGAGCTCCGCAAAGACCGGACCGTCGGTGAGGCCGTGCCGCGTGGCGAGGCGGTAGGCGAGCGAGATATCGCCGACCGCGAGCGCATGGCGCGCCAGGGTCTGGCGCTCGCTCGCCCAGGCCAGCGGTCGCACGAGATCATGCGGCGGATGATCGAGGATGGCGATCGCGTCGTCGAAATGCTCCTTGCGCGTGCGCCAGCGCATGCGCTCGAAGAGCAGGCCGGGATCGTTCTGCAGCGCCGCCGGGACGCGCGCCACCAGGCGCTCGATCCCGGGCTCCATCGCGGCGAGGCGGATGCGGGCATCGGCCAGCGCGCGATGATCGGGATCGACCCGCGCCATCATGCGCCGCGCCGCCTCGACCTCGCCGTCCCACAGCAGGCGGTCGAGCCGCGCCACATTGTCGGCGGGGCGCAGAATGCCGTGATAGCGCTGCAGCACCGACTTCTCTTCGAAGGCGGTGAAGTCGCAATTGATCCAGGTGTCGCGGATGCGGGCGAGGCCCTCCTGCTCGTGGCCTTCGGCGATCAGGATATCGCCGAGCTTGAACTTGCCGGCGGCCGTCACCGGCGGAAAGCGGTCGAACCACTGCGCCAGCTTCTGGTCGGAGACGCCGACCATCGCTTCCTCGGCATGCTCGCGCATCGCCAGCTGACCCGGCCAGTCCGGGTTCTGGGTGATGAAGTCGGTGAAATCGGTGAAGCTGGCGCCGCTCGCCCCGCGCGTCAGGTTCATCCACCACAGCGTCTTGGCGAGCAGGCGGTCATGCGCCTTGTCGACGCGCTGCCCGGCATAGGCCCAGTTGCCGCTCCGCGCCGCTTGGAAGGCTTCGCGGTAGATCTGCCGGTCGGCCTCGCTCAAGGCCTGCGCCGGCGCAGCGAAGGCGAAGAGCAGCAGCGACATCAGCAGTAAACGGGCCAGCCGCCTAACCGGCATTGCAACTCCCGGGCGCCACCAGCGTCCTGGCGCGAAACTCTAGGGCATTGTAACGGCACGCCGCTGGCAGACAAGCCGCGCTACCAACGGAATCATGGTTTAGAGCCGTCAACTTTCGGTAAATCCGGCGCGATATGTTGCCGCGCCCTGCCCTTGGGGCTATCGTCCGACAGTGAAGCCGGGAGGATTCCCATGTTCAAGGGCTCGATCGTCGCGCTCATCACACCATTCCGCGACGGGAAGGTGGACGAGAAGGCCTTCCAGGAGTTCGTCGAGTGGCAGGTCGGGCAGGGGACGCATGGGCTGGTGCCGTGCGGCACCACCGGCGAGTCGCCGACCTTGAGCCATGCCGAGCACAAGCGCGTCGTCGAGCTCTGCGTCGAGGCGGCGCAGCGCCGCGTGCCGGTGATCGCCGGCGCCGGCTCCAACTCGACGGAAGAGGCGATCGACTTCACCCGGGAGGCCAAGGAAGCGGGTGCCGACGGCGCGCTCATCGTCTGCCCCTATTACAACCGGCCGAGCCAGGAAGGACTGTACCAGCACTTCAAGGCGATCGCCGATGCCGTCGACCTGCCGATCATCATCTACAACATCCCGATTCGCAGTGCGGTCGATATGAGCGTCGCCACCATGGCACGGCTTGCCAAGCTGCCCAATGTGGTCGGCGTCAAGGACGCGACCAACGATCTCGCCCGGCCCTTGCGCACGCGGCAGGCGATCGGTCCCGGGTTCTGCATGCTCTCCGGCGAAGACGTGACGGCGCTCGCCTTCAATGCGCAGGGCGGCGTCGGCTGCATCTCGGTCACCGCCAATGTCGCGCCGCGCGCCTGCGCCGATATGCAGGAGGCGTGGTCCAAGGGCGATCAGGCGCGGGCGCAGCGCATCAACGACCGGCTGGCGCCGTTGCACGACGCGCTCTTCTGCGAAACCAGCCCGGCGCCGGTGAAGTTCGGCACCTCGCTGCTCGGCAAGTCGACGCCCGAGGTGCGCTTGCCGCTGGTGGCGGCGAGCCCCGAGGCGCAAGAGCGGATGCGCCAGGCGATGCGCAGCGCGGGAGTCCTAAACTGAGCTGATGGCGCTGCGCGGGACCGAGCGTTTCGTCGCGCAGAACCGGCGGGCGCGTCACGATTACCACATCGAGAGCACGGTCGAGGCGGGGCTGCAGCTTGCCGGCACCGAAGTGAAGGTGCTGCGCCAGGGCCTCGCCAGCATCAACGAGGCCTATGCGACGGAGCGCGACGGCGGGATCTATCTCGTCAACGCTCATTTCCCGGAATACCCGTCGTCGCGCTTCAATCACGAGCCGCGCCGGCCGCGGCTCCTGCTGCTGCACAAGCGCGAGATCAACCGCCTGCGCGGCGCGATCAAGCGCGACGGCATCACCCTGGTGCCGCTGGCGATCTATTTCAACGACCGCGGCCGCGCCAAGCTCGAGCTCGGGCTCGCCAAGGGCAAGCGCAAGGCGGACCGGCGCGAGGCCGAAAAGGAGCGCGACTGGCAGCGCGACAAGGCCCGCCTCATGCGTGAGCGGAACCGCTGAGGCGGCGCTTCAGCTCGGCAAAGACGCTCTCGAACATCGGCGTGGTGAGCTTGCCGGTATTGGTGTTGTAGCGCGAGCAGTGATAGCTGTCGGCGAGCAGCAGGCCGCCGGCGAGCCGATGGACGGCACCGTGGGCGAAGGGAAAATCCCTGCGCCGCTCGCCCAGCGCCGCCAGCACCGCCTGATGCGCGACCGCGCCAAGCGCCAGCACCGCTTCGAGCCGCGGCAGCGCCCGCAGCTCGGCGGCGAGGAAGCCGTTGCAAGCCTTGATCTCGGCCGGCTCGGGCTTGTTCTCGGGCGGCACGCAGCGCACCGCATTGCTGATGCGGCAGCCGAGGAGCTCGAGCCCGTCATCGGCGCGCTCGCCATACGCACCCCGCGCGAAGCCGAATTTCCGCAGCGTGTCATAGAGCAGCAGGCCGGCGAAATCGCCGGTGAAGGGTCGACCCGTGCGGTTGGCGCCGCGCAGCCCCGGCGCCAGCCCGACAATGAGGCAACGGGCGTCCTCCGCGCCGAAAGAAGGGACCGGCGCGTTGAACCAGTCGGCATGCGCTGTGCGCTGGTCCATGCGGAACTGGACCAGACGTGGACAGAAAGGGCAGTCGCGCTCGGGTGCCGCCGCGCCGTGAGCCGCGCTCACTGGGCGGGATAGCCCGCGGTCACGGCCTGCTGGCGGCTGTCCTCGCGATGGTGGACGCGCATGATGCTGGGAGCGAGCTCCTGCAGCTCCAGAAACATGTCGGCTTGGCGGCGCAGCTCGTCGGCGACCATCGGCGGCGACGAGCGGATGGTCGAGACCACGGTGACGCGGACCCCTTTTCGCTGTACCGCCTCGACCAGGCGGCGGAAGTCGCCGTCGCCCGAGAAGAGCACGATGTGATCGAGATATTGCGCCATCTCCATGACGTCGATGGCGAGCTCGATATCCATGTTGCCCTTGATCTTGCGGCGCCCCATGCCGTCCGTGTACTCCTTGGTCGGCTTGGTGACCATGGTATAGCCATTGTAGTCGAGCCAATCGACGAGCGGCCGAATCGGCGAGTATTCTTGATCCTCGATCATGGCCGTATAATAGAAAGCGCGAATAAGGCGGCCCTTCGAGCCAAAAAGTTCTAGCAATCGCTTATAATCGATGTCGAATTGCAACGCGCGCGCGGCAGAGTAGAGATTGGCGCCATCGATAAATAGGGCGATTTTCTCTTGAGGGTAAAAAATCATCGCCGTTTTCTCCATGTACGCGAGTAATATATGTCAATATAACGACCGGTCATCATTTGCCCGTACAGCCGACCCGCCGTCAAGCGGCCATCGAGAGACATGATTCTGATCGGAATGGGCGCCAACCTGCCGAGCGCGGCGGGGCCGCCGCAGCAAACCCTCGAAGCCGCCCTGGCAGCGCTGGCCGAGGCCGGCATCGTCCTGGAGCGGCGTTCGGCCTGGTATCGCTCGGCGCCCCTGCCGGCGGGGGCGGGGGATCAGCCCTGGTACGTCAACGGCGTCATTGCAGTGGCGACACGATTGACGCCGGTTGAGCTGCTTGGCGTGCTGCATCGGGTCGAGGCGCGCTTCGGGCGCGTGCGCCGTCAGCGGAACGAGCCGCGGGTCCTCGACCTCGACCTTCTCGACCATGACGGCGCGCTGCGTCACGAGACGCCGGTGCTGCCGCATCCGCGGCTCCAAGAGCGCGCCTTCGTGCTGCTGCCGCTGGCCGATATCGCGCCGGATTGGCGACATCCCGCCAGCGGCGCAAGCCTCGCCGCGCTGATCGCGGCGCTGCCGCCCGGGCAGCCCGTGGAGCGCCTCTGACCGCCTATTCCGCCGCGGCTGCAGCCTCGGCGGGCTCGATCTCGACCAGGCTGTCGGAGAAGGTGGGCGCGCGGCCGAGATCGGCATAGGCGGCAGGGTTGAGCGCGTTGACCGTCGCCGCCGCGCGGCTGGGCTCGCGCCAATAGCCGAGCGGGGCGACCACGACCCCCGGCATGACCGTATCGCTGAGCTCGGCCACCGCCTCGAAACTGCCGCGGTCGTTGAAGATCCGAACCGGACTGCCCTGGCCGACATTGCGCGCGAGCGCGTCGGCCGGGTTGATGATCACTCTCTGCTCGCCGGCATGGTGACGCTGCTGCGGCAGGTTGCCGTAGCACGAGTTGAGGAAGGCGTGGCTCTTGGGCGACAGCACATTGAGCGGATATTTCTTCGCCAGCTTGGGGTTGGTCGCCGGACTCTCATGCGGCGGTATATAGGCCGGCAGCTTGTCGACCAGGCCGCCGTCCTGGAACTCGTTCGAGCCCTGGCGGAACAGCGGCAAGACGAAATTCCCGGCAGCGGCCATCGACGCCTCGAGCTCGCACTTGCCGGAAGGCGTCAGGAAATGGCCCTCGGCGTGGGGGGCGTAAGCGTCGGCGGCGGGCAGGTTGAGCCGCGCCCAGCCGGTCTCCTTGAGCGCGGCAAGGCTGATGCCCTGCAGCGCCGGGCTGGCCCAGTCCATCGCGGCTTCGGCCATCGCCTCGTCGGTCTGGCGCCAATGCGGGTCGTCGAGGCCCATGGTGCGCGCGAGGCGCCGGAACAGCTCGGTGTTGGGCACGGCCTCGCCGAGCGGCGCCACGGCCGGCATATTGAGCGAGAGGTAGAAATGGCCCCAGGAGAACATGATGTCGAACTGTTCGAGCTGGGTCGTCGCCGGCAGCACGATGTCGGCATAGCGCGCGGTGTCGGTCAGGAATTGCTCGCTGACCACGGTGAAGAGGTCCTGGCGCTCGAGGCCGCGCGTGATCTTCGCCTGCTCGGGCGCGACGATCATCGGGTTTGCGTTGTAGACGAAGAGCGACTGGATCGGCGGATCGAGCTTCTCCTCGCCGGTGAGCGCTGCGCCGAGCCGCCACTGGTTGAGCACCCGGGTGCCGGGCTTCAGCCAGTCCGGGCGCATGAGGTTCTCCCATTTGAGCGGGAACGCCCAGATCGGCAGCTGCAGCATGCCGCCGCCGACCCGGCGCCAGGCGCCGACCAGCGCCGGCAGGCAGGCGGCAGCGCGCACGGTCTGGCCGCCGCCGGCATGGCGCTCGATCGCGACGCCGATGCGGATGACGCTCGGTTGCGTCGTCGCGTACTCACGCGCAAGCTTGCTTATGTCCTCGGCCTTGATCCCGGTGATCGCCGCGACCTTCTCGGGGGGATAGTCGGCGACGCGCGCCTTGAGCGCGTCGAAGCCCGTCGTGTATTGGGCGAGGTAGTCGCGGTCGACCAAGTCTTCGGCGATGATGACATGCATCAGGCCGAGCGCCAGGGCAGCGTCGGTGCCGGGCCGGATCGGGATGTGCCAGTCGGCTTCGCGCGCCGTGCGCGTCTTGATCGGGTCGATGACGACCAGCTTGGCGCCGTTCCGCTTCGCTTCGGCGATGAAGGGCCAGTGGTGCAGGTTGGTGCTGATCGTGTTGCACGCCCAGAGGATGATGTATTTCGAGAAGCGGAAACTTTCGGGATCCATCCCGGGCGACGGACCGATGGTCATGAAATAGGCCGTGCAAGAGCCCGAATCGCAGAACGTCCGCTCGCTGATCGTGGCGCCGAGCTGGTTGAAGAAGGGGTCGCCGACATTGAGCCCGTTCAGGATGCCCTCGGTGCCGAGATAGCTGTAGGGCAGGATCGCGGTCGGGCCGTACGCGTCGATGATCCGCGTCCAGCCCGCTTTGATCTCGGCGAGAGCCTCGTCCCAGCCGATGCGCGCGAATTGGCCGCTACCCTTGGCGCCGGTCCGCTTCAGCGGGTGGAGCACGCGATCAGGGCTGTAGACGCGGTCCTGATAGTTATTGACCTTGACGCAGAGGCCCCCGCGCGTGAAGGGATGGTCGGGATCGCCGCGTACCGCCGTGGCACGGCCCCCCTCGACGGTGACCAGCATGGCGCAAGTATCGGGGCAGTCGTGCGGGCAGGCCGCGCGCACGAGCTTCGTGTCCTCGCTGGACTTCATCGCATCCCTCCCTGTCGCCGGTCCGCCCATCACGCCATCCTATCGGCGTCGGCGAAAGCGTATTGCCCGTTCTTGCCGAATCGTTGCCGATCCTTGCCGAGTTGGACCGACGGAAAGGAAGAGGCCGCCGGAGCTTGTTGCCGGCGGGGATCACGCTATGGCACGATGACCAGGTTCTCGCGTCCTTGGAGCGGCCTAAGCCGCGCTTAGCGGGCTCGTGCTCGCCGGCCGCCGGGAGGAGGAGATGGTGCCCCGTCTCGTCGGACACGGCGCCCAGAAGTATACGACCGGCTCGCGCCTGGCGTCGAGCGACGGGCGCGGCTGGCAGGGCATGCTCGCCGAGAGCTGGCGCCACGCCGCCGGCGATTTGGGCGAGGTCAAGCCGCGCGAGACCGAAATCATCGTCATGTTCGACGGACGGTTGCGCGTGCGCCGGCGGGGCGACGGGCGCCTGCAATATCACGAGGCGGCCCGCGGCACGGTATGGCTTTGTCCCGCCGGCATCGGCGAGGACATGATCCATCTCTACGGCGAGATCGACGAAAGCCTGCATATGTACGTCCCGGCGTCGCCGCTCTCTGCGGCCGCGTTCGAGGAGCTGGGGCTCGATCCGGACAAGGTGCGCCTGCGCTACGAGGGCGGCTTTCACGATCCTCTGATCGAGCAGATCGCCGGCACCGTCCGCACCGAGCTCTTGCACCCGGGCCCGTTCGGCGGGCTTCTCATCGAGACGCTCGCCTCGGCGCTCAGCGTCTATCTACTGCAACGCTACTCGACCGTGGCGCCGTTCTCCGTGCCGCTGCCGCCGGGGCGAGGCGGGCTCGACCGGCGGCGCCTGGCGCGCGTCGTCGACTACATCGAGGATAATCTCGGCCGAGAGCTGACGCTTGACGAGCTGGCACGCGTCGGCTGCTTGAGCCCTTATCACTTCGTCCGGGCGTTCAAATCGGCGACCGGGCGGACGCCCCACCGCTATGTCATGGACCGGCGCGTCGCCCGGGCGCGAGCGCTGCTCGGCGCCGGCGATCTGCCGCTCGCCGATGTCGGCGGCCTCTGCGGCTTCGTTTCCCAGGCGCATTTCACCCGGGCGTTCAAGCGCGCCATCGGCGCGACGCCCGGCGCCTACCGCCTCGGCCGTGCCTCGATCTGATTCTCGGCGCCGAGTGGACGCTCGCGGCTCGGTCTGCTCTTATCGGGCCTCGCGCAGGCGATGCTTCAGGGCGGGGGCAGATGACAGGCGACGAGCGGGCGATCCGCGAAGTGGTCGACACATGGATGCGGGCGAGCCGCAGCGGCGACGCCGCGACCGTGCTTTCGCTGATGACCGAGGACGTCGTCTTCATGGTTCCCGGCCGCGAGCCGTTCGGCCGCGAGGCGTTCGAGGCGGCGGTAACGGCAGCGAACGCCCCGCAGATCGAAGGGACCAATGACATCGTCGAAATCCAGGTGTTCGGCGACTGGGCGTTCATCCGGAACCACCTCGACCTAACGGTCACTCCGGCTGCCGGCGAACCGATGCGGCGTGCCGGCTACACCCTGACGCTTTTGCGCAAAGACCGGGCTGGCCGGTGGCGGCTCGCGCGCGATGCTAACCTATTGACGCCGCGAAGCTAAACCGATCGGCGAGGGTGTCGACCACGGGCCGCGACCGCCGACGCGGATACCATTGGGGCGATCCCCGGGTTGCGGCGATCGGCGGTTTCCTTATATATTGAAAGACTCAGTATACACTCGGGAGTGGTATCGGCATGGCTCGTGTCACCGTTGAAGATTGTGTTCTCAAGGTCCCGAATCGCTTCGAGCTGGTTTTGCTTGCCGCGCAGCGCGCTCGCGACGTGACCGCCGGGGCGCAGATCACGCTGGAGCGCGATAACGACAAGAATCCCGTGGTCGCGCTGCGCGAGATCGCCGACGAGACGATTGCTCTCGACTCGCTGCAGAACGCGCTGATCAAGGGCATGCAGAAGCATGTCGAGATCGACGAGCCCGAGGAGGACACCGAGATCGAGATCGGCGCCCAGCAATGGCCGACCGAGCTGGCGCAGCCCGCCGACATGGAAGAGGAGGAGGGCGCGGTCGACGAGGAGCTCAGCGAGGATATGCTGTTCGTCGCCGACGACGACAACGTCGGCCTCAGCGACGATGTCAATCCGGATCTGGCGGAAGGCGGCAGCGAGATCCGGGGGAAGACGAAGTAGGAATGCCGGGCGGGGGCGGCTTCGCTGCATCGCGCCGCGCTTCCGCCAATGACGCGCGCGCCTGGCGGAGTGACCCGCCATGATGCGCCAATTCGAGCTGGTCGAGCGCGTCAAAGCCTACGATCCCGCGGCTGACGAGGACGCGATCAACCGCGCCTATGTCTTCTCGATGAAGGCGCATGGCTCGCAGCTGCGCGCCTCGGGCGATCCCTATTTCTCGCATCCGATCGAGGTAGCGGGCATCCTCGCCGAGATGAAGCTCGACAGCGCCTCGATCATCACGGCGCTGCTGCACGACACGGTCGAGGATACGGTGGCGACGCTCGAGGATATCGAGCGGCTCTTCGGCCCCGAGATCGCGCGGCTGGTCGACGGCGTCACCAAGCTGTCGCGGCTCGAGCTGCAATCGGACCAGACGAAGCAGGCGGAGAATTTCCGCAAGCTGGTGCTGGCGATGTCGGAAGACATCCGCGTCCTGCTGGTGAAGCTCGCTGACCGCCTGCACAACATGCGCACGCTGCATTTCCTCAAGGACGAGGAGCGCCGCCGCCGCATCGCGCGCGAGACGATGGAGATCTACGCGCCGCTCGCCGAGCGCATCGGCATGCACGAGATGGAGGATGAGCTCGAGGATCATGCCTTCGCCGAGCTGCATCCCGATGCGCGCGCCAGCATCATGGCGCGGCTCGCCTTTCTCAGAGAGAAGGGCGAGGGGCTGGTCGAGCGCATCATCGACGAGCTGAAAGAGACGCTGACCGAGGGCGGCGTCGTCGCCGAGGTCTCCGGGCGCGAGAAGACGGCCTATTCCGTCTGGCGCAAGATGCAGCAGAAGAATGTCGGCTTCGAGCAGCTCTCCGACATCATGGCCTTTCGCGTCGTCGTCGACACGGTCGAGCAGTGCTATCACGCGCTGGGAGTGCTCCACAGCCACTATCGCGTGGTGCCGGGACGCTTCAAGGACTACATCTCGACGCCCAAGCCCAACAACTACCGCTCGCTGCACACCGGCGTCATCGGCCCCGAGCGCCAGCGCATCGAGGTGCAGATCCGCACCCACGACATGCACGAGGTGGCCGAGCTCGGCGTCGCCGCGCATTGGGTCTACAAGCAGGGCGCGCCGCGCACCGAGGGCAGGCAGTACCGCTGGCTGCGCGAGCTGCTCGACATTTTGGAGCATGCGCCCGACCCGCAGGAATTCCTCGAGCACACCAAGCTCGAGATGTTCCAGGATCAGGTGTTCTGCTTCACGCCCAAGGGCGATCTCATTGCGCTGCCGCGCGGGGCGACGCCGGTCGATTTCGCCTATGCCGTCCATTCCGTCATCGGCGATACCTGCGTCGGCGCCAAGATCAACGGCCGCCTCGCGCCGCTGCGCACCCAGCTCGCCAATGGCGATCAGGTCGAGGTCATCACCTCCAAGGCGCAGACCCCGTCGCCGACCTGGGAGCGCTTCGTCGTCACCGGCAAGGCGCGCGCGCGCATCCGCCGCTTCGTGCGCACCCAGCAGCGCCAGCAATATCTCGATCTCGGCAAAGCGATCCTGCAGAAGGCCTTCCGCCACGACGGCCACGAATTCCAGGAGAAGGCGCTGGAAAACGTGCTGAAGACCTTCAACTGCGCCAGCGTCGAGGATCTCTATGTCGCCGTCGGCGAGGGGCTCGCGACCGGACGCGAAGTGGTGCACGCGATCTATCCGCCGAGCCCCGATGCGAAGCCGACCAAGGTCGTTCGTCTCGCCACCGCGCGCAGCAAGAAGGCGTCGGAGAATGCGGTGCCGATCCGCGGCCTCATCCCCGGCATGGCGCTCCATTTCGCCGGCTGCTGCCATCCGCTGCCCGGCGACCGCATCGTCGGCATCGTCACCACCGGCAAAGGCGTCACCATCCATACCATCGATTGCGACGCGCTCGCCAATTTCGCCGATACGCCCGAGCGCTGGCTTGACGTTGCCTGGAACAGCGATGGCGATCTCGGCCATGTCGGCCGCATCAATGTCACGCTCGGCAACGAGCCCGGCAGCCTCGGCAGCCTCACCACCGTCATCGGCAAGCAGGCCGGCAACATCACCAATCTCAAGATCACCAACCGCTCGGCCGATTTCTTCGAAATCCTCGTCGACATCGAGGTCAAGGACGTGAAGCACCTCACCAACATCATTGCCGCTTTGCGGGCGACGCCGGTGATCAACTCGGTCGAGCGCTCGCGCGGCTGAGGATGAGCACCGCATCGCCGCTGCGCCTCGGCGTCAACATCGATCACGTCGCCACCATCCGCAATGCGCGCGGCGGGCGCCATCCCGATCCCGTGCGCGCGGCGCTCCTCGCCGTCGAAGCCGGCGCCGACGGCATCACCGCCCATCTGCGCGAGGATCGCCGGCATATCCGCGACGAGGACATCGCCCGGCTTGCGCGTGACATCGGCCGGCCGCTCAACCTCGAAATGGCGGCGACGGCGGAGATGCAGGGGATCGCGCTGCGGCACCGGCCGCACGCCGCCTGTCTTGTTCCCGAGAAGCGCAACGAGGTGACGACCGAGGGCGGCCTCGACGTTGTCGCCGGCCGCGCCCAGCTTGCCCCGGTCATCGCCGCGCTCGGCGGCGCCGGCATCCGCGTCTCGCTCTTTGTCGACCCGGACCCGCGCCAGCTCGACATGGCGTGCACGCTCGGCGCGCCGGTGGTGGAGCTGCATACCGGCGCCTATTGCGAGGCCGAGGGTGCTCTGCGCGAGCGCGAGCTCCAGCGGCTGGTCGCCGCCGCCTCCCATGCCGCGATGATCGGCCTCGAGTGCCACGCCGGACACGGGCTCGGCTATGCGACGGTGGGGCCTGTCGCCGCCATTCTCCCGATCGTCGAGCTCAATATCGGCCATTTCCTCGTTGGCGAGGCGATCTTCGCCGGCTTGTCCGACGCCATCCGGCGCATGCGGGTGCTCATGGATGAGGCGCGTGCCAGGCCTCTGGCGCGAGGCGGCGGCGCCCCGTGATCCTCGGCATCGGCAGCGATCTCATCGACATCCGCCGCATCGAGAAGACGATTGCACGCTTCGGCGAGCGCTTCCTCGACCGCATCTTCACGCCCGAGGAGCGCGCCCGCTCCGACCGCCGCCTCAACCGGGTCGAAAGCTATGCCAAACGCTACGCCGCCAAAGAGGCCGGCGCGAAGGCGCTCGGCACCGGTTTTCGCCGCGGCGTCTATTGGCGCGATCTCGGCGTCGTCAACCTGCCGGGCGGGCGCCCGACGCTGATGCTGACCGGCGGCGCGCTGAAGCGGCTCGAGGCGATAACGCCGCCCGGAATGACGGTGCGCATCGATGTGACGCTGACCGATGAGCCGCCGATCGCGCAGGCGCTCGTCATCATCAGCGCGGTCCCGGCCGCTTGAGCGCCGGCGGCAGCGCCGGCGAAAGCGCGGGGAGGCGGCCTTGACTTCGCGGTCGGGCCTTCGCTTAATCCAGGCCAACCGGCAGTCTCGGTCCCCTGATAAAACGCATAATTCTCAACGTGATAACGGGCGTTCTTAATGAAAAGCAAGGCCTCCGACGGCGTCGTCGAGACGATCAAGACGCTTGTCTATGCGGTGGCGATCGCGATCGTCATCCGCACCTTTCTCTACGAGCCGTTCAATATTCCCTCGGGCTCGATGGTGCCGACGCTGCTGGTCGGCGACTATCTCTTCGTCTCCAAGTTCTCCTACGGCTATAGCCGCTACTCCTTGCCCTTCGGCTTGCCGCTGATTTCCGGGCGCATCTTCTTTCATCCGCCGCAGCTCGGCGATGTCATCGTGTTCAAATACCCGCGCGATCCCTCGACCGACTACATCAAACGGCTGATGGGGCTGCCCGGCGACAAGATCCAGGTGATCGAGGGCACGGTCTACATCAACGGCGTGCCGGTCAAGCGCACGCGCACCGAGAGCTATGTCGACCCCGAGACCGGCGCGCTCCGCCAGCAATTCATCGAGACGCTGCCGAACGGTGTGCAACACTCGATTCTGCTCGCGCCGCGCGACTACGCCACGCCGCCGCCGCGCTGCGACAACCCGAGCGAGGTGAGCACGGACATGGAGAACACCTGTCCCTTCATCGTGCCGCCCGATCACTATTTCATGATGGGCGACAACCGCGACAACTCCGCGGATAGCCGGGATCCCAGCAGCGGCGTCGGCTATGTCCCGGTGGAAAACCTCGTCGGCCACGCCGAGTTCATCTTCTTTTCCACCAACGGCTATGCGCGCTGGTGGGAGGTGTGGAAGTGGCCTTTCACTATACGCTATGATCGCCTCTTCACGGCGATCCATTGACGATGAAGGACGCGGCCGCCGCTCCGGCACCGCTCGACGACGCTCTCGGCCACCGCTTCGAGCATCCGGACCTGCTGGTCGAGGCGCTCACTCACCCGAGCGCGCGGACGCGCCGCGGGCCGGGCAAGCGCGGCTACGAGCGGCTCGAATTCCTCGGCGACCGCGTTCTCGGCCTCATCATCGCCGAGCTGCTGTGGCGCCGCTTTCCTGATGAGGCCGAGGGCGCGCTGACGCGCCGCCATACCAGCCTGGTGCGGCGGGAGACCTTGACCAGCATCGCCAAGGACATCGGCATCGGCGCTCACATCGTGCTCTCCGCCGGCGAGGAGGCGGCGGGCGCGCGGGCCAATCCGAGCGTGCTTGCCGATGTCTGCGAGGCGGTGATTGCCGCGCTTTACCTCGATGGCGGGCTTCCCGCCGCGCGCAGCTTCGTCGAGCGCTGGTGGGAGCAGCGTCTGACCAAGCTCGGCGCGCCGCCGCGCGACCCGAAAACCGCGCTGCAGGAATGGGCGCAGGCGCGCGGCCGCGCGCTTCCGGTCTATCGCACGGTGGCAACCGAAGGCCCCGCCCATCGCCGCACCTTCACCGTCACCGTCTCGGTCGAGGGGCTGCCGCCGGCCACCGCCAGCGGCTCCTCCAAGCGCGCGGCCGAGGCCGCCGCCGCTGCCGCCGCTCTTGCCGCGCTCGGCGCTGGCACATGAGCGAGGCGGCGCCGCGCCGCTGCGGCTATGTGGCGCTGGTCGGCGCCCCCAATGCCGGCAAATCGACGCTGCTCAATCAGCTTATCGGCGCCAAAGTCTCGATCGTCTCGCCCAAGGTGCAAACGACGCGCGCGCGCGTGCTCGGCATCACCGTCGCCGGCGAAGCGCAGCTCATCTTCATCGACACGCCCGGCATCTTCACGCCGAAGCGCCGGCTCGAGCGCGCCATGGTTGCCGCCGCCTGGGCCGGCGCCGAGGATGCCGATCTGGTGGTGCTGCTGGTCGATGCGGCGCGCGGCGTCGACCAGGATACGCGGCGCATCCTCGACGGGCTCAAAGCGGCGGACAGGCGCGCGGTGCTGGCGCTCAACAAAGTCGATCTCGTCGAGCCGCGGCGCTTGCTGCCGCTCACCGACGCGCTGCGCCGCGAGGGACAGTTCGATGCGGTCTTCATGGTCTCGGCGCTCAGCGGCGACGGCGTCGATGATTTGCGCCGCCATCTTGCCGCGGCGCTGCCGCAGGGGCCGTGGCTCTATCCCGAAGATCAGCTGACCGATCTGCCGCAACGGCTCATCGCCGCCGAGGTGACGCGCGAGCAGGTCTTCCTGCAGCTGCATCAGGAGCTGCCCTACGCCACGTTGGTCGAGACCGAAGGCTGGGAAGAGCGCGAGGATGGCAGCGTCAAGATCAGCCAGGTGATCCATATCCAGCGCCCCGGCCAGAAGGCGATCGTGCTCGGCAAGGGCGGCCGGCAGATCAAGGACATCGGCGCGCGCGCGCGCAGCGAGCTCGAGCGGATGCTCGGCCGCCGCGTCCATCTTTTCCTGTTCGTGCGCGTCAGCGAAGACTGGACCGAGGACCGCGAGCGCTACAAGGCGATGGGCCTCGAGTTCGAGAGTTAGGAAGATGGAGTGGGAAGATGAGGGCATCGTCCTGGCCGCGCGCCGCCACGGCGAAGGCGCGCTCATCGTCCATCTGCTGACGCGCGAACATGGCCGTCATGCCGGGCTGGTGCGCGGCGGGCAGGGGCGGAAGCTCAGCACCGTCTATCAGATCGGCAACCGCGTCTCGGCGCAGTGGAAGGCGCGGCTCGCCGAGCATCTGGGCCTGCTCTCGGGCGAGCTGCTGCGCGGCCACGCCGCGCGCGTCATCGACGATCCTGCGCGACTCGCCTGCCTCGCGGCCGCCGTTGCGCTCGCCGAATCGAGTCTCGCCGAGCGCGAGCCGCATCCGCGCGCCTTCGCCGGGCTGTCGGCGCTGCTCCAATCGCTCGATGCCGATCGCGGCTGGGCGGTCGGCTATGTCGAATGGGAGATGCTGCTGCTCGCCGAGCTCGGCTTTGGCCTCGACCTGTCGCGCTGCGCCGCGACCGGCAGCACGGAGGATCTCGTCTACGTCTCGCCCAAATCGGGCCACGCCGTCTCGGCGGAAGCGGGTGCGCCCTATCGCGAGAAGCTGCTGCGCCTGCCGCGTTTTCTGCTGGCCCCGGCGCCCGAAACTGCGCCCGCGCCGGAGGACGTTCTCGATGGCGTGGCGCTCACCGGCTACTTCCTCGACGCGCGCGTCTTTCAGCCGCAGGACCGCGCAATGCCCCCGGCGCGCGCGCGTTTCGTTGACCTGCTGCAGCGCCTCGCTACAATGGCGCGTGCGCAGAATCCCTAGGCGACGCGACTCGCGCGCCACCTTTTCGATCGGATCACGATGAGCAGACCTGCCGTTGCCGGCGATATCCGCGATGTGGATTTCGCCGAAGCGCTCGGCGAGCGCTACCTCTCCTATGCGCTCTCGACCATTACCGCCCGCTCGCTGCCCGATGTGCGCGACGGGCTGAAGCCGGTGCATCGCCGGGTGCTCTACGCCATGCGCGAGCTAAAGCTCGATCCCAAATCGGGCTTCAAGAAATGCGCGCGCGTCGTCGGCGACGTCGTCGGCAAGTTTCATCCGCATGGCAATGATGCCGTCTACGAGACGCTGGTGCGGTTGGCGCAGGATTTTGCGCAGCGCTACCCGCTGGTCGAAGGGCAAGGCAATTTCGGCAATATCGACGGCGACAGCGCAGCGGCGATGCGCTACACCGAGAGCCGGCTCACCGAGGTCGCCGAGGCGCTGCTCGCCGGCATCGACCAGGACGCCGTCGATTTCCGCGCGACCTATGACGGCGAGAACAGCGAACCAGCCGTGCTGCCGTCGCGCTTCCCGAATCTGCTCGCCAACGGCGCCAGCGGCATCGCGGTCGGCATGGCGACGAACATCCCGCCGCACAATGCCGGCGAGCTCTGCGACGCGCTCATCCATCTCGTCAAGCACAAGCGCTGCACGGTCGACGAGCTGGTCGAGCGCGTGCCCGGCCCCGACTTCCCGACCGGCGGCGTTCTGGTCGAGGCGCCGGAGGCGATCCGCCAGGCCTATGCGACCGGGCGCGGCAGCTTCCGGCTGCGCGCCAAATGGGAGCGCGAGGCGCTGAGCCACGGGCTCTATCAGGTGGTCGTCACCGAGATCCCGTACCAGGTTCCGAAGTCGCGCCTCATCGAGAAGATCGCGGCGCTGCTCGAAGAGCGGAAGCTGCCGCTGCTCGCCGATGTGCACGACGAATCGACCGACACGGTGCGCATCGTGTTCGAGCCCAAATCGCGCAATGTCGACCCCGCGGTGCTGATGGAATCGCTGTTCCGCGCCACCGAGCTCGAAAGCCGCATCGGGCTCAATCTCAACGTCCTCGATGCGCAGGGTGTGCCGCGCGTCATGGAGTTGAAGGAGGCGCTGCAGGCCTTCCTCGATCATCGCCGCGTCGTGCTGCAGCGTACGACGCGCTTCCGCCTCGCCGAGATCGCGCGCCGCAGCGAGATCCTGAAGGGGCAGATGATCGTCTACCTCAATCTCGACGAGGTGATCCGCATCATCCGCGAGCATGACGATGCCAAGGAACGGATGATGAAGCGGTGGCGCCTCACCGAGGTGCAGGCCGAGGCGATCCTCAACATGCGGCTGCGCTCGTTGCGCCGGCTCGAGGAGATCGAGATCAAGAAGGAGCTGAAGAACCTCGGCGTGGAGCAAGGGGAGCTCGAGGCGCTGCTGGAGGACGAGAAGCGGCAGTGGAAGTCGATCATTGCCGAGCTCGAGGATGTGAAGAAGAAGTTTGGCGGCGGCGCGCTCGGCAAGCGGCGCACCGAGATCGGCACGCCGCCGGCGGCGATCCAGGTGCCGGTCGAGGCACTGGTGGAGCGCGAGCCAGTCACCGTGCTGTGCTCGGCCAAGGGCTGGATCCGCGCCGCCAAGGGCCACGGCCTCAACCTCGCCGAGATCAAATACAAGGAAGGCGATGAGGGGCGCTTCGTCATCCAGGCCTCGACCACCGACAAGCTGCTGGTGCTCGGCACCAATGGCCGCTTTTATACGCTGCCGGTCGACAAGCTGCCCGGCGGCCGCGGCCATGGCGAGCCGCTCCGGCTGATGATCGAGCTCGGCAATGAGCATGACGTGGCGGCGATCCTGCCTTACGTAGCCGGCGCCAAGCTGCTGCTGGCGTCGAGCGACGGGCGCGGCTTCATCGTGCCGGCGGACGAGGTGCTCGGCCAGACGCGCGCGGGCAAGGCGGTGCTGACGCCGAGCGAGGGCGCGGTGGCGCGGGTTGCGGTGCCGGCCGAGGGCGATTCGGTCGCAACCGTCGGCACCAACCGCAAGCTGTTGATCTTCCCGCTGGCCGAGGTGCCGGAGATGGCGCGCGGCCGCGGCGTCATCCTGCAGCGCTACCATGAGGGCGAGCTGTCGGACGCCAAGGTCTTCACCAAGGCCGAAGGGCTCAGCTGGAAGAGCGGCGAGCGCACGCGCACGGAAACCGATCTCCGCGGCTGGCTCGGCCAGCGCTCCGGCAGCGGCCGCGTCGTGCAAGGCTTCCCCAAGAGCAACAAGTTCGGCTGATGAGCGAGCCGGTCCTCCTCGACGCCAAGGGCCTCAAATGCCCGCTGCCGGTGCTGAAGGCGCGGAAGGCGATGCGCGACCTGCCGGCCGGCGGCGTGCTGCGCGTCATCGCCACCGATCCCGGCGCCGCGAAGGATTTCGAGCATTTCTGCAAGACCACCGGCCACCGCCTCCTGGCCGCCCGCGACGAGGCGGGGACGCTCGTCTTCGATATCGAGAAGGTCGAGTGAGGGGCCGCGAGGGCGGCTGATCTGCTGATATCATTCCGTACTCGTATGGAGCTTTGAGACTTACCCCACCTCACCCCAACCCTCTCCGCCCCAATGGGACGGAGAGGGGGGACCCGCCTAGCGGGAGGTGAGATGGGGCAAATTCTGACTCGCAAAACACGCTGATCTCATTGACAACCGGGCGGGGACGACACATCTTTCCCGGCCATGACCGCTGTGTTCCGGATCGCGCGACGACGAAGCCGCTGAGCAGCCCCGAGGGGCTGCGCACCGGCAGGGTGGTCGTCTGACTGCCGGCCGGGATCTCCGGACGATACACCTTGCTCCCCTGCGGAGGCGGTCATGGTGCAGAGCATTTTTCCTGTGAGCCGAGAGGCGGGCCAAGCCCGCTACGAGATCGATACCGACAAAGCGCGGCTCGACGTCGCGGTCATCCATCGCTTTCTGACGAACTCGCATTGGGCGAAGGGCATCCCGATGGCCGTGCTGGCGCGCGCCATTCGGCACTCCTTCGCCTATGGGCTCTATCGCGACGGCAAGCAGATCGGCTTTGCCCGGGTCGTCACCGACCGCGCCACCTTCGCCTATCTCGCCGATGTCTTCGTCCTGCCCGAGGAGCGTGGCGAGGGGCTCGGCCGCTGGCTGGTCGAGACGATCCTCGCCGACCCGCAGCTGCAGGGCCTCCGGCGCTGGCTGCTCGGCACGCGCGATGCGCAGGGGCTTTACGAGCAATGCGGCTTCGGCGCGCCGCCGCCGCCTTTCGCCTTCATGGAGCGGCTCGACGCCGAGATCTATGCGCGCCCCCCCGTGGCGCGCCGCGCCGCCTCATAGGCGCTGATCGGGCGCGTCTCACGCCCGATCAGCGCCAGGCTCAATCCTTCAGCGATGCTCCGAGCGCGTCGAGAAGATGCGCGGTGCCGCGTTCGCGCGACCCGGCATCGTCATAGCCGTCGAGGAACGCGCCTTGCTCGGTGACCATCAGCGTGGTCTTCCCGCCCTGGGCCTTCAGTTGCATGGTCGCCAGCGACACCGAGATCTTCTTGTCGTCGAGGTGCATCAGGTAGCTGTAGACCAGCCGCTCGTTGGCGATCACCTCGTGGTAGGTCGCATCGAAGGTGGAGACCACGCCGCCTTCCCAGCGCCCCTTCAGCCGCTCGCTGCCGCCGACGCGCACATCCATGTGCCGCTCGAGCAATTGCCAGCGCCCGGGCGTGCCGGCGAACCATTTCTGCTTGGCGGTCTCATCGGTCAACGCCTTCCACACCCGCGCGACCGGCGCGTCGTAGCTGCGCTCCAGATGGAAGGTGGCATGCACCACCGATCGAACGCCGGTATCGGCTCCGCCTTGCATCTCCACCACCACCTTCTCCAGTTTGTCGAGGGTCGTGCGCCATCCTTCCGGCGCGCCCGCCACCATCCACGCCTTCGACAGGTCGATCAGCGTATAGGATTGCGTCACATCCATTTGCGTGCCGCCGAGCGCGTCGGAAAAGTCGACCTCGGTATGGGTACCGAAGAGCGGCCTCCCGGCGCTGTCGGTAACGCGCATCTCCATGACAAGTCGCGTGTGCGGCGTGACCTCCGTGAATGTGCCGCGGATCCAATGCTCTTCGCCGGTGGGCGAGCGCATGCACACCTCGAACGGGCCGCCGGCGCGCATCTCCACCTTGGCTTCCGGAATCGTGAAGGTTTCCGGGCAGAACCAGCGCTTCACATGCGCGCTCGAGCTCCAGGCCTTGAACACGGTCTCGCGCCGCGCGTGCAGCACCCGCGAGAGCTTGAGCGGCGGCACCTGCGGCGCCTCCGCCCGGTTTTTCCCCTCAGTCGCTCGAGCCATTGCCATCTCCTTCGTTGTCGAGGGTTTTGAGGTATTCGCCCAGCCGGTCGAGGCGCTGCTCCCACTCGCTGCGCCGGGCATTGATCCATTGCTCGACCTGGCTCAGGGCTTGCGGCTCGATGGCGCAGGTACGCACCCGGCCGACCTTCTCCGAGCGCACCAGACCCGCTGCCTCCAACACCCCCAGATGCTGCATGGCCGCCGGCAGCGACATCGGCAGCGGTCGGGCCAGCTCACTCACCGGCGCCGGCCCGCGGCTCAGCCGCTCCATCATGGCTCGACGCGTCGGGTCGGCGAGGGCGTGGAACAACCGGTCCAGATCGATCGATTGGTTAAGCATATGCCTAAGTATCATGGCGCGGACAGTTAGGCAAGAGCTTTAGTATTGAGCCTTCGGAGGGCGCCGGCGGGCGGAACGGATGTCGCTAAACCATTGTTGCACATGAGGACGCAACAGCGATTGGGAGAACCATGCATAAAAGTGCTTATGGCATCGTTGCGCTTGGCCTGTTGACCGCGAGCACCGCGACGCCAAGTGTCGCGGAAGGCGGTCCATCCGGCTCTTCCGTGCTGGCGATGCGACAGGCCCAGAGCGAGCTAAAGCGCGAAGGCCTCTATGACGGCATGGTGGACGGCATCGCCGGGCCCAAGACCCGGCACGGAATCATCGCCTTTCAGCAGCGTGAGGGATTGCCACCAACCGCGCGCCTCGACGAGGCGACGCGGGATCGCATCATCCACAACGCGCTCAGCATGGAGAGCGGGTGGAGCAAGCCGGGGCAGACCGTCGCGGCGAGACAGTAGCGGAATTCAGGCGACTTAACGTCGCTGCATCGGCGATACCGCGTCGCCCGGGTTGCGGCGAGGCGGCCGGCGGCGGCGACGATCGTGGGCGGGTAGGCCAGCGCCCATCGGCATTGTGCCGGGGCGCCGCGCCCGCTTGGCTGCGAACGGGGCATTTAGCCGCGACGGATGAACCGATCGAGATCATCGATGGAGGTGAGCCGAAAGACGCGCTTCTGACGTAGCTCTTCAGCCGCGACCAGCGATCGAATTTCCGGCATCCAGCTCTGATCAACATCCCAGATGTTCTTGAACAGGCCGTCGAGCGGCGGCGGCTCCGTCATGCCGGCAGGGACGTGCTCCCGATGCCCTGCGACCCATGCGATATGCCTTTCGGCGGCGAGCCAGTAATGCATCCAAACGGGCATATCGATTAGGACGATGTCGGTTGCGCGGGCTAGACGCTCAGGGATCGATGTTCGGGTTCCGAGGCCATCGAGTACCCAGCGCTCTCCAGCGATGAGGCGCACATGTTCGGCTCTGTATGTCGCTTCATCAACCAGGCGCCATCCGGCCTTCCAGAGAAGCGCGTCGATCTCGTGGTAGGGCAGGCCATACCGGCCCGCAATTTGTCGCGCGAGCGTCGATTTTCCTCCGCCGCTGTTTCCGATAACGACGACACGCTCCATCGCGACATCTTAGCGTATGCGGCCTGACGCCTCACTCATCACCGCGCCTTGCGGCCGGCGGCGATAGACGCGGGCGCTCCGCCGCCGCTTTTGACTAATCACGTCCGAAAGCGGCGAGACCGCCGTGGCCGGCAATGCAAGACTTGCGGCCGGCACGCGGCTCCCGCCGGGGGCGCGCCGACCGGAGGGAGACGCCTATGGCATCCATCCATACGCGAATCATCACCAGCGCCGACGCGGCGCCGGTCCGGCCAGCGATTCGCTATGTCGGCGCCGTGCATGAGCGGCTCGCCGTGGTCTTCTCGTTGCTCCGCGAATGGCGCCGGCGCCGCCTCGGCCGCGCCGTGCTCTGCCACATGTGTGTCGCTGAGCTGCGCGACATCGGTCTCACCCCGGCCGAGGCCGCGCGCGAAGGCCGCAAGCCTTTCTGGCGGGCTTGAGCGCGGTCAGCAAACCGGCACGGCTGAACCGCCGGATGCAAACTCGCGCTCGACGGCGTCGAGGAAAGCGGCCATCTCGGCGGGTGATTTCAAGTGGTGAACGCGCTTAGAAGCCGCGGCCTCGGCGACAAGCTGTCCGTACTTTGGTGTCAGCCCGCGATGGCAAAGCCGAACGACCTTGTAGCTGTTCATGGTGCTGCGCCACATCGGGCTATTTTCGGGCCAGCCCTCCGCCGCCACGAACAGACCCTTGATCAGACGCTTTGTCACCCACCAATAGTGCGTAGCGATTGGCAGATCGATGTAGATCAGCGTGTCGGCGGCCGCAAAACGCTCCCATGCCGACGCAAGGGTGCCGTACCCATCGATGATCCACACCTCCTTCCGCAACAGCTCTGCGTGGGCGCTCAAGTACTCTTTGTCGGGAACTTGACCGCCGCCCATGCGGTACTGGATTAAGTCGAGCGGGTACAACGGCAGCCGCGTCAGCTCTGCCAAGCGTCGGGCAAGCGTCGATTTTCCGCCGCCGGTGTTTCCGAATACTGCGACTCTTCTCATCGGACACGCTGCGCCGCCGCTGCAAGGCCGAGGATGCTGGCTCACCCCGCGAGGCCTGCGCAAGGGTCATAGCCGTCCCCGCCAATGCCGCGCCCCTTGAATGCGCGACCAACCGTCGGCCTACTCCATAGGGTGGGAGCAGCAGATCGCTGGAACACAGGGCAAGGAGGGCAGGGAAATGAGCGGCAACGACGCGACCGAGCAGAACAGCGTTGGACAACCGACGGCGCGACACGGATTCTATCGGTTTCATCTTCGGCACGCGCACCTTTCGTCAGTGTTCGGCGACGACTGGTTCGCTCTAAGGGCCGAGGCGTTTGCGCGATTTTTTGGGACGCCGGTGTTCCTGATCGCCCAGACGGTGATCGTCGCAGTTTGGATCGCAGTCAATATCGCCGGATGGTGGATATTCGACGCCTATCCCTTCATCCTGTTGAATCTCGCCTTCAGCCTGCAGGCGGCCTATGCGGCGCCGCTGATCCTCCTGGCGCAGACGCGACAGGCCGACCGCGACAAGGTAATGGCGATAGCCGACGCTCAGCATCGCGAGGATCTGCACCAGGCCAGCGAAGAGCGCCAGCGCGCCATGGCCGAGCAGACGGCGCTGCTGGTGCGCATGCTGGAGCAGAATACGGAGTTGACCGCGGCGTCAAAGTTGATGGCCGAACGCATCGAGAACCTGACGGTCGAGCTGCATAACCACATTCTGGCATCAGGCTAGGGCTGACGCGTATGAGCGCCGGATCAGCACCTTTGTGTCGAGATCGCTGACGCCGCATGAGCGCGTCCATGGGAATCACGGAACTTCAAGGCCGCACCGCGAAGGCATTGGCGGCGCGGTCGGCCGGCACCTTCGTCGAGATCACCCAAACGTCATCCTCGATCCGGACGATCGAGTAGGCTCTGTGGCGGAGCTTGGCCAGGATGCGAGCGTCGGCAACGGCTTGTTCGTAGTTGCTGACGGAGCTCGACGGTGGCCGTCGGACCGTATTCGCGCTGGTGCTTGGATGATCGAATTTGCCATTGATGTCGCCGCCTGGCCCTTGCAGGTTGAAGTCGTCCTCGGTGATCTGTTTTGAGCCAGCCGGGCACGCCGTGCCGGTGATGAAATACTGGCCCGCATGATCGCAGTAGACGACCGGCTCCTGAACGAGCCGATAGTCGGTGTCGGCGAAGGCCAAAGCGGGCCAGCATAGGACCAGAGCGAGCACCAGAGGTCTCATGATGACGAACTCCGTTCGTGGCGGCCTTCAGCTTATCGCTGATCGGGATCAGGGTCGATCAGCGCTCGGAAAAGTGCGCCGCGCGCCGGGGCGCCCTAAAAATCGTCCGCCGAAATCAACCTCTTGCAATTTTGCGCTTGTTTCGTACTAAAACAGGCGGTCAAGAAGACAGTGTCGGGGAGGGCTCATGATCGCGACCATCACCATGCCGCGGCTGCTCTATATCGGCGGCGGCGCCGTCGCGGAGGTGACCACGGCGCTCGCCCGGCTCGGTGCTCAGCGGCCGTTGATCGTCACCGACCGCTTCATAGAGAGCTCGGGCATCCTGGCGCGGGTGACCGATCGGCTCGATGCCGCGGGCATCACCTGGCAGGTCTTTGCCGATACCGTTCCCGATCCCACCACCGATGTGGTCGCGGCGGGGGTCGAAGTGCTGCGCGCCGGCAGTTATGACTGCCTCGTCGCGCTCGGCGGCGGCAGCCCGATCGATACGGCGAAGGCGATGTCGGTGCTGGCCGCCAATGGCGGGCGCATGCGCGACTACAAGGTGCCGAACGAGATTCCGAAGCTCGGCTTGCCGCTCCTTGCCATACCGACCACTGCCGGCACCGGCTCCGAGGTGACGCGCTTCACCGTCATCACCGACAGCGAGCGCGACGAGAAGATGCTGATCATGGGGCTCGCCTGCTGCCCGGCCGCGGCGATCGTCGATTACGAGCTGACGCTCAGCATGCCGTGGCGGCTCACCGCGGATACCGGGCTCGACAGCCTCACCCATGCCATCGAGGCCTATGTCAGCCGCAAGGCCAGCCCCTTCACCGATGGCGTCGCCAAGGCGGCAATGGCCGGGATCGCCCGCAACATACGCGCGGCCTGCACGGATCCCCAGAATCGTGTCGCGCGCGAGGCGATGATGCTGGGGGCGACGCAGGCCGGCATGGCCTTCTCCAACGCCAGCGTCTGCCTCGTCCATGGCATGAGTCGGCCGATCGGCGCCTTCTTCCATGTGCCGCACGGCCTCTCCAACGCGATGCTGCTGCCTGAGATCACCGCCTTCTCGGCGCCGGCGGCGCTCGAGCGCTATGCCGATTGCGCGCGCGCGATGGGGGTCGCGGCGGAGGGCGAGGGCAACCAGGCCGCGGTCGCGCGCCTCCTCGACGAGTTGCGCCTCCTCAACCGCGACCTCAAGGTGCCGACGCCCCAATCCTACGGCATCGCGCAAGAGCGCTATCACGAGCTGTTGCCGGTGATGGCGAGCCAGGCGCTCGCGTCGGGCTCGCCGGGCAACAACCCGCGCGTGCCCAGCGCCGATGAGATCATCGACCTCTACAAACGCGTTTACGCCTGAGCCAGGAGTAAGGGGACGTCATGGCCAAAGCCTTTGCCTCGCAAGCCGATCTTGCGGAAAAGCAGGAGAAGTTCGTCAAGCTGGCGGAGAACGCCTATTGCCTCACCGCCGAAGGCGATCCCAATACCGGCGTCATCATCGGCGATGACGGCGTCATGGTGATCGATACGCGCGCGACGCCGGCGATGGCCGAGGACGTCATCCGCCATGTGCGGCAAGTGACGGACAAGCCGATCAAATACGTGCTGCTCTCGCACTATCACGCGGTGCGTGTCATGGGCGCCTCGGCCTACCGCGCGCCCTATATCATCGCCAGCCAAGGCACCTTCGAGCTCATCGAGGAACGCGGCCAGCAGGATTTCGACAGCGAGGTGCAGCGCTTTCCGCGCCTCTTCCGCTCGGTCGAGAGCGTGCCGGGGTTGACCCGCCCCAACCTCGTCTTCGACCGTTCGCTGACGCTGTGGTTGGGCAAGACCGAGGTGCAGATCAAGCATATCGGCAAGGGCCACACCAGGGGTGACACCATCGCCTGGCTGCCGCGGGAAAAGGTGCTGTTCTCGGGCGATCTCGTCGAGGAGGGGGCGGCGCCCTATTGCGGCGATGCCTATTTCAAGGAATGGCCCGAGACGCTGGAGCGGCTCGCCGCCTTCAAGGCCGAAAAGCTGGTGCCGGGCCGCGGCGATGCGATGATGGATGCCGCCGCCACGAAGCGGGCGATCGAAGGCACCGCCCAGTTCCTGCGGGATATGCGAGGCTCGGTCGAGGCCGGCGTCAAAGCAGGGAAGGGGCTGCGGGAAGTTTACGAGGCGACCTACCAGGCGATGCAGCCGACATACGGCAAATGGGTCATCTTCGAGCATTGCATGCCGTTCGACGTGTCGCGCTGCTTCGACGAGATGAGCGGCATCGAGCATCCCCGCATCTGGACCGCGGAGCGCGATATCGAGATGTGGAAGACGCTGCAGAGCTGAGGTCAGCCCTCGAGCTGAACCTGGATGTCGTCGCCGGCGAGACGGACCTTGTAGGTCTTGATGTCGCACGGAATCGGCGGTCCCAGGCCCTTCCCGGTCTTGATCTCGAAGCGCCCGGCGTGGAGCGGGCACTCGATGACATCGCCGTCAACCCAGCCGTCGCTCAAAAAGGCGAAGGCATGGGTGCAGAGATTGTCGGTGGCGTAGAGGGCGCCGTCGAGATTGTAGAGGGCGATCGGCTTGCCCGATACCTCGACCCCCAGCACTTCGCCCTCGCCGAGCGCCTTACGCTGCGCCACGGTCACCCAGTCTCCCGCTTCGGCCATGCCCAACGCCCCTCTGTTTCGAACCGAGGCGCCGAGTTTGCAACCTCGCCACGCGCTTCGCCAGGGGGGGCGGGCATCGCGGCGGATCTGCCCGCGTGCGGATAGCCTGACAATCTCGGTAATGGTGTGGTAGGTTGCGCGTGCGCACTGCCTGCTTGAGCGCGCGAGGGATGAGGGAGTTGGCTTGTCCGAGCTGCCGCTACCGGCCGATTGCGACCCGCGGCTTCGTCGTCTCTACGATTACTGGCTGAGCTTGCGCCCCGCTGCGGGCGGCTTGCCCGGCCGCCAGCACATCGATCCCGCGGCCATCCGCGATCTGCTTCCCTGGATTTGGATGGTCGATGTCGAGCGTAACCCCTTGCGCTTCCGCTATCGCCTGCTCGGCACCGAGCAGGTACACGCCATGGAACGCGACCTCACCGGACATTTTCTCGACGAGGCGCATCCGAGCTTCGTCGCCTCCGTGTCCTATCCGCAATACGTTGCCGGGGTCGAGCGCGCCGAGATCGGCTATCGCCGCGGCCCGCCCGTCTTTCACCTCACCAAGGATTATGTCGCGATCGAGCGTTTGCTGCTGCCGCTGGCGAAAGACGGCGCGACCGTGGATGTCCTGTTGGCGATCACCATCTATGTCTCGCTGGGACGGCCGGATGAGACCGGGCTGGCCTGAGGCGCCTCAGCGATAGGGCGGGAGCACATGGCTGACGCTCGCATAGCGGGCATGGGCCGGAGCAGGGTCGAGCATGATGCCGGCCCAGGGGTTCTCGCCGGGCTGATAGAGAGCGCTGAACTGCGGCGCGTCCGGTGCGGTCACCAGCTTGCCAATCCCGGCGAAGAGGCGGTCATAGGTGAAGACGGCAAGCACGAGAAAGGCCGCCAGAATGGCTAAATCGGCCGCCTGTCCGAGCGACCCGAGACGGCGTTGTCGCCACATTTATCTTCTCCCGCTCGCTGGCGCGGACGCAGAGCGCCCGCTCTCTTGCCCGCGCTACATATGGCGCATGACGGCGCGCGGGGGTTGTGACCGGGATCACAGGTGGCGGCGTGGGTTGCTGGGCCGGCCTCCGGGTGCCATGATCGGCGAGCGGTGCGGCAGCCGCATTGGGCAGGCGGTTGACAGGTTGGTGGTGAGATGATCGGCCGGATCGAAGCCGTTCGGTTGGGCTTTGTGCGGCGCGAAGTAGCGGCCGGCCTCACCGCCGGACTGGTGGCGCTGCCGGTTTGCATCGCCTCGGGCGTGCTGGCTTATGCGCCGCTGGGCAAGAGCGGCATTGCCAGCGGTGCCAGCGCCGGCCTTACGGGTGGCGCTTTCGCCGCGATCTTTGCGGCGATCTTCTCTACGCCTTCCTTCGTCATCTCGTCACCGCGCGCCAGCATCTCCATCATTCAGGCGAGCCTCGCCGCCTGGCTGCTGCAGAACCATGCCTTCGCCGGCCACGACAGCATGATCATCGATGCCATGTCGCTCTGCGGCCTGCTTGCCGGCGTCTGGCAGATGGTGTTCAGCTTCACGGGCATCGAGAAGATTATCAAATGCACGCCGCATCCCGTGCTCGCCGGCTTTATCAACGGCGTCGCCATCCTGGTCATCGCCCAGCAATTCTGGGAGCTGCTCGGCTTGCCCGTGGGCGGACCGGCCGCCGACGGGTCCTGGCTCGACGCCCCCGCGCTGGCGAAGCTCGCTCTCGCCCTCGCGCTTGCCGTGTTCATTGTCTATCTGGGCGCCCGCTCGAAACGCGTTCCGGCGATGCTGGTGGGGCTGCTGGTCGGCATCCTCGTCTTTCATATCGTCCGCGCCACCGCGGGCGGGCTCACGCTCGGTCCCACCGTCGACGCGAGCCAGGGCAGGAGCCTGCCGTTTCTGTCGCTGCTCAGCGCCAGCGGTAGGGAGGCCTTTCTCGGCATCGCGCCGGCGCTGCTGCTCAGCTCGCTGATCCTGGCGCTGGTCGCGGCGCTCGAATCGATGCTCGCCTACCGCGTGGCGCAGAACCTGTCGAATGTGCGCACCGAAGCGTCGCGTGACGTTTTCGGCCAGGGCGTCGGCAATCTCGCTGCGGCGCTGGTCGGCGGCATCGCCTCCGCCGCGTCTTCCTCGCAACTCACCGCGAATTACGAGGCCGGCGGCCGCTCGCGCCTGTCGGTGTTGACGGCGGCGGTGCTGCTGCTGGCGGTGCAGCTGACGCTGAAGCCGGCGTGGAGCGCGGTTCCGGCCATCGCCATCTGGGCGGTGCTGCTCGCCATCGCCGTCCTGCTGTTCGACCAATGGAGCCTCCGCCTGCTGCGCGACCTGCTGCTCGCGCCCGGGCGCATCATGTCCAGCGGCGCCTGGCGCCCGCTGGCGGTTGCCGCCGTCGTCACCGCGATCACCGCGAGCGGCGCCGTCATCGGCGGGGTTCTGGTCGGCATCGGCCTCGCCTGCCTGCTCTTCATTGCCGATATGAGCCGGTCGATCGAGCGCCGGCGCTATCGCGGCGACGAGGTCGTCTCGAAGCGCCAGCGCTCGGCGGCCGACGTTGCGCTGCTGCGCCAATCGGGCTCGCGCCGCGCCGTGCTGGAACTGCAGGGCGTGATGTTCTTTGCCAATGCGGACGAGCTGTCGCGCGAGATCAACGAGCTCTTCCGCGATGTCGACATGCTGGCGCTCGATATGCGCGCGGTCACCGATATCGACGTATCGGCGGCGACCATTCTGCAGCATGAGGCAACGCGCAGTCGCCGCAGCGGCAAGCACCTGCTGTTTGCCAGCCTGTCGCCGGAGCTCGAAGAGACCCTCAACAACCCCGAGAGCGGCGGACCGCTGCCGCCGGGCTCGATCTTCGTCGATGCCGACGCAGCGCTCGAATGGATGGAAGAAGAATTGCTGTCGCACGAGGTGCGCGCGACGGCGGAGAGCCTGCCGCTCGAGCGCCACGACCTGATGCGCGGCCTCACCGCGGAGGAGCTGCAGATCGTATCGAAGCTACTGCGGCGCACCGGTTTCCCCACCGGCGCCGTGCTGTGCCGGGAGGGCGAACGATCGGACGAGTTGTGGATCCTGACGCGTGGCAGCGTCAGCGTGCGGCTGCTTTTCGCCGGGGCGCGGACGCGGCGCGTCGCCAGCCTCGCGGTCGGCACCATTGTCGGCGACATGGCCTTCATCGAGGGGTCGACGCGCTCGGCGACAATCGTTGCCGACGAGGACGTCGAATGCTACGTGCTTGATCGTGCCGCCTACGCCACGATCCTGAGCGACCATCCGGAGATCGGCACCAAGCTGCTGACCAACCTGCTCGGCGAAACCATGCGGCGGCTGCGCGCGACCTCGGACCAGCTCAGGGCGATGGGGGCGTAGCGGCCGCGCGCTTATGAGGAAGAGCGGCGCTTGCGCCGGCCGGGCTTGTTGCCGGCATGGGCGGCGCCGGCGGTCTCGCGCTCGGCAGCGGAGCGCCGTCGGGCGGCGGCGGATTTCCCGCCGCCTTCGAGGCTGCGCTTCAGCGCATCCATGAGATCGACGACGTTGCTCGCCCGGGGCGCCGCTTTGGGCGTGACCGGCTTCTCGCCTTTGATCTTCTGCTCGACCAGCTGGCGCAGCGCTTCCTGATAGTGGTCTTCGGCGAATTCGTCGGGGTCGAACTTGCCGGTTTTCTGCTCGAGGATGCGCTCGGCGAGATGGACCATCTCCTTGTCGACCGGACCGGTGCCGATGTCGGCGAAATATTCCCTGGCGTCGCGCACCTCCTCGCGCGGCCGGAGCGTCGTCAGCAGCATCCCCTGGTCGTGCGGCCGCAGCACAATCCCATGCTCATGCGTCGACAGCACGAGGCGGCCGAACCCGGCCATCTGCTTGTGCCGCATCGCCTCGTGAATGACGCGGAAGGTCTCGTCGCCGAGCTTGCCTTCGGGCGCCATGAAGTAGGGCGCGTCGAAATAGAGCGGGTCGATCTCGTCGATGTCGATGAAGCGCTCGAGATCGATGGTCTCGGAGGATTCGATCTTGAGCGCCTCCAGCTCGTCCTTGTCGACGATGACGTAGCGGCCCTTTTCGAACTCGTAGCCCTTGATCAGCTCGCTGCGCGGCACCTCCTTGCCGGTCTCGGGATCGGTCGGCCGCATCTGGATGCGGTTCTTGGTGGCGGGGTTGAGGAGGTGGAAGGAGATGCGCTCGCGGGCGCTGATCGCGGGATAGATGCGCACCGGGCAGGAGACCAGCGAAATGCGCAGATGGCCTCTCCAGATCGGGCGAGGTGCCATGTCAGCCACCATCGTCGTTGCGGCACCTGAAAACGCGCCCGTCCCGTGCTTGGTTCGCGAGTCGCAACTAAAAATAGAGAGTGACGGTCGATGCGGCCCGGTCCAATGCGCTCCGGTGCGTCTCGGCTTGTGCCTGCCGTCGCCGGGACGCTATTCGGAAAGCCCAGCGATGTTTCTGCGGATCGCTGGCAGCTGATCTTGTTCGAGCGCTAGCGCGCACGCCTTCGCCGCCGGCCAATGACTCGCAAATGACTCAGCGCGTGGCAACATGCCCTTGCTAAGGCGTGATGGTCACCGCACCTTTTCCTCCCGCCATGAGTCATCCCCCGAAATCCGAGAAGGCGCCCCAGCCACCGCAGAATCCCCGCGCTCTCGCCTGCTTGTTGATCGAGCGGTTCGGCGAGCGCGCCGGCGCCTATGCCATGCATCAGGCGCTGAAGGCGCTGGCGCGCGGCGATCAGCGCGAAGCCGCGCGCTGGCGTTGGATCGCCGAAATCACCCATGAGACGCTTCGCTTCGATGTCGACGAGGCGCTTGGCCAGGCCCGCTGAGCCATGCGATCGTCCAACGCGCGCCGACGGACCCGGCATTGCGGCTTGTGCGATGCAACACTATTTTTAGGTTCCGACCGTAGCGTCCGAGGCGCTTGCGGCCGTGAGAGGCGATGAGAACCGCCATGTATGGTCCCGAGGTTGTCGGTCGCCTGTTTCGCTTGACGATGGCGATGACCGTTGTGCTGACGCTCGCCGCGCTGAGCGCCCGAGCCGCCGATCAGCCGTCTGCGGCGCCGATGGCCGTCGAAACCACGGGCTGGGTGCCCGGGTTCGGCGAAGCGGACTTGGGGCGCTATGTTGCGGAGCAGATGAATGCCGCTCGTGTTGGGTGGCAGTTCGCCGCGGTTCCGAATGCCGCCGCTCAGCCCAATCGCGTGGAGTGGTCGTTCACCACGGGCCCGTCCGCCAGCGGTGCGGTTCGCACCTACGGCTTCTCGCGCGCGACGATGGAGCGGCTCATGCCCACCCGTTACTATGTGACGGTGGAAGCCAAGCTCTATTGGCATGGTCAGTATCAGACCGTGATGCTCGGTCACGTCACCACCGGCACCGCCACGCCCGATCCCGACCTTACCGCCCTGATCGGCAAGATGACCCGTCTCGTCATGGCCTATCCCATGTCCGAGAACGAGCGTCGTCCGGGCATCGCGTCAGGCGCAGGTGCTGTTCTCGTCAGCAGCCCGCCGCATCTGCCATAGCACTGTAACACTTCCCGGCTATCCCTGCGGCCCAAACGCCGGTTCTGTCTGGGGGGCAAAGTGAGAGGGAGCGCGTTCCGCTATGCTGCCCTGACGGCACGAGGTCTGGCGCCGAACCGCTGGGACCTCGTCGCATTGCCCCTGGTCCTCGGCGTCCTCGTTCTCGCCGGAGTTGCGGCCCGCCAGACGCTGGCACCGCTCGCGACCTTGACCGGTCCCGCGGTCTCTCTCGATCCCGTCAACCTGCCGGAATATGCACTGCGGACGACGCTGCGCATGCTCGCGGCGATGGCGGCCTCGCTGGTCTTCACCTTCACCTATGGCACGCTCGCCGCCAAGAGCCGGCGCGCCGAGATGGTGCTCGTTCCGCTGCTCGATGTGCTCCAGTCGGTTCCGGTGCTGGGCTACATCTCCTTTACGATCGTGTTCTTTCTATCGCTGTTTCCGGGCCGGATCGCCGGCGCCGAGGCGGCCGCGGTGTTCGCCATCTTCACCAGCCAAGCCTGGAACATGGCCTTCAGCTTCTATCAGTCGCTGAGGACGGTGCCGCGCGACCTCAACGAGGTGACGCGCAATTTCCGCTTTTCCGCCTGGCAGCGCTTCTGGCAGCTCGAGGTGCCGTTCGCGATGCCCGGCCTGGTCTGGAACATGATGATGAGCATGTCCGGCGGCTGGTTCTTCGTGGTGGCGAGCGAGGCCATCACCGTCGGCGACAAGACCATCGTCCTCCCCGGGATCGGCGCTTATCTGGCGGAAGCGATCCAGGAGAAGAATCTCGCTGCCGTCGGCTGGGTGGTGCTCGCGATGGTGCTGGTGATCATCCTCTACGATCAGCTCCTGTTCCGGCCGCTGGTCGCCTGGGCGGACAAGTTCCGCTTCGAGCTGACGGCCGCGCAAACGACGCCGGAATCCTGGTTTCTCAAGGTGCTGGTGCGCAGCCGATTCCTTGGCGGGCTTGGCGGCAGCGTCGGGCATCTCGGCGCCGCGCTGCTGCGGCTTCGCTTGCCAGCGGGGCGGTCGGAGCGTCCGAGCCGGGTTCGCGGCCCTGGCTCCAACCGGCTCATCGACGCGCTCTGGTTTACCGTGGTCGGGCTGGTGGCGCTTTATGCGGTTTGGCGCATCGTCGAGTTCATCGCCTCCGAGCTCGGTTGGTCCGATGTGTGGACCGTCTTCGGGCTCGACGCGATCACGTTGCTGCGCGTTATCGTGCTGATCGTCATCGCCGCGCTGATTTGGGTTCCGATCGGCGTCGCGATCGGATTGCGGCCGCGGCTCGCCGAAAAGGTTCAGCCGCTCGCGCAGTTCCTCGCGGCCTTCCCGGCCAATCTGCTGTTCCCGGTCTTCGTGATTGCCATCGTCCACTTCCATGCCAATCCCGACATCTGGCTGAGCCCGCTGATGATCCTCGGGACGCAGTGGTACATCCTGTTCAACGTCATCGCCGGCGCGACCGCCTATCCCAGCGACTTTCTCGAAGCGGCAGCCAATTTCCGCATGCGCGGCTGGCAATGGTGGCGCAAGGTCATGCTGCCGGGCATCTTTCCCTACTTCATCACGGGCGCCATCACCGCCTCCGGCGGCGCCTGGAACGCGAGCATCGTCGCCGAAGCCGTATCGTGGGGCAACGTCAACGTCACCGCGCACGGGCTCGGCGCTTATATCGCAAAGACCACGGCAGATGGCGACTATCCCAAGATCGTTCTCGGGATCGCGGTCATGTCGCTGACCGTTATGGCCTTCAACCGCTTGCTCTGGCGTCCGCTCTATGCCTATGCCGAGCGCCGCCTGCGCCTCGACTGAGGAGACGCGTCCAATGCGCGTGATGACAGCCGATACCCGGACGGACGAAACCGTATTGACCCTGCGCGGCGTCAGCAAAGGCTTCGAGCGCGGTGCAAGCCAGCTGCGCGTGCTCGCCGATGTCGATCTGACCTTGCGCGACGGCGAGATTGTCGGACTGCTGGGCCGCTCGGGCTCGGGCAAGTCGACACTGCTGCGCATCATTGCCGGCCTGATCCCGCCGACGACGGGCGAGGTGATTTATCGCGGGCGGCCGGTCATCGGCCCTGCCGAAGGTGTCGCCATGGTCTTTCAGACCTTCGCGCTCTTCCCGTGGCTGACGGTGCTCGAAAATGTCGAGGCGGGGCTCGAGGCGCTCGCCGTGCCGGAGAAAGAAAGCCGCCGGCGCGCGCTGTCGGCGATCGATCTCATCGGCCTCGACGGCTTCGAATCAGCCTATCCGCGCGAGCTGTCGGGCGGCATGCGCCAGCGCGTCGGCTTCGCCCGCGCTCTCGTCGTCGATCCGACGATCCTGCTGATGGACGAGCCGTTCTCGGCGCTCGATGTGCTCACGGCGGAGACGTTGCGAACCGACCTCATCGATCTCTGGCTGGAGCGCCGACTGCCGACGAAGTCGGTTCTGCTGGTGACGCACAACATCGAGGAGGCGGTGTTCATGTGCGACCGCATTCTCGTCTTCTCCTCCAATCCGGGCCGCGTCATCTCCGAAACCAAGGTTCCGTTCCCGCATCCGCGCAACCGGCTCGACCCCGCCTTCCGCCAGATGGTGGACGACATTTATGCGCAGATGACGGCAAGGCCGGGCGGCCAAGGCAAGGAAAAGCCGCCAGGACTGCAGCTCGGCAGCCGGCTTCCCAACGTCTCGACCAATACGCTGGCCGGGCTCATCGAGACGCTGGCGGCGGCGCCCTATCTCGGGCGCGCCGATTTGCCCGAGATCGCACGCACGCTGCAGCTGCAGATCGACGAGCTGTTCCCGGTCGCGGAGCTGCTGCAATATCTCGGCTTCGCCGAGATCAGCCAGGGCGATATCGTGCTCAAGCCGGGAGCCAAAACCTTTGCCGAGGCCGATCCGGAGACACGCAAGAAGCTCTTCGCCGAGCATCTGCTCGCCGGCATACCGCTCGCCCAGCGGATCAAGCGCGTGCTCGACGAGCGGCCCGGCCATCAGGCGCCGCGCGTCCGTTTCGAGCAGGAGCTCGAGGATCACCTCACCGATGCCGCGGCCGAAGAGACGCTGGATGCCGTCATCGCTTGGGGCCGTTACGCCGAGCTCTTCGCCTATGACGATGATTCCCAAACCTTCAGCCTTGAAAATCCGCAAGGATAGGGGGGCCGGTGCTCCGGCGCCTGGCGGTTCTGCTCTGCGCCCTCGCGGCGCTCGCACGGCCGGCGGACGCGCAGGAAAGCGGAGCGCCACCCGATCAGTCGGCTTCGCCAGCCCCCGCGGCGTCGCCGCATGAAGGGGATTTCTGGACGCGCGACGCGCTGACCGGAAATTGGGGCGGGCTGCGCTCGAAGCTCGAGGACAAGGGCATCGTCTTGGGTGCCGACACCATCGATGAAGTCTTCGGCAATCCTTCGGGTGGCACGGCTCAAGGCGCGATCTATGAAGGCAGGCTGGAGCTCACCGCAACGGTCGATCTCGGCAAGACGCTCGGTTGGACGGATGCGACGGCGCATGCCAACGCCTATCAGATCCGCGGTCGCGGGCTTTCCGCCAACGATCTCGGCAACAATCTCGCCACCGTCAGCGATATCGAGGCGGCGCGATCGTTTCGGCTCTTCGATCTCTGGATCGAGCAGGCGCTGTTCAACACGAGGCTCACGATCAGGGCCGGGCAGATCGCCGCCGACGACGAATTCTTCATCAGCCCGACCGCCGCGATCTTCATCAACAGCACCTTCGGCTGGCCCGCGATCATGGCGGCGGACCTGCCGAGCGGCGGCCCGGCCTATCCGCTGGCGACGCCGGGGCTGCGCGTCAAATATGCCGCGACCCAGACTATCTCGGTTCTTGCCGGGCTGTTCAACGGCGATCCCGCCGGTCCGGGTCCGGGTAACCCGCAACTGAGGGATGCGAGCGGCACGGCGTTCCGGATCGGTGATTCCGCGCTGGCGATCCTCGAAGGCGGCTACGCCGTCAACCAGGACCCGGCGGCGACGGGGCTGCCGGCCAGCTATAAGCTCGGCGTCTGGTTTCATTCCGGGCAATTCGCCGATCAGAGATTCGACACGACCGGCCTGTCCTTGGCCTCGCCGGCGAGCTCGGGGATTCCGGCCACGCATCAGCACGATGGCGGCGCCTATCTCGTGCTCGATCAGGCGCTGCTCAATGAGACCAAGCCCGAGAGCCGGAACATCTCGGTGTTCCTCCGCTTATCCGGAGCGCCCTCCGACCGCAACCCCGTGGACCTTTACGCCGATGCCGGTTTCACGCTGACCGGCTTCGTCGCCGGTCGTGCCAACGACACGCTCGGCTTTGCCGTCGCCGTCGCCAGGATCAGCGCCGATGCGCAGTCGCTCGACGAGGACGCTCGCGGCTTCACCGGGCTCGACACACCGGTGCGGGACGAGGAGACGGCGTTCGAGCTCACCTATCATGCGCAGGTGACGCCGTGGTGGAGCCTGCAGCCGGATCTGCAGTTCATTCGCCATCCCGGCGGCAGTATCGCCCCGCCGGGCAGCCCGACGGGGACCCAAGCGATTCCCGATGCGGTCGTGATCGGCCTGCGCTCCGCCATCGTGTTCTGACGGCGGCGATCGCGGCAATTGTTAACGAACATCTCAATCGGCCAATTCTCGGCTGTGCGCCCCGGCGTTTACCATCGCAATGGTGGAACCAACGGCCACCGCGAACGTTGAATGACCGCCTGTGAAGGGGAAACCCATGGTCGCGAAATCGCTGCTTTGTGCCGCATTGCTCCTCACCTTCTCAACCGAGGCCCACGCGCTGTGCCGGGATGATCTCAAGGATCTGAGGCCGAGCATCGACAACGTGAAGCTGTCGGACCCGCAGCGCTACCAGCTCGCGCTTACCTGGTGGGGACGCGCTCAGGAAGCCGAGCCCGGCAGTGAGAGCGAATGCCTCAATTTCCTGGCGCAAGCGCGCAAGGCGCTGTTCTCCTCGCTGCCGGTCCTCGCCAATTGCACCGGGCCCAATGCGTTTCTGCCGAGCTGCCAGCAGAACTTCGATCCGACGCTCGTCAACGGCGGGTTTGCGCCGGTCGGACCCGTGCAGGCGCTCGAGGTTGGCGGTGGTGGCGCCGCCGGCGGTCCAGCGCCGGCCTTCAATCCGCCGGGCTCGCCGACGACACCGGGGCCGACCGAGGCGACGGGCACCGACCGCTAGACTAGGCGCAGGCGCGGCCGGTCAGGGCGAACTCGCCATCCGTGAGCCGGCCGCGCTGCTCTCGTTCAGCAGCCGCTTGAGGCTTTCGGCCGCTTCCGCATCGCCGGCAGTGGCGGCTTGGCGATACCACTCCACCGCTTGCGCGGCATCGGCCTTCACGCCGACGGCGCCGATCTGCCGCAGGAAGAGCGGGTCGTAAGTGGCGGCAATCCTGCTCGCCGCCGTCGGCACGCCCGCTGCCTGAGCGCGCTCGAAGAACTGGCGCGCCGAAACGATATCCCCCGAGGCCAGCAGCCGATTGCCGCGCTCCAGCAGCACGTCGACGGGCGCGTTGCCAATGTCGGCGCGCTTCGCGGGCGTGGGCTCCGTCGAGCCCGCGTTCGGTGCGGTTGGGGCCGGCGCGGAAGAGGGGCCATGGTCCGGAGCCGGCGCTGCGGAGATGGGCTTGGCAGCGGTCGGCGGCAGCGCCGCGGTCTGCGGGGCGGGCGTTGCCGCAGAGGGTGAGGGCGCCGCATCGGGTTTTGCTTGCTCGGGTCTTGGCGGCGGATCGCTGGTGGCGGTGGATGGCGGCATGAGCCGCGCTTCCAATTGTGGTGCGGCCGCGGATGCAGCCGGCAAAGGTGGCGGCATTGCGACGATCGTGACGCCCGAGCCTGTCGGCGGGGCGGGTGGCGGCGCCAGCGGAGTGGCTTCCACCGCGGCCGATGGCACGGTCGACGGTTGGATGCTTGCGCTCGGACGGGTTGACGTGCCGGCGAGCCGCGAAACGTCGCTCGCGGGCGGACCCGGATGGAACGCAGCGGGAGCGGCTTCGACGTCAAGCGGCGATGCGATCCAAGATGTGAGGAAATGCGCATTTGTCGGATAGAGCGTGGCGGAAGCGAGCGCGACGCCGGCGACGAGGCCGACGCCCGCTTTGCGGACGGCGAATGCTTTGCCGAGGTCTCGCTTGCGTGGCGGCTTGGGCTGAGGCGGCGAAGCCGCGGGCTCGGGCCCCTGCTTGGCGTCGCGTTGCTGCGGTCGATCGAGGCCTGGTGCCGCCGGCGCCATCGGCGCCTGCATGAGCGCGTCGATCTGGCGCAGGATGTTTTCCAAGCTGGTCTCGCCGGCAACGGCCCCAAGTCGAAGCGCGGGAAAGACATGCTCGTCCCTGAGCGCGATCTCGCGCGCTCCGGCTGCCGTTGCCCGCCCCGTGCTGCTCGGATTGGCTCGGGGCGAATGCGCGCTGGCTTGCATGTGCCGCGGTTCCTCCGCCAAGCGGCCTCGCGCTGTAGTCAAATATCCCACGTTAACACTCGCCCGTCACTGCTTAACGTTCTCCTGACAATTGCGCAGCGGCCGGTTAGGAAATTGTGCGCTCGGCGTCGCCGCGCGCCCGCCGCTCTGTGGCGCGCCCGCCACAGTATTTCTTGAATCGATCGTGTCCTCTTTATGCCATCGCGACGGTTGGGCCGACCCTGATAAATGCAATCGGGTCGATGGCGGGGGGATGGGCATGCACGACACGGGTCATTATCGAGGGCGGGCACGACACTGCCGAATGTTGGCGGAGCTGGCGACGGGGGAGTATCTGAGAGGCGAACTGCGGCGGCTCGCGCGTGAATTCGAAGCGGAGGCCTTGCGTCTCGAGATCGAAACGATGCTCGACGGCAGGGCCATATCGGAGGTGGGATCGGAGTTTTGACCGGAGCTAGGCGGCGCGGCTTCCCGACGATCGCAAGGGCGACTCGCGCCACATTTTCAGCGCCACGCGCCGTGCAAGCTCCGGATCAATTCGCCTGAGCCGGCGCAGATCGTCGGCCAGTGCCTTGCGGGCAGCGGCCAGCGTGGGACAGCGTTTCAGCGCGGGACCATGGGCGCCGCGAAGAATCTCTTTTATTGTAGACATGGCTTTACCTTCCCAACCCTGTATCGGCGTACTCGAAGCCGAGCGCGGCGCCAAGCGCCAAGGCCGACGCGACTCGAAAAGGCCCCTGTGTCAAAGTTGGCGCACGCATTCCCGGCGTCAGCCGGCGAAGAGATAGGCGGCGAGAACGACGAAGCCGGCCACTGCGAGCGTCGCGTGAATCCCGATCAAACTGCCGGCAATTCGCCGCTTTAGCAGCCGCAACGTAACGAATCCGCCGCCTAACAACGCCGCCAGCGCGACCAGCACGGCGGCAATGGCACCGAACCCGGCCGTGCCGGTCTCGAGCCCCCGCGGAGGGCCGCGCAGCGCGACGAGAAGGCAGGCGAAGCCGCCGAGGGCGATGAGCGCATGCAGCGCGGCCAGAGCCGCGGTCGGAGTCGCGGTTTCCGCCACGCGCAAATGCAGCACGGCGAGAACCGAGCCCAGCAACACGGCGATGCCGAGAATGACGAAAGCAGCAATCAACATGAGATGGAAATCGTCGAGCCTACAGCGTGCGGGGCGGCGACAGCGCTGAGACGTCTCCGATCCTCAGCGCTGCATCTGCATAATCTGATACCTAGGCATCGGTCGCGTGTTCAAGTGGGTCATGCTCCAGAGCGAGCCGCCGACCGATCAGCACGCCGAAAGCGAGCACAAGCACGGTGTTCGTATTGTCGGCCTGAAGGACCTCGCTTGATCAGAGACTGAAGCGGCGCTCCTTCGACGGGATATGCCAAGCAGCGCGATCAGTCGTGACGGTGGAGTGCTCGGCCATTGCCGCTACTCAACGCATGTTTTCTTTCTTTGGTGGCCGGGAACCGACGGTATAATCGGTTGTTCCAGGTTCACCGCGACTGGCGGCGGTGTAGATTGTTGCGGACGACACCACTGACGTTCCCGCGCTGCTTTCTCTGCGAATAGTCGAGTTGCCTTCCGCGTTGGTTGCCAATGGCGCGGCTCCGCGCCGTCGAGTTGAATGCGAAAGGAAGGATGATGCCCCAGAGGGAGAGGGTAGCCGATCCATTCGCGGAGAGCCCGGCGGCAGCGGGGGCGCGCGCTCGCGATGAGCCGCAAGCGCCGAGGACTGGCATGCGCCGCGCGCTAACCGCCGTTGTCGCCGCTGCAACGGCGACACTCGGCGGCTGCTCCCAAGGCATTCTCGATCCGAGGGGACCGATCGCATGGGCGGAGCGATTGCTGTTGATCAATTCGACGGCCATCATGCTGGTGGTCGTCGTTCCCGTGATCGTCGCGACCTTGGCCTTCGCCTGGTGGTACAGGGCGTCCAATCCGCGCGCCAGCCGCCAGTCGACCGAGGACTATGAAGGGCGTATCGAGTTCGTCACCTGGTCGATCCCGGCGCTGATCGTGATCCTGCTGAGCGGGGTCATCTGGATCGGTTCGCATCAGCTGGATCCACGCGCGCCGATCGCGGCGAACGCGAAGCCGCTGCGGGTCGATGTCGTCGCGCTCGATTGGAAATGGCTGTTCATCTACCCCGATCAGGGCATTGCCGCCGTCAACGAGCTGGTCATCCCGGCAGCAACGCCGGTCATGTTTCGGCTCACCTCTGCAACGGTGATGAACTCGTTCTTCATCCCGCAGCTCGGCAGCCAGATCTACACGATGGGCGGCATGACGACGCATCTCAATCTGCTGGCCGATGCACCCGGCGAGTTTCCCGGATTCTCGGCGATGTACAGCGGCGACGGCTTTTCCGAAATGCGGTTCGTCGCCAAGGCGGTCACGGCCGCCGATTTCGACGCCTGGGTGAGCCAGACGCGCGGCACGGGACCGGCGCTCGACGCCGACGCCTACAGCGCGCTGGCAAAGCCGAGCGAAGCGGTGGCGCCCGCGACCTATCGCTCGGTAGAGCCCGACCTGTTCCAGCACATCATCGATCGGACCGTATCGCCTCCCGGGAAGGCGGGCGCGGCGTGGTATCCCCCGACACAAAAGGCGGGAGGTTGACATGCTGGGCAGGCTCACCTGGGCGGCGATCCCATTCAACGAGCCGATTCCGCTGTTGACGGGTGCGGCAGTGCTTCTCGTCATTCTGGCGGTGCTGGCGCTCATCACCATCAAGGGGTGGTGGCCCTATCTGTGGGGCGAATGGATAACCAGCGTCGACCATAAGCGCATCGGCGTCATGTACATGGTTCTGGGGCTGGTCATGCTGCTGCGCGGCTTTGCCGATGCGATCATGATGCGCACGCAGCAGGCGCTGGCCATCGGCGACGCGCAGGGCTACCTGCCCCCAGACCACTACGACCAGATCTTCTCGGCCCACGGCGTGATCATGATCTTCTTCGTGGCCATGCCGCTGGTGATCGGCCTGATGAACTTCGTCGTGCCCTTGCAGCTCGGCGTGCGCGACGTGGCCTTTCCCACCCTCAATTCGGTGAGCTTCTGGCTGACCGCATCGGGCGTCCTGCTGGTCAATGCCTCGCTCGTCATCGGCAATTTCGCCCGCACCACGTGGTGGAACTATCCGCCCCTGTCCGAGCTCGCTTTTTCGCCGGATGTCGGCGTCGACTACTACCTCTGGTCGTTGCAGATTTCCGGCATCGGCACCTTGCTCACCGGCGTCAACTTCGTCGCCACGATCCTCAAATTGCGCGCCCCGGGGATGACCTATTTCCGCATGCCGGTGTTCTGCTGGACCGCGCTCGCCGCGAATATGATGATCGTGGCCGCCTTCCCGATCCTGACCGCGACTTTGATGATGCTGATCCTGGACCGCTATCTCGGCATGCACTTCTTCACCAATGATGGCGGCGGCAACCAGATGATGTATGCGAACCTCTTCTGGGCATGGGGCCATCCCGAGGTCTACATCCTGATCCTCCCGGCCTTCGGCGTCTTTTCCGAAGTGACCGCGACCTATTCCGGCAAAGGCTTGTTCAGCTACCGCTCGATGGTTCTCGCCACGCTCGGGATCTGCGTCCTCTCCCTCATGGTCTGGCTGCATCACTTCTTCACCATGGGCGCGGGCGCCGACGTCAATGCCTTCTTCGGCATGATGTCGTCGATCATCGCCATACCGACCGGCGTCAAAGTGTTCAATTGGCTGTTCACGATGTATCGCGGCCGGATTATCTATACGACACCGATCCTCTATACGGTCGGCTTCATGGTTACTTTCGTCATCGGCGGCCTGACCGGTGTGCTTCTGGCAGTGCCGCCGGTCGATTTCGTGCTGCACAACAGCGTCTTCCTGGTCGCCCATTTCCACAACGTGATCATCGGCGGCGTCGTGTTCGGCGCGTTTGCGGGCTACAATTATTGGTTTCCGAAGGTCTTCGGGTTCACCCTAGACGAGCGCTGGGGCAAGGCCGGGTTCTGGTGCTGGCTCATCGGCTTCTGGGTCGCCTTCACGCCGCTCTACGTGCTGGGCCTGATGGGCATGACGCGGCGTCTCCAGCACATCCCGGACCCGAGCTGGCGGCCGCTGCTGCTCGTCGCAGAGCTCGGGGCCGTCATAATCTTCTGCGGCATTCTCTGCCAGATCGCGCAGCTCTATGTCAGCATCCGCACGCGCGAGCAGCGCCGTGACGTTACCGGCGACCCGTGGAACGGGCGAACCCTGGAATGGGCGACCTCTTCGCCGCCGCCGGCCTACAACTTCGCCGTGCTGCCGCGCGTCGAGACCATCGACGCGTTCTGGCACATGAAGCGCACCGGGCGGACCCAGATCGAGCCGATCTACGAAGCGATCGAGATGCCGCGTAACAGCGGCACGGGCTTCGTCACGGCTTTCTTTGCAGTCATTACCGGCTTCGCCCTGATCTGGCACATCTGGTGGATGGTGATCGTCGGCTTTCTCGCCGCCGCAATCACCGCCATGGTCGCGGGCTGGAGCGACGAGCGCGAGCACGCGATATCGGCCGAGGAGATTGCGCAACTCGAACAGGCCCGCTCGGGCCTGGGGCAGCCTGCAGAATGACCGTCGCAGACATCGCCGCGGCGCCGACCACCGTTTCGGGCGAACTTGCGCGCGGACGCGGCGGCGGCGGGCCGGCGTCGAAGCGCACCGTCGTCGCTTACGGGTTCTGGATCTTCATCCTCAGCGACATCGTGATGTTCGCGTGCTTGTTCGCGGCCTATGCGGTCTTGTCGCGCAATACCGCCGGGGGACCGACCGGGCGCGAGCTATTCAACCTGCGCAACGTCTTCATCGAGACGATGTGTCTCTTGCTCTCGAGCTACGCCTGCGGGCTCGGGGCGTTGTCCGCCGAGCGGCGGCAGCCGGTGCGGTTCATGCTCTTCGCCGCCGTCACCTTCGTGCTCGGCGCGGCGTTCATCTTCATCGAGGCCACCGAATTCGCCAGAATGATAGCGGAAGGCGCCGGGCCTGGACGCAGCGCCTTTCTGTCCAGCTTCTTCACTTTGGTCGGCACGCACGGCGTGCATGTCACCGGCGGGCTGATCTGGCTGGTCTATCTGGTGGCGCAGGTCATCACCAAGGGCTTGCGACCGCCGGTATTGCGGCGCCTGTTGTGCTGGAGCCTGTTCTGGCATGCGTTGGACATCGTCTGGATCGGCGTGCTGACGCTGGTCTACCTGATGGGAGCAAGCGTATGAACGGTCACGATCACCTCTACGACCGCACGCCCGGCGTTGAAGAGCGTGAATCCACAGCCAGCTACTCGTCCTATACAGTGGGCGTCGGCCTCGCGATCCTGGCGACGATCGCATCCTTCATCGTGTCGCAAACCCATCTTCTGTGGCCGCCGGGCATAGCGGTCGGGCTGGTGGTGCTCGCCTTCGCGCAGATCGGCGTTCACCTCGTCTTCTTTCTCCATTTGGGCAGCGGCTCAGACAACACGAACAACATTCTGGCCCTCGCCTTCGGCGTGCTGATCGTCTTCCTCGTGATCGGCGGCTCGATCTGGATCATGGCCAATCTCAAGGAGAACATGATGCCCATGAACCAGATGATGCAGATGCACTACTGACCACGCGGCGAGAGCAGCGAAGGGCAGCCGGACCGGCACGAAATATCTTGCTGTATAATCAGTATGTTATGGGAGAATTCGCAAGCGTGGGCGGAAGCCCTTGCGCGCGCTGGGGCCATGCAGCTAATGCACAACCGGTAGTTACTTTGAGCGGGGAACTATGCGCGGTTCCGGCCGTTTCTTGCCAAACTGACGCGGGTCCATTCCCAAAAATGGTACGCGCGGGATCACGGAGGCTTGGCTCGGAGGACTCTATGACAAGCGCGAATTTTAAGCGGCTCGCGCTGGGCGTGATCGGCGGATTGGCCTTATGGTCGTTGCTTCTGCTGCTGCTGATCAATGCGGCTCAGCTCCTGCACGGGAGGTAGGAGCCGCGTCTTGCACTCATGGCGCCTGGAGCACGAGCACCCAGTCGGACTCGCCGGCGCTGTTGCGACCCGGCGGCGTAAACTGCCGCAGGCCTGAGTTCGCATAGGGCGACCCCGCTATCACCGTGTAACGGCCGTTGGTGGGATCGAACCAGCGCCCCGTCGCACGTCCCGAGAGCTTGCTCAGATCGACGGTGAACTGGCGGATCGTCGGAACATAGGCGATGACGAGTTTGCCGTCCGGCGTGCGCGCAGTCGTCGCATAGTCGTTGGTGTGAACCGGACCGCTCGCGGCGAAGGTGCCATAGCCTTGCGTCACGATCCGATGATCCTGATCGGGGACGAGGGCATGCCAGGGATAGGCGAGGAAGAAGCTTTTGGCGATCTGGAGCTCGGCCACGCCGGTCGTGTCGAGCTTCGCCTGCCAGCCGCTCACGAAGGTCCAGGTGTAGTGGTTACCATAGATGAGCCCGGTCGCGCCCGAGGTCATCGTCCAGTAGGTCTCGCGGCGCAGGATCGTGGGCGTCGGCGGGTCCTGTTTGAGGTTGTCTTCGAACTCATAGCCCGCCTCGACCAGGAACACGGGAATGTGTGCCGATTGATTGTAGCCCTTCAGCACTTCGGCGTAGGTCGGCCCATAGGTGTAAGACGCGTTGAGACCGGCGATGGGTCTCCAGCTGGGGTCCGAGAGCGAACTGCCGTCGATCTCGATCGTCTGCAAATGGTTCGGGTCGGTCGAACGAATGCCTCGTGCGACAGCGAGGACGACGGCGTCGTCCAGCTCATTCGCCCATGACCCGAAGTCATTGCCGCTCAACCAGACGATGTTGGGAAAATTCTTGTAGCGCTGGCCGAGATAGGCCCCGTAGCCGAACGCCTTCGCCGCGCCGTTGGCGCGCAGCGTCGCGAGCCAGCCGCCGGTCTCGATGGGGTCGAGAAAAACCGCGAGGCCGTGGCGCGCCGCGTCGCGGATCGCGGCGTCGGCGCGCGCGAAATAGATCTCGTTGGGCGTCGCGAGATCGCCGGGCGTCGTGAACGGCGCTACTCCGTCATAGGTCGTGCCGTCGGCTTTGCAGCCGGTATAGGAATTGCAGACGAGGTTGATCCAAACCGTGTTGAAGCCGTGCGCCTGGCGATCGGCGAGATACATCTCTCTATCGGTGGCGCCGAGATTGCCGATGAGCGACTGCGGCGAATCACCGATGATGAGGAACGGCACGTTGTTCTGATCGACGAGGTAGCGGCCGCTCGCGCTGATGCGGAGCGGATAGGCGGGCCTTGCATCGTTCGCGGCTTGCGCCGCGAGCGCCTCCGAGACCTTCGGGCGCAGGCAATTGGTGGTGCATGTCGCATTGGCGGAGGCGCAAAGCCCGGCGGTGATCCCGAGGACGGACCATAGCGCCCACATCCTGGGCCGCCGCGCCGCCGCCTGGACGTGCCGCTTCGCCTCAGCGGCCATCGCTTTGTCGGCCAACGAGTCCCCCTTCACGCGGGACTGTCGTTAGGAGGGCGGCCAATTGCCGGCATTCGACAAGGATCACCTTAGTAGCCGGAAAATCCCCCCGGTGAAGAGCCCGCGAACGGACTGGGGTAACGGAGGGCAGGCACAGCCGGCGCAACGCTCTGAGCGCTCGGCGGCGGTGGGGCCGTCGTTGCTGGTTGGCCGGCCGTACTCTCCGGGGGGGATTG
>DATJLU010000049.1:0-50280 GCA_035509275.1 Allostellaceae bacterium | reverse complement strand
ACCTGGATTTCGACATGGCGCGGCGAGGTGATCAATTTCTCGATCAGGACCCTGCCGGAACCGAAGGCCGGCTCCGCTTCGCGGATCGCCGAAGCGAGCGCCGCCTCAAAGTCGGCATGCCGGTCGACCCGGCGCAACCCGCGCCCGCCGCCGCCGGCGGCCGGCTTGATCAGCACCGGATAGCCGATCTCGTAGGCCTTCTGCTTGAGGAATTTTCCGTCCTGCCGCTCGCCGTGATAGCCCGGCACGATCGGCACGCCGGCCTTTTGCATCAGCGCTTTGGCGCGATCCTTCAGCCCCATGGCGCGGATCGCATCTGCCGATGGCCCGACGAAGGTCACGCCGGCCTGCGCGGACGCTTCGGCAAAGTCGGCGTTCTCGGACAGAAATCCGTAGCCCGGATGAACGCATTCGGCCTGCGTTTGTTGCGCCACCTCGATCAGCCGCTCGATCGAAAGGTAGCTCTCGCGGGCGTCGGCCGGGCCGAGGAAATGCGCCTCGTCGCATAGGCGCGGATGCAGCGCGTGCGCATCGGCGGCCGAGTACACCCCGATCGTTCGCATGCCCAGGCGTTTGGCGGTGCGCGCGATGCGGCAGGCGATCTCGCCGCGATTGGCGATGAGGATTTTCTTGAACATGGGCGGCGTCAGCGACCCCCCACCCGAAGAATTGTAATCCCTCCCCCCTTGAGGGGGAGGGAAGGGAGGGGGGTGCCAAGGGCCTCGTCGTATCTCATCTCAGAGCGGTATGTTCGCGTGCTTCTTCCAGGGATTGGTCAGCCGCTTCTCGCGCAGCATGGCGAGCGAGCGGCAGATGCGGCGGCGCGTGCCGTGCGGCATGATCACGTCGTCGATGAAGCCGCGGCTGCCGGCGACGAAGGGATTGGCGAATTTCTCGCGGTATTCCTCGGTGCGCGCCTCGATCTTGGCGGCATCGCCGAGATCGCTGCGGAAGATGATCTCGACCGCGCCCTTGGGGCCCATCACCGCGATCTCGGCCGAGGGCCAGGCATAATTGACGTCGCCGCGCAGATGCTTCGAGCTCATGACGTCATAGGCGCCGCCATAGGCCTTGCGCGTGATCACCGTCACCTTGGGCACGGTCGCCTCGGCGAAGGCGAAGAGCAGCTTCGCGCCATGCTTGATGATGCCGCCATATTCCTGCGCCGTTCCCGGCAGGAAGCCCGGCACGTCGACGAAGGTGATGATCGGGATCGAGAAGCAGTCGCAGAAGCGCACGAAGCGCGCCGCCTTGCGCGCGCTGTCGATGTCGAGGCAGCCCGCCAGCACCATCGGCTGGTTGGCGACGATGCCGATGGGCGCGCCTTCCATGCGCGCGAAGCCGATGATGATGTTCTTGGCGAAGCTCGGCTGCAGCTCGAAGAAATCGCCCTCGTCGACCACCTTCGCGATCAGCTCGCGCATATCGTAGGGCTTGTTGGCATTGGCCGGTATCAGCGTGTCGAGCGACAGCTCCTCGCGGTCGGGCGGGTCGGCGCTCGGCCGCAGCGGCGGCTTCTCGCGGTTCGACGCCGGCAGGAAATCGATGAAGCGGCGCAGCTGCAGCAGCGCCTCGACATCGTTCTCGAAAGCGAGATCGGCGACGCCGGAGCGCGCGGTATGGGTGAGCGCGCCGCCCAGCTCTTCCTGCGTCACCGTCTCGTGCGTCACCGTCTTCACCACGTCGGGACCGGTGACGAACATGTAGGAGCTGTCCTTCACCATGAAGATGAAGTCGGTCATCGCCGGCGAGTAGACGGCGCCGCCGGCGCACGGCCCCATGATCAGCGAGAGCTGCGGCACCACGCCCGAGGCGAGCACGTTGCGCTGGAACACTTCGGCATAGCCCGCGAGCGACGCCACGCCTTCCTGGATGCGCGCGCCGCCGCTGTCGTTGAGGCCGATGATCGGCGCGCCCACCTGCAGCGCCTGGTCCATCACCTTGCAGATCTTCTCGGCATGCGCCTCGGACAGCGCGCCGCCGAATACGGTGAAATCCTGGCTGAAGGCGAACACCAGCCGCCCGTTCACCGTGCCATAGCCGGTGACGACGCCGTCGCCGGGGATCTTGTGCTCGGCCATGCCGAAATCGGTCGAGCGGTGCTCGACGAACATGTCCCATTCTTCGAATGAGCCCGGATCGAACAGCAGCTCCAGCCGCTCGCGCGCGGTGAGCTTGCCCTTGGCGTGCTGTGCCTCGACGCGCCGGCCGCCGCCGCCGGCGCGCGCCGCCTTGCGCTTCAGCTCCAGCCGTTGAAGGATCTCCTGCATCTCCCGTCGCTCCCTGCCCCCAGCGGGAATTCGGGAGATAACACTTGCGCGCGCCCGGCGCCAGTCCTGGGGCTACCCCCGCAGCAGACCCAGAAACCGGTGCGCCAGCGCCATGTCGTCCTTGAGCGCGGCGCGGCGCTGGGTCTGCTCGGCGTCCTCGCCCCATTGCTCGATCTCGAAGCTCTCGTCGAGCTGCGCCGCCGCGAAGGCGCCGTCGACATCGAGCCGGCCCTCGGTGAGCGCCAGCGCCACCACCAGCGAGCCGCAGGCGCTGGTGGCGAGGTGAAGCGCGGCGAGCTCCAGCACCGGATAGCTCTCGACCGCGGCGGCGAAGGCGCGCAAGGTCGCCGCGCTTTGCGCGATCGGCACCACGCCATGCGTCACCTCGAGCGGCGCGTCGTAGCGCAGCGTCGCCCAGTCGATGAGCGGCTGCCACGCCTCCTGCTGGCGCCGCGTCAGCGCCGGCGGGTGATGCGCGCGATAGCAGACGAGATCGGTGCCGGCATATTTCGCCACTTCCGCCACCACTTCCGCGCGCCGCATCGCCACCAGGTCGAGGGCGCTGCTGACCAGCCGGGTCAGCGGCAGCTCGGCGAGCTTCACTTCGGTGCCCTGGCCGCGCCACTCGGCGGCGATCGCTTCGGCGAGCGCGCGGCTCGGCACGTCGAGCGGCGCTTTCGCGGGGGTGCGCAGCGGCTTGCCGTCGAGGTTGACGGCGAAGCCGGACGCCGACGGCACGACGCTGACCTCGGCATAGAAGCGCTTCATCGCTGCGGCGCCAGCTCGGCGAAGGGCTGCGCTTCTTCGGCCTCGTCGAAGCCGAAGAACGCCCAGGTCTCTTTCATGTGCGGCGGCAGCGGCGCCGTCACCACCAGCCGGCCGCCGCCGGGATGCGGCAGCGACAGCGCGCGCGCATGGAGGTGGAGCTTGCGCGCATTGGGGACGCCGGCGGGATGCGCCGCGGCGCCGCCATATTTGCCGTCGCCCAGGATCGGCGTGCCGAGCGCCACGCAATGAGCGCGGAGCTGATGGGTGCGGCCGGTGACCGGCTGCAGCGCGAGCCAGGCAAGCTTGTCACCGGCATGGGAGACGGTGCGGTAATAGGTGACGGCGCGCTTGCCCTCGTCCTCGTCGGGCGCGACGCGCTCGCCGGCCGGCCCGGGCAGCTTCGCCAGCGCCTGGTCGATGCGGCCGCGCCGCGGCTTGGGCAGGCCGACCACGATCGCCCAATAGAGCTTCTGTGTCGTCTTGTCGCGAAAGGCGCGCGCCAGCGCCCCGGCGGCGGCGGCGCTGCGCGCCAGCACCAGCACGCCGCTGGTGTCGCGGTCGAGGCGGTGGACGAGGCGTGGCCGCTCCTTGGCGCCGAAGCGCAGCCAATCCAGCATCGCGTCGAGATGGCGCTCGGTGTTGGTGCCGCCTTGCACGGCGAGGCCGGCCGGCTTGTCGATGACGATGACCTCGTCGTCGAGATGCAGCACGGCGCGCTCCAGCATGGCGATGTCGCGCGGCCGCGGCGTCGGCGCTTCATGCTCGCGCGGCGCGAGATCGCCCAGCGGCGGCACGCGGATGATCTGGCCCGGCGCGATCCGGTCGCCGGCTTTGGCGCGCCTGCCATCGACCCGCACTTGTCCGGTGCGCAGCAGCTTCTCGAGCCGGCCATGGCCAAGCCCGGGAAAATGCCGCCGGAACCAGCGGTCGAGGCGGATTTCGCCATCATCGGCGGCGACGGGAATGGTTTGGACGGCGCTCATCGAATGCGAGCGCCCATCCTAGCGATGGCGCCCGGTCGCCGCCACCCCGCCGCCGGTCAGGGCGCCCTCAGGTCCAGTGTCCGGGGACCCAGACCCAGGCATTGCCGCGCCATACCCAGCGGCCTTCGACCCAACGGGCGTGGCGGGGATGCGGATGGACGTAGCGGCCGGAGACCCAGACATAGCGAACGCCGTTCCAGCGCCAATGGCCGGGCTGCCAGACCCAGTGGCCCGGCGGCATTGCCGGCACCATCTCGGCCTGCGGCGCCGGGATTGCCGGCGCCGGCGCGGCGCCCGGAGGCGGCATGGCGCCGGGCGGCGGCGCGTAGCCCGGTGGCGGTGCCGAGCCGGGCGGCGGTGCCGAGCCCGGGGGCGGCGTCTGCGCACGGGCGAGGGTGGCGCCGCTCACCAGCGCCAGCAGCAGCGTGCCGGTGCGCAGCAAGGCGGTACGGCGGGTCAGCATCAGGCGGGTCTCCAAGGGTTGCAAAGCTGGGGGATTATATGCGGAGCGATGCAGGACGATCCCCGGCGAGTCGATGCTCGGGGAACGCCGAGAACATCGGACAAATCGGTCCGAAGCGAGATCAGCGCCAGCGCCCCTCGACCCAGGCCCAGGTGCCGTCGGGCCGTCCTGCCCAATGGCCCGGGACCCAATGCGCCTCGCGCCGCGGGCGCTCGATGTAGTGTCCCGGCTGCCAGGCCCAATCATGCCCATCCCAGCGCCAATGGCCCGGATCCCACACCACCAGCTCCGCGCGGTCCGGCGGCGGTGGCGGCGGCGCCTCATAGCGCACCGGCGGCGGCGGCTTGGGCGCGACGACCTCGACCGCGACCCGATGCGGTGGCGGTGCGACGACGCAGGCGGTGGCGAGCGATAGCAGCGGCACGGCGACGAGCGCCGTGCGCAACAGGCGATGTGACGGAGACATGCGACAAATCCTCCGGAAAGGTGCGGACCGTTCGTACCGGTTGTAGGCGGCGACCGGCGCTGCGCTCCCCCGATAACGGCGCGATATCGCAGGGCATTCGAGCGGCAAAAAAGGGGCAGCGCCGCTTTGGCCGAGTTGCGACAAATCGCACCAAAAGCGCGCGCGCTTGCTTCCTCCGCCTTGGTGGAGAAGACTCGGCACCAAGGGAGAATCGCCATGAAGATCACCGCCGTCGAGACGATGCTGCTGCGGATTCCCTACCGCCAGAGCGGGCCGCCGACCGGATTCGGCGGCAAGGTGTGGACCACGCTCGACACGCTGCTCGTGCGCGTCGACACGGATGCGGGCGTGACCGGCTGGGGCGAGGCATTCGGCTACAACGTCAACGAAGGCACCAAGGCGACGATCGACACGCTCATCGCGCCGCTCTGCATCGGCCGCAGCGCTGCGGCCATCGGCGCGCTGATGACCGATCTGCAGCGCAAGCTGCATCTCTTCGGGCGCGGCGGGCCGGTGACCTACGGGCTTTCCGGCATCGACATCGCCTTGTGGGACATCGCCGGAAAATGCGCCGGGCTGCCGCTGCATCGCCTGCTCGGCGGCGCCGGGCGGCAAGCCTTGCGCGCCTATGCCAGCCTGTTGCGCTACCACGATCCCGCGGTCACGGCGAAGCTCACCGCCGAGGCCGTGGATCGGGGCTATCGCCACGTCAAGCTGCACGAGATCGAGCTGGCGCCGGTGGCGAGCGCGCGCGCCGCGGTCGGGCCGGACATCGCGATCATGGTCGACACCAACTGTCCCTGGTCGCTGGCCGAGGCGCGCGACATGGCGCGGCAGCTCGCGCCGCAGGATCTCTTCTGGCTGGAAGAGCCGATCTGGCCGCCGGAAGATTTCGGCGCGCTCGCCCAGCTCCGCCGCGCCGGCCTCATGCCGATTGCGGCCGGCGAGAACGCCGGGAGCACGCTGCACTTCGCCCACATGTTTGCCGCCGGCGCCGTCGACTACGCGCAGCCCAGCGTCACTAAGATCGGCGGCATCAGCGAGATGCGCAAGGTCGTGGCGCTGGCCGAAGCGGCGAATGTCGGCGTGGTGCCGCATTCGCCCTATTTCGGGCCGGGCCTGCTCGCGACCTTGCATGTCGCCGCTTCCGCTGGCCAGGACATGCTGATCGAGCGCCTCTACGTCGATTTCGAGACGCCGCTGTTCGGCGATCTCGCCCATGCACGCAACGGCATGATGACAGTGCCGGAAGGTCCGGGTCTCGGCGCCGAGCCCGACCCCGCGGTCATCGAACGCTGCCGCGCGCGCTAGCGGTCGAGACTGCGCATCATCCGAACGGCCATCGCCGGCGAGATCGAAAGCAGCAAGGATGCACCCGTCGGCAAAGATCGGCAAAGAAGTGTCATGAGTTGCCCCTCTCCGCCCTCTGGGGTGCCCAGTTTGGTCATGAGCGACGGCCGCAGCAACGGTCGCCGGCGGTCAGCTTTAGGCCGCTGAGTGCCATCAGCCGACATCGCCAGGCCATTCGATGACTCGTTGGACAATCGAGATCAGGTCAGCTTGGTTTTGGCCGGATTTCTGTGCGTTGCGGACCAAGGCCCGATGTGCACCTCACGAAGTGCTGACGCGCCTTCTATGCGAACTCGCGAGACAATCACGCGAATGGCATCGTAGATCTCCGTTTTGTCGAAATTGGTTTTCTCATAGGTGCAACCGACGCACGCCGCGTTGGTGTAGTGCTCCAATACCAGCATCGGGTACTTCGCCGAGAACCACGCGAACGCTCTAGCCCGAACCTTCGCGATCTCGTCTTTATCAGCGCAACCCGCGCGCGCAACTAGGTCAGCAAATATCTGCTGGTGTCTTTGGCAGCAGTGTACAAACCCGAACATGCCCCCTCCCGACGCACTCGTTAAATGGTCGTGCATGACGTGGCTTACCCGCTTTACAAGGCGCAGCACTTCCTGACTGCTACTCGCCGCGCCGGCGCTCGATCTCTCGAAGCCGCTGCTCAGCTTCCTCGATCATGCGCACCAGCTCGCGGCAAACGCGTCCATCGTTCACGCTCTTTAGAAGGCGCTTGCAACGCTCAACGGTGCGCCGAAGGTGCGTGGCCTCGTCTTCCATTCGACTACCTCAGCGATCGGCATCTTTGCTCACCCGCTGCGCGAGCCGCGATCGACGCGCGAGCTGGTGCGCAGTCGAGACCGGCGTTCAGCCACGCGCGGAACGCTCTGACCCTTGCTTCGCCCTCTCGGCGCAATTTGCCACTCGTATCAGTTCTGCCCTCAGTGCGAAGGTTTGCCCCGAGTTCCAGCCTTCCGCATCGAGCGCATCGACCGTCTTCCAAAAGAAGGCGTCAATGAGCCCGACGAGATGCCGCGCCGACGCGGCGACCTTTTCGAGCTGAAGATCCGGGCTTTCCTCCATGACCGCGAAACTGCGCCTCTTGGTTTCTGCGAAAATACGCTCTGCCGCCCGCAGATGCTGGTCCCTGACGGGAAATCGTTGGTCCCGGGCATCGGATTTCCCATGCGACCCGGACGGTGCCGCAGTATCATTAAGTTGAAGACTTTTGCAGCGCAGCATGCCCTCAAAGCTGCGGCACACGCCGGAAGGTGGGACCCGGGCCTCTTCCCCGATGCCCGAGGGAGGGCGGTTCACGTTGATGGCTGGCCCCGTCAGTGCAATCGCCAAGGCGCTCGAATACAAGGGCTTGGATAGCCGGAGCGTGTTCCATGCGCTGGGCATTCCGCAGGCTATACGCAACGATCCGACCGAACGCCTGTCAGTGTCTGCGACTGCGAAGCTGCTGAGGCACTGCGCCGACGTGACGCGCGATCCGTACTTCGGCCTCACTGTGGCCAAGTTCATCCGCGTATCGAATATCCATGCGCTCGGATATGCGCTGCTGGCGAGCAAAACGCTGCTCGACTTCTCCCTCCGGCTGGAGCGGTATTTTGCGCTGGTGACGCAGTCGGTCACCCTGCGCATCGAGCGGACCCCTGACGAAATCGCGCTTCGGTTTCATCCGCTGACCCAGATAGCTGGCGAGGCCGAAGACGCCTGGACGGCTTTTATGTTGCATCTTATGCGTCTTCTCTATCACCCCGATTTCGCCCCATTGCGAGTCGAGTTCCGTCATTCCTGCCCAACGGACGGCCCGGGTCCGTACATGGTTTGCTTGGGCGTCTTGCCGAGCTTCGAGGAGCCCGAATTGGTGATCAGCTTTGCGGCTGCGGTGATGGAAGAGCCGCTGAGTGGCGCTTCCCCGGAGCTTGCCCAATACAACGATCGGATTGCCAGGGACTATCTAGCGCGGCTCAATAAAGCCGATGTCGTGGGCCGCGTACGCGTGAAGATCATCGAACGGCTGTCGAGCGGCGACTGCAATCGGCGCAAGGTGGCAAGCGAAGTTTGCATGAGCGAGGAAACGCTGCACCACAAGCTCGCCCAGTGCAACACGAGCTTCCATACGCTTCTCGACGAAACCCGCAGGGAACTGGCACTTGGCTACCTCGCGGATCGCGCCATTTCGGTAACCGAGATAACGTTTCTGCTCGGCTTCAGTGACGTCAGCAACTTCAGCCGCGCGTTCAAGCGCTGGACCGGCACCTCACCGACGCTCTACCGAAATCGCTTGTTGCAAGAACAGCATGATCCAGGCTCGGTGACGTGATAGCCCCGGAGCGAACCGGTGGCTGCCGTCAGAAGGATGAGCTGCGCAGCAGGTGGGGACGCGAGGGTGATGGCCCCTCTCGCCTGCGGATCGGCGAGGCCGATAGCGGCGGAGGCTGCGCCGTGCGGTGTGGCTCCCGCGGCGATGGAAGCCGCCAACCGACGGAAGGGAGGTACGGCATCCGGGGTGCGCGTGCTAATGCTGACTCGCGCGGGATTTTCAGGAGGTTGCCCGATAGTCGACGCAACGCGCGGGTGAAATCGTCGTTTCTGCGCGGCACGCCGTCCGACGGGCGCGTCTGTTGGTTGGGTCAGCGCCGCAGGCATCGAGCATGAACCTCGGCCGCGCCGGCCCTGGTTCCCGGAAACACGAGGAAACGATTGATATGGTTGGAAATTCAGTCACCTCAGTCCCGCTCAAACTGCCGTCGGTGCGCGGCGCGCCTCGCCTGCCGGCGAAGCCGGGGCATCCGAGTTTCAGCATCCTCGTCGGCGATGCCAAGCTCGCTTCGACGGCGGACCGCTTCTCGGCCGGCAAAGCCCTGCGCGAGAAGGTCCCTCGCGACGGGCATGGAGCATGGAAAAGACGAGGGACCCGCTCCGACCTGATGCGCATCCTGCGGGCAGAGGATGCTGCGCGGCTGCCGAACCTCGTGCCGATCCGCTACGGACGCATGGTAGCATCGCCGTTCGCTTTCTACCGCGGAGCGGCCGCGGTGATGGCCGCCGACTTGGCGCGAATGCCTGTGAGCGGGATCAAGGTCCAGGCCTGCGGCGATTGCCACCTTTTGAATTTCGGCGGCTTCGCCACGCCCGAACGCAACATCCTCTTCGACATCAACGACTTCGACGAGACCTTGCCGGCCCCGTGGGAATGGGACGTGAAGCGGCTCGTCGCCTCCTGCGTGTTGGCGGCGCGCGCGATCGGCCTCAAGGACTCGTCCGGGCGCGACATTGCCGCGACCTGCGCGCGCAGCTACCGCAAGGTCCTGCGCGAATTCTCCGAGATGCACCCGCTGCAGGTATGGTACACGCGCGTTACCGTCGACGATCTCATCGAGGCGCAATCTCCAGGGCGCCGCGCGGCCATGCGCCGCCAGATCGAGAAGGCGGTGTCCCGCACCGGCTCGGAACTGGACTTTCCCAAGATCGCCGAAATGACCGGCGGCCATATCGGCATCCGCGACGCTGCGCCCTTGATCTATCATCCGGAGATGCTCCACACCCCCGACTTCCTGAAGGCGCTCGGCCACGCATTCGCCCAGTACCGGGACACCTTGGAGGACGACCGGCGCGTCCTGTTGGACCGCTATCGGGTCGTCGATGCCGCGATCAAGGTGGTCGGCGTGGGCAGCGTCGGACTGAGGTGCTGGGTCGCCCTGCTCATGTCGGCGTCGAACGATCCGCTCTTCCTGCAGTTCAAGGAGGCGATCCAGTCCGTGCTGGAGCCACACAGCGGCAGGAGCGCCTATGCTCACCATGGGCAGAGGGTCGTCATGGGGCAGCGTCTGATGCAGCCGGCGTCGGACATGTTCTTGGGATGGTTCACGCTCCCAGGGGGCCAGCAATACTACGTCCGGCAGTTGCACGACGCCAAGATCAAGCCGATGATCGAAACCTTCGATTCCGACGAGCTGTGCGACTACGCGAAGGCGTGTGGCCGCGTGCTGGCGCGGGCCCATGCGAAGGGAGGCGACGCCTGCCTGATCAGCGGCTATCTCGGCACGAGCGCTCGATTCGACGAGGCGATGGGGGACTTCGCGATCGCCTATGCCGACCAGACCGAGCGCGACCATGCCGAGCTCAAAGCGGCAGTGCGGAAAGGCAAGATCGAAGCCTATCCGGAGTAATGCCGCGCGAATGAGCGCGCCGGACGATGCCGAACACGGCGCTCGGCACCGCGAGTACAGGAAACATCGGCTGGTCGGTCGGGGCTAGGTCAGCGACCCGAGCCCGCGGGCCTCGCCGACGCTTTGTCGCCGCTGCCAAGCGCGCACGCCGTCGGTTACGCGTTCGTAGAAGTTGCTCGAATCCACGGCAGCCTCAATGCCACAGAGCCGCATCCGCTCTCGTACTGGGTCACGCACGCGGGCGAAGGCGAAGGTGATACCCTGACGTTGGAGCTGTTTGATCACGTCCAAGAGCGCGTCGCAGGTGCTGGTGTCAATGAAGCTCACCGCATCCGCGTCGAGAAGAACATGCGTTGTTGGGGGACGGCTCGTGGCCAGCGCTTTCATCAGTCCCTCGTCAAACCGACCAACATTGAAGAAAAGCAAGGCACCATCAGGGCGCCAAATGAGCAGCCCCGGAAAGGTCACCGCTTCGGGATGCAGCTTGACATCGCGATAGGCCTCTGTGCCCGGCAGCTCGCCAAGCACAGCGTCGACTGGATGGCTGACCCGGTAGATCACCGTTAGCAGTGCAACCACGACGCCGAGGGCGATACCTTGAAGGACGCCGAGCGTCAGCTCGCCGGCGATGACGATTGCGGCGAGAGCAAATTCGTAGCCGCTTCGGGTGAAGAGGTCGCGCAAATAACCGGGCTTCGAAAGGTGCAGCATGGCTGCGATGACGATGGCGGCGAGTGCCGGGTGCGGCATCCCCCGGAAGAGCGGCGTCAACAGGATGAGCGTGAGGAAGCAGAAGACCGCCGCGACGACGTTGGCGACCTGCGTGTGCGCAGCCGCCGCCATGGCCACCGAGGTCTTGGACAGGCTGCCGACCACGAGGAAGCCGCCAAAGAGGCCACTCAGCATGTTGGCGGGTCCGTGCGCGATCAGCTCCTGGTTCGGATCGATGACACCGCCGCTCTCAGTGGCCGCAGCCTTCGCCCCACCGAGTGCCTCGGCGTATCCCACCATCACGATCGCGAGCGCGCCAGGCACGAGCGCCTGCAGGGTTGTTGGGTCAAGGTTGGGCAAAACGAGGTGAGGCAAGCCGGAGGGGAGATGGCCGACGACGCTCACACCAGCCGCTTCACCGCCGAGCAGGCCAACGAGCACCGTGGCCACGATCGCAATCACGAGGGCCGCAGGGATGCGCGGTGCGAGGTGCCGGAGCACTTGCAGCGCTGCGAGGCTGAGTAAGCCTGTCAGCGCCGGGGCGAGCGAAACGTGCGATAGATTCTGAAGCACGTACCAGAGTTTAGGGAAGAAACCGCCAGACGTGCCGCTGAGGCCCAGCAGATGCGGCACCTGGCCGATGATGGTGACGCAGACGAGGCCTTCGATGAATCCGCGCATCACCGGCGCGGGGATGAAGGCAGCCACCCAGCCCATGCGCAGCACGCCGAACAGCAGAAAGAAAGTACCGATCAAGACTGCAAGCGTGGAGGTGAGCGTGTTGAAGTCCGCGGTGCCCGGCGCCGCCACGGCGCTCACGGTTAGCGCGGAGATCAGGCCAGTAGCGGTGTCCGGGCCGACAACGAGCAGCCGCGAGGTTCCGAGCAGCGCATAGGCGATCAATGGCCCGATCAGCGTGTAGAGGCCCATGATCGGCGGCACGCCGACGATGCCGGCATAAGCCATGGCCTCCGGTACCATGACCGCCCAGACCGCGAGGCCGGCCAGGAAATCGGGCAACAACCACTCGCGCTGGTAGGTGGGAAGCCAACCGAGCACCGGCAGCAGCCGCTGTGCAACGGGCGTAGGGCGAGCCGAGATAGGCATGCTGACCATACGAAGCGCACGGCGGTGAGCAAGCGCCATCGGGTGAAAGCCCGATTTTACGTCAAAGGATGTGCGGTCGGCTTCCAGGGGGAGCTAGCGCAAGTAAGCCGGGACGACGCGCGGGTCAAGAGCAGCGCTGCGGCTTCGTTGTCAGCGCTTGGAGCTCGTCTATCGAGAGGAGAGCTCAGCGCCGCAAGGGTAAGCTAGACCACCCGCCGTACTGCGTGGCCGATGACCAGCAACACGATCGCGCCACCGATCGCAACGACAGCACTATAGAGATTGAAGCCGGTGACGCCCTCGTGGCCGAAAAACGCCATGATCCAGCCGCCAACGAGGGCGCCGACGACGCCAAGCACAATGTCGAGAATGACGCCCTGGCCCTCACGGTTGACAATCTTGCTGGCGATGAAACCAGCGATGAGGCCGAGGACAATCCAGGCGATGATCGACATGGGACCCTTCCTCCCGCTCTTAGACCCCGCAGCCGCTCCCCAGGAGCGCCAAGCCGACGGTAAAGCGACCCGCGTCTTTTGGCGCGTTCACTTCGGTGGGGGGGATAGGAAGGCTCGCTTCACCGCCGGCACTTTTGTGTAACAGGCCACGCGGCCTGGCCAATATCAGGTGAGTACCGGACGTTTTCTTTTGAATTCTCCTGACAGGGATCGCCGATAGATGCGGCGCCCTGCTACTCCGCCCTCTTCCGTCGCAGCTTCTCCCAATACTCGAGCCGCTTCTTGATCTCGCGCTCGAAGCCGCGATCGATCGGGCGGTAGAATTGCTGGCGCGGCAGGTCGTCGGGGAAGTAGTTGAGGCCGGAGAAGCCTTCTTCGGTGTCGGGGTCGTAGACATAGCCCTCGCCGTAGCCGAGCTTTTGCATCAGCTTCGTCGGCGCGTTGACGCTGTGCATCGGCGGCATCAGCGAGCCGCTGTCCTTGGCGGCGTGCCGCGCCTCGCCGAAGGCCATATAGGCCGCGACCGATTTGGGCGCGGTGGCGAGATAGATCACCGCTTGCGCGATGGCGAGCTCGCCTTCGGGCGAGCCCAGGCGCTCATAGGCCTGCCACGCCGCCAGCGCCTGCACCAGCCCCTGCGGATCGGCGAGGCCGATATCCTCGACCGCCATGCGCACGACGCGTCGCGCGATGTATTCGGGATGCTCGCCCCCCGCCAGCATGCGCGCGAGCCAATAGAGCGCCGCGTCGACATCGGAGCCGCGCACCGATTTGTGCAAGGCGCTGATCAGGTTGTAATGGCCTTCCTGCGCCTTGTCGTAGAGTGGCGCGCGCTTCTGCACTGCGGCGGCCAGCCCGGCGCTGTCGAGCACGGTGCCGTCCGGCAGCTGCGCCAGCTCCTCGGCGAGGTTCAGGAGAAACCGCCCGTCGCCATCGGCCATCGCCTTCAGCGCCTGGCGGGCGCCGTCATCGAGCGGCAGCGCCCGCGTCAGCGTTTTCTCCGCCCGCGCCAGCAGCGTCTCGAGCGCGCCATCGTCGAGGCGATGCAGCACGAAGACCTGGCAGCGCGAGAGCAGCGCGCCGTTGAGCTCGAAGGACGGATTCTCGGTGGTGGCGCCCACCAGCACCACGGTGCCGTCCTCAACATAGGGCAGGAAACCGTCCTGCTGCGCACGGTTGAAGCGGTGGATCTCGTCGACGAAGAGCAGCGTGCCCTGGCCACCGACGCGTCGCTTCTTTGCCGCGTCGAACACTTTGCGCAGATCGGCGACGCCGGAGAAGACGGCGGACAGCGGCTCGAAATGCATCGCCGTCGCTTCGGCGAGGAGGCGCGCGATCGTCGTCTTGCCGCAGCCGGGCGGGCCCCACAGGATCATCGAGGCGAGGCGGTGCTGCGCCACCATGCGGCCGATGGCGCCGGCGGGAGCGAGCAGATGGTCTTGCCCCACCACCTCGCCGAGCCGCCGCGGCCGCAGCTTGTCCGCCAGCGGCCGCGGCGCCTGGGCCTCGAAGAGGCTCACCTCAGCCTCGCAGCGGCGGTGTCGTCAGCAGCTTGTCGCCGCGCTTCACCGTCACCACCCAGGGCGGCTCTGTCGTCGTCAGCAATTGCCGGAGCCCGGTTACGGTGTCGACCGAGTGCTGGTTGATGCTCATCACGATGTCGCCGGGCTCGATGCCGAGCTGCTCGGCGATGCCGCCATCGGCGAGTCCGGTGACGATGACGCCCTCAGCGGTGCTGTCGAGGCCGAGCTCCTCGGCGAAAGCGGGGTTGAGATTGGCGACGGCGGCGCCCGACAGCGGCGTGCGGCCGCCGAGCCGTGTCGCATCGCGCGGCGGCACCTCCGGCGGCGCCACCACCGTCGTGACGATGTCGTAGCTCTGCCCGCCGCGCCAGACCGTGAGATGCGCCGTGGCGCCGGGCGCAAGCGTCGCGATGCGGAAGCGCAGGCCATCGGGGTCGTCGACGGCATGGCCGTCGACGGCGAGCACGACATCGCCGACGCGGATGCCCGAGGTTGCAGCCGGGCTCTCCGGCGCGACGTCCTTGATCAGCACGCCTTCCGGCCGCGGCAAGCCGAAGCCCTGCGCCAGCTCCGGCGTCACGCTCTGGCCGCTGGCGCCGAGCCAGGGCCGCGTCACCTTGCGGCCATGGATCGCGGCGTCGAGGACGCCGCGCACCAAACTGGTCGGGATGGCGAAGCCGATGCCGATCGAGCCGCCGGATTGCGAGAAGATCGCCGTGTTGATGCCGACCAGCTTGCCGTCGAGATCGACCAGCGCGCCGCCGGAATTGCCGGGATTGATCGCCGCGTCGGTCTGGATGAAGGAGCGGAAATCATGGGCGCCGATGCTGCGGGCCACCGCCGAGACGATGCCGCTGGTCACGGTCTGGCCGACGCCGAAGGGGTCGCCGATGGCGAGCACGAGATCGCCGACCTCGAGCGCGTCGCTGTCGCCCATCTGCAGCACCGGCAGCTTCTCGCCATGCGGGTCGATCTTGAGCACGGCAAGATCGGCATGCTCGTCGGCGAGCACCACCTTCGCTTCGAACTCGCGGCGATCGGCGAGGTCGACGACGATCTCGTCGGCATCCTTGATCACGTGGCGGTTGGTGACGATGTAGCCGGCGGGATCGAGGATGACGCCCGAGCCCAGCGAATTCTCGACGCGCTCGCGCGGCACGCCGAACGGCAGCTGGTTGCCGAAGAAGCGGCGGAAGAACGGGTCGTTGAACAGCGAGGCCGGGCCTTCTGCCGTGCGCACGACGCGGCGCGAGAAGACATTGACCACCGCCGGCGCCACCTTCTTCACCACCGGCGCAAACGAGAGATGGATCAGCTCGCGGCTGGTCGGCACGACGGAATTCTGCGCCGCGGCGGGTGCGACCCAGAAGACGAGGGCGATAATCGCCGGCAGCAGGGCTTTCATGGCCGGCCCAATCTAGGCGAGCCCGGTCCGAGGCGCCAGACGCCGGCAGAACGATCGCCGAAGCGCTGCGCAGAATAAGATTGAAGATTGACCACGGAGGCACGGAGATCACGGAGAAATAACGAAGAGCGCGCTTCGCGCGCTCAGCGCCTATCGTCCGTGTCCTCCGTGGTGAACCTTACACGAGCGCCCGGCTTTCGCGGGCGCCGCGAAGAACGCGGTGCCGCTAGGAAGCGAGCCAGCGCTTGAAGCTGGCGACCGCGCCGATCTCCGCGGCCCGCGTGAGCTGGCCCAGCACATGGTCGCATTTGAGCCCGTAGCTGCTGAACGGCAGCAGCAGGAGGCGGTAGCGGGCGCCGCCGGTCGAGACCGGGAAGCGCTTCTCCTCCTCGATCGGCTGGCCGCGCTTGGCCGCGTTGCGGCCGCGCGACATGATCCAGTCGATGACCGTCGCCGTGTATTCGATCGCGCCATCGGTCTCGCCGAGGCGGGTGATGCGCGGCATGTCCGCCGCGTCGACGGCGAGCAGCACGGTGTTGGGCCAGGTGGCGGCGACGAGGCTGCGGTCGAGCTCGTCCAGCGAGGGGAAATCCCGACCGCCGCGCAAGCTGTCCCAATAATCGAGGAGGTCCGCCGCACCGCTTTCCGGCGGGGGCTCGGCATCCAGGGCCGCGGGCGCGGGCGCTTCCGCCGGCGGCTCCGGCGGGGTTTCGACCAGGACCGGCCTCGGACGCGGCTCCGGCGCCGCCACCGGCGCGAATTCGGGCTCGGGACCGTCAAGCGGATCGTCGGACGCCTCCGCTTCCTCTAACGGCGCCATCAGCTCGAGCGCCTCGCCATCGCGGAACGCCGCCGGCGGTTCGACATCGTTCGCCGGCTCGGGCGCCGACGGCTCTGCCGGCGCCGGCGCCATCAGCTCGATGAAGGACGAGCTCTCTTCGCGATCCGGCTCCGGCTCCTGTTCCGCCTCCGCCTCGTGTTCCTGCTCGCGCTGCATCGCCGGCGGCGGCAGCTCGACAACGGGCGGGAGCTCCGGCATCTCCGGTTCGGCGGCCGGCGCCGGCGCCGCCGGTGGCGTGAGCTCGAAAAGATCCAGTATCTCGGGCGGCATCTCCGGCGGCGCCGGCTCCGCCGTCGCCTCGATGATGGGCGGGCTCTTGGGAAGCGCGGGCGCGGCGGAGGGGGCCGGCAAGCCTTCGAAGAGGTGCGGCAGTTCCGGTGCGGCTGGCGGCCGTATCCGGTCGATGATGCGCTCGATTTCTTTGACGGCGGCTTCGGACGCCGGGGGCGGCAGAGCGATCACCGGCTCGGGCGCCGCGGGGAGGCCGCTCTCCGCGGTGAGGTCGCCGCGCTTGCTGCTCCGCGTCAGCGGCTGCTTCCGCCGCTTGATCCGCACCGACGTGAGGGAGGCGGCCGGCTCGAGGCCGGATTGCGAGGCGTCGGGCGTCATGACCGGTGCTCGGGAGCGGCCCTGCCGAAGCCGAGAGCGGCGCAGCTGCCTTGCGGATCGCGCCCCTGCTCGACGCAGGCGCAGCGTCCGGCCATCAGCAGCGGCAGGACGGTGTCGATGTAATGGTCGATCGCCGCCAGGATCAGGCCCTGGCTGCTGCGGCCAAGATGTGCCGCGGCCAGGCGCAGGCGCAGATGGCGTGCGGTCGGCATGCGCAGCGATACGCGCGTCTGCCCATCCTCGCCCGAGCGCGCCTGCGGCGGCTTCGGCAGGAACTCGACCGTCCCGCCCTGCGCGCCTGCGGCGGCGCCCTTGGCGCTGGGCGTGGCGTCACCCTTGGTGACGAGCAGCGATGCGGTCAGCGGTGCGGCCCTCATGGCGCACCTTGCCCATCGACCAGGATCGGCTCGATCTCCTGCTTTGCTGGCGCCGACAGCAGGGTCGAGGGTAGCAGCGTGCGGAAATCGCGGTTCAGCCGGTTGGCGAGATATTCCCAGAGCAGCACCAGCTCCTCGGCCGAGCGCGCTTCGCCCGGCACTTCCATGACGGTGCGGCCGTCGATCATGCTCGCGGCAAAGCCGGTGCGGTGATGGAGGATGACCGGCGCCAGCGTGCCGTGCTGGGACAGCGCCATCACCGCTTCGGCGGTGATGCGGGCGCGCGGCGTCGCGGCATTGATGACGAAGACGAGCGGCTTGCCCAGGCGCTCGATCAGCTCGACCGTGGCGCCGGCGGCGCGCAGATCGTGCGGGCTCGGCCGCGCCGGGATGATGACGAGGTCGGCCAGGCTGATCACCTCGGTGATCGTCGCCTCGATGGCGGGAGGCGTATCGACGACGAGCAGCTTGATGCCGAGTTCGCGCATGCGCTCGATATCCGTGGCGAGCCGGCCGGAGCTGGTGCGCGCGAAGAGCGGCGTGTCCGCGATGCGCGCATTCCACCATTCCGACAGACTCCCCTGCGGGTCGGTGTCGACCAGCGCCACCGGGCCGAAGCCGGCCCGGTCGGCCTGCACCGCCAGATGTCCGGCCAGCGTCGTCTTGCCCGACCCACCCTTCTGGGAAGCGACCGCAATAACGTGCATCTCGTCTCTCCACCCTCGGCCGAATAGTCATCGCTCCAACGGCGGGAGGATCGTACAGTATTTCCCGCCGAGGGCGCCCAAGTATCGGAAGTGATTTTCGCGAGGCTTGCTTAAAAATTCGATGTTAAGTATTGACGGCGGACCAAAATTTTATTTTGGATTTGATGGGATCGGCGGTCGGCAAAAGGCTTATTCCCCTCGTCTCCGCTCGTTGGAGAAGGGCCGTTGGAATTCCAGAAGGGTCGCCTTGCGCTCGCGCCTGTTCCCTCCGATCCGGCGCCAAGGGTGCGGCCGGATCGGTTAATGTTTAGCTTCTTCAGGCGAAATCTGGCCTTTGCCCGACGAGATGCGTCGCTGGCATGCCCTGGCGCCGTTAGGCCCGAACCTCTTCCACGCCGAGCTTCGTCAGGACGGCGCGAGCCGCCTCGACGGACGCGAATTGACGTAGCCGCACTCGGACATGCTCTCCTTCCAGGATCTGCCTGGTGATCCTGCTGGAGGCCGCGAGACCGTTTCCACCCTGGCGTAACAGCTTGGTCAGGGAAACCTTCCTCATCCCCGGGCGCCAGCCGACAAGTTCAACGACGACGCCTGAAGACGACTGGTCGCGGCCGGTGTCCGGGGCGAACCCCAGTCGTCCGACGGAACCCGTGTATCTCGAGGCACCCGACATCGTATTTCTCCATCACCCACTTGGCGGCGCGATACAGGCCCGCCATTCCAAGGGTCTCAGCGTAGTGATGCACCATCCGCCCAGCAGCGACGTCCTCGTCGGTTGCCGCGCCGAGGTGAATGCGACGGGGCCCTCTCGCCAAGCGGTCAACCTAACCGCAGCGCAGCTTCCGGTCGAAGACCTCGTTGAAAGCGGCGCGCAGCGCCGCGTCCACCGCCGGCATGTCCGCCTCGACCCCGAGCCGCGCCAGCGAGGTGACGCCGTGCTCGCTGATGCCGCAGGGGATGATGCCGCGGTAATGGGCGAGATCGGGATCGACATTGAGGGCGACGCCGTGAAAGCTCACCCAATGGCGGACGCGGACGCCGATGGCGGCAATCTTGCTCTCGCGTCCGCCGCCTTCGTCGACCCAGATGCCGACGCGTCCCGCTCGCCGCTCGCCGGCGATGCCGAAGCGGGCAAGGGTCAGGATCAGCCATTCCTCGAGCGCGTGGACATAAGCGCGGAGATCGGCGCCGCGTCGTCCCAGATCGAGCATGACATAGCCGACACGCTGGCCCGGGCCGTGATAGGTGTATTGACCGCCGCGGCCGCTGCGGTGAACCGGAAAGAGGCCGGGCTCGACCAGATCGCCGGCGCGCGCGCTGGTGCCGGCGGTATAAAGCGGCGGATGCTCGAGCAGCCAGACCAGCTCCGGCGCGGCGCCGGCGCGAATGGCGGCGACGCGCGCTTCCATCGCCGCCACCGCCGGCTCATAGGCGACCGGCGCGCCGCTTACCTGCCATTCGATCTCGTCCATGCTGCCTCTGCGCCCCGTCAGTCTACTTGCTATGGCGTGGCGGATTTGGTAATCACCCGCGCCATCAGCGGCAATGCCGAAATTGCGTCGCTGCTGCCGGCATCGCGGTCGTGGCGGAATTGGTAGACGCGCTAGCTTGAGGTGCTAGTGCCCGAAAGGGCTTGGAAGTTCGAGTCTTCTCGACCGCACCATCCTCGCCTCTCCCGGTCTATAGATAGGGATCGCCCGGCGCCGCGCCACCGCCGTTGGGTGGCTTATCGCGCGCCGGTGGTATAAAAAAGACGGCCCCAGCCGGAGGAGGTCTATGGCCGAGGATCTACGCGAGAGCGCGCTTGAATATCACCGCCTGCCGGTGCCGGGGAAGATCGGCATCGCCGCCACCAAGCCGCTTGCCAATCAGCGCGATCTTGCCTTGGCCTATTCGCCCGGCGTCGCTGTCGCCTCGCTGGCGATCGCCGCCGATGCCGCGGAAGCCTCGACCCTCACCGCCCGCGGCAACCTCGTCGGCGTCATCACCAACGGCACCGCGGTGCTCGGGCTCGGCGCAATCGGCCCGCTCGCCGCCAAGCCGGTGATGGAAGGCAAAGCGGTGCTGTTCAAGAAATTCGCCGGCATCGACGTCTTCGACATCGAGATCAACGAGCGCGACCCCGACCGGCTGGTCGAGGTGATCGCCGCGCTCGAGCCGACCTTCGGCGGGATCAATCTCGAGGACATCAAGGCACCGGAATGCTTCGAGATCGAAGCGAAGCTGCGCCAGCGCCTCAAGATCCCGGTCTTTCACGACGACCAGCACGGCACCGCGATCATCGTCGGCGCCGCCATCCGCAACGGGCTCCGCCTCATCGGCAAGACGCTCGCCGAGGTGAAGCTCGTCGCCTCGGGCGCCGGCGCCGCGGCGCTTGCCTGCCTCGACCTGCTCGTCGATATGGGGCTGCCGGTCGCCAACATCATCGTCACCGACAAGTACGGCGTCGTCTATCGCGGCCGCAAGGAAGAGATGGATGCGCGCAAGGAGCGCTACGCCAAGCAGACCAACGCCCGCTCGCTGGGCGAGGTCATCGCCGGCGCCGACATCTTCCTTGGCCTTTCCGCGCCCGATGTGCTGACGCCGGAGATGGTGGCGAAGATGGCCGAGCGGCCGCTGATCCTGGCGCTCGCCAATCCCGATCCCGAGATCCGGCCGGAAGCGGCGCGGGCGGTGCGGCCCGATGCGATCATCGCCACCGGCCGCACCGACTATCCCAACCAGGTCAACAACGTCCTCTGCTTTCCCTTCATCTTCCGCGGCGCGCTCGACGTCGGCGCCACCACCATCAACGAGGCGATGAAGCTCGCTTGCGTCGAGGCGCTGGCCGATCTCGCCCTTGCCGAGCCGTCGGACGTGGTCGCGGCCGCCTATGGCGACACCAACCTGATCTTCGGCCCGGACTATCTGATCCCGAAGCCCTTCGATCCGCGCCTCATCCTGCAGCTGGCGCCGGCGGTGGCGAAGGCGGCGATGGAGTCGGGCGTGGCGACGCGGCCGATCGCCGATTTCTTGGCCTATCGCCAGCGGCTCAGCCAGTTCGTCTTCCGCTCCGGTCTGGCCATGAAGCCGGTCTTCGACCGCGCGCGCAGCGATCCCAAGCGCGTCGTCTATGCCGAGGGCGAGGATGAGCGCGTGCTCCGCGCCGTGCAGCAGGTGCTCGATGACGGGCTGGCGCGGCCGATCATTATCGGCCGGCGCGACGTCGTCAGCCGGCGCATCGAGCGGCTCAATCTGCGCCTCGTCCTCGACCGCAACGTCACCCTGGTCGATCCGCAGGACGATCCGCGCTATCACGAATACTGGACACTCTATCACCGTTTGATGGAGCGCAAAGGCGTCTCGCCGGATTTCGCCCGCGGCCTGGTGCGGACGCGCACGTCGGTGATCGCGGCGCTCATGGTCCGGCGCGGCGAGGCCGATGCGTTATTGTGCGGTGCCATCGGCCAGTATCACCGCCATCTTCGCCACATCGTCGACATTCTCGGGCTGCTGCCCGGCGCCAGCGCGCCGGCGGCGCTCTCGGTGCTGATCCTGCCGAAAGGCAGCTACTTCCTATGCGATACCGAGGTCGTCGACGAGCCGACGGCGGAGCAGGTCGCCGAGACGACCTTGCGTGCCGCCGCTGCCATGCGGCATTTCGGCATCGAGCCCAAAGTGGCGCTGCTGTCGCATTCCAATTTCGGCAGTGCCGACACCCCGTCGACGCGCAAGATGCGTCAGGCCTTCGCGCTGGTGCGCGAGCGCGCGCCCGATCTCGAGATCGAGGGCGAGATGCATGCCGATGCCGCGCTCTCCGAGGAAATCCGCCAGCGTGTCTTCCCCAACTCGCTGCTCAAAGGCACGGCGAACCTCTTGGTCATGCCCAATCTCGATGCCGCCAACATCGCCTTCAACGCGCTGAAAATGCTGGCCGACGGTCAGGCGGTCGGGCCGGTCCTGCTCGGCATCGACGCCGCGGCGCATATCGTGACGCCGTCGGTAACCGTGCGCGGCCTCGTCAACATGACCGCCGTCGCCGTCTCCCACGCCCAGGCCGCGGCGCGCTGAGCCGCCCGTCATCACATGCGTAAAAGCTTAACCACGGAGGCACGGAGGACACGGAGAATCGATCTTTAGGCGCGCGAAGCGCGCCATCTTTGCTTCTCCGTGCTTTCCGTGCCTCCGTGCTGAATCTAGTAAGCGAACGCTCAGTGGCCGCGGTGGAAATGGTGGTGGTGCTCGCCGAGGAGCTCGTCCGCGGCTTGCTTCTGCTGGGCGGAGAAGCTGTCATAGAGCGGCCGGAAGGCGGCGAGGAAGCGCTCGACGTGTTGCGCGTGCATCTCGGCAAAGCGATGGCGCGCTTCGAGACGGTCGACCGCATTCTGCGGCTTGCCGCGATCGGCGCGATGCTGCTCGAACATCTGGGCCATGTCCTTGGCGTTGTCGCGCATCGCTTGCGCCACGCGGTCGAATTGCCGCTCCTGGGCCGGGGTGATCTTGAGCTCCGCCTTGAGATAGGCGATGCGCCCTTCGACATGGCGGGTCGGGTCGAAGTGGTGATGCTCGGGCGGCTTCGCCTGGGCTTGCGGCGCCGCGGTGTTCGCCTGGGCATAAGCCTGCGGCGCGCCGATGCCGGCAGCGCTGAGCGCCGCGGCGAGCGCAAGCGCCGGAAGGGCGACTTTGCGGGTCAACATGGGATGCTCCTTGGTCCTCTCATGACGGGGGCGGCCGAACCGGCCATCGCTGAGTATTAGGGCGGCAGCCTTCATACTATCCCTGCTCCCGAGATCGACGCCGCGCACCGGCTCGGCCCGGCGGCGCCAACCCTCCAAATTGAGGCGAATTCGCCTATTCAAATGAGGCGGATCGCCGCGCCGCGCCGTAGCATCGGCTGCGGCGAACCATTCTTTTACCAGGTTCGGGAAGAATAGCGCCGTCGATCGAGAGATGACCCGATGTCGCTGCCCTAAGGCCGCCGGGGGCACAAAGGTCGCTGAAATTTTACGGAGCTGCGCACCAAAGGAGTGTGAGGAGCGTGGACGAGGTGAGGGGCGCCACCGCCGCCGCGGCGGTCGCGCCAAATGGCATTCCGCTCGAGCTGGCCCCGCTGCTGTCGCCCTATCGACGGCAGGGACACCTCTCGCTCAGGCTCGAACGTGTCCCCGACCGCGCCCGCCTGTCCGCCGGCAGCAACAATGGCGACCGCACCTGGTCGCTGACCTTGGACGATCTGGACGGTCTCGCCTATCTGCCGCCCGACGGCAAGCATGAAACGCCGACCTTGGCGCTCCGGATCGTCCGCCTCGAGGGCGATCACGCAGCAACGCTCGCGCTGCTCGATGTGCCTGTGTCGCGCAACGGCGTTGCATCGGCGGCGAAAGCGGATGCGACCGCGCCGCCGGCGACGGGAGCGGATGCGGCCGGGGCTGCCGAGCGCGGCCGTCTCAGCGATGCGCTCGCCGAGGCGCAGGCATCGCTTGCCGCCCGCGAGGCGGAGCTCGCCGAGGCCCGACAAGAATTGGCGCAGGGTCGAGCGCAAGTTTCCGCAGAGACGATCGAAGCACAGCTGACCGCCGCGCGGACGGCTTGGGAAGCGGAGCTGCGCGAACGCCTGGCCGAAGCGGCGGCCGCAGCGTCGACGAGCTTGGCGACCAGCCGCGCCGCATGGCAAGCCGAAGCAGAGCAGCGTTTTGCCGAATTGGCGGCGCGCGCGGAAGAACAGGTCGCGCGGGCGCGCGCGAGCTGGCAACAGGATGCCGAAGCGACGCGGCTGCAAACCGAGGCCGCGTGGACAGCCGATGCGACCGCTCGTCTCGCCGCGGCCGAAGCGCGCTGGCGCGAACAAGCCGATGCGGCGCTTGCCGCGGTGACGTCGCGGCTCGAAGGCGCCGAAGCAGCGCTGGCGGAAGCGCATCGGGAAGCCGAGGCCGGCGCGGTCGAGCAGGGCCGCTTGCGCGACGAGCTCGCGGCGCTGACCGCGTCTCGTGCCGCCGGCGAAGCCGAGCTGGTCGAGGCCCAGCAGAGGCTCGACCAGGTCCAGACCGAGTCCCGGCAGGCGATCGCGGCGCAGCTCGCGACGGCGCGAGCCGCTTGGCAGGCCGAATTCGACGAGCGGCTGGCCGCCGACGCCGACCGCTTCGCTGTCGCCGAAGCGCGATGGCGAGATGACTCCGCCCAAGCCCTGGCGGCGGCAGAGGCGCGCCTGGAGCAGGCCGAAGCCGCGCTCGCGGCAGCGCACGGCCAGACTGAAGCGGAGCAAGCCGATCGGCGCCGCTTGAGCGACGAGCTCGAAGCGGCGAAAGCATCGCTCGCGTCGAGCGAGGCGGCGTTCGCGGATGCAAAGCTGCGGCTCGAGCAGGCGCAAAGCGACGGGTCCCGCGATGCGATCGAAGAGCAGCTGACCGCCGCTCGCGCCGCCTTGAAGGCGGAATTCGACCAGCGGCTCGCCGCCGAGGCCGATCGTTACGCGGCGGCGCAAGAGCGCTGGCGGGAAGAATTTGCGCGGGGGCTCGCGGAGGCGGAGGCGCGCGTCGCGCAAGCCGAAGCGGCGCTCGCGGCAGCGCATAGCGAGGCTGAGGCCGAGCAGGGCGGTCAGCGTCTGGTGAGCGATGAGCTGCACGCGGTGAAAGCGTCGCTGGTTGCGCGCGAGGCCGAGTTGGCCGAAGCGAAGCTGCGGCTCGAACACGCCCAGGCGAGCGGCGCCAAACAGGCGAGCGGAGCCAAGCAGGCGGGCGAAGAGCAGCTTGCCGCGCTGCGCACGGCTTTGCAGGCCGAGCTCAAGGAAAAGCTCGCCACGGCCGCGCGCGAGGCCGCCGCCGCGCTGGCCGAAGCGGAGCGACGGGCAAAGGAAAGCATCGAGCGCACACGCGAGCACGGACAACAAGAGGCCAAAGCGGCGCTGCGCAAAGCGGAGGAGGCGTGGCGGTCCGAGGAGGCCGCGCGGCTTGCGGCGGCTTCGGCGCAATGGCGCGAGGAATCGATAGAGGCGCTGGCGGAGGCGAAGGCGCGGTTCGAACAGGCCGAAGCGGAATTGGCGAAAGCACGCACGCAGACCGAGAGAGATGCCGTCGCCCTCCATTTCCTCAACGAGGAGCTGACGGAGGTGAAGGCGGCGCTGGCGCAGCGCGACGAGCAATTGGCCGAGACGCACGCCGCCGGCGAGCCGTTCCATCCCCGAAAACCCGCGAGCGAGCCGGCGGTCGAGGTCGGTCGGCTGCAGCTTGCGGAGCGGCTGCTCCTGGGACGGTCGCAGGAAGAGGCTCCGGTTGCCGCGACCAGCGCCACGCAGAAGCGCGCACAGGATCAAGGACGGATGGTGCGTCGCCTCGTCGGCGCGGGGGCGCTGCTCGCGGTCCTGGTCGTCGCGGCGGTGTTCTATCCTCGCCTCGAAGACCTCGTTCTCGGCCGCTCGCCGGAGGCGGAGGCCCTGGTCAGCGAGAGCGAGCCGGCCGCTCCGGAAATCCCGGTGTCCTCCGACGCATCGCACGCTTTGTCACAGCGCATCGTCATCGGCGTGCCGATCGCGAATGTGCGAGCGGGGCCGTCGACGGCGACGGCGGTGGTTACCACCCTCGCCCGCGGCGCCGAAGTTTTGCCCGTTGAACGGCGCGGGGGCTGGGTGCGCATCCGCATGAGCGCGGGCGACGGAACGCCGGAGCAGGAGGGGTGGATCATCAGCTCCGCGCTGAAGCTGACGGACACCCGCTGATCTGGACGACGCTGTCTCTTCCCGGTTTGTTCCTCCTTCAGCAGCCAGCGGCTGCGGACGATGCTGCCGTGTCAACTGGGTGGCAAGCGGCGTTGCGGGTGAACCGAACCGGGGCGCTGCCGTTGGCCCTCAGTCCCCGCAGCGGGAATCGCCGCGCCGCCAGGGGTGGGGAGGACAGCATGACCATGGAAAGTGTGGAAGCACCCGGATTCCGATCGGTTCAGAGTCGCGTTTTTCCGAGCACGACCACAGCGGGGGATGACGGGCGCGACAGCCCGACACGCGCCCAGCTCGAGATGCGAGAGCGGACGCCCGCGCTCGACACGAGTCCGCCGCCGCGCGACCGCTTCGCGCCATCGCCCGAGGAGATCGATTTCAGCGTGCATGTCAGCATGCGCTATCATGCGCGGCGCCGCGCCTGGTTCGATCGCTTCCACCGCGCGATGATCCTGGTGATCACGGTCTGTGCCAGCGGCGGCGTCGCCGCCATCTTCGGCGGGCTCTTTCCCGAGGCCGAATATCTCGCCACCGCCGTGGCCGCGGCGGGCGCGCTCGAGCTCGCTTTCTCGTTTCCGGAACGGGCGCGGGTCGAGGATGCGCTCTATCGCCGCTTCAACGCGCTCGCCGTCGAGATCGCCTCGACCAAGACGCCCAGCCTGGAGCAGATCCACCGCTGGGACGCGCAACGGCTGTTGATCCGCGCGGACGCCGATGACCGCCTCGAGGTGTTGCGCCGCATCTGCCACAATCTCGAAGCCGAAGCGCGCGGCTGCGACGGCGAAGCGTTCTACTCGGTCTGGCCGTGGCAGCACCTCATGGCCGAGATCACCTCGCTCCCGCCGCTGCGCCCCCTGCGCGCACTCGCACGGCATTGAGGTCAAGGCGAACGCGCGAAAGCGCGTTCGTCCGCGGCGGCGGCAGCGATTGCGCAGCACTCGCGGGAGCCGCGCCGTTCGGGCTAACCTGGGCGGGAGAGAGAGAGGCGCGGGTGGTCCGACTGACGCGGGAGCAATCTAGGCATGACCGTCATTCAGCGTGAGTTTTACCGGAGCGCCCGGGGACCGGCCCCGACCGACGAAGATATCTGGTCTTTGATCTTCGATGCAGCCTCGGCGCGGCTCGCCGTCCGCCACGAATGGACGGCGACCGGCCATAGCGGTGTCGATGAGTACGAGATTGGCGAGTTCCTGACGCAGGAGGGCGCGGCGCAGGCTGCCTTGATCGAGACACTATTCGGCGAGGTCGCAGCCCGTGCCTAGCATGAGGCATCACCAATGCCTGATGCAGCGCACCGATCGTCGGCACCCCACCTCGCCCCCCGCTGCGCGGGTCCCCCTCTCCGCCCCTCAGGGGCGGAGAGGGTTGGGGTGAGGTGGGGTGAGTCACATTGAAACTGAGACACTACCCAAGAGGCCGGAGGGAATGACCTAAGCCCCGCCCCCGAGCTAAACTGGCGCGAACCCCTCGGGAGCCGCCATGCCGACCAACCGCTATCCCTCGCTCGATTTCGATCTCGGCGCCGAGATCGACCAGCTGCGCGATACGGTGCGCGCTTTCGCCGATGACGAGATTGCGCCGCTCGCCGCCGAGATCGATCGCACCGACAAGTTCCCGCGTCAGCTCTGGCCGAAGATGGGTGCGCTCGGACTGCACGGCATCACCGTCGAAGAGGAGTATGGCGGCACCGGCATGGGTTATCTCGCTCATGTCGTCGCCATGGAGGAGGTGAGCCGCGGCTCGGCGTCGATCGGGCTTTCCTACGGCGCGCATTCCAATCTCTGCGTCAACCAGATCCGCCGCAACGGCAGCGAGGCGCAGAAGCGGCGCTACCTGCCGAAGCTCATGTCCGGCGAGCATGTCGGCGCGCTCGCCATGAGCGAGCCGGGCGCCGGCTCCGACGTCGTCGGCATGCGGACGCGCGCCGAGCGCAAAGGCGATCATTTCGTCCTCAACGGCAGCAAGATGTGGATCACCAACGGCCCCGAGGCCGAAACCCTGGTGGTCTACGCCAAGACCGATCCCAATGCCGGGCCGCGCGGCATCACCGCCTTTCTGATCGAAAAGGGAATGAAGGGGTTCAAGCCGGCGCAGAAGCTCGACAAGCTCGGCATGCGCGGCTCGCCGACCTCGGAGCTCGTCTTCGAGGATTGCGAGGTGCCGGCGGAGAATGTGCTCGGCCGCGTCAATGACGGCGTGCGCGTGCTGATGAGCGGGCTCGATTACGAGCGCGCGGTGCTGGCGGCGGGGCCGCTCGGCATCATGCAGGCCTGTCTCGAAGCGGTCCTCCCCTATGTCCATGAGCGCAAGCAGTTCGGGCAGGCGATCGGCGAGTTCCAGCTCATGCAGGGCAAGCTCGCCGACATGTACACGACGATGAATGCCTGCAGGGCCTATGTATACGCCGTGGCGCGCGCCTGCGACCGCGGCCAGACCACGCGGAAGGACGCCGCCGGCGCCATCCTTTACGCCGCCGAGAAGGCGACGCAGATGGCGCTCGAAGCGGTGCAGGCGCTCGGCGGCAATGGCTATATCAACGAGTTTCCCACCGGCCGGCTGCTGCGCGATGCCAAGCTCTACGAGATCGGCGCCGGCACCTCCGAGATCCGCCGCATGCTGATCGGCCGCGAGCTGTTCACCGAGACGGCGTAAGGGTGATGCCGAAGCAGCAGAAGGCGCGCCTACGGCCCCAGGGGCGGCGCTGTCGCGTACGGATTCACCACGGAGGCACGGAGGACACGGAGATTTCTATGTCTGGCGCGCGAAGCGCGCCGTTCTTCGCTTCTCCGTGATCTCCGTGCCTCCGTGGTGATTCTTTTCCTACCGCGGTCATGACGACAAACGCGATTGCCTTACGCCCATGGTCGAATAAGGGCGTGACCGCCGATGTCACCGGCTTACCGGCGCAAGGAGAGGAGGCGTCGTGGACCCGGAAGCGGTTTCCGGGAAGGTGCCATCCGCGTTCGAGATGACGATGGCGACGCGCCGATTGAGCAGTCGGCCTGCGGTGTTGACATTGCTGGCGATCGGTGCCGACGGTCCCATGCCGCGGATTTCGATGCGCGACTGGTCAACGCCCTCATTCGCCAGCGCCAGCCGGACGGCGTCGGCGCGCTCCTGCGACAGCTGCTGATTGAGCGCGGCGCTTCCGGTGCTGTCGGTAAAGCCCTCGATCAGCACTTTGCGGTCCGGGTTGTTCCGCAAGTACTGCGCAACCTCTTGCAGGTTCGCGGCCGCTTGCGGATCGAGTTGCGCGCTGCCGGACCTGAACACGATGTCGCGCGGCGTCACCACCAGCCCTTGCTGGCTGCGCGCCTGCGCCGCCTCGGCTCTGGCCTTTTGCGCTTCAAGCCGCTCGTTTTCCAGCAGCGCCTGGCTGCGCGCAAGCGGCGCGTTGGCAACCACCTGCTGCGCCTTTTTCGCTTGGGCGATTTCCTGCGCCGTCTCGGCATCGCGCGACGCCAGAAAGGCGTAGTGATCGACCCTCGCCATGTCTGCGTCCGAGAGCGCCACTTCCGCTTGCCCGAGCGCGCCCTGCGCCGTCTGCAATTGCGGCGTAGCATAGCTCACCACGGCCGCGTTGTTACCCGCCGCAGCGACTTGTGATCGTGCCGCGATGAGGGCGGCGTCAGGCTGCGGCGTCCCGGCACATCCGAACAGGACACAAGCGCTGGCGCCGAACACATACAAAGCCGTTTTACCCATGCGGGCTTCTCCCTATCTCGGCGCCGTGGTTTGCTTGAGCGTGTTGACGTCGGCATTGACGGTCTGTGCGGCCCGTTCGGCCTGGGATGCTTGCGCCGTGGCATCGGCGAGATCGGCATCCGCCTTAGCCTCGTCCGCGAGGCGGATTGCGGTTTCGTTGTCGTCGTCCTTGGCCGCGGCTTGCGCTTGGCTCAGCCGTTGTTCCGCGTCATTGACCATTTGCGGCGACGTGCCGAGCGCATTGTCCGCGCGCGCATGGCTGATCGCATCGTTTGCCGCCGCGATCGAAGCGGAAGCGGCAGTTGATGGCGGACCGCTTGCGCACGCCGCCAACGTCATCGCCATAACGAAAACATATGAGAGATCTTGCCACGTACTCAACCGAGCCATTTCCGCCTCCCGGGGGTCATCCCATGAAACATTCGCAATCGAGAAAATGTTCAACGCTCGGGTCATGCGGGCGAACGCCGCCCCCCGTGGTCTCGTCCGCAGCGGTCCCTTCCACAAGTGTTGAAGCGCTGGCGAATTTCAGATCGTGATGGAGGCTCGCCGATCGGTCGTCCCGCCTCGCGCGGCTCTGTGCTTTCAGGAACGATCGGCGTCCAGGCGTTGTTGGCTTGGCAGAGCAACTTCCGCGAACGCACGCGAGCCCCGCTGCCTTCTGCGGCGGGGCGATTTCCTCGGCGACCCCTGATGAGCAGGAGACATGGCGAGACGATGCCGCGTGCTTATCGTCGAGGACGAGGGCGAGATCCGACGAGGGTGAGATCCAAAGCGTGCTGCGGAACGCATTGTCACTTGAGGGCTACGAGGTGACGACGGCGCGTACCACCTCCAGCGAGCTGCATAAGGCGACCCTTTGAAAGGGAGCCTCGGCGCGTACCCGCCAAGGTTCTTCCTTTGCCGATCGGCCGATATTGAACCTCAGATGTTACCTCACATGAGCCGCCGAGGCCGGCGAGGGCGGTGGCAAGGACCAACCTAGGAGGAACATCCCTGATGAGCACGACGATCGATCGGCGAGATGCGCCGGTAAGCCGCAAGGGCCTGGGTGTGAAAGGCGTCGCCATCGCATTGTTGCTGCTGCCGCTGTTCCTCGCCGGATGCATCAGCAGCAGCAGCCCGTCGCCGCCGGCCAGCACGACCGTGGTGGTACCCTCCGGCGCGACCGCTGTCTGCGCCGACGGCACCGCGCCGCCTTGCCGTTGATCTGCGGGGGATGAGCATCAGCCGAAATTAGCGGCAAGACATGCGGCGCTCTGCGCCGGCCGTGCTCGGCCTGATCATGGCGGGGGTCGCCGGCTGCAGCACAACGGCTGGTCTCGCGCCCGGGCGGGCGGAGCTCGAGCGCGGCGGCGGGACGTATGTCAGCATCGTTGATCGCGGCTGGCACACGGATATCGTGCTGCCGGCCGCGCCTCAGTCGGGACCGCTTGTCCGGGTGGCGGATGCTTTTCCCGGCGCACACTTCCTGGTGTTCGGCTTCGGCGACCGTGAATACTATATGTCGCGCCAGGAAAGCGTTATGCAGACGATGCGGGCAATGTTTCCGGGTCCAGGTGTCATCCTGGTGACGGCGCTGAAGCAACCACCCGCCGATGCGTTCGGTGCGGAGCGCGTGGTCACGTTGCGTATTTCCTGCGACGAATTCTCCAATATCCGCGCGTTCGTTGCGCACAGCTTGGCCACGCGCACCGACGACCGCCCGCAACCGCTCGCCGAAGGGCCCTATCCCGGCAGCGAATTTTATGCGTCGGAGGAGATCTATGATCTCTTCCACAACTGCAACCGTTGGACGGCCGAGGGACTGCACGAAGCGGGTCTCCCGGTTAACCCTGAAAGCGTCATCTTCGCCGGCCAAGTCATGGGACAGGTAGAGGCGCTCGCAAAGGCAGAGCCACAGCAGCTCGCGTCAGCTTTGGCGGGAGGCTGCGCGCCCCGCGGTCGCGTCGGCGGTTTCTAGGAACGTCGCGCGCCGAGCCGCTGTTGGTGCGAAAGAGACTCCTCAAGGCATCACTAACCCCGCTCCGGCGGGGCTTTTCTTGCGCGGAACATCGCCCGCATGGCCGCCGTTGGCTGGATAGGAGCATCTCTCCACTAAGCCCGTTCTTCTGCGATTGAGCCAGGAACCGCGGCCACGACAGCCAGTGTTGATCATAGATGCGGAGCCTCAGGCGATACTGGCGATCCTTGGTCCTCCTCGCTTCTCTCGCAGCGGTGATTTTCGTCGTGATGGCTTTGTGCATATTTCCGGCCAAACGAACGCGAGAGACAGACGCCGCGGCCAGACATATTCCGCCGCAAATGATAGACCCGATCCCGGCGATGGGCCCGGTCCCGGTAAAGCCGTCCCGGTAGCGCCGCGGTCCTAGCGCTACCACGCACCGGGCTTTTCTCTGAAGGAACTCGGGAAACCGAGCGCCTGTTTTCGAAACAGGCGATTGTGACTGGAGCGACTGGCCTCGCCCTGTGGCGGGGCTTCCTTGCAGGAACCCCGCATATGACGTCACGGTCTCTGATGCCCTATGCGCTCGTCCGAGCCCTCGCCATCATCGCCTTTCTTGCATTTGTTGTGATGGGGGTGGTGCCGTTGCTGACGCCCGCCAAGCATCTGCGCTCGACCGACGCCACGGAACTACCGAAACACGACGTCGAGTCGCACACGCGAGAGACGGACACCGCGGCGAGAGGGATTCCGCCGCAAAAAGTAAACCCACATCCCGCGATGGGTCCGGTTCCCCCGAAAGCCTGGCAATAGAGCAGAAGCCCCTGCGAAGTCAGTGCCCCCAAGTGCAAATGATCTCTGGACCGGTCTCGATCTCGCGCATGGCTCGGCGCGCGCCGTCGGCGAAAAACAGACACAGCGTCGCGAAGAAATTCTGCGCGCCGGCGGCGAGGGGCGGTCGGATGAGGATGTGATCGCCGTCCCTCCCGCTCCGCTCGATCAAACCTCGCGCCGCCGCGTCGCGGAGCAGCTTCAACACATGCGGGCGGGACACGGCGAAGCGACGCGCCAAGGCCGAGATCGAGATCGGCACGGCGCGCGATGGCGGCATGGTGTCATCGCCATCGCCCGTCGCGAGCAGGCTGGCCAGGATCAGAATCCCGGCATTGCGTTCGCCGAACAGGTCGAGCCCCGGCGCGTGCCGCAATAGGCGGAAGCCTCGGCGAAAGCGATCGCCCATCACCCGGATGAGGGCGCGGGCGAAGGCGGGGTCGTCCAATGCTCCGAGCATCGCAGCGCCGTCCGGCAGCAGCGGCGCCATGGCCTCGAAATGGATGCGCCAGCGCTCGCGCAGCAGCGCGATCAGCCGGTCGGTCGCTCTGAGGCGGCGCCGGCGGCGATCTTCTGCTGCGGGCTCGGATGCCAGATAACCGGCGGCGCGCATCAGCGACAGCATCACGACGACGCGCCCGGGGCTGCATAGCTCGCATTCCGCGCAGAGCGCCTTCATCCCTGTGGGCGTGAGCCCCGAGGAAGGGTCGGAAGGATCGCGGGTGAAATCGAGGTACGCCGCGAAATAGCCGAACACCAGGCGCCCGCGATCGTCCATGAGCCAGTTGAGCAGACGGCTGCCCTGATACATCGCGACGATGCCGGCCGCGCTGGCGCGCATGGCGTCGGCAAACCGCGGATGCGCGCCGAGCGCGGCGATCGCTTCGCCGCTCGCCGAGCCGGTTGCCGCTTCGGGGGTTGCGGGGGATGCCAAGGGTCGAGCCGGTGCGGGTTGGATTGCACGAATGCCCGCTGCCCTGGCGGGACCGGGCGCGATCCTAGCATCCGCGCGGAGATGCGAACAAACTTCTTCAGTGTTCACATCCCTTCGCCTGACTTAGCGTCGCCCCCGGGCGGCACGGATCATTCCGATTCGATCGGCGGCGAGCCACCGGTATGCGGGGCGCAGGGTGGGCGGAACGAAGCATTTTGCGTGGCAGGACGATCCGGGCGCGTCCGGGGATAACAGCGGCGGCAGGAACGGCTTCGGTATCGACGCCGGTGCCTGCTGCCGCGGCGCCGTGGCGGGGCAGTTCGTCGCCCTACACGACCTGCACGCCGCGCAGATTGAGTTGCGGATCGGTCCAGAAGGAATCGCTCTCGAAGCGACGAAAGAGGTCCGGCGGCAGGATGCTCTGCCGCTCGACATGCCGCACCTGGGGCGCCACGCGATGCAGGCCGGGCGTGCCGAGCCGGGCGTCGAACTCATCCTCGGCATAGGCGACGTCGTTGAAATCATGCGTGAAGGGCGGCTCGCCGAGGAAGGCGTAGACCGCCGCCATCGCCTGCGCCGGCGCGCGCGTCAGCGTGTCATAGGTGAGCAGCAGCAGGCGGTCGGCCTGCTCGCCGTAATAGGCCTCCTTCAGCGCGTGCCAGGCGAATCCCACCAACCCGTTCGCCCCGCTGAGCCCGTCCGCGCGGCTGTAGACCGTGCCGCCCGGCTCGAAATTGAAGATCTTCGAGAGCTCGAACGTGTTCGATCGGATCAGACGCTCGAGGCTGTCGAATATCCACGGCACATGGCGGACGCAGGCGATCACCTTCGCCGACGGGAACAGCGCGGCCAGCGCCGGCAGCTTGGCGCACCACAAGCGGTTGGTGTCGAAGACCAGCCTCTGCTCGTGAGCGTCCCGGTAATAATTCTCGAACAGGCCGGCGAGGATCGCTCGCTTCTGCCTCTCGCTCAGAAACAGCGCGAATTCGTTGCGCTCGCTCATCTCGCCGAGCAGCGCGGTGAAGAGCGTGCCGAGCGGGCTGGTCATGGCGGCATGGCAGCGCGGGTTCTGGCGCAGGATGGCGGCGAGCAGCGTCGAGCCTGCCCGGGGCAGGCCGGAAATGAAATGGATGCCGTGCTGCATGCCTCCCCTCCCTAGGCCGTGCCGTCACTCTAGCCGCAGAAGCCTGACCGCGAACAGGCTTGGTGCGAACTCGCTCCTCGCGGGTTGCGCCGTGGGCGCGTTGCTGCTGGGGGTGGCGCCGGTCCGCGCGCAGACGGTCACCGCAAGCGACACCGCCTCGCTCAATACCGCGATTGCCGAGATCAATGCCGGCACGGCGACAACGATCAATATCACCGGCAATATCACGCTGAACGCCAGCCTCACCGCGATCAACACCAGCAACGCCATCACCATCAACGGCAATGGCAACACGATCAGTGGCGGCGGCACTCAGCGCGGCCTCTTCGTCGATGGCGGCACGGTGGCAATCAACAACCTCGCCATCGCGCAAACCGTGGCGCAGGGCGGCAACGGGGGAAATGGCGGCGGCGGTGGCGGCATGGGCGCGGGCGGCGCGCTTTTCGTCGCCGCGGGCGCTGCGGTGACGGTGAGCAATGTCAGCCTGCAAAACAACAGTGCGATCGGCGGCGCCGGCGGCGGCACCGGCAGAGGCCTCCAGCCCGGCGGCGGTGGTGGGCTCGGCGGGAATGGCGGTGCCGGCGGTTATGTCGGCAGGGTCAACGATGCGGGCGGCGGGGGCGGGATCGGCGCCGGTGCCAAGGGAGGCAACGCCGGTGCGAATGGCAGCCCCGGTATCGTTGGCGGCGCGACTGGCGGCGGTGCCGGCTATGGCAGCAGCGGCGGCGCCAATGGTGGCGGTGGCGGCGGCGGCAACTCGAGCAGCACGAGCGGTTCTGCTGGCGGCGGTGGCATCGGTGGCGGCAGCGGCGGCGGCGTCACCAATGGCGGGGCCGGGGGCTTCGGCGGCGGCGGCGGTGGTGCGGTCGGTGGTGGCTATACGGGGGGCCGCGGCGGCTTCGGCGGCGGTGGTGGCGGCGGCGCCTATGGCGGGGCCGGCGGCTTCGGCGGCGGCGGCGGTGCCGTCGCCGTCTTCAGCTTCGCGAGTGGCGGCGGTGCCGCGGGCGGCTTCGGCGGCGGCAATGGCAGCGCCTATGGCGGCAGTGGCGGCGGCGGGTTGGGCGCCGGCGGCGCGATCTTCGTGCAGCAGGGCGGCAGCCTGACCCTCGCCGGGTCGCTCACCATCAATGGAAACACGGTCACCGCGGGCGCTGGCGGCACCGGCGGCTCGGCGTTCGGCAGCGGCATCTTCCTGCAAGGCAACGGTACGCTCAGCTTCGCGCCGGCCGCCGGACAGACGCAGACCATGTCCGACGTCATCGCCGACCAGACGGGCAGCGGCGGCACCGGCGGCAATGCCGGGAGCTGGAGCCTGGTAAAGAGCGGCGCTGGCACGCTGGTGCTGTCCGCCGCCAATACCTATTCGGGCGGCACCACCATCACCGGCGGCCTCGTCAATTTCAGCGCGCTCGCCAATTTCGGCTCCGGCACCATCACACTCGATGGCGGCGGCTTGCAATGGGCCAGCGGGACGACCACCGATATCTCGTCGCGGCTCACCGCTTTTGGTGCTGGCGGCGCCACTTTCGACACCAACGGCAACAACGTCACGCTCGCTTCCGCGCTCTCCGGCGCCGGCGGTCTGACCAAGGCGGGTCTCGGCACGCTGACGCTCTCCGCCGCCAACACCTATTCGGGCGGGACCACGGTGACCGGCGGCCTCGTCGATTTCAGCGCCCTCGCCAATTTCGGCTCCGGCGCCGTCACGCTCGATGGCGGCGGCCTGCAATGGGCCAGCGGCACGACCACCGATGTCTCCTCGCGCCTCGGCGCGTTCGGCGCCGGCGGCGCCAGCTTCGACACCAACGGCAACAATGTCACGCTCGCTTCCGCGCTCTCCGGCACCGGCGGCCTGACCAAGATGGGTGCCGGCACGCTCACGCTCTCCGCGGCCAACACCTTTGCGGGCGGCACCATCGTGAGTGCGGGGACGCTGCAGCTCTCCGGTGCCGGCTCTCTCGGCGACATCGCCGGCGCGACGACGGTGACGGGCGGCACGCTCGATCTCGGCGGCACGACGCAGACGCAGAATGGCGGCCTCGCGCTGACCGGCGGCACGATTCAGAACGGCACGCTGAAATCCGCCGGCACCTTTGCTCTGCAAGCCGGCACGATCACCGCCGCGCTCACCGGCGCGGGCTCGCTTGTGAAGACGACATCGGGGACGGTGATCCTCGACGGCGTCAACAGCTACACCGGCGGCACAACCGTTGCCGGCGGAACGCTTGAAGTCGGCGATATCACCGCGCCCGGCGCGAGCATCGCCGGAAACACCGTCGTCGAGAGCGGTGCGACCTTGGCCGGCCATGGTACCGTCGGCGGCAATGTGACCAACACGTCAGGCGGCATCGTCGCCCCGGGCGGCACGATCGGCACGCTGACCGTCGGCGGCAACTACACCCAAGGAAGCACGAGTACCTTGCAGATCGAGGTGTCGCCGACCGGAGCGAGCCGGCTCAACGTCTCCGGCACTGCGAGCCTTGCCGGCACGCTCGCGCTCGTCTACGACCCCGGCATCTATACGACGAAGACCTACACCATCCTCGGCGCCGGCAGCGTCAACGGCACCTTCTCGACGGTGACGGGAACGCCGCCCCCGGGCATCAGCCAGGCGCTCGACTACTCGGCGACGGAAGTCGATCTGGCGCTTTCCGGCAGCAGCATCGCGGTGGCGCCGACCAACGACACGGTGTTCACCGCGCTGCGGACCGCCGCGGTGCTCGACGCGCAGGCGGCGAACGACGCGCTGCTGGGTCATCTCGTCAGCGTGCATCTCGGTGCCGGGAGCGTCAGCCTCGGCGCCGGCCTTGCCGCAACGGCGCCAAGCCAGGTGGCGTTCAACGGTGCTGCTGCCGGCCTCAACGGCGTGATGCCCGACCTGCCGCGGAGGGTGGCGGAGAAGGGCGGATGGTTCCAGGCGCTGGGTGCGTTTTCGACGCTCGAGGGCAGCGGCGGCACTCCCGGTTTCAGCAGCACTGGCGGCGGCTTCCTCGCCGGCTTCGACCGCGCCGTCAACGCGCACCTTCTCGCGGGCGTCGCCGCGGGCTACAGCCATACCGACCTGTCGGAGACGAGCGGTTCCAGCGGCAGGCTCGACACGCCGCGCCTTGCGCTCTACGGCAGCTCGGCCTGGGGCCGCTTCGCCCTCGACGGCACGGTCGGCTACGCCCACGATTTCATCGACGCGACGCGCCCGATTTCGGCCGCCGGCGAGACGGCTTCGTCGAGCCATGGCGGCGATGAAGCGACCGGTGCGCTGCAGGCGAGCGCACGGTTCGACGCAGGCGACATCACCTTCGCACCGCTCGCCGGGCTCTACTATGTTCATCTTGCCGAGGGCGGATTCAGCGAGGGCGGCGCGCCCGGTTTCGACCTGACAACCGCCGTGGCGAACGCCGATTCGCTTCGGCCCTTTCTCGGCGCCGCCGCCGCCACCACGCTCACCACGCGGAGCGGCTTCGTCGTTCTGCCGCAGCTCCAGGTCACCTACAGCCACGAGCTCCTCTATTCGGCGCCAAACAGCGTCGTCGAGGTGGGCGGCGGCACCTTCAGCGTGAGCGGGGTGATGCCCGCGCGCGATCAGCTGACGCTGTCCGGCAGCCTCTCGATGCTGCTCGACACCCGACTTGCCGTCTATGCGGGCTATCAAGCCGTGGCGTCGACCGGCAACTACTCCACGCAGACCGTCTCCGGCGGGTTCATCCTCAAATTCTGACGGCGCGGTCTAAGCGAGCGCCGGTGCCGCGCGCTCGACGATGGCGCGGAGATCGAGCCCGCGGGGAAGTGTGCCGAAAGCCCCGCCATGCCCGCCGTCGAGGCGGCTCGCGCAAAAGGCGTCGGCGACCGGAGCGGGGGCAAAGCGCACCAGCAGGGATGCTTGCAGCGCCAGCACCAGGCGCTCGGCGAGACGGCGCGCCTCGGCCTCGTCCGGCCGCGCCTGGAGCGATGCTTCGAGCGACGCGGCGAAGCGGTCGAGGCGGGGATCGCCGCCTTTTGCCGCCGCCAGCTCGGCGCGAAGCGCCTCGCCGGCTTCGGGCGTTCGTTGCAGCGCGCGCAGCACGTCGAGGCACATGACATTGCCCGAGCCTTCCCAGATCGAATTCACCGGCATCTCGCGATAGAGCCGCGGCATCATGCTGTCCTCGACATAGCCATTGCCGCCGAGCACCTCCATCGCCTCGCCGGCAAAGCTGATCGAGCGCTTGCACACCCAGTATTTCGCCGCCGGCGTCGCCAGGCGGCGGAAGGCGGTCTCGCCGGCATCATCCTGGCGGTCGAAGGCGCGCGCCATGCGCAAGCCGAGCGCCATCGCCGCCTCGGCCTCGAGCGCGAGATCGGCCAGCACATTCGTCATCAGCGGCTGATCGACGAGGTGACGCTGGAAGACGGTGCGGTGCTGCGCGTGATGCACCGCCTGCGCCAGCGCCTGGCGCATCAATCCGGCGCCGGCCACGGCGCAGTCGAGCCGGGTGTATGTCGCCATCTCGATGATGATCGCGATGCCGCGGCCTTCCTCGCCGACGAGAAAGCCGAGCGCGCGCTCGAACTCGACCTCGCTCGACGCATTGCTGCGGTTGCCGAGCTTGTCCTTGAGCCGCTGCAGCCGCAGCGCATTGAGCGCGCCGTCGGGCGTCCAGCGCGGCACGAAGAAGCAGGAAATGCCTTTGGGCGCCTGCGCCAGCACCAGGAAAGCATCGCACATCGGCGCCGAGAAGAACCATTTATGGCCGGTGAGGCGGTAGGGCTGGCCCGGGCCGCCGCTCGCGACCGGCTCGGCGCGCGTGGTGTTGGTGCGCAGATCCGAGCCGCCCTGCTTTTCGGTCATGCCCATGCCCATCAGCGCGCCGGTCTTCTCGGCGGCGGGGCGCAAGCGCGGATCGTAGCGGCGCGAGAACAGGCGCGGCAGCCATTCCGCCGCGATATCCGCCTGGCGCCGCAGCGCCGGCACGACACCATAAGTCATGGTGATCGGGCATTGCACGCCGGCTTCGATCTGGCATTGCATATAGACCTGCGCCGCGCGCGCGACATGGGCGCCGGGCCGCGGCTCGGCCCAGGGTCCGGTATGCACGCCTTCGCCGATGGCGAGCGCCATCAGCGAATGCCAGGCTGGATGGAACTCGACGGCGTCACGCCGCTGGCCATAGCGGTCGAAGCGGTGCAGCACCGGCGGGTTGCGATTCGCCTGGAAGCCCCACTCGATGGTCTCGGCGCGGCCGAGCGCGCGGCCGAACCCGGCAAGGCTCGGCCCGGCCCAATCCGCGCCTTCGCGCCGCACCGCCTCTTGCAGCGCTTTGTCGCTGCCGAAGAGGTCGTAATCGACGAGCGGCGGCGGCTGGTTCATGACCTCATGGGTGGCAAAGCCGGCGGCCGCCCGATCGTCGCTCATGGCAATCTCCTTCCCCGCGAATTCTACCACGCCGCGCCGCGCCGCCTCCCGCTGGAATCGCAATTTTTTCCAAGCGGCGGAAGGCCGGGTTCGGCTTTTCTGGAGCGTGATCCGCTTAGGTCGAAACACTTGCTTCCGTTGTCCGTCATTCCCGCGAAAGCGGGAATCCATGACCATGGACCCCCGCTTCGCGTCGCTCTCGCGGGGGGTGACCAATGAGAGCGGTTCCATTTGAGCGGATACGGCTCTGCGGGCTCACACCAAGAGGAGATGCTCATGTCTGAGATGCTATCGTCGGGTTTTGCCGGGGCGCTTCATGCCGCCGGCCCGGCGCCCGATCGCGCGGCGGCGCTCGATCTCTATGGCCGCTTCATCGGCGATTGGGAGAGCGATATCGTGACCTATTCGCCCGACGGCGCGCGCCATGAAGGCCAGGGCGAGATCCATTTCGGCTGGGTCCTCGAAGGCCGCGCCGTGCAGGATGTGTGGATGATCCCGCGCCGGCGCGACCGCCCCGGCGCACCGCCGATGCCGGTCTCCGGCAATTGGTACGGCACGACGCTCCGGATCTACGATCCCGCGCTCGATGCCTGGCGCATCTTTTGGATCGATCCCGCCACCAACGCCTACTACCAGCAGATCGGCCGCGCGCAAGGCGCCGATATCGTTCAGGAAGGCAAGACCGAAAGCGGGGCGCTGTCGCGCTGGAGCTTCACCGAGATCACGCCGCGCTCCTTCCATTGGAAAGGCGAGGCATCGATGGATGGCGGCGCGTCCTGGCACCTGCGCGTCGAGGTCTTCGCCCGGCGGGTTTGAGGGGTGCAATGCTATGATCGGGCCGATGAGGCTCCAACCCTGAGCCGATGACGCAGGCGCGCGCGAGACCGCACGGTGTACACCAGGGGCGTAGGAGGCTCCCCGCTCCCGCGGCGCTCCCGCGGGGGTCTTGCGTCTCCAGTGTCCTGCTCTACGCTATTGCACCAAGGACGAGAGGAGGTAACCGCCCATGCCGACGGTCTTCATCAGCGGTGCCAATCGCGGTCTCGGCCTCGAATTCGCGCGGCAATATGCGCGCGACGGCTGGCGCGTCATCGCCACCAGCCGCTCGCTCGAGAAAGCCGGCGCTTTGCGCGCGCTGAGCGGCGGTGTCGCCGTGCACGCTCTCGAGGTGACCGACTTCGCCGCGGTCGCGGCGCTGGCACGCGCGCTTGACGGCGAGAGCATCGACGTGCTCATCGCCAATGCCGGCATCTACGGCCCGCGCGATATGACGGCGGCGTCGATCGATGCCGAGGGCTGGGGCGAAACCTTCCGCGTCAACACCATGGCGCCGCTGGCGCTCGCCGCCGCCTTCCATGCCCAGGTGGCGCGCAGCGCGCAGCGCAAAGCGGTTGCCATCACCAGCCGCTTGGGCTCGATCGCCGCCAATACCGAGGGCGGCCTCTATGCCTATCGCTCGTCGAAGGCGGCGCTCAACGCGGCCTGGCGCTCCTTTGCCTTGGATCACCGCGACATCATCGCGACGGTGCTGCATCCCGGCTGGGTGCGGACGGATATGGGCGGCCAGAGCGCGCCGCTCGGTCCCGAAGAGAGCGTCGCCGGTCTGCGCCGGGTGATCGCCAGTCTCGAAGAGGCCGATAGCGGCGGCTTCATCGGTTATGACGGCAAGCCGATTCCGTGGTAGCCGCACCGCCATGATCCCGACCGAGGAACAGGCGATGATCCGCGACATGGCGCGGAACTTCGCCGCCGAGCGCTTGACGCCGTTCGCCGCCGAATGGGACCGCACCGCGCATTTTCCCGCCGAGGCGCTGGCCGAGATGGGGCGCCTCGGTCTCTTGGGCATGCTGGTGCCGGAGGACTATGACGGCGCCGCGGCCGATCACGTCGCCTATGCGCTGGCGCTCGAGGAGATCGCCGCCGGCAATGGCGCCTGCTCCACCATCATGAGCGTGCAGAACTCTGTCGGCTGCATGCCGCTGCTCAAATTCGGCAGCGCCGAGCAGAAGGAGCGCTTTCTGAAGCCGATGGCGCGCGGCGATGTCATCGCTGCCTTCTGCCTGACCGAGCCCGAAGCCGGCTCCGATGCCGCGGCGATCACCACGCGCGCCCGGCGCCGCGGCAACAAATATGTTCTCACCGGCACCAAGCAGTTCATCACCTCGGGCGCTCATGCCAAGGTGGCGCTGGTCTTCGCCGTCACCGATCCCGAAGCCGGCAAGAAAGGCATCAGCGCCTTCATCGTGCCGACCGATCTGCCGGGCTGGCGCGTCGCCCGGCTCGAGAAGAAGCTCGGGCAGCGTGCCTCCGACACGGCGCAGATCGTGTTCGAGGAGATCGAGCTCACCCCCGACCTGCTGTTGGGACGGGAAGGCGAGGGCTACCGCATCGCGCTCTCCAACCTCGAAGGCGGCCGCATCGGCGTTGCCGCGCAATCGATCGGCATGGCGCGCACCGCTTTGGAAGCGGCGGTGGCCTATGCCAAGGAGCGCAAGAGCTTCGGTACCGCCATCGCCAATCATCAGGCCGTGGCCTTCCGCCTCGCCGACATGGCGACGCGGATCGAGGCGGCGCGGCAGTTGACGCTGCACGCCGCGGCGCTGCGCGATGCCGGACTGCCCTGCATCAAGGAAGCCTCGATGGCAAAGCTCTTTGCCTCCGAGATGGCCGAGCGCGTCTGCTCCGACGCCATCCAGATCCATGGCGGCTATGGCTATCTCGAGGATTTCCCGGTCGAGCGGCTGTGGCGCGATGTGCGCGTCTGCCAGATCTATGAAGGCACCAGCGATGTGCAGCGTCTGGTGATCAGCCGCCAGCTGCTGGCGGAGTAGCCGAGAGAATTCCGGCGAACACCTCGCGGTCGACATTGCCGCCCGAGAGGATGACAGCGACGCGCTTGCCCGCCATCCGCTCCTTCTCCTGCAGCAGCCCGGCAAAGGCCGCGGCGCCGGCGCCCTCGGCGAGATTGTGCGTGTCGGTGAAGAAATGCCGCATGGCGGCGCGGATCTCGTCTTCCTCGACGCGCAGGATGCGCTCGGCGCCTTTGATGATCTGCGCCAGCGCGGTCTCGTCCGGCACGCGGCAGGCAAGCCCGTCGGCCAGCGTATCGGCGCGGTTGGTGGCGATGGCGCGCTTGGCTGCAAAGGAGAGCGCATAGGTCTCGGCATTGGCGGCGACGACGCCCACCACCTTGGTCTTGAGGCCGAGCGCGTCGCGCACCGCCATCGTGCCGCAAATGCCGGAGCCCTGGCCAATCGGCACATAGACCGTGTCGAGCGCGGGCGCGGCGCGGAACAGCTCCAGCGCATAGCTCGCGACCCCGGCGACGAGCGCGCGATCGAAGCTGCGGACGAAATGGAGCCGGCGCTCCGCGGCGAGAACGGCCGCATGCTCATAGGCCGCCTGGAAATCATGGCCGGCTTCGATGAGCTCGGCGCCGAAACCGCGCATCGCCGCATTTTTCTCGGGGCTGTTGCCGAACGGCACGACGATGGTGGCGGCAAGCCCGAGTCGGCGTGCGGCGAGGGCGATGCTCTGGCCGTGATTGCCGCGCGTCGCGGTGATGACGCCGGCAAGGCCGGGCTCGCGCTCGCGCAGCCCGGCGAGATAGGCAAGGCCGCCGCGGATCTTGAAAGCGCCGATCGGCGTATGGTTCTCGTGCTTCACCCAGGTCTCGGCGCCGGCGCGGGCGGAGAGCAGCGGCCAGCAATAGAGCGGCGTGGGGTTGACCACGCGATGGACGAGCGCGGCGGCGCCTTCGATCTCGGCGAGGCTCAGCATGCGTCCCGACTGTCCCGACCCGCCGCTCCCCCGTCAAGCGCGGCTCCGAGATTTTCGCTTGCCGGGGCGAGCCGCGTTTTGCATGGTGGCAGATGGCCCGGCCTTGGCCCGGGCATAGGGAAGACGGATGCCCGTTCTTAAGTCTGCGCTCGATCCCCGTTCCGCGACGTTCCGCGCCAATGCCGCGGCGCTGCGCGACGTCGTCGAGGAGCTGGAAGAGCGCATCGGCAAGATCCGCGAGGGCGGCGGTGCGGAAGCGCGCGCGCGGCACCTGGCGCGCGGCAAGCTGCTGCCGCGCGACCGGGTGCGCACGCTGCTCGATCCCGGCGCGCCCTTTCTCGAGCTGTCGCAGTTCGCCGCTTACGGCATGTACGGCGAGGAGATTCCAGCGGCAGGCATCATCACCGGCATCGGCCCGGTGATGGGCCAGGACTGCGTCATCGTCGCCAACGACGCCACGGTCAAGGGCGGGACCTACTATCCCGTGACCGTGAAAAAGCATCTGCGCGCCCAGGAGATCGCGCGGCAGAACCATTTGCCCTGCCTCTACCTCGTCGATTCCGGCGGTGCCAATTTGCCGAATCAGGACGAGGTCTTTCCCGACCGCGAGCATTTCGGCCGCATCTTCTACAACCAGGCGACGCTCTCCGGCCTCGGCATCCCGCAGATCGCGGTGGTGATGGGCTCCTGCACCGCGGGCGGCGCCTATGTGCCAGCGATGTCGGATGAATGCGTCATCGTCCGCAATCAAGGCACGATCTTCCTGGGCGGGCCGCCGCTGGTGAAAGCCGCAACCGGCGAGGTGGTGACGGCGGAAGAGCTCGGCGGCGCCGATGTGCATAGCCGCGTCTCCGGCGTCACCGATCACTATGCGCTCGACGACGCGCATGCGCTCGGCATCGCCCGCCGCATCGTCGGCCGGCTCAACCGGGAGAAGCGGCCGAACCTCGACATCGCCGCGCCGGTCGAGCCGCTCTACGACCCGGCCGAGATCTACGGCGTGGTGCCGAGCGACACGCGCAAGCCCTATGATGTGCGCGAGGTCATTGCCCGCATCGTCGATGGCAGCGAGTTCGACGAGTTCAAGCAGCTCTACGGCCAGACCTTGGTGACCGGCTTTGCGCGCATCTGGGGCTATCCCGTCGGCATCGTCGCCAATAACGGCATCCTGTTCTCCGAGAGCGCGCTCAAGGGCGCGCATTTCATCGAGCTCTGCGCCCAGCGCGGCATCCCGCTCGTCTTCCTGCAGAACATCACCGGCTTCATGGTCGGACGCAAATACGAATCGGGCGGCATCGCCAAGGACGGCGCCAAGATGGTGACCGCGGTCGCCTGCGCCGAGGTGCCGAAATTCACCCTCATCATCGGCGGCAGCTTCGGCGCCGGCAATTACGGCATGTGCGGCCGCGCCTACAGCCCGCGCTTCCTCTGGATGTGGCCCAATGCGCGCATCTCGGTGATGGGCGGCGAGCAGGCGGCCTCGGTGCTGGCGACGGTGCGGCGCGACAACATCGAGGCGCGCGGCGGCAGCTGGAGCGCCGAGGAAGAGGCGGCGTTCAAGGCGCCGATCCTGGCGCAATACGAGCATCAGGGGCATCCCTATTATGCCAGCGCGCGGCTCTGGGATGACGGCGTGATCGACCCCGCCGCGACGCGCCGCGTGCTCGCGCTGGCGATCTCGGCGAGCCTCAACGCGCCGGTCAAGCAAACCGATTTCGGCGTTTTCCGGATGTGAGGCGATGACCGAGCCCAGTATCCTTGTCAGCACCGATGCGCGCGGCGTCGCCACGGTCACGCTGAACCGGCCGACGATCCACAACGCCTTCGATGACCGGCTCATCGCCGAGCTCACCGGCGCCTTGCGCCACCTCGACGCCGATGCGGCGATCCGCGTCGTCGTGCTCACCGGCAGCGGCCAGAGCTTCTCCGCCGGCGGCGATCTCCATTGGATGCGCCGCATGGCGGGCTACAGCGATGCCGAGAACTTTGCCGACGCCATGGAGCTGGCGGAGCTGCTGCGCAGCCTCAGCGAGCTCGGCAAGCCGACGGTGGCGCGCGTCAACGGCGCGGCTTACGCCGGCGGCCTCGGTCTCGTCTGCTGCTGCGATGTCGCGGTCGCTGCCACCGAGGCGGTGTTCTGCGTCTCGGAAGTGCGCCTTGGCTTGGTGCCGGCGACGATCAGCCCCTATGTCGTGGCGGCGATCGGCGCGCGCGCGGCGCGGCGCTATTTCCTCACCGCCGAGCGCTTCTCGGCCGCCGAGGCGCAACGTCTGGGGCTGGTGCACGAGGTGGCGCCGCTCGCCGGGCTCGATGCGGCGACCGACCGGATTGTCGGCGCGCTGCTCGACGGCGCGACCGGCGCCCAGGCGCGCTCCAAGCGCCTCGTCGCCGAGGTGCAGGACCGGCCGGTGACCGAGACGCTGATGGCGCTGACCGCGCGCGCCATTGCCGATGCGCGCGCCTCCGCCGAAGCGCGCGAAGGGCTTGCCGCTTTCTTCGACAAGCGCAAGCCCGGCTGGAAGCGCTGACCCGCGCCATGTTCGGCAAGGTCCTCATTGCCAATCGCGGCGAGATCGCCTGCCGGATCATGCGCACGGCGCGGCGCCTGGGCATCCGCTCCGTCGCCGTCTATTCCGAGGCCGATGCCGGCGCGCTGCATGTAGCGGAGGCCGACGAGGCCTGGCCGATCGGCCCGGCGCCGGCGCGCGAGAGCTATCTCAACATCGAGCGGCTCATCGATGCGGCGCAGCGCTCGGGCGCCGATTGCGTCCATCCCGGCTACGGCTTTCTGTCGGAGAATGCCGCTTTCGCCGAGGCCTGCGACAAAGCCGGCATCTCCTTCATCGGCCCGCCCGCGGCGGCGATCCGCGCCATGGGCTCGAAGGCGGCGGCCAAGGCGCTGATGGAGCGCGCAGGCGTGCCGCTGGTGCCGGGCTATCACGGCGAGCAGCAGGATGAGCGGCATCTGGCGCAAGCCGCCAATCATCTCGGCTATCCCCTGCTGATCAAGGCGTCGGCCGGCGGCGGCGGCAAAGGCATGCGCGTCGTCGAGCGTGCCGACAAATTTGCCGCAGCGCTCGCTTCGGCCAAGCGCGAAGCGAAATCGGCCTTCGGCGATGATCGGGTGCTGCTCGAGAAATATCTTACGCGGCCGCGCCATATCGAGATGCAGATCTTCGCCGACCGCCAAGGCAACACGCTGCATCTCTTCGAGCGCGACTGCTCGATCCAGCGCCGGCACCAGAAAGTCGCCGAAGAGGCGCCGGCGCCGGGCATGACCCTCGAGCGGCGCCGCGCCATGGGCGAGGCGGCGATCGCCGCGGCGCGGGCGGTGGGCTATGTCGGCGCCGGCACGATCGAGTTCATCGCCGAAGGCGACGCCTTCTACTTCATGGAGATGAACACGCGGCTGCAGGTCGAGCACCCCGTCACCGAAGCGATCACCGGCCTCGATCTCGTCGAATGGCAGTTCCGCGTCGCCGCCGGCGAACGCCTGCCCTTCCGGCAATCGGATATCACCCTCAACGGGCATGCCGTCGAAGTGCGGCTCTATGCCGAGGATCCCGTGCGCAATTTCCTGCCGACGACGGGTCGGCTGCAGCGGCTCGTGGCGCCCGCCGCAGCCGGGCTGCGCATCGATACCGGCGTGCGCGAAGGCGATACCGTCGGCGTGCATTACGATCCGATGATTGCCAAGGTGATCGCCTGGGGCGATGACCGCGACACCGCGCTGCGCCGGCTCGCGGCCGGCCTTGCCAAGTACCGCATCGCCGGCCTCACCACCAACCGCGACTTCCTGCTGCGCCTGGTGCAGCATCCGGCTTTTGCGGCGGGCGAGGCCGATACCGGCTTCATCGAGCGCCATCGCGCCGCGCTGCTCCCGCCGTCGGCGCCAGCCCCGCGTCTGGCGCTCGCCGCGGCGAGCCTGGCGCTGCTGCAGGAGCAGGCGGACGCGGCGCGACGGGAAGCGGCGCGCTCCGGCGATCCGCATTCGCCCTGGCATCGCCGCGATTTCTGGCGGCTGGCGGGCGACACCTATCACGACATCAGCTGGGCGGATGGCGAGGTGGAGCGCCGGGTCCGGGCACATTGGCGCGGCGAGCGCTATCGCCTCGACATCGACGGCGCGGCGAGCGAGGCTGCGGCGCGGGCTTTGGCCGATGGGGCGCTGGCGCTGGAATTCGACGGCAGGCGCAGCGCTGTAACCGTGCTGCGCCAGGGCAGCGAGTTCTGGGTCGTGGCCGATGACGGCACCTGGCGGCTTTCCTATATCGATCCATTGGCGCCGAAGCTGGCAGAGGACGTGGCGGGCGGCCGCTTGACCGCGCCCATGCCCGGCAAAGTGACGCAGGTGCTGGCGGTTGCCGGCGGCACGGTGAAGCGGGGTCAGGCGCTGATGGTGCTCGAGGCGATGAAGATGGAGCACACCATCGCCGCGCCGGCCGACGGTACGGTCGAGCGCATCAACTACGCGCCGGGCGATCTGGTCGAGGAAGGCGCCGAGCTCATCGCCTTCGCGGCGGCGGAAGAGTAGGGAGATCGGAGCATGCAGCTGCCTCAGCAGGTCCGCATGGTCGAAGTGGGTCCGCGCGACGGGCTGCAGAACGAAGCGCAGATCGTGCCGATGGCGACCAAGGTGGCGCTGATCGAACGGCTCGCCGAGGCCGGGCTTGCCGTGGTCGAGGCGGGGAGCTTCGTGTCGCCCAAATGGATTCCGCAAATGGCCGACACCGCCGAGGTGCTGACGCGGCTGCGGCGCCGGCCCGGCGTCAGCTATCCCGTGCTGGTGCCGAACATGAAGGGCTTCGAGGCGGCGCGCGCCGCCGGGGTCGAGGAGATCGCGATTTTCGGCGCCGCGTCGGAGAAATTCTCGCAGCGCAACATCAACTGCTCGATCGCCGAGAGCCTCGAGCGCTTCGCGCCGGTGGCGGCGGCGGCACGGCAGCACGGCATGCGCGTGCGCGGCTATATCTCCTGCGTCGTCGATTGCCCCTATGAAGGGCCGATCGCACCGCAGAGGGTCGCCGATGTCGCGGCCAAGCTGCTGGCTTTGGGCTGCTACGAGATCTCGCTCGGCGATACCGTCGGCACCGGCACGCCGGCGCGCATCCAGGCGATGATCGAACGCGTGGCCACGGTCGTGCCGCGCGAGCGGCTCGCCGTCCATTTCCACGACACCTATGGCCAGGCTCTCGCCAATATCCTCGCCTCGCTCGAGACCGGCATCGCCACGGTCGACAGCTCCGTCGCCGGCCTCGGCGGCTGCCCTTACGCCAAGGGCGCCTCGGGCAATGTCGCGAGCGAGGATGTGCTCTATCTCCTCGACGGGCTCGGCATCAGGACGGGCGTCGAGATGGCGCGGCTGGCCGCGGCGGGGCGCTTCATCTCGGCGGCCCTCGGCCGCGAGCCCATCTCCAAAGTGGCGCGCGCTCTCGCGGCCAAGGCGGCCTGAGACGATGGCGCTGCACCTGATCAAGCTCGCCGTCGGCGCCGAGGATGTGCCGCATCTGCGCAAGCTGCAGAAAGAGCGCCGGCGCGAGCGCGGGCGCTCGGTGTTCTATACCCGCCATATGCCGCGCCGGCGCGAGGAGATCCTCGATGGTGGCTCGATCTATTGGGTGATCAAAGGGTATGTCCGCGTGCGCCAGCGCATCCTGGGCTTCATTCCGGTAGTCGAGGAGGATGGCGAGCGCTACACATTAGTGCGCTACGATCCGAAGCTGGTGGAGACGGTGTGGCAGCCGAAGCGGCCGTTTCAGGGCTGGCGCTATCTGACGCCCAAGGACGCGCCGCCGGACCGCCCGGCGCAGGCGGCTCCGGAGGATGCTTTGCCCGAGGCGATGGCCGAGGAGCTGCGCTCGCTCGGCCTCCTTTGATCGGCTCCGCCAAAGAGCGAGACAGCCTCTAGACAATTTGGTTACGGCGTTCTATATCTACGCCTCAGCCGCTTCCGGCGGCTCTTCTGAAACGTGTCGCATGCGAACGCCGCTTGGCGCGGTGTTCGTTTCGTCGACCGCGACAGAGGCTCTCGACAGAGGGTGAAAGCTTGTTGACTTGCCAAGGTGGCAAGCTTATAAGCGCCGCTCCCTTTCGGGGGCTGCTCTTTGACATTGTAGAGAAGAGGAAGGGATGCGCAGGCGGCGGCGCCGTAAGTGGTGCTGTTTGAATGCGCATCTTGGTAGGAATTGTCTTGTCAATTCCGGACGCAAGAGTGCGATCGAGCGGTGCCAGGACTTGGGTGTTTTTAGCGAGCACCTGAGGCTAACTTGAGAGTTTGATCCTGGCTCAGAACGAACGCTGGCGGCATGCCTAACACATGCAAGTCGAACGCGTGTAGCAATACACGAGTGGCGCACGGGTGAGTAACGCGTGGGAACCTGCCCTGGAGTGGGGGATAACCCGGCGAAAGCCGGGCTAATACCGCATACGACCTTCGGGTGAAAGATTTATCGCTCTGGGAGGGGCCCGCGTCGGATTAGCTAGTTGGTGAGGTAACGGCTCACCAAGGCGATGATCCGTAGCTGGTCTGAGAGGATGATCAGCCACACTGGGACTGAGACACGGCCCAGACTCCTACGGGAGGCAGCAGTGGGGAATATTGGACAATGGGCGCAAGCCTGATCCAGCAATGCCGCGTGAGTGATGAAGGCCT
>DATJLU010000048.1:0-37733 GCA_035509275.1 Allostellaceae bacterium | reverse complement strand
CCAGGTCGACGTCATCGATACCGCCACCAACCGCGTCACCGACAAGATCGATTTCCTGCCGCCGGGCATGCGCAAAGAGGACGTATCGCCGGTGGGGCTGGTGATGGATCGCGCGGGCAAGACCGCTTATGTCACCCTCGGTCGGGCCGACAACGTGGCGGTCGTCGACGTCGCCAGCCGCAAGGTCGAGACTTACCTGCTGGTCGGGCGCCGCCCCTGGGGCATCACCTTCGACCGCGACCAGAAGCGGCTCTTCGTCGCCAATGGCGGCAGCGACGACATCAGCATCATCGACGTCGCCGAGCGCAAGGTGCTTAAATCCGTGCCGGTCGGCCATTACCCCTACGGCGTCGCGATCGATGATTGAGCGCCTCCTCCTGACGGCGACGCTGGTCCTCCTCGCGACAGTGCCGGCGCCGGCGGCGCCGCTCGGCAAAGATATCGCCGTCGGATATCTGCAGCTCGCCAATGATCCCCGCTACGACGAGCGCCCCGGCCCCGGCGACACTTCGGTCACGCCGCCGCGGCCCGTGGCTGGCGCGGAGATGGCGATCGGCGAGGTCAATCTCGAGGTCGCCGCCTCGGGGCACAGTTTCGCGCTCGACAAGGCCGAGGCGGAGGATGAGCCTGGCCTCGAGCAGCAGATCGGCGTGCTCGCCGGCAAGGGCGTCCACTGGTTCCTGGTCGATGCGCCCTCGCCGGCGATGGCAACGCTCGCCAAGGCGATGCGCGAGCGCGACGTGCTGCTGTTCAATGTCTCGGCGCCGGGCGACGATCTGCGCGCCGCCGCCTGTCAGAAGAATCTCGCAAATGTCATCCCGAGCCGGGCAATGCTCGCCGATGCGCTGGCGCAGCTGCTGGTAGCGCGCAAATGGCACCAGGTGCTGGTGTTGCAGGGGCCGCTCGCCGAAGACAAGGCGATGACGGCCGCCTTCGAGCATTCGGCCAAGGTCTTCGGACTCGAGATCACGGCCAAGCGCGATTTTCTCTTGAGCAACGATCCGCGCGAGCGCGAGAAGGATAATGTTTCGCTGCTCACCGGCGATGTGTCCTACGACGTGGTGTTCGTCGCCGATGGCGAGGGCGAATTCGCGCGCGCGCTGCCCTACAACACCATCAGGCCGCGGCCGGTCATCGGTGCGACCGGGCTGGTGCCGACTGCCTGGAGCTGGACCTGGGACCGTTACGGCGCGCCGCAGGTAAGCCAGCGCTTTGCGCACGCGACAGGCCGGCACATGGAAGCGACGGACTGGGCCGCGTGGCTCGCCATTCGCGCGCTCGGCGAAGCGGTCGAGCACGGCGGCGCCAGCGACACGGCGGGCGTCGACGCTTATCTCCTTGGACCGAAGCTGTCGCTCGACGGCGCCAAGGGCCCGCCGCTGAGCTTCCGCTCCTGGGACCATCAGCTGCGCCAGCCGATCCTGCTCGCCACCGCCGACGCGGTGGTTGCCGAGGCGCCGCTGCCGGGCTTCCTGCATGCCACCAATGTGCTGGATACGCTGGGTTATGATCAGCCGGAAACGCAGTGCCACTTCTGAGAGGTGCCGATGAGACCTAGCCATGCGCTGCAGGCCTTCACCGCCGTCGCCCGCCGCGAGGTGACGCGCTTTGCCAACCAGACCGGGCGGCTGCTCTCCGCGCTGGTACGGCCGGCGCTCTGGCTCTTCGTCTTCGCCGCCGGCTTTCAGAACGTGCTCGGCATTTCCATCACGCCGCCCTACGAGACCTATGTCACCTATCAGGTCTATATCATTCCGGGCCTCGTTGGCATGGTGCTGCTGTTCAACGGCATGCAGTCCTCGCTGTCCATGGTCTATGACCGCGAGATGGGGATGATGCGGCTGCTGCTGACCGCGCCCTTGCCGCGCTGGTACTTGCTGCTGTGCAAGCTGCTGTCGGGCGTCGTCCTCTCGGTGCTGCAGGCCTATGCCTTCCTGATCGTGGCCGTGCTGGTCGGCATCGACCTGCCGCTGTCGGGCTTTCTCTATGTCCTGCCGGCGCTGATCGCGGCCGGGATCATGCTGGGGGCGCTCGGCCTGACGCTGTCCGTGAGCATCCGCCAGCTCGAGAATTTCGCCGGAACGATGAATTTCGTCATCTTCCCCATGTTCTTCCTCTCGACCGCGCTCTATCCGCTCTGGCGCCTGCGCGAGAGCGGTGCGGATTGGCTCGACGTCATCGCGCGCTGCAATCCCTTCACTTATGCGGTCGAGCTCGTGCGCTTCGCGCTTTACGGCCGGATCGACTGGGTCGCGGCGGCCGCGGTGCTGGCGGCGGCGCTGCTCTTCTTCCTCATCGCCGCGTGGGGCTATGATCCGCAACGCGCCTTCCAGCGCCGTCCGGCGGCGGCGCCGGCCGGCTGAACGGGCGAGGGGCGGGATGCGTCTCATCGTGCTCGGGGCTGCCGCGGGCGGCGGCTTTCCGCAATGGAATTGCAATTGCGAGACCTGCCGGGAGGCCTGGGCCGGAGCGGCTCCGGCGCAGACCCAGGCCGCGCTCGCCGTCAGCGCCGATGGCGAGCGCTGGGTCCTGCTCAACGCGCCGCCCGATCTGCGCGCCCAGGTGCTGGCGACGCCGGCCTTGCAGCCGCGCCATCCCGGCCGCGACAGCCCCATCGCCGCGGTCGTCCTCACCAATGGCGACGTCGATGCTTTGGCCGGGCTCCTCACCTTGCGCGAGAGCTGGCCGCTGTCGCTCTACGCGACGCCGAGCGTGCTCGACGTCCTGGCGGCCAACAGCATCTTCAACGTGCTCGGCCCGGAGCATGTCGCGCGGCGGAAGCTGGCGCTGGGGGTGCCGCTCGCGCTGTCCGCCCGGGACGGAACGCCTCTCGGGCTCAGCGTCGAAGCGTTCAGCGTGCCCGGCAAGCCCGCGCTTTACCTCGAAGACGCCGCCATCGAGCGGCGGCTGGCCGAGCGCTCCGAGAACACGATCGGATTGGCGATCTCGGCGCCCGAGAGCGGCAAGCGCTTCTATTACGTGCCCGGCTGCGCCGCGCTCGATGACGAGCTTGCCGCGCGGCTCCGACACGCGCCGCTGCTGTTCTTCGATGGCACTCTGTGGCGCGATGACGAGATGATCCGCGCCGGTCTCGGCGCCAAGACCGGCCGCCGCATGGGACATCTCAGCCTGTCCGGTGCGGAAGGCTCGCTGGCGGCGCTCGCACCGCTCGGCATCGGCCGAAAGCTTTTCATCCACATCAACAACACCAACCCCATTCTCCGTCCCGGCTCGGCCGAGCGGCAAGCCGTCGAGGCGGCGGGCTGGGAAGTCGCGCGCGACGGGCTCGAGATCGTACTTTAGAGTAAGGCGGCCGGCAGCGCCGATCAGGCGAGCAGCCGGCCGGTCGCGATCGCCTGGGCGAGGGCATTCTCGAAGCGCTCGCAAAAGACGCGGTCGGTGGCGTCTCCCGTGCTGTGGCTGAGCTCCAGAAAGAGCTTCGTCACGGCATTCTGTTGTCCGCTCTCTTTCAGTCCGGCGACGTTCGGGAGGATGGTGATCTTTTCAGGCGTGGCCGTGATGGTGAAGGGGAGGGCCGTGGTTTCGATGCCGGAAGCGCTTCGCGTCTTGACGACGAGAGTGCCGCGCATTTCGGCGAAGCCGAATTTCCGATCCTTGCGATTGATCCCGACGCGGTAGGCAATGGGCCAGAATTTGAGCGTCGTATCGATGCCGCCGCCGGAAAGACGTTGCGCCATATCGACGAAGCGCGCGCGAGCGCGCTCGACATCCACGGTCCGGCGCAGTGCCTGCCGCCGGGCGCGCCGTTCCTCGGCGGTCCCGCGTCGATAGGCGTCGACTTTATCGTTGAAGGACGGGCGCCTCAGCCGAAGCGCGACGAGGACACGGCGCAGAGCGGCAGCCGCCCGGCCGCTGCGGGCTTCCGTCGTCAATTCCTCGCTGACGAGCTCGTTCGCCATCTTGCGCTGTGGTTTCCTTGTGCTCGGATCATTCAACCGAAACGGCATCAGATATACAATAGCCTGATGACATATACGATAGTCCCGAACGACGACCCGACGCTGTCCTCACGCAGACGTGACGGTGCCGGGAAACATGAGGTTTCGTGCGGAATATTTTGACCGGCGCCGCGACTTCGAACGCCGCATCGTGGTTAATGCGGTTGAAGCGGAGGCGGATTTGTTTTCGAACTTTAAAAGCGGCTGCTCTCCTGACCACCAAAAACTGCATCCCGCCGCCTGATACCGGCACGATGCCGGCGCTTTCTCCCGTTAACATCTGGTTCGAGATAGGGCACAGCGAGGCACATGATGCGGCTGCTTAAATTTTGGCCTCACGCGGCGCGTGCGGGATCGGGCCGACTGCTCGTCGCCATCACGGTGATGTCGATGTTCGCCATGCGGCTCGACGCCGCTACTCCGGTTCCGGGCGGCGCGGCTTTCGGTGACTGGACGAGGGACGCGCCCGGCGTGGTACACCACATCACGCCAGCCGATCTGCCGCCGCCTTATGCAACGCAAAGCGCCGCCAACGGACCGCAGATTGTACCGCGTCCGGCCGGAGCCTTGCCGAAGGTGCCACACGGCTTCGCGGTCGAGGTCTTCGCCAGCGGCGTCGCGGGAGCGCGGCTCCTGCGCAGCGCGCCCAATGGTGACATCTTCCTGGCGGAGACGAGTGAAGGCCGGATCGTCATCCTGCATGACAACGGCAGGGGAAAGCGGGCAAGCGTCAACACCTTTGCCAGCGGCCTCGACGAGCCGTTCGGGCTTGCCTTCTATCCGCCCGGCGGCGCGCCGCGGTTTCTTTATGTCGGCACGGTCGGCGCCGTGCTCCGCTTTCCCTATCGGAGCGGCGACGCCAAACCCGAGGGCAGCGCCGAGACGGTGGCGCGCCTTCCCGCCGACGGCGGGCATCGGACGCGCGACGTCGCTTTCTCGCGCGATGGCCGGAAGATGTTCGTCTCGGTCGGCTCCACCTCCAATGATGGAGAAGACGGTGAAGCCGCGGAAACGCGCCGCGCCAACGTCCTGGAATTCGATCCGGATAGCCAAGGTCGGCGCATCTTTGCCAGCGGTACCCGCAATCCAGTCGGGCTCGCGATCGATCCCGTCACCGGTGCTCTCTGGACCGCGGTCAACGAGCGCGACGGTCTGGGTGACAATCTGCCGCCCGATTATGTGACGCAACTGCGCGATGGCGGCTTCTATGGCTGGCCCTGGTACTATATCGGCGATCACCGGGATCCGCGCCACAACGGCGAGCATCCGGAGCTCGCCAGGCGTGTCCTTGTGCCCGACGTGTTGATCCAGCCGCACTCCGCGCCGCTGCAGCTTGCCTTCTATAGCGGCAACCAATTCCCCGCGGCCTATCGCAACAATATTTTCGTCGCCCTGCACGGCTCGTGGAACCGGGCGCAGCGCACCGGCTACAAGGTCGTGCGCGTCATGCTGCGCAACGGCAAGCCGACCGGGGCATACCAGGATTTTCTGACCGGCTTCGTGACGGCCAACGGCGATGTCTGGGGCCGCCCGGTGGGGGTCGGCGTCGCGCCCGATGGCTCGCTGCTGGTCAGCGAGGATGCCAATGACACGGTATGGCGCGTCTCCTATCTCGGCGGTAGCTAACGGCCCCAGGCTGGAATCACCGGCGGCTTCGGACTATGGTCGCAAGTCAGGAGGCTGGCATGACGACAGAAGCGGCGCGGATCGAACCCCGGCCGGCAGCCACCGTGTTGCTGCTGCGCGATGGCGACGACGGGCTCGAAGTGCTGATGGTGACGCGAAACGTCGCCGCCGATTTCGCCTCGGGCGCGCTGGTGTTTCCCGGCGGCCGGGTCGACGAAGCGGATGCCGATGACGCGGTGCTGGCACGGTGCCGGGAGACGCCGGTGGGACGAGCGACGGCGTTCCACGTCGCGGCGGTACGCGAGACTTTCGAAGAAGCGCACCTGTTGCTGGCGCGGCCCTTCGGGCAAGACCGGCTGCTGTCGGCGCAAGAGGTCGAGACGCTCGAGACCGACCTCGAGGAGCGCCTCGGCCGCGCCGCGGAGTTCGCCGATTTCCTCCGCCTCGGCGAGATCGAGCTGGCCACCGATCTGCTGGTGCCGTTCGCTCATTGGATCACGCCGGTCGGACCGCCGAAACGGTTCGATACGCATTTTTTCCTGGCGCCGGCGCCGGTCGATCAGGTAGCGGCGCATGACGGACGCGAAGCGGTCGAGACGGTGTGGATCGCGCCGCATCGGGCGATCGCCGATTCCGAAGCGCGGCGCGTGACCCTGGTTTTCGCCACGCGCATGAACCTCGCCAAGCTGGGCCGCAGCAAGGCGGCGGATGAGGCGCTTGCCGCGGCGCGCGCCGACACCATCGTCACCGTCTGTCCCGAACTGGTCGAAGGTCCCGCCGGCAAGCTGCTGCGCATTCCTGAAGCGGCCGGCTATGGCATCACCGAGATGCCCGCACATCTGACGGCGCGCGCCTGGGTTCCGCGCGGCACCGGAGCGCCCTAGGAGCCCGTCTGGGAAAGAGCGACGACGTCCCGGCGACAAATGACGATGTCCCTTCGGGTTGCAGGCCGACGCTATTTCCCAGACAGGCTCCTGCGGCTGCGCCGGAGAGCGATCCTCGCCGGCGTCATCGCTCTGGCGCTTTGCTGCCCGGCCGCGCATGCCGAAGCGCCGGTGCGCGTCGCCTCCAAGCTCGATGCGGAAAGCGCGCTGCTCGGCGCGATGATTTTGCTGACGCTCGAGGCGAACGGCATCAAGACGGTCGATCGGCTCCAGCTCGGGCCCACCAACATTCTGCGCAGCGCGATCATTTCCGGCGAGATCGACATCTATCCCGAATACACGGGCAACGGCGCGCTGTTCTATCGCAGCGAGCAGGATCCCGTCTGGCGACATGCCGAAGCGGGATATGAGCGGATCAAGGCGCTCGATCGCGCACGGTACGGGCTCGTTTGGCTCGCGCCGGCGCCGGCCGACAATAGCTGGGTCATTGCCGTCCCGCGCGCGCTGGCCAGCCGGCATGGGCTGGCGACGATGGCCGATTTCGCCGCCTGGGTGCGCCGCGGCGGCGCGGTGAAGCTTGCCGCTTCGGCCGAATTCGTCGAAAGCCCGGCGGCGCTTCCGGCCTTCGAGAAGGTCTATGATTTCACGCTGCCGCCGTCGGCGCTGCTGGTTCTCGCCGGCGGCGAAACGGCGGTTACCATGCGGGCGGCGGCGGAGGGGATTTCCGGCGTCAACGCGGCCATGGCCTATCGCACCGATGGCGCGCTGGCGGTGCTCGATCTGGTGGCACTCGGGGATCCCGAGCGAGCGCAAGTCGTCTACGCGCCGGCGCCGGTGGTGCGCGAAGCGGTCCTCGAGCGCTATCCCGCCATCGCCACCAGCCTCGCCCCGGTGTTCCGTTCGCTCGACGAGCACCGCTTGCGCCAGCTCAACGCGCGGATCACCGTCGATGGCGAGACGGCGCGCGCGGTGGCGAAGGACTATCTCGCATCGCATGGCATGCCGCAGTGAGCGCGGTAATGGTGCGGAACCGCGTTCTCCTCGTGCTTCTGCTGGCCGGGCTCGCCGCTGTGCCCAGCCTCGGCTTTCTGACGATCGCGGCCAATCGGCTGGTCTCCGGCGTGCCGGTCGGGCTCGCGGTGGCGCTGCGGCAAAGCGGCGAGGCGCTGCTGCTTCCGGCGGTTCTGCTCGCCCCCGGGCCGTTCTTGCCGCAGCGTCGCACGACCCATGCCGTCCTGGCGCTGGCGAGTGCCGCCTTCCTGCTGCTGCTCGTCCGGCTCGCCGGCAGCGAGGCGGCGCGGCTGGCGGCGTCGGCGCCGCCGATGGCGCGCATCTCGCTGGGGGGCGGCTTCTGGCTGCTGCTGTTCGTCGCTGCTCTGGCGCTGGGCGATGCGCTGCGCCGGCTGGCCCTGCCGGTTTGGGCGACGGCGCTGCTGGGCGCGGCGATCTGCGGCGCGCTCCTGCTGCTGCTGCTGTCAGGGGCGCTCGACGCGCTTGCCATCGCGCAGGAGTATGCCGCGCGTCGCACCGCCTTTGCCGCGGCGCTGCTGCGCCATGTTCTCATGGTCGCTCTGGCGCTGCTGCCGACGGTGCTGGTGGGCGTGCCCCTCGGCATCTCGGCGCAACGGCGCCGCGGGCTCGCCGGCTGGCTTTTCCCGCTGCTCAACATCGTCCAGACGATCCCCTCGATCGCGCTCTTCGGCTTGCTGCTGGCACCGCTCTCGGCGCTGGCGCGGCTGTTTCCCGCGCTCGCGGCGTTGGGCATCGGCGGCGTCGGATTATTGCCGGCGGTGATCGCGCTCTTCCTCTACACGCTGCTGCCGATGGTGCGGGATACCGCCGAGGGGCTCGCCGGGGTGTCGCCGGCGGCGCTCGAGGCCGGGCGCGGGCTCGGCATGACGCCGCGTCAGCTGCTGTGGCGGATCGAGCTGCCGCTGGCCCTGCCGGTGATCCTCTCGGGCCTGCGCATTGCCACGCTGCAGGCGATCGGCCTTGCCGCGGTGGCGGCGCTGATCGGTGCCGGCGGATTGGGCGCCATCATGTTCCAGGGGCTCTTCGCCGATGCGCTCGACCTGGTCCTGCTCGGGGTGGTGCCGATCGTCCTGCTGGCGCTTGCCGCCGATCTGCTGTTCGAGCTCGGCATCGCCTACGCCGGCAGGCTGCCGCGATGATCGAGCTCGAGCATGTGACCAAGCGCTATGGCACGGCCTGCGCCGTCGCGGATGTCTCGCTCACCATCGGCGCGGGCGAGTTCTGCGCCGTCATCGGCGGCTCGGGCGCCGGCAAGTCGACAATGCTGAAGATGATCAACCAGCTCATCGCTCATTCCGAGGGCACGATCCGCGTCGGCGGTCAGGATGTCCGCGCGCTGGCACCCGCCGCGCTGCGCCGGCGCATGGGTTTTGTGATCCAGTCGATCGGCCTCTTCCCGCATTGGACCGTGGCGCGCAACATCGGCACGGTGCCGGAGTTGCTGGGATGGGCCACTTCGCGGACGCGCGACCGGGCGGCGGCGCTGCTCGAGCATTTGAAGCTCCCGCCGGGCGAATTTCTCGACAAATATCCGCATCAGCTGTCGATCGGCCAGCAGCAGCGCGTCGGCATCGCCCGCGCGCTTGCCGCCGATCAGGACATTCTGCTGATGGACGAGCCCTTCGGCGCGCTCGACCCCATCACCCGCCAGGCGCTGCAAGCGGAGATCGCCGACATCCAGCGCGCGAGCCGCAAAACGATCGTCTTCGTCACCCACGACATGGACGAGGCGCTGCGCCTGGCATCGCGGATCGCGGTGATGGATCGCGGGCAGCTGGTGCAGCTGGGGACGCCGATCGAGCTGCTGACCGCGCCAAAGACCGATTTCGTGCGCAACCTCGTCGGCCGCGACGATCTCGGCATCAAGCTGCTGGGCATTGCCGAGGTGGCGAGCCGGATGCGTCCGGGCGAGGCGGCGCCGGGCGAGCCGATCGCGGCGACGGCGAGCCTGCGCCAAGCACTCTCGCGCATGGTCGCGGAGGGGCGCGACCGGCTGCCGGTCGCCGGCCCCGACGGGGGGCCGGCGGGCGCCCTCCATCTTGCCGATCTGCTGCGGCGATGATCGTGCGCTGGAACGATCCGCTGCTGTGGACGAGCGTGGCGCTGGTCGCGCTGGTGCTGCTGCTGCCGCTGAGCCGGCCGCTGTTTGCCGCGCTCTTTCCGACGCTGTCGCGGCCGCTCTTCGAGCTCGACAGCTTTGCCGATCTGCTGGCGGGTCATGTTTTGGTGGTTGCCGCGTCGAGCGCGGCGGCGGTCTTGCTTGGCGCCGGCGCGGGCATCTTCGTGACCCGGGCCGAGGGCGCCGAGTTCCGCGGCCTGGTCGCGAGCATCGTTACCGTCGGGCAGGCGTTTCCGCCAGTGGCAGTCTTGGCGGTGGCGGTCCCGGCCATCGGCTTCGGCTTCCAGCCCGCGTTCTTTGCGTTGCTGCTCTACGGGCTGCTGCCGATCCTCGACAACACAATTGCGGGTCTCGGCAGCGTGCCGTCTTCGGCGTTGGAGGCGGCCCGCGGCATGGGCATGGGCGGGGGTGAGATCCTGCGGAAGGTGGAGCTGCCGCTCGCGGCGCCGGTGATCATCGCCGGCATCCGCACCTCGGTGATCATCAATGTCGGCACGGCGGCCATCGCCTCGACGGTCGGCGCCCGCACCTTGGGCCTGCCGATCATCATCGGTCTCAACGGTGCCAACCCCGCCTATATCCTGCAGGGCGCCATCCCCGTGGCGCTGCTGGCGATCGTCCTCGACCTCGCCTTCGGCCGGCTGCTGTCGCGGCTCGAGCGCTGGCGGCGCTAGCGCGAGCCCGCGCTCCCGGCCGCCAGAGATAAAGTGCGGGCGACGGGCAGGCCTTTGCTTTCATTGTGTTGACAGGCGCTTCTGGGTAGTATCAACATACTTTCCGCGAGCAACGCAGAAGTCGCGCTTAAGCTATTGCACTTTCTGCGGGACCTTGCACAGGCTTGGTATCCAGGAACGAGGATCGCGCGGCACCCGGATTAGGGCTCAAGGCGTAGATCTCCGTTCGTGGTCTTGGCGGCAGCGGCGCCGCTGAAATACGGGCACAAACGCCCCACGTCGTCTCCTGCGGGAGAAGACGTGGGGCGTTTGCGTTTTTCGGCTTCGCATACGGAGGGAGATCCATGAGAACCACTCGACGCAAACTCCTCAAAGGTTCCGCTGCAGGACTTGCCGGCATTCTCGCGAGCGGCGTCGCGCCGTACCATTTCCTGCGCAACATCGCCAAAGCAGAGGAGAGCGATACCATCAAGGTCGGCATCCTGCACTCGCTGAGCGGCACCATCGCCATCATCGAGACCTCGTTGCACAATGCCGAGCTGCTGGCGATCGACGAGATCAACGCCAAGGGCGGTGTGCTCGGCAAGAAACTCGAGCCCGTCGTCGAGGATCCGCAATCGATGGTGCAGGTCTTTGCGGAGAAGGCAAAGAAGCTGCTGCTCGAGGATAAAGTCGTGGCCGTGCTGGGCTGCTATACCTCGGCGAGCCGTCAATCGGTGTTGCCGATTTTCGAGCAATATAACGGCGTGCTGCTTTATCCCACGCTTTACGAAGGCGAGGAGTGCAGCAAGAACTGCTTCTATACCGGCGCGGTGCCGAACCAGCAGCTCGACGAGTTCGTGCCTTGGATCATGAACACGCTGGGGCGCAAGAAATTCTACCTCATCGGCGCGAACTACATCTATCCGAAGGAAACGAACCGCGAGGTCAAGGCGCTGCTGAAGAAATTCGGCGGCACCGTGGTCGCCGAGGAATATTCGCCGCTCGGGTCGACCGAGTTCTCGACCAACATCAACAAGATCTCGGCGAGCGGCTGCGACGTCGTGTTCTCCGATCTCGTCGGCGACCAGGTGGTGGCCTTCTACAAGCAGTACAAGGAATTCGGCATCACCGCCAAGGACATTCCCATCTGCACCCCGATCACCACCGAGCAGGAGATCGCTGCGATGGGGCCGGAGAACGCGCTGGGTCACTATACCTCGTTCGACTACTTCCAAAGCATCAAGACACCGGAGAACGACTCCTTCGTCGAACGCTACAAGGCGAAATACGGCAAGGACGCGGTGACCAACGCGGTCATGGAATGCGCCTATTTACAGACTTATCTGCTCGCCCACGCGATCGAGAAGGTGAAGTCGACCGAAGCCGACGCCCTCATCTTCAACGGACTTCCGGGACAGGAATTCCAGGCGCCGGAGGGCAAGGTCAAGATCGATGAAAAGAATCACCACACTTGGCTGTGGTCCCGCATCGGCCAGGCCAACGAGCAGGGCCAGTTCGACATCGTCTACACGTCGAAGGACTGGATCCGGCCGGAGCCGTGGGCCAGGTACCTTTATCCCGACAAACAATGCGACTTCACCGACAAGCGCGTGCTGGAGCGGCTGAAGCAGCCCTGGAGCGAGCAGAAGAACCGGTCGGGCACGATCAACATGTAGCCTCGCGGCGGACCCGGGCGGCGGCGGTCGCCGTCGCCTGGGTCTCAGTGGACAGTTCTCTCGGCGAGCCGCGCCGATACCAGGAGAAACCGACCATGATGCTTCAGTCGATCATGACGCAGTTCCTCAGTGGATTCAGCGTCGTGGCGATTCTGGTCATCGCCGCAATTGGGCTCGCGATCGTGTTCGGCGTGGCGGGCGTCATCAACATGGCGCATGGCGAATTCATCATGGTCGGCGCCTATACCGCTGCCGTGGTCGGCAAGCTCGGCGGCAACACCTTCATCGCGATGCCGGTCGCCTTCATCGTGGTCGGGCTGTTGGGATTGGTGATCGAGCGCGGCATCGTCCAATGGATTTACGACCGGCCATTGGAAACGCTGCTCGCAACGTGGGGCGTCGGCATTATCCTGCAGACAGTGATGAAATTGATCTTCGGGCCCGAGCTCTACTACGCCGGCGCACCGAAAATTCTGAATGGCGGATTTCACCTGATCGGGCGCTTGCCGTTCCCCTACTACCGGCTGTTCCTCATCATCGTCGCGGCGCTCATGCTCGGGCTGGTCTTCTTCGTCATCTTCAAAACCGACTTCGGACTCAAAGTCCGAGCCGTGCGCCGCAATCGCGCGATTGCTGGATGTCTCGGCATCGATACCGCGCGGGTGGACATGATGATCTTCGTTTTCGGCTCGGGACTCGCCGGCGTGGCCGGCGCGGTGCTGGCGCCGATAAAATCCGTCTCGACGACGATGGGATTTCCCTACGCGGTCGACTCCTTCATGGTGCTCGTGCTCGGCGGTGTCGGCAATTTGCTGGGTGTGCTGGCGGGCGGCGCGGTCATCGGCGAAGCCGAGACGGTGCTGTCATTCATCTTCAACAACGTCATCGGGCAGCTCCTGGTGTTCCTGTTCATCGTCATCGTCATCCGCATCGTGCCGAGAGGCATCTTCGGCTACTACGAGCGCCGCTAGCTGACGGAACGCGTCGTTGAGAAGGATCGACATGGTACGAGATAAGGCCGGGAAACCCGCAGGAAAACCTCGGCGGAGCATCCGCCGCGCACCGCTCTTCCCATTCTGGGCCGTGATCGGCGGCGCCGCGCTGGTCGCATCGATCGGCGCTTACCCGTACTACAGCACGAACATTTATGTGTTGACGCTGCTCGGCAAATTCCTCTGCTACGCAATCTTCGCCCTCAGCATCGATTTGATCTGGGGGTTCACCGGCATTCTGAGCCTGGGGCAGGCAGTCTATTTCGGCCTCGGCGCCTACATGGTCGCGTTGTCGCTGAAGCTGAACTACGCCCTCACGCATCCGACACGCTTTGGCAACAAGATCCCGGATTTCATGGAGTGGAATAGCCTCACCCAGGTGCCGGGCTTCATGACCCCGCTCTACAGCACGCCGCTTGCCATTGCCGCCGCGCTCGTCGTGCCGACGCTGCTCGCGCTGCTGTTCGGCGCCATCACGTTCAAACGGCACATTTACGGGGTCTATTGCGCCGTGATCACTCTGGCGGAATCATTGATCCTGCAAAACTTCATCATCGAATATCAGGCCTATACCGGCGGCTTCAACGGCATAACCGACTATTCGAACTATGTCGGGCCGTCCTTCCTCTGGTTCATTCTCGGGGTGACCGTGCTCTTCGTCATCGTCGCCCGGGTGCTTACCCATTCGCGTGTCGGCACTGTCCTCAAGTCGATCCGCGACAACGATCTTCGCGCCGAGTTCATGGGTTACAACGTAGCCAATTACCGCATCTTCGTGTTCTGCGTGTCGGCTTTCATGGCCGCGGCCGCAGGTGGCATGTACGCTGCATGGGTCGGCATCATTTCGTTTCTCAACGTCGGGCCGATCTTTTCGATCGAAGGTGTCATCTGGACCGCGGTGGGCGGCCGCGGCACGCTGATCGGTCCGGTGATCGGCACCTTCCTCGTCAAAGGTGCCGAGGCCTTTTTGAGCGACCGCTTGGCGGATTGGTGGCAGATCATCGTCGGTGCACTGTTCATCCTGGTGGTGTTGGTGATGCGCGACGGCATTGTCGGCACCGTCATGGAATGGGTGCAGCAGCGGCGGCGCGGCAGCTACCGCCAGATTCTCGCCGATGCCGACCGCACCGCGCATGATCTGCAGATGGATTGGCGCACCGAAGGCGCGCCGCGCCCGGGCGAGGAGGTGCGCTGAATGGCCGCCCTGCTCGAGGTGACCGGCCTTACCACCAAAGTGTCGGGCTTCACCATCCTCAACGGCCTCGACCTCAGCGTCGATGAGCATGAGCTGCGGGTCCTGCTCGGCCCCAACGGCGCCGGCAAGACGACGCTGATCGCCATGATCACCGGCCAGTTCAAGCCGGTTTCCGGCACCATCCGCTTCGCCGGCCAGGACATCACCGGCTGGGCGCCCGACGCCATCTTTCAGACCGGGATCAGCCGCAAGTTCCAAGTGCCGAACATGTACGAGACCTTGTCGGTCTTTGACAATGTCATGGTCTCGCTGCGCGGCCGGCGGCGGGTGTTCGCAACGCTGTTCCAGCTGTTGCGCGCCCCGGAACGCGACCGCATCTGGGACATTCTCGAATTCGTCGGGCTGGCGGATAAAGCCAACGATCCCGCCGACACGCTGTCCCATGGCGAGCGTCAGTGGCTCGAGCTCAGCATGCTGATCGCCTCGGATCCGAAGCTGCTGCTGCTCGACGAGCCGACGACCGGCATGACCGAGAGTGACAAGCATCGCACCGCCGAGCTGATCCAGGAGATCGCGAAGTCGCACACCGTGTTGCTGGTCGAGCACGACATGCACATCGTCCGCCAGATCGGCAAGCGCATCACGGTGCTGCATCAGGGCCAGCGCCTGGCCGAAGGCCCGCTCGCCGAGGTCATGAGCAACGATCTGGTCCGTCAGGTCTATCTCGGAAAGGGCAAGTTCCAGTGACGTTGCAGGTGGAGGCCATAGAGACCTTCTACGGCACCAGCCACATTCTTCACGGCGTGTCGCTCGAGATCGCCGATGGCGAGCTCTACGCCGTCCTCGGACGCAACGGTGCCGGCAAGACGACGCTGCTGCGCAGCATCACCGGCGTCAACCCGCCGAAGAAGGGCACGATTACCCTCGACGGCGTCGATATCACCCGTATCAAGCCGCATCAGCGGGCGCATATCGGCATCAGCTACGTGCCGCAAGGCCGCGACATCATCGCCGACATCACCGCGGCCGAGAACATCCAGATCGCGCTGCTGGGAAAGGGCGTGAAATCGCGAAAGATACCGGACTTTGTCTTCGACTATTTCCCCGCCCTCGCGCCGCTCATGCAGCTCAAGGGCGGCGTGTTGTCCGGCGGCCAGCAACAGCAGCTCGCCATCGCGCGCGCCCTGGTACAGGAGCCGAAGCTGCTGCTCATGGACGAGCCGACCGAAGGGCTGCAGCCCTCGGTCGTCGAGGAGATCGACACCATCATCAAGCGCATCCCCGCCGAGCGCGCCTGCGCCGTGCTGCTGGTCGAGCAGAATCTCGATTTCGTGCGCGACATCACGCAGAAATTCGCCATCCTCGATACCGGCCGGATCGTCGCCGGCGGCGACATCGGTGAGCTCACCGCCGAGGTCGTGCAACGCCATCTGGCAGTCTGAGCAATCCCTAGGCAGCGCTTCCCATGCGTCCACCCCGCCCGCCCGCAGCCTCCTTGGAAAAGCCTTCCGGCACGGCATCGCCGCTGGCATGCTTCATGCAACGTTTGGGTGGAAGTCGCGGGCGGGCTTACGCAGCGCACCGTAGATGCGGTTGACTCGTCCGATGGAAGAACCATCAAATGGTGTAACAATCTTTGGCGCGATGCCAAAGCTGCGACCGCGACGCCGAACCCCATGGATGGAGGAGGCGATGACGTGGCGCCGGGAAGCGGGCTCAGAGCCCTGGCGGGTAGGCGTGCTCTTCTCCCAATCCGGCGTCATGGCCGTGATCGAAGAGACGCAGCTGCGCGCGACCCTGCTGGCGATCGAGGAGATCAACCAGGGCGGCGGCGTGAATGGCCGCGAACTCGTGCCGGTGATCTATGATCCCGGTTCGGAGACGCGCGCCTTCGCGCTCTGTGCCAAGCGGCTGATGGTCGACGATGAGGTGACGACCATCTTTGGCTGCTACACCTCGAGCAGCCGCAAGGCGGTGCTGCCGGTGGTGGAGCGGCTCAACGGGCTGCTGTGGTATCCGACGCTCTACGAGGGCTTCGAATTCTCGCCCAACGTCATCTACACCGGCGCCGCCCCCAACCAGAACAGCGTTGCGCTCTGCGATTATCTCACCGAGACCTACGGGCCGCGCTTCTATTTCGTCGGCTCGGACTATGTCTATCCCCGTGAATCGAACCGGGTGATGCGCGACCTCCTGCGCAGCCGCGGCGGCGAGGTGGTGGGTGAGACCTATCTCGACCTGCGGGCCAAGCGCACGGATTTCGGTCCGGTCATGCGCCAGATCAGGAACGCGGGTGCCGACGTGATCTTCTCGACGGTCGTCGGCTATTCCACCGTCTATCTCTATCAGAGCTATCTCGAGGCCGGCTTCGATCCCCGCGTGATGCCGATCGCCAGCCTTACCACCACCGAGTCGGAAGTGCGCGCCATGGGCAGCGAGGTGGCCGAGGGGCAGATCACCGCCGCACCCTATTTCCAGTCGATCGCCAATGAGCGCAACGTCCGTTTCGTCAGCCGCTACAAGAAGCGCTACGGCGATGACGAGCCGACCAATATGTGCGCCGAGGCAGCCTATTTCCAGGTGCATCTCTTCGCCAACGCTTTGGCCGGAACCAATTCGATGGCGACCGACATCATCAAGCCGGCGGTACTGGACTCCGATTTCGAAGCGCCGCAGGGACGGGTTTGCGTGAGCGCGGCGACCAGCCACACGAGCCTCTGGTCGCGGATCGGCCGGGCCAATCGCGCCGGGCAGTTCGAAATCGTCCGCCAATCCGCTATGCCGGTCTGGGCCGACCCCTACCTGGTTGGGCGCGGCTGCGCCAGCCTCTCGGCGACGGCTCGATGAGCCGCGCTGGCCGAGCCTCGAGCGTCGCCCTCGGTGCTCTGGCGCCAGCGCGGACTCATGGCTCGGCGAGCCTCGCCTGGCTCGTTCGGCGGAGGCGATGATGGTGGACGTTCGTTCGACGCAGGAGGCCGCAGGCGAGGGAAGCGAGATCTCGTCGTTCGAGATCGTCGTCGTGGTCCGGCGCGACGACGAAGGCGATGCTCTGGCGCGGGAGCTGCTGCGCACGCGTAGCCGGGTCCGCCGCTTGTGGCCGATGCCAATGCGCCTGCCCGAAGATGCCGATGTCATCTTCTGCGAGCTGGTTCCGGAATTGCCGCAGTGCCTGCCTTGGGTTCCGGGCGAGCCGCTGGCGGCGCTGGTGGCTGTGACGCCCGCGATCCAAGCACCCGACCTGAAGCTGCTGCGCAATTGCGCGCCGCACGCCGTTCTGCATCGGCCCTTCACGCCGGGCACGGTGCTCACCAGCCTCGCTCTCGCCCGCGCGCAGTTCCTTTACGAGCGGCGGCTGCGCACCAGAATCGACAAGCTCGACGAGACGCTGCGCGCCTTCCGCAGCGTGGAGCGGGCGAAGACCATTCTCATGCAAACACGCAAGCTCGACGAGGAGGAGGCTTATCACTTCATGCGGCGCCAGGCGATGAATCGCCGCATCTCGATCAGCGCGGTGGCGGCCGCTATCGTTGACTCCCACGACGTTCTCGGATAGCGTTTGAACGAGGTCCAGGGGTTGGACCGCGCGGCAACGATGCCGCAATCACATCACGGGCAAAGCTGCCCCCGCTCACGGCCACGACAGTGGTTGGAGCGGGTTTTTTGCGTCGTCGACAGGTCGGGCGAGCGCGCCATCGCGGCGTGCTGTCATGCCGCCGCCTGCGCCTTGCCGGCGCGGCTGGGCGGCGATCGAGCGAAAGGAGATCGACATGCTTCATGGTGACATCGGCAGCAGCAACGACACGATCGGCGTCGCCGTCGTCAACTACAAGATGCCGCGGCTGCACACCAAGGCGGAGGTGTTGGCCAATGCGCGCAACATCGCCGAAATGCTCGTCGGGATGAAGGTCGGGCTGCCCGGCATGGACCTGGTCGTGTTCCCGGAATACAGCACGCACGGCATCATGTACGACCCGAAGGAGATGTACGACACCGCCGCGAGCGTGCCCGGCGAAGAGACGCAGATCTTCGCCGAAGCCTGCCGCAAGGCGAAGGTCTGGGGCGTGTTCTCGCTGACCGGCGAACGGCATGAAGATCATCCGAAGAAAGCGCCCTACAACACGCTCATCCTGATGAACGACCGCGGCGAGATCGTGCAGAAATATCGCAAGATCATGCCGTGGGTCCCGATCGAAGGCTGGTATCCCGGCAACTGCACCTATGTCTCCGATGGCCCCAAAGGGCTCAAGGTCAGCCTGATCATCTGTGACGACGGAAACTATCCGGAGATCTGGCGCGATTGCGCCATGAAAGGCGCGGAGCTCATCGTGCGCTGTCAGGGCTACATGTATCCCGCGAAGGATCAACAGGTCCTGATGGCGAAGGCGATGGCTTGGGCCAACAATGTCTATGTCGCGGTCGCGAATGCGTCCGGCTTCGACGGCGTCTATTCCTATTTCGGCCACTCCGCGATCATCGGCTTCGACGGCAGGACGCTCGGCGAGTGCGGCGAAGAGGACATGGGCATCCAATATGCCCAGCTCTCGAAATCGCTGATCCGCGACGCCCGACGCAATCTTCAGGCGCAAAACCACCTGTTCAAGCTCGTGCACCGTGGCTACACCGGCAAGATCAACTCGCGCGAAGATGTGCGCGGCGAGGCGATCTGCCCCTATGACTTCTACAAGAAATGGATCACCGACCCCGAGGGCACGCGGACCATGGTCGAGGCCCTCACGCGTCAGACGGTGGGCACCGAAGAGTGTCCAATCGAAGGCATTCCGAACCAGAAAACCGCGAGCCACCGCTGAGCGGCGCTTCCCCCTCCCGCGTCAGCGAGAGAGGGAGGGTGAGGGATGAATCTCGACGAATACCGGCTGCGCGACGAGCCGTACTACCGCGCCATCGGCGACGAGGTGCGGCTGTTCGAGGCGGCCTATGCCGAGCGCATGCCGCTCATGCTCAAAGGTCCGACCGGCTGCGGCAAGACGCGTTTCATCGAATACATGGCGTGGCGGCTGCGCGAGCCGCTGATCACCGTGGCGTGCCACGAGGATATGACGGCGTCGGATCTGGTGGGGCGTTTCCTGCTCGATGCCGAGGGAACGGTCTGGCATGATGGGCCGCTTACGCTGGCCGTGCGCCACGGCGCGATCTGCTACCTCGATGAGATCGTCGAAGCGCGCCAGGACACGACGGTGGTCATTCATCCCCTCACCGACGACCGCCGCGTCCTGCCGCTCGAGAAGCGGGGCGAGCTGGTGCGGGCGCATTCGGATTTTGCGCTCGTCATCTCTTACAATCCCGGCTATCAGAGCGTGCTCAAGGACCTCAAGGAATCGACCAAGCAGCGTTTCGGCGCGATCGATTTCGGCTATCCCGACGCGGCGATCGAAGCCGAGATCGTCGCGCATGAGGCGCGCATCGATCGCCCCGTCGCGGAGCTGCTCGTCGCCATCGGGCAGCGCTCGCGCAATCTGCGGGGCCATGGCCTCAACGAGGGCGCCTCGACGCGCATGCTGATCCAGGCCGGCCGGCTGGTTGCCCGCGGCATCGCCATCGAAGCCGCCTGCCAGGTGGCCCTCGTCGTGCCGATCACGGATGATGCGGATATCCGCGGGGCGTTGACGGCGGCGATCGCAGCTCTGGTCTGACGCGCCCATGGCGCAGCGCCCTCCCGAGCACCGGCATGTCCCGATCGACTGGCTGCCCGATCAGCCGGAGCTCGCGGGGACGCTCCAACTTGTCTGGCGCCAGGCGCAGGCGAACGTCCCGGCGGAATTCCTGGGCGACTGGCTGCGGGCTTGCCGCGACCTGGCGGATCGAATGGGCAGTCATGCCGCGCTTGGCTTCGTGCGAAATTCGCCGAGCGTGGCGGCGGCTGCGGGGATCGAGTCGGCCTTCGCGCTCGCCGCTGCGGTGCCGGAGATCGCGGCGAGCGCCGGCGGCGGCGCTGGGCTCGCGCTTCTTGTCGCCGCCCCGGCCGCCGCGCGGCGGCTCGGCTCGGCGCAGGGCTTCGGTGAGTGGCTGCGGGTGCTGCGATTGGTTGGTGACCGGGCACCGGAATCTCTCGCCCTGCTGCTGGAGCGGACGGAGCGCCTCCTGGCGACGATTGATCTGCGCGCGCTCGAGGGCTGGGCCCTGCGCGGCATACGCGCCGCAGAGAACGAGCCGGAGCGACGGCTCCGCTACTTCGCGCTGGTCGATCCGCTCGCGCTGCGGGCTCTGGAGCAGGGGACCGAGGGCGTCGAATTCGCCGATGTCGAGCGCGAGCTCAAAGCCTATGTCACCGCTCTCTGGCGCCGGATGCCGCCGCTTCGCGTCTTGCCGGGGGGCGGGCTCGAGGCGCCGCGACGCACCAGTTTCGAGGGCGGCATCATTCGCGTACCGACCGCGTTCCGCGGCTGGGCCGGTCGGAGCGGCAGGGAACTGTTCCGCGCGGCACTGGCGCATGTCCTCGCGCACCTCCAGTTTACGCCGGCGCGATTTCCCCTCGGTGGGCTGAAGCCGGTACAGGTAGCGCTGGTTTCGCTGATCGAGGATGCGCGCGTCGAGCAACTTGCCATCGCGCAGTATCCCGGCCTGAGGCGCCTGTGGCTCCCCTTTCATGTCGCCGACGCCGCGGGCGCGGTAACGGCGCCGGCGCTCATGGCGCGATTGGCGCGCGCCCTCATCGACCCCGGCTACGCCGATCCCCATGGCTGGGTCGGCAAGGGACGCGAGATGTTCTTCGCCGATCCGTCCGCCTGGCAGGAGCCCGGGCTGAGCCGCACCATCGGCGGGCTGCTCGGCAATGATCTCGGTCAGATGCGCGCGCAGTTCAACGCCAGGACCTATGTCGTCGAACCGCTCTATCGCGACGACCATCAGGGCTTGTGGGATCTGCCAGCGTCGCCGGCTCCTGCCGAGGTCGAGGCACTCCAGGAATCCGTACGCCTCGAGGGCCGGGCGGACTCCCCCGACGGAGGCGGCCGCGCGGCTGGCGACGAAACGGCGAATCGCGCAAGCCTGGTGCCGGCCGGGCGCGAGGTCGGCATCCCCGTCGCGCGCTATCCGGAATGGGATTTTCTCATCGGCCGCGACCGCAACGAGTGGGCGACGCTGATCGAATACCCGCCGGCGGAAGGGCAGGGGGAAACGATCGATGCCGTTCTGGAACGCTATCCCGAGCTCGTCTGGCGCATCAAGGCGCTCATTCGCGCCGCGAAAGTAAGCCGTCCCCTACGCCTCAGACGCCAGAGCGAGGGCGATCGGCTGGATCTCGAAGCGGCGATCGCCGCGGCCATCGACAGGCGCGCCGGACTGGCTCCGAGCGCCAAGGTCTATGCCCGGCTCGAGCGCCGATTTCGCGACCTGTCGGTGCTGGTGCTGATCGATGCCTCGCAGTCGACCAACGATGTCGTCGGTGCCGCCGGCAAATCCGTGCTCGAGCTCGAACGCGATGCCGCGACTTTGCTGGGCCATGCGATGGACGGCATGGGTGACCCCTTCGCCCTCCACGCGTTCTGCTCGGAGACCCGCGAGAATGTTCACTACTACCGCCTCAAGGATTTCGACGAGGATTGGAATGCGGTGGTCAAGCGGCGCCTCGCCGGTCTCGCCGGGCGCTTCTCGACGCGAATGGGCGCGGCGCTCCGCCATGCCGGACGAGAGCTGGCCCAACGCCTGTCCTACCGCAAGCTCCTCCTGTTCATCAGCGATGGGGAGCCTTCCGACATTGACATCGCCGACCGCCGCTATCTGGTCGAGGATGCTCGACGGGCCGTCCTGTCGCTTCGCCAGCAAGGGATCGACATATTCTGCGTCGGACTCGACGCCGCGGGGGATGGCTATCTCGCGCGCATCTTCGGCCGGGGCAATGTGGTTCAGATCGATGCCGTGGAGCGATTGCCGGAACGGCTGCCGCTGCTCTATTTCAGGTTGGCGGGCTGACGGCGCCCGGGGCTCAGGGAAAGATGCGCCACCTCACGCGAAGGTGACCTCGGCCAGCAGGTGATCGCGGAGCTTGAGGCTGGCGCGCAGCAAGGCGTCGGCGGCCGCTTCGAGGTGGTGGGCGATCGCATTCACGAGAAAGAGCTGCCGGCAATCCGGCGTCCCTGTCATCAGCGCCGTGGTGACGGCGCGCTGCCTTTCGTCGGTCTGGTGCTCGACCGTGACCAGGCGATCGGCGGCTTCGAGAAAGCGCTGGACCGCCTCGCGGTCACCGCCCTGGCGCACATATTGCGCGGTTTCGATCGTCCGCCGGAAGGCGTGCGCCCCGTCGGCGAGCAGATCGGCCAGAATCAGCATAGGCTCCGGCAACTCGGCGGGCGGCGTGCATTCCGCCAGAAGCTTCGCGAGAAAGGCCGCATCTTCGAGATGATCGGCGGCGTCGTCGGCGGTCTCGACGATCCGGCAGAAGATCTCCGTACCGGCGATGCGGCGGACGGCAGATCGCAATTCCTTCACCACCTCGTCGGCATGGCTTTCCCACTGCTTGGCGCGGGCGGCGTGCTGCGCCAGAACCGCGCCGCGCGTCGTTGCGTCGGCGCGCAGGCCGGCGCGCAGCCCGCCGGCGAGCTGCGCGATGATGTCGGCGTGACGCGAGCACTCCGCAAGGAAGCGCTGCTCGGCCGAGCGGAAATGCGTAAACAGCTCGGCCCGGATCCGGTCGCGGATCAGCGTCTCCGACCGGCCTTGCAGCAGACCGCCGGCGGCGGTCTGCAGAACGAAGCAGAGATACTCCTGCGCCACATCGGTGCCGATCATGTCGTGCAGCGGCTCGCCATAGCGCAGCGGGGTCTTCACCGCCTGCTCCAGTGCGTCGTAGATCAGGCGCTCGCCGCCGAGCTGGAGAAAACCGCGGTGACCGAAGTTCCGGTCGGCCGCCCATTTGAGGATGGCGATCGCCGTCTCGTTCGGCACCATCAGCCCGAGCCGCTTGCGCGCCTTGTTCCAGTCGATGAGGAAGACGATGCGCGAGCCCAGCGTCTCGAGGAAGCCGTTGAGCGCGTCGGCATTCGGCGCCGTCCATTCGCCAAAGGCGAGATAGAACAGATCGGCATCGCCCATCTTCGAGACCTGGCGCGAGCGAACGTCCTCCCAGGTCATGCCGGTTGCCGCGCACAGCGTCTGGAAGAAGCGAATGCGCGGCAGATGAACGTCCGTATAGGTGACGGTAACGCCGAGCCCAGTCACCTTGATGACGAGGACATGTGCCTCGGTGGTGCCGAGATCATTCTGGATCAGCAGCGCGCCGTTCTCACGCGCGGCAATGGTGTCGAGGCCGGGATGGTCGAATTTGAGCGGTGCCGTGCGGCGCAGACCGGCCATGAAAGCCGCGAGCGCCGCACGATCGCTGTCGATCAGCCCATAGGCCTTGGCGCCGGCGACCTCGCTGGTGGCGATCGCCGCTTGCAGCCGGTTGATCTCCTTGTGCAGCTCCATGACCAGGACATGAAAGCCATCGCCGCTTTTCGGTCGCGCCGAGGTCAGCGCCGTGATCGTCTCGCCGCTCACCATGTCTTCGCTGATCGGCGGTCGCGCTTGGATCAGCGCCTCGAGGCGCTCGGTGAATCGGCTCTTGAGCGCGTCCGCGTCCGCGTCGTCTTTTGCGGCAACGCCAACGGGGGCGATCATGGCGCGCAAGGCGTCGTCGAGCAGGGCGACGAGGCGCCGCGCGCCGGGGATGTGATAAGTGCCGCTGCCATCATGCTCGGCTTGCGTCACGCATCGGTCGAAAGCGGCGTCGGCGATGCCGCAGGCTTCGCGCTCACGCCGGAGCGAAGGCGGCGAAGCTTCCGGATTCTCCGCCTGGCTCGCCGCCATTTGCAGCAAAGTCAGGATGTATTTGGCGCGCTCATTGGCGGCCAGAGCGGCGGAGAGCAGCGCCGGCAGCACCAAGGCGCGCTCGCCGAGAAAATCGACGATCTCGGTTTTTGCTGTCATCGCTGCTCCTTGCGCTGGCTCGTCACGAAACCGTCACGAAGCGTATCCGCGAGATGGCGACGATCTTAGCCGTCGCTGAAGCGACGCAGCCTTGATCTGGCTCAACGCAAGCTGTGCAGAACGGGATGCCGCGTCAGCCTTGTGGCTGATCCTGTCGCCAGGATGCCGGCGCCGGCTCGCGCATCGGAACGATCGCGCCGTCGGGAAGCGCCAGGATGATCGGCTCGAAGGCTGGGCTATGAACGACGGGAGCGTCTTCCGTGGTGATCAGGTAGCTCGAGGTACCGCCATCGCCCCACCGCCCGAGGAGCATGCGGCGCTCGAACTCCTGCGCCATTGTCCCAAGGATTTCACAAAGTCCGTGCATCCCCAGGGCATCGCCACAACAAATCAACATAGCCGCCGGACTATAAGGCGACAGTGTTACGTCGCCGTGAAAGGAACCGCGACGCCGTGACGCGGCCCCAATGAGCGGGCGATGACCCTGAAGTGCGTCATGTCTGGGTCTGGGCGAGCTCTAGCTTGTGCTGCGGCGCGCGGTCGCCGGCGAGCCGGAAGCTCATGCTCCGAGCCCCGGGAGGGATCGCAGACAGCGCGTCCTAGTCGTACACGATGGCGGGCGGCGGAGTGCTGCCGCTTGCCGGGCGACCGAAGCTGAGGACGATGTTGATCAGCTCGCCGTTGAACTTGAACGGCAACTCATAGGCGAGATCGACGGGGGTGCCTCGGTCCTCGCCGATGTCGAGCCCTTCTTCGAACGCAAAGGGGGAGCTTCGCGTCTTCTCGATTCTGCCGCGCGCGATCGGTTCGCCGTTGGCTGCGATTGTGGCGACGCCGCCCTCGCCGGTGCCCTGCGCATCGTCGTAGACCGTGACGACGAGAGTGCGCCGGCCCGGCGCGAGTGGCCGCTCGGCGGCGACGGTGTACCGTTCCATTCCATCCAGATTGTAGTGGAACACCGGCCTGCTGTTTCTGACATAGAAGGCCCAACCGCCGGAAAGGCCGCCTTGGGTGACAATCATTCCCTCTCCGCCCTCTGGCGGAATGATCACCTCTGCCAAGATCGTGAACGACTTGCCTTTGACCTCGGGTGGCGGGACCGCTCGAAGGCGCGCGATATCGACAGCGTGGCTCGACGAATTCTCCGCGATCCCGCGTTCGCCGGCAGCTGACCATGCGTATTTCCAAGGATTGTCACCTGCGCGCAGCGCAAGCGCCATTTCCGATCCCGGATGGTGCGGGACGACCGTTTGCCAAGTGGCAACGGCGATCGCAATCGAGCCCGCGGCGATCGCAATGACGAGCACCACGGCGCAACAGATGCCGGCTCGGCGCGCTCTCGCTATCATTTGGTATCTCCTTTCCGCCTCAACCGCGTCTGCAAACGCCGATGATGGCAGTACCGAGTGAGGATGAGCCCGCGCCATCGCAGGGAACGGATGGGCGAGCCTCGCACGTCCGCCGTTGCGGCCGGCACGCCGGTCGCTGAGCTCGTCGCGGACCAGACCGATGAGAACGGCCATATCCGCCACGAACACCGCGCCCAGCAAGATTGCCTGCCATGACCACTCTTCCCACACCGGACGACCTCCAGAATGCAGGGACCGTTGTTTCGATTGCGGGTCGGCCCCGCCTGACGCCAACATCGGACGGGCGCGAATTCGGCGGTCGCAGCCAACCGCGGAAGCACGCACGGGCCGCTTGGGCCAATCCGCGGCGGCGATGCGTTGGGGGCAACGCCCCGGCAGTCAGCCTCGTACTTCTGCCGCTGCTCGAGACAAGCCGACACCGAGCCATCGGGCGATCGCGTCGAGACCTGCGCTACCGCTGTGAACGCTCGCGACCTTGTCGCCGCTGCCAACCGCCGTTCGCCAAGCGGTCATTGGCGAAGGAACTTCCCAAAGGCGGGGCGCGCGCCTTGCCAGATCGTCGTCGCCGTCCAGGCCAAGCTCTAGACGAAGGTCTACGGTTTCGCCCGCTCGCGAGACCTGCAACCGAGGAGAGCCCAGCTGGCATTCTTCGAGCTTCAGCCAAAGGGCCGCGATCAGCTCTTCCGCCTCGGCCATGGTTATGCGCTCTATTCTGATGACATGCATGGCAAGCCGCTCACATCGCCTGAGTCAGACATCGGCACGGCAGGCAACCCGGTGCGATCGCGCCAAACTCGCGCACCCACCCGGCCTCATCGTGAACAGCTTCGGCCTGCAAAGGCTCATGCCAACCTTACATCAAAGTTACGTGAACATTACCGAGAATTGAGCTGCTTCCGGTTCTGCAAACTTGCGGAGCCGGGGCTCTGCCTGAGGTTCAGAGGGCCGAGGCCATCCCGCTCTAACCCATGCCGAGCAGATGATAGATCCGCCGAGCGATTCGGCCGAAGGCCTCGCTGGTCTTGATCTCGAGCGTGCGGGGGTAGGGGAGCTCGATCGGGAAATAGGCGGCCATGCGCGCCGGTCCCGCCGTCAGCACGGCGCAATGCGAGCCGAGGAACACCGCCTCCTGGATCGAATGCGTGACGAAGACCACGGTTTTGCCGCTCCGCTGCCAGATGCGCAGCATCTCGAGATTCATGCGCTCGCGCGTCAGAGCATCGAGCGCGCCGAAGGGCTCATCCATGAGGAGGAGCTTCGGATCATGGACGAGCGCTCGGGCGATGGCGGCGCGCTGCTGCATCCCGCCCGAGAGCTGATGCGGATATTTGTCCTCGAAGCCTTCGAGCCCCACCATCGCCAGGAGCGCGCGTGCGCGCTCGCGCGCCTCAGCCGCGGGGAGCTTCAGGATTTCCGCCGGCAGCATCACGTTCTCGAGCACGGTGCGCCACTTCAGCAGCAGCGCCTGCTGGAACACCATGCCGACATCGCGGCCGGGGTCAAAGCGGATCGCCGGACCGCCGATCTGCACCGTGCCGTCATCGGGCTTGTGCAAATCCGCGAGGATTTTCAGCACGGTGGTCTTGCCGCAGCCGGAGGGGCCGACGAGCGACACCATGTCGCCCGCGGCGATATCGAGCGTGACATCCGAGACCGCCAGGAACTCCTGCGCCCCGGAGCGGTAGAGCTTGCGCAGGTTGCGCAGTTGAATGAGCGGCTCGGCCATCGCGTCAATCAAGCCAGCGCGCGAGATTGGCGGCAACGAAGGCATCGTCGGCGAGATCGGCATGCTGGCGGCAGACGCGGTCGATCTCCGCCGCCTGGCCCGGGCTCAGCCCCTCGGCGGGATCGAGACACCAGATGCCCTGCAGCAGCCCCTGGCGGCGCAGCACCTCGTGGCAGCCGGCGATGCAGCCGCGGAAATCATGGGCGACATCGAAGAAGGCACTGTTGCAATCGGTGATGCGGCTGTCGAGCGCCAGGAGATCGGCGGCGATCGCGCCGGCGCGCGCCGCGGCGTGGCAGCGTTCGAGCAGCGCCACGGCGCTCTTCACCCAGACGGACCAGTGGCCAAGGAGCCCGCCGCGGAAACGCAGGGTCACCGGCTGGCCGGCGCGCATGACGGTAAAGGGCGTGACGAGGTCGAGCAGAATGTTGTCGTCATTGCCGCTATAGAGCGCCACCCGCTCTTCGGCGCCGGCCTCGACCACGCCGCGCATCACGTCGAGGGTGCGATAGCGGTTGAAGGGTGCCACCTTGATGGCGACGACGTTGTCGAGCGCGGCAAAGCGCGTCCAGAAATCGACGCCGAGCGGCAGCCCACCCACCGCCGGCTGCAGGTAGAAGCCGACCAAGGGGATCTCGGCCGCGATCGCCGCGCAATGCTCGATGAGCCCCGCGGTATCGGCGCCTTTCATCGCGGCGAGGCTCAACAGGCCGGCGTGATAGCCGAGCCGCGCCGCGAGCCGCGCTTCGGCGAGCGCCGCCTCGGTCGTGCCGCAAATCCCGGCGATCAGCGCCACCGGCCGCCGCGCCCAGCTTGCTGCCGTTTCAGCGGCGTTGCGCAGCACCGGCTCGAGCAGCCCGGCCTCGCGGATCGCAAATTGCGTGGTGTGGACTCCGACGGCGAGGCCACCGGCGCCGGCATCGAGGTAGTAGCGGGAGAGCGCACGCTGCCGCCGCGGATCGAAACGGCGCTTGGCGTCGAGCGCCAACGGATGCGCCGGGATTACGGCGCCGGCGCGCAGGATCTCGGCAATGGCGGCGGGCAGCGGCATCGGATTCCCCTTTCAGCCGAATTCCGGACCGGCGGCGCAGATCAACCGCGCCGGATTGCCCGGCAGCGTGCCGCGGCCGAGCGCCATGCGACGGAACGGCCGCTGGATGCGAAAACCGTTCGCTTCGAGCAGCGGCGCCAAGTCCTTGCCGCTTTCGAGCAGATCGAGAAAGACCGGCCCGTGCGCGCGCGCAAGGGCACCGGCGAGCAGCCTTCGCGCGGACTCCGCCGAGGGAGCGATGAGCGGTCCCAACTGCGTTGCGCGCTCGCCGCGCCGCATCACCGCCATTGCTTCGCCGGCGTGCAGCACCATCGAGCCGTCGCGAGCCAGGAAATCGCGCAAGAGAAAGCCGCGGTTGGCGCCGAAAGCGACTTCGTCCGCGACCGTGAGATCCAGGGTCGCGTGGGGCGGCAGCGGCTTGACGCCGTCGCCGGTTGCCGCGGCGCCGCCGTCGCCTTGCCAGCGCTCCATGCCGCAGAGGCTCACGAAACCGAGCTTTGCATAGACTTCGGCGCCGGCCGGGGTGGCGTCGAGCAGCGCGGCGCGCCCTTGCCGGCGCAAGGTCTCGATGCACTCGACCATCAGCCGGCGGGCGAGCCCGCGCCGCCGCCATTCCGGCGCGACGATGACCATCGAGATCCAGCCGAAGCCCTGGTCGTAAGGGAGGGCGGCCGCGGTCGCGACCAGCCGGCCCAGCTGCTCCCAAAGCCCGATGACGCGGCCATGGGCGATGAAGAGCGCCCAATCCGCCGCGGTCTGGTTCCAGCCGACGCCGGTCGAGAGCGCCAACGCCGCGGCGATATCCTCCGCGGCGAGATCGCCGTGGCGGAGGCTCTCAGTATCGTCCATCGCGGCTCTCGAATTTCGTCGGCTTGCCGAGGCTTGGCCGGCCGCGCGCCACCCAATCCGCCACCCAGTCGAGCATCGTGCTCAGCGCCACCAGCGGGCGGCCGAAGAGACGCTGTGCCTTGGCGGTGTTGGTGAGCCAGGCCGCCGACGCCTCACTGCCCGCGAAAACCGCCGGGCGCTCAAGGCGCTCGGCAAAGGCTTGTGCCAGGGCACGCACCGAGAGCGTCTCCGGGCCGCTGACATTGAGCGGGCGCGTCGGCGTCGAGCAATGGCGCAGGCAGCGCAGCGCCTGGGCGCAGGCATCGCCCTGCCAGATCACGTTGACATGGCCCATGGCGAGCGCGATCGGCTCGCCGGCTTTGACCTTCTGCGCAATGTCGTGGAGCACGCCGTAGCGCAGATCGATCGCGTAGTTGAGCCGGAAGAGCCGGCCCGGTGTGCCGTGGAGCGCCGAGAAATACTCGAACATGCGCTCGCGGCCGACGCAGGAGATGGCGTATTCGCCCGGCGGATCGAGCGGCGTCTCCTCGGTCGAGCCGTCGCCGGCGGCGTCGGCGAAGGGATAGACGCAGCCGGTCGAGAAGGCGACGATCCGCGAGCGGCGGAAGCGTTCCGCGACGATCGCCGGGACATGCACATTCATCGCCCAGGTGAGCGGCAGATCGCCCTCGGCGCCGAATTTGCGTCCGGCCATGAAGACGACGTTCCGCGGCGCCGGCAGGCGCTCCACCGCGGCGCGATCGAGGAGATCGCAGGTGATCGTCTCGATGGAGTGGCGTTCGAGCGCGTCGCGCAAGCCGGGCTCGCTGAAGCGGGCGACGGCGAGCACGCGCTTTTGCGGCGCCGCGCGGCGCGCGAGCCGCGCCAGGCTCGGCCCCATCTTGCCGCCAACCCCCAGTACCAGAATATCGCCGTCGACGGCGGCGAGATCCTCGATCAGCGCGCGGCTCGGCCGCGACATCAGCTCTTCGAGGCTGTCGACGTCGTCGACGCGTCGCGGCAAGGCGGCGGGGTCGAGCAGTCCCGTGTCGTCGGTCATCGCATCACTCCACCCGCGCATCGCGGACGATCATCAGCCGCTCCAGCAGCAGCACCACGAGATAGAGGCCGACGCCGAGGGCGGTGAGGACGGCCACCGCCATGAACATCGCGGCGGTATCGAGCGAGGTCTGCACCTGGATCATGAGATAGCCGAGACCGCGATCCGAAGCGATGAACTCGCCGACCACGGCGCCCGCGACCGCCAGGATCGCCGCGACCTTCATGCCCGAGAACAGATAGGGCAGGGCGCCGGGGAGCTGGATCTTGGCGAAGAGCTGCCAGCGCGAGCCTTTCAGCGCGCGCACGAGATCGAGGAGGTCGGGCTCGATCTCGCTGAGCCCGCGCGCCATGGTGAGCAGGATCGGGAAGACGCAGAGGCTGAAGGTGATGAGGATGTTGGGGCCGATGCCGTAGCTGAGCCAGACGATGACGAGCGGGCCAAGCGCGACTTTGGGGATCATGTTGAGCGTGACGAAGACCGGGAAGAGCAGCAAGGTCAGCAGCCGCGACCAGGAGAAGAGCAGGGCCAGCGCCACACCGATCACCACCCCGAGGGCGAAGCCGCCGAAGATCTCCGTCGCCGTGACCAGCGTGTTGCTGCCCCAGGCATAGCTCGGTTGCGCCAAGGTGCGCAGCATCGCGAGCGGCGAGGGGAGGATGAAGGGTCTGATGCCGAAGAAGTCGACGGCGAGCTGCCAGAACAGGATCAGCGCGAGATGGACGGCAACGATCACGGCATAGCGGCGCCACGCCGTCTCGCTTCGCTCCGCCGGCGTGCCGAGCGCCGCCGGCGGCGCCATGGTCCGCTGCGTCTCAGCCATCCGCCGTGCCTCCGCCGTCAGAGCTGGGGCGAAGCGCGGCCATGACGAAGTCGATCACGTGGCGGCGGCGCGCGGCGATGGCGCGCGCGCTGCCGAGGTCGCGCCCGAAAATGGCGGACAGCGTCCGATTGTTGGAGAAATAGAAATAGCCGAGTCCGGCGATCGAGATGTAGAGCTGCAGCGCGTCCACGTCGCGGCGAAACGCGCCGCGCTCCGCGCCGTGGCGCAGGGTGCGACGGATCAGCGCAATCAGCGGCGAGTGCATTTCGTGCAGGCGGCGCGAGCCGCCGAGATGCCGTGCCCCCTGTCCGTTCTCGTCGTTGAGCAGCGCGATGAAGTCGGGATGGTCGGCAAGATAGTCGAAGGAAAAGCCGATCAGCTTCGCCATCGCCACCTCCGGCGGCAGATCGCCCAGCGACAGCGCGCGCTCCTGCTCGCGGATCTCGGCGTAGACGCCTTCGAGCACGGCGCGGTAAAGCTCGTCCTTGCTGCCGAAATAGTGATAGACGAGCTGCTTGTTGAGGCCGGCGCTGCGCGCGATTTCGTCGACGCGCGCGCCCATCAGCCCCTTGGCGGCGAATTCGGCGCGCGCCGCTCGGAGCAGCAGCCGGCGCGAAGCCTCGGCGTCACGCTTGCCGATCCGCGCACTCTCGACGGGAGCGTCCACAGCGCTCTTCCCTAATCAACCATCCAGTTGTTTGATTATTGACGGATCGAGCGGCCTCGGCAATGCTTTCCGCGATGCGCAGGGAGGGTCGAATGAAACGAGCCGGACGCTTTGCCGCGGTCACGCTGGCGATCGGGCTGCTCATGCCCGGCGCCGCCGGTGCGGCGGAAAAGCTGACGCTGGTGCTCAACTGGGTGCCGACCGCCGACCATTCGCCCTATTACTACGCCAAGCAGCAGGGTTGGTATGCGAAGGCAGGCATCGACCTTTCGATCGAGACCGGCAAGGGCTCGGGCATCACCGCTCAGCGCGTCGGCGCCGGCAACGCCGATATCGGCATCGCCGATCTCGCCACCGCGCTCGTCGCCAAGAGCAAGGGCGCGGACGTCGTCGCGGTGATGAATGTCTATGCCAACTCCCCGCAGGGCTTCTATTGGCTGAAGAGCAGCGGCATCAAGGGGCCGAAAGACTTTCCCGGCCACAAGATCGGCAATCCGCCGGGCGACGCCGCGCGGGTCATGTGGCCCGCCTTCGCCAAGGCGACCGGCATCGATCCGAACTCGATCACCTGGGTCAATATCGCGCCGCAGGCGAAGATTGCCTCGCTGAAGAGCCACGCGGTCGACATCATCAGCGATTTCTATAACGAGCACGATCTCAAGGTGCGCGATTTCGGCAGCGATCTCGGCTTCCTCGCCTGGCGCGACGTCGGCGTCAACCCTTACGGCAACTCGGTGATCGTCAACGGCGATTTCCTCAAGAGCCATCGCGAGGTCGTCAAGCGCTTCGTCGAGGTGTCGCAACGCGCCTTCGCCGCCTGCGTCGACAATGTCGACCCCTGTCTCAAGGCGCTCTTCGCCGAGGTGAGCGGTCTCGACGACCGCGTCCAGCACGATCAGTGGATCCGCATCAAAGAGTTGATGCGCGACCCCGACACGACGACCATCGCCCTCGGCTGGTTCGACCCGAAGCGGATGGAGAACGACTACCAGCTGGTCAAGACCTATTTCGGGCTGGAGAAGCCGTTCGACGTCAACTCCGCCTATACCGACGCCTTCCTCGACAAATCGGTCAAGATGGCGAAGGAGTGATCGACGCCGAGGGCCCGGCGTCGATCTGCTGCACGGCTACCCGTTCGCCTTCTGCTGCAGCTGCTGGATCAGCGCCGAGACCTGGCCGTTGTGCTGCTCGATCACGGAGCTGAACTCCTGGCGATAGGTAATCGCCTGGCTGATGCCCTCGAGGCTGACATCGGTGATCTTGTAGCCATTGGCGGTCTTGCCGACCTGCCAGATCACGCGCGCCGGCTGCGGGCTGTTGGGTTGCGCGATCTCGGTGGTGACCATCGTGCTGTTGCCTTCCTCGCGCTGGCCGACGACCTTGAAGGTAGAGCCGCTATATTGGCGGAAGCGGGTCGCGTAGACCTGCACCATGTAATTCTCGAAGGCTTGGACGAATTGCTGCCGTTCCGCCGGGCTGGCGGTGCGCCAATAGCGGCCGAGAACGAACTGCGCGATGCGGGGGGCATCGAAGGCGTGATCGGCGATGGCGTGAATCTGCTGCTTGTATTGCTCCTGCGAGAGGCTGGCGTTGCGCGCGAGCTCGAGTACCGAGTTTGCCGTTTGCGCGATGAAGCTCGAAGCGTCGTCGGCGGCAAGCGCGGGCCGCATCGGCGCGGCCAAGGCGAGGAGCCCGCTGAGCCCGAGAGCGAGGAGGAAGCCGGGAAGGCGCATGGACGGACCCCTTGTTCGATGGATGGGACGAGTTCGTTCGTGGTGTTTTAGGGCGCGGACGAGCTCGCGACCAGCATTTCCGCCTTGTGGTTTAGCGTATCGACCAGGCCCTGGACCCCTTGCTGCTCCAGAACTGCCGAGAACTGGGCGCGCAAGTTCGCGACCTGGCTGATGGTGCCGGTGAGATAAACGTCCGCAATCTGCCAGTCATCCCCGTTCTGACGCATCAAATAGTCGATGCTCACCGGCTCGCCATTCGACTTGACGATCTGGCTGTTGACGAGGGTGCCGTAGGGCGTCTTCCGCGTTCCTGTCACCACGAAGTTCTCGCCGGAATAGTGGCTGAAGTTGTCGGCATAGGTGGCCGTGGTGTAGCGGGCGAAAGCGTCGGTCACTTGCTGCTGTTCCGTCGGCGAAAAGTGCGCCCAACTCAATCCCACGGCCAAATGGGCCATCGTGCGCAGATCAAAGCTGCTGCGAATCACCGGCGCGAGCATGTCGTAGCGGCCTCTCTCGCCGAGCGCGGGTCCCTTCTTCATGGCGTCGAGCAGCGTCGCATAGAAGCTTCGGATTGTTGCCTCTGGCGTGGCGGCGGCGCGCGCCGCGCCTGAGGCGAGCGTAAGCGTCACCACGATTGCGGCGACGAGGCTGAGTAATCGGCGCATGGTACGAGTCCCCTCCCTTTCCAGCCATGTGAGAGGTCTGGTGCCGGTTTCAAGTGCATGGGGAGCGTCTCGTCCTTTTGGGTTGCGACAGCAGGTCGCAGGACGAGCCGCCAGCACCCGCTCCACCGGCTTCGGCGGCGCCGGAGGAGCTCAGGACGCCGCTCGCGCCGGCAGCTCCCACTCGGCGAAGCCATGTCCCGCCGCGGCGAGGCGCTGCAGCAGCGGCGCCGGCGCCAGCGCCGGCTCCCTGAAGCGTTGGGCAAAATCGGCGAGGCGGCTCGCGATCTTGTCGAGGCCGATGCTGTCGGCGTAGTGCATCGGGCCGCCGCGATAGATCGGCCAGCCATAGCCATAGACCCAGATCACATCGATGTCCCCCGGCCGCAGCGCGATGCCCTCGTCGAGGATCTTGGCTCCCTCATTGATCATGGGATAGACGAGGCGCTCGAGCATCTCCGCCTCGGCGATCGGCCGGCGCTCGACGCCGAGCTTCTTCGAGACGTCGACGATGATGCGCTCGACCTCCGGGTCGGGAATCGGCGCCCGGCTGCCGGGCTCGTAATGGTAGTAGCCGGCGCTGGTCTTCTGGCCGAGCCGCCCGGCTTCATAGAGCGCGTCGGCGATCGGCGCCTTGGTGCCGCGCGCCTGGCGCACGCGCCAGCCGACATCGAGCCCGGCAAGATCCCCCATGGTGAAGGGACCCATCGGAAAGCCGAAATCGGTCAGCACCTTATCGACCTGGTGCGGCAGCGCGCCCTGGATCAGCAGGCGCTCGGCCTCGCGGCCGCGCTGCGCCAGCATGCGATTGCCGACGAAGCCGTCGCAAACGCCGACGAGCGCCGGCACCTTGCGGATGGTCTTGGCCAGCGTCATCGCGGTGGCGATGACCGGCTTCGCCGTCTTCGCGCCGCGCACGATCTCGAGCAGCCGCATGACATTGGCGGGGCTGAAGAAATGCAAGCCGATGACGCTCTCCGGCCGTTTGGTTGCCGCGGCGATGGCATTGACGTCGAGCGTCGAGGTGTTGGTGGCGAGAATCGCGTCCGGCTTGGCGATGCGGTCGAGCGTGCTGAAGACCTCCTTCTTCAAGCCCATGTCCTCGAACACCGCTTCGATGACGATGTCGGCCTCGGCGAGGTCGTCGTAGGAGACGGACCCCTTGATGAGCGCCATGCGCTTGTCGATGTCTTCCCGCGCCATGCCGCCGCGGCTGGCGCTGATCTCGTAGTTCTTGCGCACGACACCGAGGCCGCGCTCGAGCGCCGCGCCATTGGCCTCGACGACGGTCACCGGAATGCCGACATTGGCGAAGTTCATGGCGATGCCGCCGCCCATCGTGCCGGCGCCGAGCACCGCCGCCTTGCGGATCGGCCTCACCGGCGTATCCGAAGGCACGTCGGGAATCTTGGCGGCTTCGCGCTCGGCGAAGAAGAAGTAACGCTGCGCCTTCGATTGCGCGCCGCCGAGCAGCTTGACGAAGAGCTCGCGCTCGCGCTTCAGCCCTTCGTCGAAAGGCAGGGTGGCCGCCGCCTCGACCGCGTCGATGCAGGCCTGCGGCGCTTCGAGGCCGCGCTTGCGCTTGCCGAGCGCGGCGCGGTAGGTGCGGAAGAAGTCGGGCTCCGGCAGCGCGAGCTTCTCGCTCATGTCCCGGATGCGCCGCAGCGGCAAGCGCTCGCGCACCGCCTTCTCGGCGAAGGCCAGGGCGGCGGAGCGGAGATCGCCGGCGGCAAGCTCGTCGACGAGACCCTTCTCGCGCGCCTCCTTCGCGCCGATGGGGTCGCCGCTGGTGATCATGTCGAGCGCAAGCGGGACCCCGACGAGGCGCGGCAAACGTTGCGTACCGCCGGCACCGGGCAGGATGCCGAGCTTGACCTCAGGGAGACCGAGACGCGCTTCGGCGACCGCGATTCGGTAATGACAGGCCAGCGCCAGCTCGAGGCCGCCGCCGAGCGCGGTGCCATGGATCGCTGCCACCACCGGCTTCGGGCTCGCTTCGATCGTCGCGATGACCGCGGCGAGGCCGGGCTCGCGCATCGGCTTGCCGAATTCGGTGATATCGGCGCCGGCGACGAAGGTGCGGCCGGCGCAAATCAGGACGATGCCATTGATATGCGGATCGGCAATCGCCGCATCGAGCTCGGACTTGATGCCCGAGCGCACGGCGTGGCTCAGCGCATTGACCGGCGGGCTGTCGATGGTGACGACGGCGATGGCGCCTTCGCGCGCGCTGCGGACGACAGGGCCTTGCTCGGGCATGGGGGTTCCTCCTCGCGGCTGTTATGGCGCTGCGCGCTTTACCGCCAAGGCTTGGGCCCTTGGCCAAGGAGTGTCAAGGCCGGCCGGCGGCTCGGTTGTGGCGAAAGCGCACCCCTCCAAGGGACGAGGCGCAGCTTTGCGCACAACGCGCTAAGATCGGCGTTCGAACCGGAGCGAACGTTGCCCTTTCTTGTCGCCGGCCTCACCGCAGCGATCCTTGCGATCGGGCTGTTGCTTCTCCTGAAGCAAAGAGAAACCCGGCAGCTCGCCGAAAAGCTCGAGATCGCCATCGACCGGCATATCGACAGGTTGGTGAACGTCAGGGCTCAATCGGTGCGCTTCGACGCCGAGGGACAGCTCTGTTCCAAGGAATGGCAGCAGGAAATCGAGCGGTTTCTCGACAGCCAGCTCTCATCGACGCTCAGCGCGCGGGAGCTGCGTCAGCTTGAGGCGAGGCGCCCCCGCTTCGTGCGTCTGGTCGCCGATCGGGTGGCGGCCGGGGTGGCGCGGCTTCCGGTTTATCAGTAACGCGCCCAAGGATGCGGGATGGTTAAGCAAATTTAAAGCTTCCCGTGTTCCGATCGACCATCCGATGGTGTCGGGGCATCGATGGTTGTTATCACGCGTGAAGACGGTGTCGTCGGGCGCTCGCGCCGCCGAACCGTTGACTGGCTCAAAGTCCTGGTCTGGATCGGGGCTGCCGCTCTGCCTTGGGCGGCGATCCTCATCGCGGCGAGGTTGGTGATCGCGGCGATGGGCTGAGATCGCGCTTCGCGGCGCGATCACCCGGACCGACGCTTCCCAGCGGCGATCGGCAGGCCGCTTTCCCTACCGTCATGCCGATCTGCTAGGGTACGCGCAGGAAAAACGATTTGGCCCTGTCATGAGCTCGCTTACGGATTTTGGCGATCTTGCCGTGCTGTTGCCGCTGGCCGCGGCCATCCTGCTCTGGCTCTTTGTCGCCGGGGAGCGAAGGGTGGCGCTGTGGTGGCTGGTGGCGCTGACGCTTTGCCTCGGCGTCATCGGCATGCTCAAAATCTATTTCGCCGCCTGCCCGGCCGGCGCGATGCGCAGCCCGAGCGGCCATGCCGGCTTCTCTGTTCTGGTCTACGGCATGATCGCCGCCTGCCTCGCCACCAGGGCGAAGGGGCATTGGCGCCTCATCGTGCTGGTCGGCGGCGGCGTGGTCATCGCCGCCATCGCGCTGTCGCGACTGGTGCTGGGCGTCCACACACCGATCGAGATCGCCCTCGGGCTCCTGATCGGCGGGGCGTCGCTGACCGCATTGCTGTGGGGTTCCGCGGCCTTCGGTGCCGCGCGACCGCCGCTGCGGCCGCTGCTCATCGCCGCCGTCCTTATCATCGTCCTGCTGCATGGGCAGGAGCTCCACGCCGAGGCCGTCCTGCACGCGATGGGGCGCTATCTCGCCCGGGCCGGCGGCGTCTGCTCTTGAGCCCCGCTCACGGCGTCGCGATGCGCCGATTCGCGGCA
>DATJLU010000047.1:0-26218 GCA_035509275.1 Allostellaceae bacterium | reverse complement strand
AATCGCTACGTCGCTGCACATTGAGCCAGAAGTCGGGGCTGTTGCCGAACACCCGTGCCAAGATCAGTGCGGTCGCCGCCGTCACGGTCCGGCGGTTGTTGCACAGCTCGTTGACGTGCTTGCGCTGAACGCCCATCGCCTCCGCCAAGGCGGCCTGGGTCAGCCCCATGGGCTGCATGAACTCCTCGGTCAGGATTTCGCCTACCGTGGCCGGCTTGCGCTTCGTGGTCAGCATGGTTCGCCTCATCGATAGCTGTGGTTGTCGAGATAGACGCCTTCCGCCTCGCCGTGGCTGCCCTCCCACCGGAAGACCAGCCGCCACTGAGCGTTGACGCGGATCGAGTGGAACCCCGCCAGGTTGCTGCGTAGTCTCTCAAAGTGATTGCTGGGCGGCACCCGCAAGTCCTGATCGGTCGCCGCGTCGTCGATCATCTGGAGCTTGCGGAAGAGACGGCTTTCGAGATCGGACGGGATCTGCCGTGACCGCATATCCTCGACGAAGAAGGCCCGCAGCCACTCGTCCCGAAAGCTCACGATCATCCGTCGGGTCCAGATGACCCTGTGTACCACTCTGTGGTACAGAATGCAACCTGAAAATCTTGAATCGCCGCGGCTGGCGCTTGGGTCATCGACATCGTTGACGTTTTGACTGAAAGCGACAGCAACCGGTGTTCGGCAGGGCGTCTATCACCCAATCTGCCCGAGGTACCAGTCGAGAATCTCCGCCCCGGTCCACATCACCACGGACTCATGGCCGAGGATGTAATCGTAGAGCGCTTCGAGATATTTGATGCGGTGCGGCACGCCGGTGAGATAGGGATGGACGGAGATCGCCATCACCCGCGGCGCGCTGGCGCCGTCCTGGTAAAGCCGATCGAAATGGTCGCGGCCGCGGCGCAGGATCTCGTCCGAGGGCTGCTGCTGCACCGCGCTGATCACGACGTCATTGACTTCGACCGTGTAGGGCACAGAGATCAGCCGGCCGCTGCGCGTGCGGATCGGCACCGGCTGCTCGTCGAGCACCCAGTCGGCGACATAGTCGATGCCGAGCTCGGCCAGCAGATCGGCGGTCTCCACCGTCTCGGTCAGGCCCGGGCTTTCCCAGCCGCGCGGCGGCGTGCCGGTGAAATCGGCGATCGCCTTGATCGTATCGGCGATGGCGGCGCGCTGATCCTCGACCCGGTGCATCGGCTTCTGCACGAAGCCATGGCCCATGAACTCCCAACCGGCCTCGCGCGCGGCGGCGCAGGCCTCGGGATAGAGCGCGCACACGCTGCCATTGACGGCGAACGTCGCCTTCAGCCCGCGCGCCGCCAGCGTCTCCAGGAAGCGCCAGAACCCGACGCGCATGCCGTATTCGTGCCACGCCCAATTGGGCACGTCCGGCAGCAGCGGCTGGCCCATCGGCGGCGGCAGCACGGCACGCGGCATGGCGCCGGCCGGGCTCCAATTCTCGACATTGACGATGGTCCAGACCGCAACGCGCGCACCGCCGGGCAGGCGCAGCGCCGGCCGCCGATGGATCGGCTGATAGGGCACCCGATCCCGGATCGCCCGCGCCAGTTCGTCGTCGTTCATCGCCCGCCTCCTCTCTGTGCCGCTCAGCGCTCCGGCGGCCCGATCGCGACCGGCTGGCGGCTCAGCGCAAGCGAGAGACACCGTCCCGGCGTCAGCGGCCCGTAGCGGGAGGCGAGCAGCGTGTCGAGCAGATTGTCGGAGATGGCGCCGGTGATGAAGCCCTGCGCCCCGCCGCTGCGCGCCGCCTGCTCGCGCACCTGGACGCGCACGACGCCGCAGGGGCTGATCGTGCCGTAACGGAACAGGATCACGCCGGCGCCGATCACCAGCGCGAGCGCGATTATGCCGATGAGCTGCATCCCCCGACGCACCGGACCACCCCCTGGCTCGGGACGACGGTGCGCATGCGGCACCCCCGAGTCAAGGCAGGCTCGCTCCCGTCCCGAGCCACTGCTTGATCAGCGCCGGCACCGTACCATCCGCTATCAGCGCCGCTTGCGCCGCGTCGATCGCGTCGCGCAGCGCGGTGTTGCCCTTCCTCACCGAAATGCCGAGTCGCTCGCGGGTGATGCCGGTTTCGACCACCGCGAGCTTCGGGCGGTCGCGCACGAACCATTGGGTCACCGGCGCCAGCTTCATGAAGGCGTCGCAGCCGCCCGTCGAGAGATCGTCGAGCGCCTTCTCGATCGCGTCATAGGCATAGATGCGAACCCGCGCGGCGCGATGCTCGGCGACCAGCTTCTCGGCGACGGGCTCGCTGGTATTGCCTTTCTGCACGCCGATCACCAGGCCCTTCAAGTCGTCGATGCCATGGACGTCCGGATGCCGGCTGGTATCGACGACGAGGGATTGGCCGGAGACGACATAGGGCGCGCAGAAATCGGCGACCCTTTCGCGGCCTGGCGTGATGGTCGTGCCGGAGGCGATGCAATCATAGGCGCCGCTCGCGAGACCGGCGAAGATGCCGTTGAAATCCGCGCCGGTATAGCGCACCAGCTGCCAGTTGCGGCCGAGCTTCTCGGCGATGCGCTGCATGAGCGCGATGTCGAAACCCGCCGGCCCCTGCTTGGTCATGAGCTCGAAGGGCGGATCGGGCAAGGCCGCCCCCACTGTCAAGGATGGCGCGGCCTTGCCGGCGCGTGCGCCGAGCATGGCGGTTGCGAGCAAGGAGGTGGCGGCGAGCATCTGGCGGCGCTTCATCTTTCCCTCTTCGGCGCATTCCGCCGCTGCGATCGTCGGGCTCGGTCGCCGAGGCGATCGATGATCAGCTTCGGGGCGATCAGGCCCAAGCTCATCGCCAAAATGATCGTCGCGGCGGTCGTGCCGTCGGCGATGGTCGCGCCGATGAGCGTCACGCTCGCCGGCGCGCCGCTCGAGAGGTCGAGCAGCCCGCTCGTCATCCGGAACAGGTACACGCCGGGGATCATCGACACCACGGAGGCGAAGCCGATCGCCGCGAACGGCATGTGCCAACGGCGCGAGACCGGTGTGAGGATGAGGCCGACGACGACGCAAGCGAGGCCGGCGCCGGTCGCGGCGCTGGCGTGCAGCGCGACCAGCGACCACCACCGCAAGGCATGGGCCAGCATGCCGATCGCCATGGGCCAAGGCAGCATGGCGAGCGGCGTCGAGAAAAAGACGGCGTAAGCGGCCACGGCGACGCCCGCGGCGATCACGTCTTGCCACAGCGGCACGGCCTCGCCGGTCGGATCGACCGGCAAGGAGACGCCGAGAAGCGCCAATCCGAGCAGCAACCCGGTCACGATCGCCACGGTCACCATGGTCGCATAGGCGAAGCGGGCAACGCCGAGATGGATGCGCCCACTGATCACGTCCAAGGCGGCGTTGAGCACATGCGGCCCCGGCACGAGAACCATGCAGGGGCAAACCGCGACCAGGCGCAGAGACGAGCTCAGCTGAAAGCGAACCGCGAGCGCGCCGATCACGCCGGCCAGCAACGACGCGCAGAAGGGTTGCAGGAACAGGTTTGTGCTGTACTGCGCCACGCGGCGGCGCAGCACGGCGCCGGCCGCCGCGCTCACGAAGATGAGCACCGCGGCGACGAGATGCTCAACGCCGAAGATTACCGCGAGCGCTGCGGCCGCGGCCGCCGCGGCGAGCGTGAAGAGCCAGGTCGGCGCGGGCGGCAGCTTGGCGATCGCGGCGATCGCCGCGGTCGCGGCAGCCGGTGCAAGCTGCCCGGCGCCGATGTCGTCGACGACGCGCATCGCGGCCGAGACGCGATCCATGTCGACGCTGGCGGGATCGGCGGCTGTCGTCGCGACGAATTGGCCGCTCCCGTCTGCGGCCAGGAGCTGCAGCTCGCCCCAGCGCGGCAGGACCTGGACGGCGAGGCCGAGACTGTCGCCGAGCCGCTCGGCCGCGGCCACCATCTGATCCGTCGCCTGGCCGTTGACGTAGAGCACGCGGGCCAGGGCGAGCACGAGATGGGAACGCTCCGCCAACGTCATGTCCGCTCCTCGCCAAGCTCGCCTCGAGTCCCGCATCGCCGGTAGCGATCCGACAAGCATTGAGCAACCCTGGGTCCGTCGCCTCACCCGACCGTCCGAGCGGCGATCTCGCCCTTGGTGTTTCCTGCCGCCTGTGTTTTCATAATCGTCTTCCGCACGTTTTGCATCTACCGGCTCTTGCGGGCCGCCTCCTGTGGCGTCGTCCGGCTCTGGTCACCGCGCGGGCGGCGGCGCCTCTCCACCCGAGGAGACTCGCATGAGGGGAACCCAGGCCGTCACGGATCCGGATGTCGCTGTCGTCGGCGCCGGGATCATGAGCGCCACCTTGGCGACGATGCTGACGGAGCTTCAGCCCGCGTTGAAGATCGTGGCTTTTGAAAGCCAGGGCGGCGCGGCGCTGGAAAGCTCGGACGCCTGGAACAACGCCGGTACCGGCCATGCAGCGAACTGCGAAGTGAACGAGACGCCGGAGCGGAGCGACGGCACCATCGACATCTCCAAGGCGCTCGCCGTCAATGCCGCGTTCGACCTGTCGCGGCAGTTCTGGTCCTATCTCGTCCGCACCGGCGCCATTGCGTCGGCGCGGTCCTTCATTCATCCCGTGCCGCATATGAGCTTCGTGCGTGGCGCCGACCCTGTGGCCTTCCTCGAGAAACGCTACGCGGCGCTCGTCGCGCATCACGGTTTCGAGGGGATGGAATTCACCCAGGACTGGCGCAAGCTGCGCGACTGGATCCCCCTCGTCATGGACGGCCGCGACTCCCGCGAGCCGGTCGCCGCCACGCGCATGATCATCGGCGCGGATGTGAACTTTGGCGCGCTCACGCGCAGCCTCTTTCGCTATCTCGAAGGGACGGAGAAGTTCGCCATCCATTACGGGCACCGCGTGACCGGCATCCGCCGCGAGCCCGGCGGGCGTTGGCGCCTCGCGGCCAAGGACGCGAGCGGCACGCCGCGCGACGTCTCGGCGAAATTCGTCTTCATCGGCGCCGGCGGCGGCGCGCTGCCGCTGCTGCAGACATCCGGCATACCGGAAAGCCGCGGATATGCCGGCTTTCCCGTCGGCTTCCGTTGGCTGCGCTGCGATGACCCGGGGCTGAACGAGCGGCACGACGCCAAGGTCTACGCCATGGCGGCCCCTGGCTCGCCGCCCCTCGCCGTTCCCCATCTCGATACGCGCATCGTCGAGGGCCGGCGCTCGCTCCTGTTCGGACCCTATGCCGGCTTCTCGACGAAATTCCTGAAGTACGGCTCCTGGCTCGATCTCTTCCGCTCGCTCCGGCCCGAGACGATCGGGCCGCTGCTGGCGGTCGCCCGCGACAATGTCGGGCCGATCCTCCATTCCTCCCGCCACCGCTTCGCCGCCTTGCGGGAATTCTTTCCGAGTGCCAATCCGGCGGATTGGCGGCTCGAAGGGGCGGGGCAACGGGTCCAGGTCATCAAGCGCGATCCGCAGCACGGTGGCATTCAGGAAGTCGGCACCGAAGTGGTGACTGCCTCCGACCAATCTCTCGTCGCGCTGCTCGGCGCTTCCCCGGGCGCCTCGTCCGCCGTCTCGATCATGATCGGCGTGTTGGAGCGGTGCTTCGCCGAGGCGCTGAAATCCGGCGGGGCCAGCAAGCTGAAGCAGATGATGCCATCCTACGGCGAAGCGCTGAGCGACAATCCGGAGCTGCTGCGCCGGGTGCGCGCCGACACCGCGGCCGTGCTCGGGCTACGCAACATTTCCGCCAAGCGGGCGGAGCCGGAAGCGACGGTTCTCCCCCTGGCGAAGACGTCGTGACCCACTTGCTGCTTCACTGCGCATGACACGGCGCGCCGCCGGCGCAAGAATAGCGGACGGCGACTTGGGTAGAACCCTCAACAGGACAGAGAGCGCCATGGACGACAAAACACCCCCCGCTCTACAGGAGCTTCCGATCGGCATCGAGGCCAAGGGATTGCGCCATGAGACCGATTCCATGGGCGGCATCGATGTGCCAGCCGACCGCTACTGGGGCGCGCAGACCCAGCGCAGCCTCGTGCATTTTTCGATCGGCGACGACCACATGCCGAAGCGGGTCTATCACGCCTATGGCTACGTGAAAAAAGCCGCGGCGCTGGTCAACGCCGCGGCCGGAAGGCTGCCGCGCTGGAAGGCGGAGGCGATCGTGCGCGCCGCCGATGAAGCGATCGCCGGCAAGCTCGACGAGAATTTCCCGCTCTATGTCTGGCAGACCGGGTCGGGCACGCAGTCCAACATGAACGTCAACGAGGTGCTGTCGAACCGCGCCATCCAGCTGCTCGGCGGCAAGATCGGCAGCAAATCGCCGGTGCATCCGAACGACGACGTCAATATGGGGCAGTCTTCGAACGACACCTTTCCCACCGCCATGCACATCGCCGCTGTGCTGGAGCTCGACGAGCATCTGCTCCCGCACGCCGAAGCGCTCGCGACCGCCATCGCGGGGAAGGCGAACGAATGGAGCGATGTCGTCAAGACCGGGCGGACGCATCTGCAGGATGCCGTGCCGCTCACCGTTGGGCAGGAATGGTCGGGCTGGGCGCAGCAGATCCGCGACGCGCTGGCGCGCCTGCGCGCCGCCGAGCCGGGCCTTTACGAGCTGGCGGCCGGCGGGACGGCGGTCGGCACCGGGCTCAATGCGCCGCCCCATTTCAGCCGCGAGATCGCGGCGAAGATCGCCGAGCTGACCGGCCGCCCCTTCCTCACCGCACCCAACAAATTCGCGGCGCAAGGCTCGCTCGATGCGATGGTGGCGGCGATGGCGGCGGTGCGGGGTCTCGCCGTGGCGCTGATGAAGATCGCCAACGACATGCGCTGGCTCGCGTCGGGACCGCGCTGCGGCCTCGGCGAGCTGCTCTTGCCGGAAAACGAGCCCGGCTCGTCGATCATGCCGGGCAAGGTCAATCCGACGCAGCAAGAGGCGATGGTGATGGTGTGCATCCAGGTGATCGGCGAGGACAACGCCGTCGCTTTCGCCGGCAGCCAAGGCAATTTCGAGCTCAACGCCATGCGGCCGATCATTATCAACAACTTCCTGCACTCCGCCCGCATCCTCGGCGATGCCTGCGAGAAGCTGCGCCACTTCTCGGTCGACGGCACCCGCCTCAACCGGCAGCACATCGACGAGATGGTCGGCCGCTCGCTGATGCTGGTGACCGCGCTCAGCCCCGTCATCGGCTACGACAAGGCATCGGCCATCGCGCACAAGGCGAATGACGAGGGCCTGACCCTGCGGGAGGCCGCGCTCAAATCCGGCTATATCGACGCCAAGCGCTTCGACGAGGTGGTCGACCCCGCGAAGATGGTGGGCGAGGGCGTCGGCGGGAGCTAGCCCGATTTCTCACACCGTCACGGGCGCCAACAGTGTGCAACGCAGCACGCGACGGTGTGAGAAATCCGGGCTAGCGTCGTCCCCGCGAAGGCGCGACGGAGCGTGCAAATCGCGCAGCGACGCTATGTCTCAATTTTCGCCTTGCCCGCGAAAGCGGGCATCCAGTGCTCCAGATGCGATGACTGGGGCGCATGGCTCTGGGTCCCCGCTTTCGCGGGGACTGCGGAAAAAACCTTGGGAATCGCCGTGTTTTTCGAGACGCGAAGCGCGCCCTACGCGTTCCATCATGGTGAAGGCGATGCGCCGCCGCCGGGAAACTGCGAGCTGACGAGGCATGAATGCCAGAGCTACCGGAGGTCGAGATTTTCAAGCACCATCTCGACGCCACCAGCCTCGGGCGGCGGATCGACGCCGCCGTCGTCAACGACCGCCGCATCATCGGCAAGTCCGCGCCTGCCGAATTGGCGGCGCGGCTCAAGGGCGCGCGGCTCACGGCGTCGCGGCGGTACGGCAAGTATCTCCTCATCGACCTCGGCGAGACCGGCTGGCTCGTCCTGCATTTCGGCATGAACGGCTCGCTGCAATACTACGGGAATGGTGCCGAGGAGCCGCCTTATGACCGGTTGCGCCTCGATTTCGCCGGCGATGGACACCTGGCTTATGTCAATCCACGCCGCATCGGCAGCGTCGAGCTGGTGCCCGATGTCGACGCTTTCGTCGCGCGCGAAGGGCTCGGCCCCGATGCGCTCGACCCAGGGTTCAGCGCCGACGACTTCGCACACGCGCTCCAGGCGACGAAGCGCGACGTGAAATCGGCGCTGATGGATCAGGCGCTCGTCGCCGGCATCGGCAATCTCTATGCCGACGAGATACTGTTCCAAGCGCAGCTCCATCCGAAAACGCCCACGAAGGCGCTCGACCGCGCCGCGCTGCAGCGGCTTTTTAACAAAATGCGATACGCGTTGGAGACCGCGGTGCGCGAAGGCGCCGGCTCGGAGCAGATGCTGGAACGGCTGCCGCGCGGCTTCCTGCTGCCGCAGCGCAAGCAGGGCGGGCGCTGTCCGCGCTGTGGCGGCCCGATCGCCACGCTCAAATCCGGCGGCCGGACCGGCTATTTTTGCCCGCATTGTCAGCCCGCACCGCGCTGAGCGCCGCGGATGTCGTCGGGCCGCGCAGGGATGGCGCGCGTTCTCCTCGCCTAGAACCGATGAGGACGAACTGAAATCGGCGCTCGCGCGTTGACCATTGGGCAGGCACGAATGCCGCGTTTGCAAAGCCGATCCATGATCGCTTCTGCTGCAAAACGTGCTCTGGCGATGGCGGCGCTGATCCTGTCGCTCGCCGCTCTCGGCGCTGTGCCAGGCCGAGCGGACGTCGAGGCGCCGCTCGGCTCCGTCGCTTTCCCGCCCGAAAGCACGGCGCTGCCGCCGGCCGCTCAGCCGCTGCTCGATGGTGTTGCCGCACGCCTTGCCGCTCATCACAACCTGCGCGTCGAGCTGCAGGGCTTTGCCGGCGGCAGCGACCGCGAGGCGCGGGCGCAGCGCCTGTCGCTCGCGCGCGCGCTGGCGTTGCGCCGCTATCTCATGTCCCGCGGCATTCCGCGGGTGCGCATCATCGTCCGCGCGCTCGGCAACCGCAACACCGGTGGGGATGCGGACCGGGTCGACGTGTTCCCCCTGAGTTGAAAAAGCGCACCCTTTCGCCGGGGACGCCGCGTCCGGTCGCTGCATAGAACAAGGCCGGCGGACATTCTGCCGCGGGGCGAGGCGCGACCCGGCCGCTTTGGCCCCTGACGAATCCCCGCGAAAACTCTAGACTGGGCTCTGGCGCTTCGGAGAACGATTATCGTTATGAACTCACCGCCTGCGCGCCTCCTCGGCGCCGTCGCCTTGGCCTTGCTGCTCGGCAAGGCCGCTATCGCCGCGGACATGGTGCCCTATCGCGCGCGCTATAATCTCAGCTTGCAATCGACCCAATCGAGCAGCGACGTCGTCGGCGCCGGCGGGGTCATGCTCGACGAATGGGACGAGACCTGCAGCGGCTGGACGGAACAGGAACACTTCTACCTGCGGCTGCAATACAGCCGGGACGACCCCGGCAACGACACGCTCGACACCTTCTCGAACTTCGTCAGCTGGGAAGCCAAGGACGGGCAGCACTTCCAATTCGCGCTGCGCCAGGCCGAGTCCGACCGGCCCTTCGACGAGATCAAAGGCCGGGCGAGGCTCGGCCCTCCCGGGCGGCCCGGCGTCGCCGAATTCACCAAGCCGCAGGAGACGGTGCTGTCGCTGCCGCCCGGGACGTTGTTCCCGGCGGCCCATACCAGGCTCCTCGTCGCACGCGCGGAAGCCGGCGACCACCTGGTGACGCGCCACGTCTTCGACGGATCAGATGTGGAAAGCGCCGGCCAGATCACCGCGGTGATCGGGCCGCGGCTCGCGCCCGGCGCCGACGAGGCGGAGAAGCTGCCGGAGAGCCCGCTGCTGAACCGCCCCTCCTGGAAAGTCAGGCTCGCGTTCTTCCCGCCGCCAGGTGCCATCGATCCGCCGCAGCGGCCCGACGCCGTGCCCGATTACGAAGAAAGCGTGCGCCTCCTCGATAACGGCATCGCCGAGGACATGCTGTTCGACTATGGCGACTACGCGGTTCGCGGCAAGCTGGAGCAGATCGAAGCGCTGCCGCGGCCGCATTGCTGAGCGCGGCCGCGGCGTCGCCGCGCTTCAATTGAGCGGGACCGTGCCGGTGTAGCGGATGATGTAGAGGCCGCCCGTGAACCGGTCGTTCGCATAGATCAGGCCGTTCTCATCGACATAGATGTCGTTGATCTGGATCGTGTGCATGGTATTGCCGGGCGGCGCCTTCGGGATGATGTAGCCGATCTCCACGGGATGCGACGGATCGGCGATCGAATAGGCGCGCACCCCGCCATTGAAGTAGCTGCCGACGACGGTGTTCACCAGCATGCGCGAGGTCGCGATCGGCCGGTTCATGTCGATATTGTGCGAGCCGAAGCGCCCGCCGGCGTGGCAGAGCTGCGCCTGGTCGGGCACCGGCGGGAAGGGCGCGAGCGGATAGGGGTGCTGCTCGTTCGCGATGTCCCACACCCAATTGCGTTTCGGCCAGTCGGCACAGTTGTTCTGGGTCGCCTCCTCGCTTTGAATGGCGATGCCGCGCGCGGGAAGCGCCAGCACCGTATGCGCGAAGCCTGAATCGAGCGACTGCCAGGAGCGGCGAACGATGGCCTTCGGATGCGTCTTGTCGCTGATGTCGAGGATCACCCAACCGCCATCGATCCAGCCGACATAAGCGCGGTCCGGCCGCTCCTTCGGAATCGTCAGCGAGTGCATGCGGATGCCGCTATCGGGCCACTCGACGCGCGGCGGCGCCGCCGCGGCATCGCCGACCCGCGTGCCCGGCAGCCACCAGCGCCCGACATCGTGCGGATGCTCGGGATCGGAGACGTCGACGATCATCAGGAACTGATCGTCGTCGGGGTTGCGCGGCGTGAAGTCGCGCGCTCCGGTCGACAGATAGGCGTAATGCCCGTCGGTGAACCAGACGTAATGCACGCCGCGCGAATGCGGCCCGGAGGTATCGAAATGCGACAGCTTCTTCGGATGCGCCGGATCGCTGACGTCGTAAATATCGATCCCGGCATAGGGCTGGCCCGGCTTTTCCGTCTGATGCGCGACCACCAGCGTGGTGTCGCTCACCCCCAGCGAGTTGCAGCGCACGAAATCCGCTTCGACCGGGACCTGGGTGATGACCGTCGGTTGCTCCGGCTTGGTCACGTCGATGACGCTGAAGCACATCGGCCCCGATTCATGCGCGAGGAAGAGCACGCGGCGGCCGCCCGAGTATTGCTGCAGCGCCAGACCCTCGCCGCCCTTGCCCGCGCCGTTGAGGTCGCTATGGCCGATGATCTGCATGTTGCTCGCCGCGGCCGCGGCAAGCCAGTCAATGGCAGGGGCCGGCGCAGCGGCGGCGGGTGCCGGGGCGGCAGCGCCGGCGGCAGGTGGCGGCGCAGCGCCAGCAGCGGGCGCCGGTGCCGCGGCGCCGCCGGCGGGCGCTGGAGCAGCGGGGTTTGCGGCCGGCGCCGGAACAACGGCGCTGCCCGCAGCCGGTGGCGCAGCGGCGTTGGCGGCGGGGGGCGAGGCGGCGGGCTTGGCGGCCGGCGCGGGAGAAGCCGCGTTCTGCGCGCCTGCCGGAGCCGCGGCGGCCAGCGCCGCCAGCACTGCGCCCAGCGCCGCGAGCCCGCCCAAATGCTTCCCCATCGAACCCTCCCTGCGGTTTAAGAGACGCCGCCGCGCCCGCGCCGCCAACAGCGCGAACCCTACCCCGGATTTCTCACAGCGTCATGTACTGCGACACTGTGGAAATCCGGGCCATGGCGCGACCCCGCTTTTCCCGGCCGGGCGTGCCGCGCGGGCAGTGTTCGCGGCCGGCGGCCTGCGCTATGCTCCGCTGCGTCCGATCCCGGCGACGAGGAGCACGCCATGACGGTAACCGCCTCTCCCCAGCTTTTGCGCTTGAAGCCGCTGCGCTCGCGGGTGAGCGAGGCGGAGTGGCAGGCGCGGGTCGATCTGGCGGCGTGCTATCGCCTGTGCGATGCCTATGGCATGTCCGACATGATCTACACCCACATTTCGGCGCGGGTGCCGGACGCTCCCGATCAGTTCCTGCTCAATCCGCACGGGCTGCTGTTCGACGAGGTGACCGCATCCGCGCTGCTCAAGGTCGATCTCGACGGCAAGGTGCTGTACCAGCCCGAAGGCGAATACGGGCTGCACCAGGCCGGCTTCGTCATCCATAGCGCGCTTTATCGCGCGCGGCCCGACGTCAACGCCGCGATGCACACGCATACCATCGCCGGCATGGCGGTCTCGGCGCTGCAATGCGGCCTGCTGCCGCTGACGCAGACGGCGACGCGTTTCTGCGCGCGCCTGGCCTATCATGATTTCAACGGGCCGGAGCGCGATCCCAACGAGCGCGACGCGCTCGCCCGCGACCTTGGCACGATGAACTACATGATCCTGCGCAATCACGGCCTCTTGACCGTGGGCGCCAGCGTCGCCGAGGCCTTCACCGCCATGTATGGTCTGGAGCGCTCGTGCCAGGCGCAGATCGCGGCCATGGCCTGCAACACCGCCCTCAACGAGATGGCGCCGGAAATTGTGCAGAAATCGATCGGCATGTACGACCCGTCGGTGATCCGCCGCTACGGCCTCCTCGAATGGCCGGGCCTGCTGCGCAAGCTCGACCGCAAAGACCCGTCCTACCGCGAGTAGACCCTCACCCAGCCCCTCTCCCGCGAGCGGGAGGGGGTTAGCCTGGTCTGGAGAGGATGTCCGAAGGCCCATAGTGGCGCCAACGGTCGGACCCGTGCATCGCGCATCGCCCCGTCAAGATTTTGTTAGCTTGCGCCAGACCAACGTTGACGCGGCGTGCTTTGGAAATACCCCCGAAAGGACGGCGGCGGCACGACATTTGGCCCCGTTCTCACCCCTCATAGAGCGGCGGTTTCGAGCAGCAAGTACCTGCGGCATGCAGAACGCTTCTACCATCCTGACGGTGCTGCTTTGGCCGGTCGTGTCCATCGTGACCGCGCCGCGGGAAAAACAGTATTGGCTCTATCTGGCGGCAGCCTTTGTGCTTGCGGCGCTCGTGTATGTCAGCCGCTCCCGGCGTCCGACCATTCGCGGATTGTCGCGCTACTGCTTGCCGTGGCGCAACTTTGTACATCCGTCCGCGATCGCGGATTATAAGGTTTGGCTGATCAACGCGCCGATTTTTCCTTGCGCTTGCGCCCGCCTTCGCAATCTTAGCAGCAGGATCCTACGCGGCGCTCGTCGGTGCGCTGCGAATCGGTACCGGAATCGAGGGGCTTCATTGGCCGCTGAGCCCATTCGGAATCTGGCTCGCCACGATTATTGAGCTCATCGCGCTGGATGCTGCGCTGTTCGTCGCGCACTATGCCCAACATCGGGTGCCGCTCTTGTGGGAGTTTCACAAAGTTCACCACTCGGCGCGCGTGCTGACGCCATTTGCTGTCTTTCGCATGCATCCCGTCGACGTGCTGTTGAACATGAGCGTCGGAGCAGTCTTTGGCGGGATCGCGAGCGCAGGTCTCGAAATCCGGCGATGACGATTTTCGGCGTCAATGCCATCGAGTTCGTATTTTACCTCGTCGGCTATCATCTTCGACATTCGCACGTGTGGATCATGTTTCCGGGTTGGATCGGGCGGCACATCAGCAGCCCGGTGCTCCACCTGACCCATCACAGCGTTGAGCCGTGCCATTGGGATAAGAACCTGGCGCAGGTTTTTACGCTCTGGGATGGGTTGGCGGGAACGCTCTACCTGCCGACGCAGCGCGAGCGGCTGACCTTCGGCATCGGAGACAACAAAGAGGCGGATTTCGCAACCCTGTTCGACCTTTACTTCCGACCGTTTCGCACGCTCGTCACCCGCCAGCGGCGTCGTGATGTGGTTCGCCGGTAATGGCCAGTTAGGCCCCGGAGCACGGGTTCAGGGGAGGGGCTGCCTACGGATTGGCGCTGCTGGCAGCCGGCGCGCGATAGGTCGACGGCACCATATCCTTGACGCTGCCGGCGCGTTTGGAGAGCCAATAGCTGTAAGGCGGCGGCATCAGCTCGAAGCGCCGGTCGATGCCGAGCTTCTGTGCCGCGTCCATCGGCCAGTTGGGGTTGTAGAGGATCTCGCGCGCGAGGGCGATGAGATCGGCCTGGCCTTGCTGCAGAATGCGCTCGGCCTGATCGGCATGGACGATGAGGCCGACCGCCATGGTCATGATCTCGGCTTCCTGCTTCAGCCGCTCGGCATAGGGCACCTGATAGCCGTAGCCGACCGGGCCGGCGCTCACCACCGGCCGGCCCAGCATGCCGCCCGAGCTGCAATCGATGACGTCGACGCCTTTGGGCTTCACCAGCCGCGCCAGCGCCGCGCTCTCGGCCGGGCCCCAGCCGGCATCGTCCTCGACCGAGAGGCGGAGGAAGAGCGGCTTTTCCGCCGGCCAATGCGCACGCACCGCTTCCACCACTTCGATGGCAAAGCGCATGCGGTTCAACGCCGAGCCGCCATAGGCGTCGCTGCGGTGGTTGGCGAGCGGCGAGAGGAATTGGTGGATGAGGTAGCCATGCGCGCCATGGATCTCGAGCACCTCGAAGCCCGCGGCTTCGGCGCGCCGCGCCGCTTCACCCCACGCCGCCACCGCCTGCTGCACCTCGGCGGTGCTGAGCGCGCGCGGCGGCGGCTCGCCTTCGCCGGCCGAGATCGGGCTCGGCCCGATGATCTCCCATGCCTCCCAATCCGCGATCTCGGGCGACGGCGCCAGCGGCCTGCCGCCTTCCCAGGGGCGCTCGAGCCGCGCGCGGCGGCCGGCATGGCCAAGCTGGATGCCCGGCACCGCGCCGTGCTGGCGGATGAAGTCGGCGATCGGGCGGAAATGGTTGATGAAGGCGTCGTCCCACAAACCGAGATCGCCGATCGTGCCGCAGCCGCGCCGCTCGACCTTGGTCGATTCCAGGAAGACGAGCCCGGCCCCGCCAGCGGCGAACCGGCCGGCATTCATGAGATGCCAGGGTGTGGGAAAGCCGCGCACCCCCGAATATTGGTGCATCGGCGCCACCACGACGCGGTTCTTGAGCGCAACCTCGCGCAGCGCGATGGGTGAGAACAGCTTCGGTCCGGTCATCACTCTCCCTCCCCATCAATCACTACCCCGGCGCGCCGCAATGGTACAGTCTTGAGCGCAGAAGACCAAAGGAGGGAGCCCTATGACGACGGTGACGATCGGCGCGGCGAGCCTGACCCGGATCGAAGAGCTGTATGCGGCCGATTGGGACGCGCCGGCCTTTTTCCCCGATTGGCGTCCGGAACTGGTGGCAAAGCATCTCCGCTGGATGGTGCCCGATCATTTCGACCCCGCGAAGAACTGCCTGAAGCTCAGCATCCACAGCTGGCTCATCCGCATCGGCGGCCGCACCGCGCTGGTCGACACTTGCGTCGGCAATCACAAGGCGCGGCCGACGCGGCCGAAATGGCATTTGATGGAGTCGCGCTATCTGCAGCGCCTCGCCGAGGCCGGCGTTCGGCCGGACGAGATCGATCTGGTGATGTGCACGCATCTCCACGCCGACCATGTCGGCTGGAACACGCGGCTCGACAATGGCCGCTGGGTTCCGACCTTTCCCAAGGCGCGCTACGTCTTCAGCAAGGCCGATTACGATCACTATCTCGCGCTCGACCGCGCGGCGAAAGCGCCGGTCAATCACGGCTCCTTCCAAGACAGCGTGCTGCCGGTGGTCGAAGCGGGACAGGCGCAGATGGTGACCGGCGCCGAGGCGATCGACGAGCACCTGATGCTGGAGCCGGCGCCAGGCCACACGCCGGGCTCGATGGTGCTGAAGCTCGCGTCAGGCGGCGGCGCGCTGCTCTGCGGCGACGTGCTGCATCACGCCATCCAGGTCTACCACCCCGAATGGAACAGCTTCGTTTGCGCCGATGCCGCGCTGGCGCGGCAGAGCCGGCGCCAAGTGCTGGAGCATTGCAGCGGCACCGGCGCGCTGCTGATGCCGACGCATTTCGGCGCGCCCTTCGTCTGCCACATCGAAGCGAAGGCCGGCGGCTTTTCCCCGCGCTTCGTCTGAGGGAGTGAAGGCCCGGCGCGAGCCTCGAGGTGCATCGCATCTTCCGATCGCGACATGCACTCAGCGCATCGGCAGAGATTGTGCCTGCTAGGCACAGCTATCGCGCATGATTCACCACGGAGGCACGGAGGACACGGAGATTATGTGTTTGGCGCGCGAGACGCGCCCTGCCGTCGCCGAAGCGAAACCGCTTCAGCTTTCGCGCAGGCAGGCATGTCTTCGCTTCTCCCGTGATCTCCGTGCCTCCGTGGTGAATCTTTTCCTACCGCGGATGCGGTGACAAATGCGATGGCCCCGCCAGCGGGGGGAGCCGCTCTAGCGCCTCGCCGCCGGATTCACCGATTGTTAAATTGGCTCCCGCTAGCGTGCGTCCCCTCGGAGAAAACTGAATTGAGGGACATGCGATGGGCATTCTGTTCCCCCTTGGCATCGGTTTTCTTGCCTTTGGCGCCTATGAATACAGCCGGTACGGCTTCACCGAGCATGTCGGTATCTTGTTTTTCATGGGCGCGCTGAACCTGGTCTACACGCTGTTCAAAGCCGCCCGAAGGACCTGAGCGCGCCTTCTGGTCCGCTAGCAACCTGCTCGCGGCGAAGCCTAGCCGCAGTCCTCCGCGAAAGCGTCGATCAGCGCGTTGAAGGCGCCGGCCTGTTCCCAGTGCGGCGCATGGCCGGCGTCGGCGATCCTCTGAACCGCGCCGCGCCAGAGCGTCGGCATCGACAGCCCGGCGAAATAGCCACCGTTCACGAGCTGCTCGTCGGCGCCATGCAGCACCGCGAGCGGCTGCCGCAGCTGGCCGACGACCGCGACTTCGTCGCGATAGCCCGTCGCAAGGCTCGCCCCAAGCGCCGCGCGCGCTCGACCGTCGGTGCGCAGCGCGTCTTCGACGAAGCTTGGAGGAATGTCGGAATACCCGGGCTTGAAGAACGCTGCGACATAGGCCTCGGCCTGCTCCCGCGTCATCTCGGCGGCGAAGGTCAACGCTATGGCGGGGTGACGACGGAAGGCTTCTTCCATCGCTGGCGAGGCGGCGAGCGGCGGCGTGCCGAAGATCACGAAGCCGGCCGCTTTGGGCAGATCGGGCGCGGCTTCGAGAACGATATGGCCGCCCAGGCTCCAGCCGACGAAGATCGCATCCTCGAGCCGCTCCGCCTTGGCGAAGGCGCGTAGAATGCCGGCGTAGCCCGGCAGCGAATAGATCGAGAGATCGGCCGCATCGGCCGATCGTCCATGGCCGGGGAGATCCAACGCGACGAGGCGGTGCCTCTCGCCCAGCGGACTCGCCGATTGCCGAAGATAGGCGCGGCTGGAGGCGGAATTGCCGTGGATAAGCACGATCGGCCGCCCCGAGCCCGCCGATTCCTGGAACGCGATCGCGCCGGCGACCGATTGGAACGCGCCAGTCTTCATGGGGCTTCCTCCGAACGCAGCGATGGCGCAAACCAGCTTAGCAAATGTCGCGCATGACACCCTAGGGGCAGATATATCCGGTCCCCGCCGGCGCTTTAAAGCAGCCGACCGATTCCGGCACCGTGTGCTTGGGGAGCCAGAGGATGACGTCAGGTAGGTAGATGGTGAAGGCGATCGTCGCGAAGAACACCACATAGATGGGCAGCGAGGCGCGCAACGCGCGCGCGAAGCGGACGCCGACGAATTTCGACGACATCAGCAGGGCGAGGCCATAGGGCGGGGTGATGAGGCCGAAGGCGAGGGTGGCGATCAGCACCACACCCATATGCACGGGGTTGATATCGGCCGCGCGCGTCAGCTCGTTGACGATCGGCATGAAGATGATCACCGCCGGGATCGGCTCGATGAAGTCGCCGACGATGACGAACACCGCCACCAGCAGCAGCATGACGAGATGCGGATCGTTGCCGGAGAGCGCGCCGATCCAGCCCGAGACCACGATCGGCCCGCGCAGATAGGCCAGCATCCAGCCGAAGGCGGCGGCCGCGGCGATGGTGATGAGCGGCAGCGAATAGATCAGCCCGGCATGGCAGAAATCGATCGGCAGATTGCCGAGATGTCCGCGATTGAGCAGCGGGATCACCACCAGCAGGATCCAGGCGACGGCGACGACGCCGGCCTCGGTGGGGGTGAACCAGCCGGTGGTGATGCCGCCGAGCAGGATCACCGGGATCATCAGCGGCAGCACCGCTTCCGCCGCCGCGCCGGCGAATTGCCGGAAGGTCGCACGCGGCCGGCGGAAGCCGACAGGGCCGAAGAAATAGCAATAGATCATCAGCCCGAAGCCGATCAGCAGACCCGGCACCACCCCGCCCATGAACAGCCCGGCGATCGAGACATTGCCGACGGCGCCATAGACCACGGCGAGGATGCTCGGCGGCACCAGCGCGGCGATGGTCGAGCCCGCGGCGATCAGCGCGGCGACGAAGTCGGGCGAATAGCCTTCGCGCGCCATTGGCTGCGCCAAAGTGCGGCTCAGCACCGCGACATCGGCCGAGGACGAGCCGGAAATGCCCGAGAAGAACATGCTGAACACGGTGACCACCTGCGCCAGGCCGCCGCGCAGATGTCCGACCATGGCCTGCGACAGGTTGGCGATGCGGATCACCACATTGGCGGAGGTCATGAGCTCGCCAACCAGCAGGAAGAACGGCACCGCGAGCAGCGCCGTGGCGTCGACGCCGTTGAACATCTGCGTGATCATCGAGGTCAGCGTCACCTCGGTGAAGAGCGTGCCGATGAGCACGCCCGCCATGAGCGAGAAGGCGACGGGCACGCCGAGATAGCCGAACACCAGGAACAGCACGACCATCAGCGCGAGGATGCCGGGGCTGCTCATGCGGGGCTGCGCCGGGTCATAGCACCGCCTCGGGCTCCGGCTTCTCGTCGAAGCCTTCGAAGCCGTGGTGCCAGCCATTCCACATCTGCTCGACGCTGAACAGGCTGACCAGCACACCCGAGATCGGGATGATGGCGAAGAGATAGGCGATCGGCAGCATCGAGGGCATGCGGAAGCTCTGGAAGCCCTTGAGGAAGTTGAGCCAGCCGAACCAGATCATGCAGAGCCCGACGCCGAGCACGACCGCTCGCGTCAATATCTCGACCGCAAACCGCGTGCGCCCGTGCAGCGATTCCGCCACCGCCGTCAGGTAGAGATGGTCGTTGCGCCGGGTTGCGACGCCGGCGCCGATGAAGACGCCATAGACGAAGCAGGCGGAGGTCACCTCCTGCAGCGACAGGATCGGATGGCCCAGCGTGCGCGTGACGATGTCGATCAAGGTCGAGGCGGAGAAGCCGGCGAGCGCGATGCCGCACAGCATCATCAGCGCCTTCTCGAGCCGATCGAGTGCGCGCCATTTCAAGTGGCGCTGTTGCTGCAGCACCAGCCGATCCCATCCGCGCATGCCGGACCTACTGATCGCTGCGGATGATGCCGAGGATCTCGACCGCGTGCGGCCCGAGCTGATGGGCGATGCTGTCCTGGATCGGCTCCGCGGTTTTGATGAAGCCGGTCTTGTCGACGGCGGTCACGAATTTCACGCCGATCTTCTCGAGCTTGGCCTGCGATTCATGCTCGAGCGCCAGCGCTTTCTCGGGTTGGGTGCGGCCGACTTCGTCGGCCGCCGCCTGGACCCATGCCTTCTGCTGGTCGCTGAAGCTCGACCAGGCGCGGTCGCTGACCCACAGCACGCTGTTATTGGCCTCGTGCTCGGTCAGCGACATGATTGGCGCCACCTCGTAATGCTTGTTCGAGAGGTAGACATTGATGCCGTTCTCGGCCATGTCGACCACGCCGGTCTGCAGCGCGGTATAGACGTCGCCGAACGGCATGTGCACGACCTGCGCGCCATAGGCGGGGAACATCCGATCCTCGGTCGGCGTCGCCTGAACGCGCACCTTGACGCCCTTGATGTCGGCGATGCCGTGGATCTCGCGCTTGCCGTAGAGATCGCGCAGGCCCAAGGTGGCCACGGTCAGCACATGGGCGCCCTTGACGGTCTCGTCGAACATGCGGCGCACCGCCGCCACCAGCTTCGGATCGGCAAGCGCCTTCTTCAGATGCGCCTCCGATTTGAAGATGTAGTGGATCGACATGACGCCCGATTCCGGCGACAGCGTCGCGGCATTCGCCGTCGAGCTGATGATGAAGTCGATGTCGCCGCGCGTCACCAGCTGCAGCATTTGCGGCTCCTGGCCGAGCTGCGCGCCGGGGAACTGGTCGATCAGCAGCGTGCCGTTGCTGAGCTGCTTGAGCTTCTCGGCGAAGATATCGCCGAGAATGCCGTAGCCGGTCGTGTGCGGCTGGTCGTAGCCGAGGCGGAAATGGCGGGCTTCCTGCGCGGTGGCGGCGCCGGCGATGGCGAGCAGCGTCGCCGCCGACGCGGCGGCGCACGCAAAACGTCGGGTGATGCGTGGCATGGTTTCCCCCTTTGGCGCTCTTATGCCTGAGCGATCTCAGGCGATCATTGCACCATGGGGTGGAGGCCGCAATTCGGAATCGTTCGCCGCCGCTGCCTCAGGCTTTTTGCGCCGCGACAAACCAGTCGAGAATCTGCTCGCCTGTCCAGAACAGCACGTCGTCATGCCGCCGGATCGCCTCGAGCGTCTCGCGGAAATATCTGAGCCGGTGCGGCACGCCCATGATGTAGGGGTGGACGACGAGCGCCATGATCCGCGTCGCCTGTGCCGAGTCGGCGTAAAGCTGCTCGAACTGGTCGAGGGCGCGGCGCCGGTACTCCTCGGCCGGATGATGCTGGATCAGCATCATGGCGACATCGTTGCATTCCTGCGTGTAGGGCAAGTTGACGATCGGCCGCGCGCGCGTTTGCAGCACCACCGGCTGATCGTCGAGCACCCAGTCCGAGACATAATCGTAGCCTTCCTCGGCGAGGAGGTCGGGCGTTTCCCACGTCTCGGTGAGGCCGGGGCCGAGCCAGCCGCGCGGCGGTTTGCCGGTGAAGGCGGCGATCGCCGCGGCGGTGCGGCGGATCGCGTCGCGTTCATCGCTGACCTTCTGCATGTTCTTCTGGATGAAGCCGTGGCCGAGGAACTCCCAGTGGCGCTCGCGCGCCGCCTCGGCGATCGGCGCATAGCTCTCGATGCACGAGCCGTTCAGCGCCAGCACCGCTTTGATCTCGAGCCGGTCGAGCACCTCGAGAAGGCGCCAGAAGCCGACGCGATTGCCGTACTCGTGCCAGGCCCAGTTCGGGATGTCGGGCATCGGCGCGCCGCCCGCCGGCGGCGTCAGCACCGTGCGCGGCATCGGCTCCCGGATGTTCCACTCCTCGACATTAACCACGACCCAGCACGCCATGCGCGCGCCGCCGGGCAGGGGCAGCGGCGGGCGGCGCGTGATCGGCGAATAGGGCAGGCGATCCTTGGGCTCCATCACTCGCTCCGCGGCTCCAAAAGCGGTGCGCCAGCATGCCGCAGCCCGCGCGCGGCTGGCAATTGGTTGCGGCGGCGGCTCGGGTGTGACGCAGATCACAGCCTCTGGCGGGCGATACCCTGCAAGGTAGCAATTGCGGCGCATTTTGGATGGGAACATGATGAGGCGCGACGAGATCGACATTTGCCCGGTTTGCCGGCGTGGCCATTTGAGCAAGAATGTCGAGGATATCGATTTTCACCAATGGACCGATAAAGGCCTGATGCGCTGCGGTGCAACAATCCGGGTAGCCGCCTGCGATGCCTGCGGATTCCGCAGCTGGGGCGAGGAGGCCGAGGCGATCATGCGCGAGGCGCTGCGCCGGGCCTATGAACGCTCGCCCTGAGCCTCTCCCGCGCTCACCGCACTGAAACGTACCGATAGCGTGGTCCGACAGCACCGCTGACGGGCCGCTCTTCTTTTTTCCCTTTCGCCGTGACAGGATAGCGCCCTGCCGCCCGGGGCTGATCGGCCGCACAAGGCCGACGCCGGGCTCTGCCCGCAGCGGCGGCACGACGAGCGAGGGAGGACAGTAATGGGCAATTGGATCTTGGCGCGGCGTGGCATGCTGGTTTCGGCGGCGGCGCTGGCGCTTTCGTTGATCGCTTCGGGCCCGGTCCGGGCGGCGGAGCCGATCACCATCGGCTTCGGCATGGCGCTGACCGGCGGCTTGGCCGCCGTCGGCAAATCGGCGCTGCTCGGCATGCAGATCTGGCAGGAGGACGTCAACGCCAAGGGCGGGATCATGGGCCGCCCGGTGAAGCTCGTCTATTACGATGATCAGAGCAACCCGCCGAATGTGCCGAGCATCTATTCCAAGCTGCTCGATATCGACAAGGTCAACCTCGTCGTCTCGGGCTACGCCACCAACATGATCGCGCCGGCCATGCCGGTGGTGATGCAGCACAACGTGCTCTTCCTCAGCCTCTTCGGTCTCGCCGTCAACAACCAGTTCCACTACCCCAGATACTTTTCCATGCTGCCGACCGGCCCTGATCCCGAACGCGCCTTCTCGCAAGGCTTCTTCGATGTCGCGATGGCGGCCGATCCCAAGCCCAAGACCATCGCCATCGCCGCAGCCGATGCGCAGTTCGCGCAGAACGCCGCCGACGGTGCGCGCAAGCTCGCCAAAGCGGCAGGGCTGAAGATCGTCTATGACCGCAACTACCCGCCGACCACCACCGACTACACCCCCATCGTCCGCGCCATCCAGGCGGCCGATCCCGAGATCGTCTACATCGCCTCCTATCCGCCGGATTCGGTCGGCATGGTGCGCGCGATCAACGAGGTCGGGCTCAAGGCGCGCTTCGTCGGCGGCGGCATGGTCGGGCTGCAGGTGACCGCGATCAAGCAGCAGCTCGGCGCGCAGCTCAACGGCTTCCTCGATTACGACTTCTGGATCCCGGCGCCGACCATGCAATTCCCCGGCATCCTCGCCTTTCTGAAGACCTACCAGGCGAAGGCGGGTGAAGCCGGCGTCGATCCGGTCGGCTGGTACATCGCGCCCTTCGCCTATGCCAACCTGCAAGTGCTCGCCGATGCGATCGAAGGCACGAAGTCGCTCGACCAGGACAAGCTCGCCGATTACGTCCGCACCCATAGCTTCAAGACGATCGTCGGCGACATCGCCTATGGCAAGGATGGCGAATGGTCGAAGTCGCGCGTCCTCGAGGTGCAGTTCCAAGGCTTCAAGACCGGCAGCATCGACGAGCTCAAGGATGTGCAGCACGAAGCCATCCTCGAGCCCGGCGAATACCGCACCGGCAAAGTCGTGGCGCCGTTCAACGAGGCGAAGAAGTAGCGGTCAGCCGATCTTCACCAGCGCTCCGCCATCGACCGGGAGCGCGACGCCGGTGATGAAGGACGCTTCGTCGGAGGCGAGGAAAAGCGCCGCATTGGCGACGTCCCAGGCGGTGCCCATGCGGTTGCGCAGCGGCACCCGCGCGTCGCGCTCGGCGGCGACTTCGGCGCGTGGCCGGCCGCTGCTGCGCGCCCGCGTGTCGACCGCCATCGGCGTATCCATGAGGCCCGGCAGGATGACATTGGCGCGGATGCCATAGCCGGCATTGTGGATGGCGAGCTGCTGCGTATAGGCGATCATGCCCGCCTTCGTCGCTTTGTACGCGACATAGGGATAGTTCTCCCAGGCCGCGACCGAGGAGATGTTGATGATCGCGCCGGCGCGCTGCCGGCGCATCACCGGCAGCACATGCTTGCAGGCCATGATCGTGCCGCGCAGATTGATCGCGGCGATGCGGTCGAAAGCCTCTTCGGTGATGTCGAGCGGCGAGGCGTCGCCGCCGGCGATGCTGACGCCGACGTTGTTGTGGAGGATGTCGACGCGGCCCCAGCGCTGCTCGGCGGCGGCGACCGCGGCTTTGAGCGTCGCTTCGCGCGTCACATCGGCCTCGAAGGCAACGCACTCGCCGCCTTCCTGCTTCACCAGCGCCGCGGTCTCTTCCGCCGCGGCGAGGGCGCGGTCGACGGCGAGCACCTTGGCGCCTTCGCGCGCAAAGCGCAGCACCGTGGCGCGGCCATTGCCCATGCCTTCGCCCGGGCTTTGCCCGGCGCCGACGACGATGGCGATCTTTCCTTCAAGACGCATGGCGTTCCTCGCTGGTTGGGATCAGGGCAGGCCGGCGCCGGGCACCGCAACGCGCGCATATTCGATCTTGCCGTCGGTCTTCTCGGCCATGGCCGGGCCGCTGCCGGTGCTGGTGCAGAGAAACAGCGTTCGCCCGTCGGCGCCGCCGAGCATGCAGGCGAAGACGGTGCGATCGCCGACCGCGACGCGCTGCGCCACGCGCCCGCCCTCGAACACGCGGCTCGCCTCATGGCCGCGCGCATCGGCGACCCAGATAGCGCCTTCGGCATCGAGGCAGATGCCGTCGGGATAGCAGCCGGGCATCTCCGCGAAGACCCGGCGCGCACCGAGCCCGCCATCGGCGTCGATGGCAAAGGCGCTGATCCGATGGGCATAGGTCTCGGCGACGATCATCGTCTTGCCGTCCGGCGTGATCACCATGCCGTTCGGAAACATCAGATCGTCGGCGACGCGGGTCGCCCGGCCATCGCCATCGACGCGGATGAGGCCGGTGGTGCGCGGCGCTTCGCCGCCATGGCGGTCATAGCCGAAATTTCCGACATAGGCGCGCCCCGCCGCATCGACGACCATGTCGTTGCACGGGCCGCCGGCCAGCGCCGAAAGATCGGCGACCGGGCGCAAGCGGCCGGCTTTGAGCTCGAGCAGCGAGCGGTCGAGCATGGAGACGATGAGCAGCGTCCCGTCCGGCCGCCAGCCCAGCCCGGAGGGCCGCTTCGGCACCGTGACGATGGTCTCGCTCTTCCCCGCGAGATCGAGCGCCAGCACGCGCTGCGAATAGAAATCCGAAAACCAGAGCCGGCCGCCGTGCCAGCGAGGGCCTTCGGGAAAGGTGAGCCCGTCCAGCAGCACCTCGACCGTGTCGTCGCGCGACATCCGCCGTTCCTCCCCAAGCGCATTTTTGCTGATGATAGCAGAGCTTCGCACGCGTGCTATCGTCACCGGCGCAGAGGAGGGTAGCGTCCATGGAGGCCCATCGCGTCGTCATCACCGAGCCGGGACCGCCGGAGGTGCTGCGCTATGAGCGCGTCGCCCTCGCGCCGCCCGGCGCTGGCGAGGTGCTGCTGCGCCAGACCGCGATCGGGCTCAACTACATCGATATCCAGCACCGCACCGGGCGCTACGCGCTGCCGCGCTACCCGTCGCCGATCGGACTCGAAGCCGCCGGCGTGGTCGAGGCGGTTGGGCGCGATGTAACCGGGCTCGCACCCGGACAACGCGTCGCCTACTCCTCGGCGCCGATCGGCGCTTATGCCGATCGGCGGCTGATGCCGGCGGATCGTCTCGTCCCGGTGCCGGACGGCATCGACGATGCGCGCGCCGCGTCGCTCATGACCAAGGGCCTCACCGCGCATTACCTGCTCTTCACCACCTATCCCGTCCGGCGCGGCGAGACCATTCTGGTGCATGCCGCGGCCGGTGGCGTCGGGCTGCTGCTCTGCCAATGGGCAAAGCATCTCGGCGCCCGCGTCATCGGCACGGTGGGCAGCGCCGACAAAGCCGAGATCGCCCGGGCGCATGGCTGCGACCTCCCCATCCTCTATCGCCAGGTGGATTTCGTCGCGGCGGTGCGCGACGCGACCGAAGGCAAGGGCGTGCCGGTGGTCTATGACGGCGTCGGCAAGGACACCTTCGAGGGCTCGCTGCGCTGCCTCGCGCCGCGCGGCCTGCTCGTCACCTACGGCACACCCTCCGGCGCGATCCCGCCCTTCGACCTCTTCCGCCTCAACACCCTCGGCTCGCTCTCCATCACCAGCCCCGCCTTCGTGACCCACACCACCCTCCGCCACGAGCTCCTGTCACGCGCCGAAGCGGTGTTCGCGGCAGCTTCTTCCGGCATTCTCAATGCCGATATTCGCGCCCGCTATCCGCTCGCGGACGCTGCCCGCGCGCATGCCGATCTACAAGCACGCCGCACCATCGGCGCTGCCATCCTCACGCCGTAGAAAGCTGTCAGCTCTCAGCTGTCAGCTTTCAGCCAAAAAAAGAAAGCCCCCTTGAGGTCAAGGCGAACGCGCCACGCGCGTTCGTCCGCGGCGGCGGCAGCGATTGCGCAGCAATCGCGGGAGCCGCACCGTTCGGACTAGAGCGGTTCACGGTTTGGCTGAATCGGGAGGGATTCCCGGTTGGCTGAAATTGTGATTCAAGATGCTGGCTGGAATGGAGGCCAGCATGGGATGAGCCGACCTCTGTCGATGGATCTACGCGAGCGGGTGGTTGCCGC